>CAJAIK010000128.1 GCA_903939765.1 uncultured Chlorobiaceae bacterium | reverse complement strand
GCCGTTCCTCATAGCATAGTTTTTATGTCAAACGATTGCATTGTAGTGCCTAAATTTTTGGTCCAATCCTTATTTTACTTACACTTACACGGTTTTATGTATGAAGTCAGGAAGTATAGTTGCAGAAAAGGCCAAAGCTCTTATTCTTGCCCAGGGAGGCCTCATCCGTACCCGGGACGCGATCAGTCTTGGTATTCATCCCCGGACGCTTTACAGTCTTCGTGACAGTGGTGAGCTTGAAGAGCTTTCTCGAGGGCTTTACCAACTCAAAGGGTGGAAGCAGCTCGAATATCCTGATCTTGTCACCGTTGCGCTGAGGGTTCCGAATGGTGTGCTTTGCCTGGTTTCGGCACTCTCCTTTCACGAGATGACCACCCAGGTTCCACACAGTGTATCTCTTGCGCTTGAAAAAGGTGCCGAACAACCAAGAATCGAGTATCCTCCGGTTACGGTTTTCCGGTTTTCACCCTCTTGTTTCAAGATCGGTATTGAAACGCATCAGCTCGATGGTGTTTCGGTGAAGATTTACAGTCCGGAAAAGACGCTTGTAGACTGCTTCAAATTCCGTAACAGGATCGGGATGGATATCGTGCTCGAAGCGCTCAAACGGTATCAGCAGAGAATGCAAAAGAATCTGCATGCACTCATGCAGTATGCACAGGTGTGCCGTGTTGCCTCGATCATGAAACCATATATCGAGGCAACACTGTGAACGCTTGCAGCAGCTCGGTTTTTAATGTATATGAATGGATTTGCCGGCCTTGATTCTTTTTAGCCTTATTGTCGTTTCTATACCTGCGTTGATGATAAAGTGGATCTTTTCTTTTCCCATAAGAATGTCGCACTGCTTTATTTCCAGTTTACTAACCTTCAGGTCGATTGTTTTGCCCGTCTTTTCTTTGGCAATGGCTTGATTGATGATGAGGGGTAATTGCCATATCAGCTTTTCGAAGCCAAGGTTAAGCTTTGATGCGACACGCTCTCTCAGCAGATCGTGAAGTACATCATCACCTCTGTTTACAAGAATGCTGTTGCTGTTAATCGAAAAGTCAAATTTTTGCACATGCAGTCTCTGGGTGGAGATATCAAAAACCGGTCGCCCCGTCAGAAAAAAACGCCCCGTGAGATCTCCTCCAGTGTTTACTGCTATGGTCAATCCTTCGGCAGATGCATAGGCGTTTATCTCTTTAATGGTAATGTTGTATCCTTCTGAAGAAATCAAGGTACCTTTCAAGAGATCGTTCAATTGTTGATTGATTTCAAAAAAAGAGGTGTTGGCATAGATAAAAATATCAGATTTCGGCTGCTTTTCCCTTATCTCCATTTGTTTGAAATGAGGCAGGGTGTGTTGTGTAATGGATGTTGTGGTATCGGTGACAATCAGCATTTTTGCTTTCACACTGGCAAAGCAGATGATGGCTTTTTTTTGCAGTGCTATATCACCCTTGAGGTCATTGCAGGAAAAGCGAATCCATACCGGAGCGGGGTTTCTGTTGATGAGAATCGGTTCCTGCAAGTCATACCAGACTCCGGCAACGGTCTTTCGTAGGGAGGCGGCCTTGTTAATCTCTTTGTCAACCATTGTCGTTAACGCGCAACTGTTCTTTTTGATGGCACTCTCAAGATGCTCCCTTATGTTTTTTCTGAACGGGCCTATCTTGAGTACAGGTTCGGTTACCCATCGGTATCCCCGGATTTTAAATCTGGTTTTCAGTCTCCAGAAACGATCCAGATCAATGGGGGTCGACAGTGTCATGATAATGCTGGTACGAAAAGGGTGTACCAGTCTCGAAAGTGTTTTTCCCATCCTGCTGTCGATAAGTGTTGCATCAACGGTTAATGGCAAAATGCAGACCAGCTCTCGGCCTGTAGAGCTGATGGTGATTTCCTCTGTTTTGGTAAGGGTCAGGGCAATTTGCTCTTTGTTTGATTTATGGAGCAAGAGTGTTGTGTTGAGGAATTGCCCGGTGATTTTGTTGTTCAGATAATCGGCAAGGCTGGTGATTTCGAGGGTGATAGGAATGTTGACGGTGGATTGAGGTATATCGATATGCAATTGGGATGTTATCGGCTTTGGAGGAGTTATTGCATTCTTTCTGATAAGAAAAAACAAGCAGAACGCAAGCAGCGCAAAAACAAGCCCGCTGATCAGGACTCTTTTTATTATATCCACTCTATTGTTCAAATACTCACGCCATCGCGCGTTCATTCTATCGTGTTTCATTTATATTCGTTATAAGCGCTCAGCAAAAAGTCGTTCCGTAATCCTTTCCGAAACAGCTTAATATTTGGCTAACATATTTCTCAAGGGGTTGGGTATTTTTTTTATGATTAACATGCGTATCTGTTTTCTGTCGAATCTTTTTACTACGGAATCAATTCTTGTGAAGCGCTTAGTCTTGCATCGACCAATCTGTTGTATTTGGGTTGAAACAATATTCATTGCTTATTGATTGCAAAATTGTAAGAGGCGTCCGACATTATGAACGGTTTCGCTCTTTCTTTGTCGCAGAAATGTTGCGCCGGGTAGGATCGTTCGTTTATAAAAAAGCCCGGAGATTGACCGGGCTTCATAATTAATGCATCTCTAATGAGTTCGGGTATCTACATCCCCATCATGTCTGCGATCTCCATCATGATAATGATGATCTCTACGTTCATGGTCCCTGTCGTAAGGAGCACAACTGACGAGCGAAAGAAGCATCAACAAGGCAAATATTTTTTTCATTTTATCCTCCATTTATATTTTTCAGAGTGACCGGGATAATGCTAAGCGCCCCACAAGAATTGGTTCGGTAATGAAACGGCCAGGCAGGAAACAGAGTGTCAGCAAATAGTGGCCTGTTTCGGCAAGGATTACCGATTGACTCGTTGTTGATAGCTTATGTATTTGGTAAAGGAGTACTCAAAACATTTTCAAGGATACCTATAACCAGCAAACTGTTTTTTTCATTGTATCTCTTTCTGCCGGCATGTTGAGTCAAGAAAAAACAGGTGCAAATGAAAGAGCTTGTCATTGTTTAAAGCGTCATTTTTTCCCGCTGCCATAAATCAGCAGCACTCCACCTGCAAGAATCGCCCCCACTCCAGCCCAAACCGGAATATTGACACTCTTTTTTTCTTTTATGGACAGTTCGACTGGTCCCAACTTTACGGCTTCAGTCTCTTTCGTATAGCTGAAACTGCCATAGGCCAGTCCCAGTATCCCGGATACCATCAGGACGATTGCTGCTATTTTTATTGTGTTCATTTCACTTTTCAGTTATTGTGTTTTCCTTGACCGACATGAAAACTCTTAACATCCTTGTACATTTTCCTTTCCGTCAGGTTTTTCATTATTCGAAACGCTGCTTGCCTGGTATATCCGGGCCTTTTTTCAGGCAGTATCTGCAAGCGCTTCCGTTTGCTTGAGATGCAGCAGGCAAATTTTTCGGAAGTGATGTCCGTAAATTGCCAGCCTTATCGCCAACGGCAGTGCCCGGGGATTTTTGAAAAATGTCCAAACCAGCATTTTCCAGTACTGGTACCGTTCTTTTCCGATAACACCGAGCAGCACGGTTGAACGGAAAAAAGCAATAAGCTGAGTCATCCGGATGCTGCTTTTCCATTCCGGCACATTGTATTCTTCAAGCAGTGTTCGCATACGCTGATAATAGTGCTTGGGCGCATACAGATAGAGCATCATCTTCATGTACCCTTTACGGAGAATGTCTGAGCCCATGCTCGGTATAATGTTGGTACTGCCATCGGTATTGTCGCCACTTAACGTATTCAACAGTCGGCCCTCGCTTTTCATCCGGTCATAGAGTTTTGTGCCCGGCAGGGCCTGAAGAATGCCAACCATGGCCGTGACAATACCGCTGTTCTGGATAAACTCTATCTGCTTCCGGAAAGTAGATGGTGTATCACTGTCGAAACCTACGATAAATCCGCCCATGACCTCCATACCGGCATGCTGTATCTGCCTTATGTTATCAAGAAGGTTCCTCGATGTATTGTGCTGCTTGCCGCAATTCGTGAGAGCAAGATTATCAGGGGTTTCGATACCGATAAAAACCTGGTTGAAACCTGCCTGCACCATGAGGGCCATCAATTCAGGATCGTCAGCCAGATTGATTGAACATTCGGTATAGTACTCGTTTGTCACGTCGTTCGATTGCCGCCATGCAATCAGTTGGGGAAGAAGCTGTTTTTTCAGGTAGGATTTATGGACGATAAAATTATCGTCAACAAAAAAGATCGTGCCGTTCCATCCAATCTTCCGGAGACCTTCAAGCTCATCGATAATCTGTGCACTTGTTTTTATACGGATTTTATTGCCGAACAGCGTGGTGATATTACAAAAGTCGCATTGGTAGGGGCATCCTCTTGAAAACTGTATTGCCATGGATGCATATTTCCCTGTTTCAAGTATGTCCCATTGAGGCACCGGAGTTCTGGTGATTTCAGGAAAAAGTTCATTCACATAGACTTTTTTCAATACTCCGTTGTTCAGGTCTTCAAGAAAAGCAGGCAGGGTAAGTTCAGCTTCATTGAGCACAAAATGATCGACGCCGGGAAACTCTTCATGGCTTGAGGTAAACAAAGGTCCTCCGGCAACCACTTTTATTCCGGCATTATGGCATTGGTCAATAACTTCGCATGCGGATTGCTGCTGTACAGCCATTGCACTGACAAATACCATATCGGCCCATACAAGATCTTTTGTTTTCAGTGCCCTGACGTTGAGATCAACCAGGCGCCGTTCCCAGTTTTCGGGCAGCATTGAAGCAACGGTGAGCAATCCCAGTGGAGGTAACGCCGCTTTTTTTCCGACAAATTTAAGCGCATGTTTGAAGCTCCAGAACGTATCAGGAAATTCAGGATAGATGAGCAGGATTTTCATGACAATATTTGACTTCCTTGTGAATTACTATCCGGATATACCATACGGATAATCGAAAGAGAACCGGCTGTATTTGTCCGGAGACCTTATTTCCCGCGTGTTCAAGTGTTGACCCATTGTATTGTTCTGATAAAATTTCCGCTGATTCCGGTCATCGTAATGCAACCAGTCATCAGTTTGCCATTGGGGACGATCTGCCTCCGGATCAGCGGAAAACGCCAGTTCTGTTCAGACGCAGTGGAACCTCTCTGGAATACCCGTTCTGTTTCTTCTGCTGCTGGCTGTAGTAGAGCTCTTCGTAATTGGTCACCATCTCTTCGAGGGAAAAACGCTGCTCGAACTCCTCCCGGCAGGCTTTTCTCGATATCCGGCCGACATTACGTATTGCTTCGATGAAGTCCATGCGGCTCTCACAGATAAAGCCTGTTTTACCATGGGTGATCACTTCCGGAGCCGAGCCGCACCCCCTGACGATCACCGGAGTGCCGCAGGCAAGGGCTTCAATCATCACCAGACCGAACGGTTCCGGCCAGTCTATCGTATTGAGCAGCGCTCTCGCGTTTTTCAGTAGGTCAACCTTCCGCCGGTCATCAACTTCACCGACGTAGTCGATCAGTGGATGATCAAGCAGCGGTCTGATTTTTCTGTCGAAATAACCCTGATCGGTCGGATCTATTTTTGCGGCGATTTTCAGCGGTATATTGCATGCCCTCGCAAGCATGATCGCCTGATCAGGCCTTTTCTCTTCAGAAAAACGGCCCAGATAGAGAAAATAATCAGCGGGGTTCGCGTTGTACTCGAAACAGGATTCGGGATAGCCGTGATAGATGGTTTTTTCCCAGTTGAGTGTCGGTGCCGGAAGGCGCTGCGAATCACTGATGGAGACATAGGCCATGTTCGGATACATGCGCAGTATATCGCTGTAATTGCCGACATCAAGCCTGCCATGCATCGTCAGAACGGTTGGTATCATGCTCTTGTATGCATAAGGCAGGGTCAGGTACTCAAGATGCGAATGAATGATATCGAATTCATGAAGCATTTTCTCATACACCCGGCTCAACATCATCATGGAGACGACTACAGGCGAATACCCTTTTCTTCCAAGGCGGAGAGCCTCACTGATCGGAGCGACAAGCTTCGCGCTTGTGATGGAATCTCCCGAGGCAAACAGTGTGACGTCATGACCTTTTGCGACGAGCCCTTCGGTTAAATAGTAGACAACTCGTTCCGTCCCGCCATATTTTTTTGGAGGGACACGCTCTACGAGTGGAGCTATCTGGGCAATTCTCAGTTTTTTCATGGTGCGCCCTTGCTTTTAATTGAAATGAGTGGCCGGGAGAGTGCTTTCAAGCGAAAGCATGCTGTTCGCAAGTGACTGACGACCTTTAGACAGCTCTAACCTTATGGTATCAAGGGGCTTTCCAATTATTTTCGATATGTCACGGTGTTTCAGTCCGGGAATCTCTGAGAGCAGAACAGAGAGTTTTATATCGGCAATCCGCTGACGTAACGACACTCCCTGAAATTCTTTCCGTTTAACCAGCAATACCGGCTCGCAAACTGAAATACTCTCATCCATACTGTGTAAAAAACACGTTCTGAATGTTTTGAACACCTCACGTTCAGGAGCATTACTTTCAATATTCAGATAGGTGCTGTAAACAAGCTCATTGGCCGTCTTCTCGGAGCCGGTCATCCAGTATGCAAGACTGTAGATATCATCCATCAAATCTATCGGTGTTCTTTTTTTCCTGATCATGGCCGCTACCCGTATCGGGTTGAAGGTCACTTCAACCCCTGTTGGCAAGTCAATATCGAAGCACTTTTTCTCACTGGATTTTTCTGACTGACTCATTTCTGACAAAAGACAGATTTCTGAGTCTCTTTAGTCTTTTCAGTTGTGTTCTCAATCAGACCAGAGATCAAAAAATCCACTTGAATTATTTTTTCGATATCCTTTATTTCAAAAATCATGCAGGCACGGCGTTGTTATCTCTCACGTACCCGCGAATGTTATTTTATCTTATCAGCTATATCATGAATACCCGAGCTCAGTGAACGCAAAGCTTTCTCCACTCCGTCCTTAAGATGCTCCCATGTATCCTCGCCAGCTTCGCCTACTTCTTTTAGTTTAGCTCTGACCGAATCAACCCCGCGCTCAAGGTCGCCGACTTTTTCAGCATATTTGACATGCACTTCCTCCGCCATTGTTTTTCCCTTGGCCTTGAATTCAGCCAATCTTGCCTGGGCCAGATCCAGCTCGGCCTCTGCTTTCTTTTTGTATGTCTCTTTGATGCTCATAATTAAATCCCCATTGTTTTGTATTGTCATTAACGGCATTACTTCATAAGCCCCAACGTGGAGCGCGCCATCACTTTCCCTTGACCCATCAGGGCAAAAGGAACTGAAAATTTTCAGCTCCCTTTGCTGTAATAACAGGATGCTATTCAGTCAGCATCGTTCATCTTACGCATGGCTGATATTTTTGCTTTTATTTACGGTTTCCATCAGTGCGTTGCTGATCAAGAATTCTTTTACTGTTTTCGTCACTTCGCTGCTGATCGAGATTTCTCTTGTTGTTTTCGTCGCTTCGCTGCTGATCGAGATTTCTCTTGTTGTTTTCGTCGCTTCGCTGCTGATCAAGATTTCTCTTGTTGTTTTCGTCGCTTCGCTGCTGATCGAGATTTCTCTTGTTGTTCTCGTCGCTTCGCTGCTGATCAAGATTTCTCTTGTTGTTCTCGTCGCTTCGCCGCTGCTCCATGTTACTATGGGTGTGCCTGTTATACTCGGTGTCCCGATACCTTCTGATATCTGCCAAACGATGTTTCCTGATTCTGGACGGAAGATTGTTTGTACGGATATATTTCCAGGGGCCCTGATAATTTGAAGAACGGTACCATGAACCGTCCTGAAAGATGTAGTAACGATTATCGTAGAAGACGATATCGTAAGGGCTTCCCACTGCTACCGAAAACCCTTGTTCAGGCAACATGATAAAATTCGGGCGCGACTCAATTGAAAACGAGTGCCCGATTTGTACGCGTACGGCTCCTTGAGCCTCAACAGCGGGATTACCGAGAAGCATTCCCGCAACACCTGCAGCAAGCCAGATGGATTTTTTCATCGTCATTCTCCTATTAACATGTTATTCAGAGCGATGAGACCACTGCTCTGCTACCGCGTTACGAAAGCATACCAGTTCCACACCGTTTTTTCCGGATTACCCGGGTTTAGTAAAAAATTCCTTCCCCTTCTCCTGCCTTCATCTGCAGAACCTTGGTGGTGCAAACCGAAAAGCGGTCCAAGCACGCATCTCGAACCTGACAAACGTGAGTGACCGCAGTCAAATGCGTCGACCCTGAATGACACGAACGAGGATGACAACGACGGCAATAACGAGAAGAATGTGAATAAGTCCGCCCATGGTGTACGAGGTTACAAGCCCCAAGAGCCAGAGCACCAGCAGAATAATTGCGATTGTTTCGAGCATCGTGTCACCTCCAATTGATTTAAAAGACCTTCACGTCCCGAAGCAGCTTTTTGCTTCCCAATGTACTTTATGAAACAAAGCATTGCTTCAAGAAGTTCGCTCTTTGCCGTGGTTTTTGCGAAAAATTATTTTTCGCGCTATATGAAAATCACGGATTCAACCTGAACGATGAACTTTTGGATGGATTTATCCGGCAGCAAAGGAAAGGAGACAATCCTTGTAGGCTATAAAGGCATCCCAGCCCTTTGGTGTTATGCGGTAAATGGATTGAGGCTTGCGCGCTTTGAAATCCTTGTCGCAACTGATATACTCGGCAGACTCAAGTATCCGCATGTGGACGCTTAAATTGCCGTCTGTGGTACTGACTTTCTTTTTGATGTCAACAAAACTTGCCTCATTGACAGTATAAAGATACGATAGCACGGCAAACCGGATTCTTGAATGAATGACTTTATCAAGCAAACTATGATTGAAATCAGAAACAACACCGACCTGCGCTGTCTTCGGGTTTGTTTTCCTGTCATGAACCAGAGTATCCTCGTATTTGGTATCCTCTTTTTTCTCATGATTTTGCGCACTCAAATCCGATATGACAGCACGACATTCCTTGCCGTCACTGTTTTGCACGGCAACGATATGCACCATATGACCATGTTTTTGAGCTGCAGCACCTGAAAGGAGAGTTGCCGCCGGAGAAGAATATGCCCCGTCACCAAAGAGGGTAACGTCACACCGTTCGTGATCTCTGCTGCTGAACACCCTCTCCAGCATTGCATTAAAATCGGGCAACTTTTCAGCCGCAATGAACATGCCCAATCGATTGCCCACCAGACTGGAACGGTTCACACCCAGCAGCGTTGTCGCGGTCAGATTTGACTTGAGTATCTTTCCTTTTCGGTCAAGGCTCAGATACGCAAGCGGAGCGAAGTCGTAAAGTTCGGTGTAAGAATCCAGACTTTCTTCAAGCTTCAGCCTCGATTGAAGCAGTTCATCCTGCTGCATTTCAAGTTCTATCTGGTAAACCGCCAGTTCATGAACGACACGCTGCATCTCCTCTTTTGATTCGGGAATATCAAGTTTGTTTTTAAGTCCGAGTTTGAGCATTGCTTCAGCTTTGCTGCGTAATGCCTCTAAATCTGAAGGAGCTGTACTATTTGTTTTCATGATGGTTTTCCCTTCTTTTTAAAAACTCCCGAACAGGAGCCAGCAGATTTGTTTCTCTCTGCGGTTCATGGCTTTCTTCCTGAAGTATGACCCGCACCTCATTTGATGGATGCTGACTCTCATTGAACCCCGCACGGATTTTCGGTTAAATCCATCTGCCTTGAGTGACATAAGTTATTATTACGAAGATTGTAACGGTCTCAAGCATGCCGCATTTTCTAACCATTACCTGAGTGTAATTTTCAGTAACAGACCTCTGTGTTCTGACTTGTCCGCCTGATATGCTTTGAGAAACAAAGTTGCCGGGCTATAAGTTTTTTTTCGAAGCATGATTTTCCGAAAATATTTGCGGATAAAAAAGGAACAGAGAATTTGAAGTTGTTGCTGATGCCGTCGCATCAGGAAAAGCTGAATTTTGGGATAAAACCCTCTTATGTAATCATTTCAGCCGTTTAGTGCCTTGAGCGGATGGAAACGTATCGTGTGCATCAGGTTGGAGCATGAATTTATGGGCGTAAGCCCGCAACATGCCACGAAAAAAGGAAGATCCTGAATGTGAAAAGAGGTCAGAATGAAGGAAATCACCCACAGAACCTTGTGAATTGGAGACAGATAACACAGATTATTTTTGTGTCTCTACGGATTTCTGGAGCTCAATGGCTTGCAACCGTTCGGCTTCGATTTTGAGTGCGGTGAGTCCGGCAACCATGTCATTTTTAAGAATGCCATGCAAAATGAAACTCGGTGCCACAAATGAGGGCTTGATTTCAGATTCATAGGTCAGTATCGTACCTTTGGATGAATACCTCTGAAGTATCCAGGCCCCCCTGTAAACCTCGAAATCCCCTGAAATCTGTTGATAATCGATTCTCAAGGGAAATTTTTCATACATATTTATGGAAACTCGAATTGTTTTTTTTAAAAAAAGCACAAGGAACTCCCCGGTCAGATTTATCACCTTCAAGTTTCCATAGTCTGCTACAAGATCGCTCTCCACCATTCTCGGAATATACCGTTTGAGGTTATTGTAATCGGTCAGAACCTTCCAGACCATGGCGGGAGCTGCGTTAATGTAGACCATACTTTTCATACCGGTTACGCCGTCAGGCTTCTCCGAAAGCGTTATCTCTATCAACTTTTTGTATTCTGTAGTGGCTTGATCTGGCAGAACTGGATACAGTGCTTCAGCTTTGCAAACATGAGGAGAGAATAAAAAAAAGAGTGGAAAAACGGTAAGAAACCTGAATATAACAGGTTGAATGAGTCTTGTTACTGGGATGCGTGATGAATCAATGCATTGAAATAATGAGAATCTTCTGTTCACAGGTAATAAAATTAGCTTTTGAATGAAACGTCCATTGTTAAAATCGTCATTATGCGGCAGCCAGTTCTGTCTCTCCAGCGGAGTTGTCTCAATTACCACAGGTTCCGAAATATCGTGCTGAGGTGGTTGCCTGCCCTGTTATTGGGACCTCATAACGACTCGTAACGCACAAATAAATGCAAAAAACCAACCGAGAGCAGGAACTCGAGGTTCATCACCAAAATGATGATCGAGAAGGCCGTCTTGCTCTAAAGGCACTCCGCTCAGTCTGATTCTCCTGACGCAGGGGTTTTAACGGTTTCTACCTGTTTTCCTCGCTTCAAGACATGAAAAAATGACCACGACACGTTCTTGAAATACAGAGTTGACATTAATTCAGCAAGCAAAAAAAACAGCAGTTTTAAAAACAGTGAAGAGGAAATCGGCGAATAATACAGCAAATATACAAATTCTGTGTTTGAAAAAATGCCAGGCGACAATATTCCGGCACCATTCAATACTTTTTCCTCTCAGAGCAAACAAGTGTTCGTTTTTTTTGGGGAATTTGTGTTCGAAGTTCAGCGGATTTTGTGTTTGAGGTGTGCCGGAATATGCAGGAATGCTCTCCCTGAATATCTTGTTTGTTGTCTTTATTGTTTTCGCGACATTGATCGTTCCGATGCAGGGGTTTACCTGCATGACATGGCTTTTGACATCAGCCGTAGAAAAATGGTTGCGGAGGAGGAAAAAGCAATGGACGGCGACTTTATTGCTGGTGTAATGATAATTGATAATTATTGAATGCAGCGGACGTTGGCAGACAGTGTGGTGGTGCTGGATTTTGAGACAACGGGTTTGTCTCCGGAGTATGGTGACCGGGCTATCGAGATCGGTGCGGTGCTTCTGGAGCATGGCGCGATTGTCGACCGCTTTCAAAAGCTGATGAACCCCGGTTTTCGGATCAGCAGGTTTATCGAAGGTTATACCGGCATTACCAATGAGATGCTGAAAGGTCAGCCTTGCTGTGAAAAGGTGATGGCTGAGTTTTCGGAGTTTATAGCCGGTCATAATATTGTCGCGCACAATGTGTCATTTGACCGCCGTTTTCTGGATTTTGAGCTGAAACGAGCGAAACGGGCATATACAGGTGCCAGTTGCTGCTCGTTGCTCGTGTCGAGGAGGATTTATCAGGATTCTCCGAACCATAAGTTGCAGACACTGGTCTCACATCTGGGGATCCCGGAGACCGGAATGTTTCACCGCGCTTTGGCAGATGCCGAGATGACTGCGCATTTGTGGATGAGGATGATCGATCGAATTCGTCAGCAATACGGGATCCCGATGATTTCCTTCGGCCAACTGATTGAACTCTCAAGAGTCGACAAGCTTTATGTCCACCGATATCTTACCTCTCTCGGAGAGGGTTGATAAGCATTATTGCTCCATGGCCTGACTGAGATCTCGGCACGGAGCAGATTTTCGAAATAACCGTTATTGAGATGTTCGCTGCTGACTGGCTGCTCAATGCCGCAATCATGATGATCGAGCGTACGCACCGGGTGGAAAATCTGGAGACCGATGAACTGGCTGCGATGCTTGCAGGGGCGGCCCCCCCATTGCTGTTCGACATTCGTAATGCCGAGGAGTATGAAAAGAGCCGTATCGCGACTGCTGTGCGTCTCGATCCAGATACCGGCCCGGATGACTTTGCGGCTCGCTACGCTGCCCTTGTGACGGGGCTTGATCTTGTCTTTTACTGTTCGATCGGCCAGCGCAGCACGGAACTGCTCGAGCGGGTGCAGAGTGCCTGCGGAAAAGCGGGGGCGAAGAGCTGCCGCAACCTGCGCGGCGGCATCTTTCGCTGGTATAACGAGGGTAAGCCGGTCGTTGATGCGTCCGGTATGACGGACGATATCCACGGGTACGATTCGATCTGGGCCGTAATGGTCGAACGGCGCCGGTAGCGTTATGGGCGGAACGGCCTCTGGAGCAGGGCGAAGAGTTGTTGCTTGTCGGGCTCGCTTTCATGGTCGAGACCGAGACGGAGGTCGTCGAGATTATCTCTCATCATGAAGCTGCCAAAAAGACGGTCCCATAGGGAGAGCATGCTGCCGTAGTTGGAGTCGTGTTCGCTCCTGAGCCTTGAGTGGTGCAGGCGGTGCATCATGGGGGAGGGGATGATGAGCCGGGCCAGACGATCCAGAGCGGGCGGAATGGAGATGTTGCTGTGGTGGAATTCGATGACCGGTGTCATGAAAAGTGAGTACAGCAGCAGGTGTTCGATACCTGCACCCACCAGCATGAAGAGGGGGAGACGCAGCAGTTCAGAGATCAGTATTTCCAGAAAATGGAACCGCCAACTGGTGGTGACATCAAGGGTGGGGTCGCTGTGGTGTACGGAGTGAAATCTCCAGAGAAATGCCGTTTCATGGTTGAGACGATGCCAGACGTACATCCACAGGTCGATGAGCAGGATGATCAGGACAGCTTTGGCAACGGGGGGAAGGGCCAGCATCCCGATTCCTGGCCAGGCGTTTCTCGACCACTCCAGTATGAATGCCATGAGTATGGCCGAAGGGAGCAGGATAAGCAGGTTGAGGGCGGCCATCGACATGTTCAGCTTTGCATGGAGATTGCGGCGCTTTTGGAGGGAGAAACAGGGGTTGATGCCCTCGAAGATCCAGAGCAGCACTCCGCAGGCAATGGTGGTGCTGTATGAGAATATGCGGAGGTCAGGTATGGAAAAAAAGATTTCTGCCATGCTGCTGCGGAGGAACCGATTGAGTGAAATAAAGGATGAGGACTATTTATTGCATTTGGTCGATTTCCGGATTTACGCTTCATCGATCTGACGGAGAATTTCCCGTAGAGAAGCGGCTGTCGCCAGCTTCTCCTCGTCAGTGGCGGAATTGTAAAATCCAATAATGGCTTTGCCGCCGATACCGATCGGTGGATACTCTTTTTCGGCAAGCGTCGGCATCAGGGCAAGGAATTTCGACACACTTTCCTGGTCCATGCCGTTGATTCTGCTGACGACATCTGTTGCGATACCGGCAGTGGCATTCTCGCTGAGACCGGCAACGTATGCGGCGCTCTGCACGGCGCCGTACTGGAACCCAAGTACAGCAAAAACGATATCCCTGTTTGCGCTGCGTTCCAATCCAGCCGGGCATTGCCCGATTGCTTCAGCAAGGAACTGCAGTGCCATTTGCGTTACTGCCTTGATGTTTTCTTCATGATTATTATGCATCAAAATCAAGAATTTTGTCGCGCATTTTAGAGGTCAGCATTCATGAACGATGGCACGGCGGAGCATACCCAATGTCCGGCAATTCACTGAGCGAAGTAATACATTTGACCGCTACCGGATCGAAGGTCACTTCTTTTGCTCTGGCGTCACATAATTCAATCATGAATCGTTACGGAGGCTTCAACCGCGCGATCTGGCAATGTATCGCAGTATACAATAATTGACGAACATCACGGAAAACAGGGAGAATTTCTTGCAGAAAAGCGGGACAAATGAGGAAGACCTAAAAACGTTGTTCTGCAAGTGAACTATTTTCGTGTGTAATATATTGCAAAGAGAATTGTCGGGATCGAAGGCCAAAGAACAATGTCCAATGCCGGGAAGAATCCCTGAAGAGAGAGACATGACGGAAACTATTCCTGTTTTAATGCTATGGAGATGACCCTGCTGCTGTGGATGATTGCTGCGATCCTTGTTCTGATCGGTTTTGCCGGGCTGGTGTTACCCGCTTTGCCGGGTATTGCCCTTATATTTTCAGCTCTTGTGGTTGCTGCGTGGGCCGAGCATTTTGTCTATGTCGGATGGAAGACCATAACACTCCTCGCGCTGCTTACGCTTTTTGCCTGGTTGATTGATCTGCTTTCCGGGATGTTCGGCGCAAAAAAATTTGGTGCGGGCAGATATGCTCTCATCGGTGCAGCGATTGGAGCTGTTTGCGGACTGTTTTTCGGTATTCCCGGAATCGTTGCCGGACCTTTTTTTGGAGCGCTTCTTGGCGAGCTGATTGCCCGTCGCTCTCTCAAGGATGCAGGTCTTGCTGCAATCGGTACATGGATCGGGCTTCTTGCCGGTTCGGCCATGAAAATCGCCATAGCTTTTACCATGCTTGGTCTCTTTATTCTGATCCGTTTTCTGTGACTGAAGATATCGAACTGCGGCAAATTCACTGGTAAAGCGGAAAAGCAGCCAGGTATTGAAGAGCGTGTTTTTCCACTCAGAAGCCCTACCGGGATCGACTGGCTTTTGGTAAGTTGCGGTATCTTATTATGAAGAATATGTATTTTCAGAAGTGTTTTCTGTTTTTTTTGTTCAATGTCAACGGGAGAAAAAAATGGTTAAAGTTTTGAAAAAGGGGGCAAACGGATACTTTGTGACGCAATGGCAGGATTTCTTGCGTGGACAGGGTTATCTGGTTAATTCTTCAGGGGTATTTGATGACGATACGGTCAGCGCTACCATGCAGTTCCAGAAAAAATATAAGATGCAGGTCGATGGAGTTGTGGGAAATCAGTCCCTTGGTCGCGCGGCATTGTTGGGATTTGAAATTGTTGAATATTCTGAAACGGAAAAGGAGTATCCTCGCAAAACCGGGAAAAAATTCGAATCACCAACAATTGGGACAAAGAGAATGTTGTAAAACTGCTTATTCCACAACTTGCCGGGATTGAAGGAGTTTTTCCCGACGGTCACATCTATTTTCATCGCAAGGCAGCAAAGCAAATTGTATCGCTCTGGCAAGCGTGGCAGGACAATGGTTTGCTCAAGCATCTGCTCACCTACAGCGGCGACTATGTTCCCCGGTTTGTCAGGGGAAAAGCGCACGAACAAGTGTTGTCCAATCATGCTTTTGCAACAGCATTTGACATCAATTATGCCTGGAACAGGCTTGGTGTTGAGCCCGCAACATCCGGTATGAAAGGTTGCGTGTATGAGCTTGTTCCTTTGGCTCATCAGCATGGATTTTGTTGGGGTGGTCATTTTACCCGCTGCGACGGTATGTACTTTGAGGTTGCAAAAATTATTGATTAATGCAGCCAATTCGCCTGCTGGTGGCGTGCAGCGAAGCCGTGTAACCGGATGAGAGATGCTCTCATCAGCATTTTTTCCTGAAGAATTAGCTGTCAAATAACGCGTTACAGTAATATATTGTAGCTTCGCAATAGTATGCGAAGAGAACATTCAACCATTTTTAAGGGAGCAAAAAACATGCAGACTATTTATGCTGACGGAGTTGCCAACATTACGCTGATTGATGGCGTTATCCGTCTTGATCTTGTCAACATCACACAGATTGAAAACGAAAAGGCCAATATCCGTCCTGTTGGCGCTCTGGCGCTTTCACTGCCAGCGCTGCTTCGTACGCACGAGCAGCTTACACAGGCGATCAACAAGATGGTTGAAGATGGCATTCTTAAAAAAAATGATGCACAGCACTCCGTCACGGACGGGATACATTCCTGAACAAAAAAGCGATCAATCCGTAAAATCATGGAACCAGGGCCACGACTCCAATCCGTCAGGAGAAGAGGGTGGCCTTGCTCCGCTTTTGTTTGAAGGTGGCATCAACATTTATTGTAATTCCTGCCTGCTCTTGCTTTCCTGCGTATGTACTTCGATGTATCTCATTGAGTAGTTAGGTTGCTTTAACGAGTACCATAAGAAAAAATGCGCATTCTCTTTGTTCATCAGAATTTTCCGGGGCAGTTCAAGTTTCTGGCGCCAGCATTGGCCGCTGATCCAGCAAATCAGGTTTTGGCCATGACCATGCGAAGAGTTACGGCCGAAAACTGGCAAGGCGTGAGGCTTGTGCCTTATGCCGCAGAGAGGGGCAGTGCGAAGGGCGTGCATCCGTGGGTAAGCGATTTTGAGGCCAAGACCATCCGCGGAGAGGCTTGCTTTCGTGCGGCTTTGCGCTTGAAGGCCCAGGGGTTCTCCCCGGAGGTTATTATTGCTCATCCCGGCTGGGGTGAAAGCATGTTTTTGAAGGAGGTGTGGCCGGAGGCAAAACTTGGTATCTATTGTGAATTTTATTATCACAGAGAGGGCACTGATGTGGGGTTTGATCCTGAATTTCCATCGAAAAGTGATGCGGATGCCTGCCGTTTGCGCCTTAAGAATCTCAATAACCTGCTGCACTTTCAGGTGGCTGATGCCGGTCTTTCGCCAACGGCTTGGCAGAAGAGCACTTTTCCGGAACCTTTCCGCTCAACAATCAGTGTGATACACGATGGCATCGACACCGAGGTTGTTGCCCCGAATGCCAACATCGCGCTGACTCTCGGTGGTAATGTGGTGCTGACAAAAAAGGAGGAGATTATAACCTTTGTGAACCGCAATCTTGAGCCGTACCGGGGGTACCACATCTTTATGCGTGCCTTGCCGGAAATTTTGCGACGCAGGCCTACGGCACGGGTGCTGATTGTTGGAGGTGACAAGGTGAGTTACGGTGCCAAGCCCGAGAGCGATCGTACCTGGAAGGAGATCTTTGCCTGTGAAGTGCGCCCGCAAATCAGTGATAGCGAGTGGGCAAGGGTGCATTTTTTGGGGAACATTCCATACTTGCAGTTTATTTCGCTTCTGCAGCTCTCAACTGTTCATCTCTATTTGACCTATCCTTTTGTGCTCTCCTGGAGTCTGCTTGAGGCAATGAGCGTCGGGTGCGCTATTGTGGCGAGCGACACCAGCCCGGTCCATGAAGCAATCCGGCATGATGTAACCGGTCAGCTTGTCAATTTTTTTGATGTCGGGGGGGTGACCGAAAAGGTGTGCGCCCTGCTCGACAATCCTGCGGAACGGGCAAGGCTCGGCGCCAATGCACGGGCATACGCCAGAAATAATTACGACCTTAAAAGCTTTTGTCTGCCCCGCCAACTCGCATGGGTAAAAGGGTTGGCTGACGGAACTCTTTTTGCAACTCCCTGAGCGCTCGCTGTATTTATCGAGTTTATACCCGGTTTTATGTCTCCTATATCGTTAATGCCGGGCAAAGGTTTGAGCTGCCTGAGTAGCGTAATCTTCTTGTTTTTACAAGGTAATTGTCGGCAGATTGTTGGATGACTATTTCTTTTATTTAAATTAATCACTGAAAATGCTTTTTTTTCAATGATGCGCTGTTTCTATTGTACAGTGTTGTATTTTTTGATGTTAAGGGATGAACGCAAAATAGTTTTGCAATCCCGGCTTACTCTTACCGTCTCATTTTCCGACTTTGACTTTCATCATGTTCACGTGAAACTTTTTAAGGAAGGGGTCCCTCATGACAATCAATTTTGATGGTATAGCGTTCGATACGGCAGGATTTAACGAATTTTTTCAGGACTTCTTCTTTGATGCATCGAAGTCGAGTGAACCGGGTTATTTCGCTTCGGTTGCAACGAGCGATTCTGTTGCCCTGTATGACGATAATGGTGACGGTCTGCCTGACCGTTTTATCTCTTCCTGGATGGACAATGGTGTACTGAAAACCCAGTCTGGTACCATAACTGCCGGGGAAGATGGATTTTTAACAATTATTGCGACTGTCGGAGATAGCTTTATGGCAACCGGCAGGCTCGCTTATGACAGCTCAGGGGATATTGTCGGCCTGTATATGCAGGATAATATGATCATCAACACTACCGGTACTGTTGATGGAACGCCACAGTCTGGCGAGAATTATTACAAATTCCATACGAGTGATGGTCTGCTTGCCCAGGCAGGAGAAAACTGGTTCCGCCTTGATTTGTCCGGCGACAGCGATAACAATTCCTCCACTTTTACGGCAAATTGGAACTGGCTTGATGCTGATGGACAAATCAGGCAGACTGAAACGGGAGTGATGACCTTTGAGGATACCGATCCATCAAAACCGGGCCCGGAGTCATGGAATGCAAGGTTCAGTTTTGTTGAAACGGGCGATCTGATTGCTGATGGTGTTTTGAATACTTCTCTGGATGGTCGTCCGGATGGTATCATTTTCTCAAATTCAGATAACAACGCAATCAATGTTGCTCTGACGTGGCAGGAGAGGAACCCTGAGACTTTTGTCGTGGCTACTTTTGATACGATTGTAAAGGATCAGAATGGCCGCGATATCCCGTTCAGTGGTGCATTGCTTGATACCGACAACGATGGTCAGGTTGATCGGGTGGCGGGAGTGCAGGGTACAAATTCCTTCGATAAGGAGTTCACTCTTCTTGATGGTGACCATTTTCAGGTGACAAACTACGAGACTTTCAATGGGCGTGTACAGGTGGATGATTCGGGTAATCCGGCAGGTCTTTATGTCGCCAGTAACGGAAGTGACACAACACCACCAACGGTTACCTCCTTCAACCCGGCGGATGCGGCCACTGGTGTTGCGGTTGGCAGCGATATTGTCCTCACTTTCAGCGAAGAGATTCAGAGTGGAACCGGCTGGATTCAAATTCACCGTGGTTCTGCGTGGGGGCCTGTCGTTGCAAGCTATGATGTGGCAACGAATACAAAAAATCTTGTCATATCCGGTAATACGCTCAAGATCAATCCAACTTCCGATCTGGCGAACAATACACTCTACTATGTAACGTTAGCTGATGGATCAATCAGGGATTTTGCCGGAAACAATTTGACGGGCATATCGACCTACGATTTCAGGACTGTCGCCAAGTATGCGACCTATGTTGTGACGCCGACAAAGAATTCTGTTGATTTTTTTGTGATATCGCCAGCAGTGACCGGTATGCTTTATGACACCGATGCTAATGGAGAGATTGACCGTATGAGGGTGGTGAGCACGTCAACCGATCAGAGTGGTCACACGAACACCTACACACAAGCTTATCAGCTCCAGTGGAGCGATACGACGCACTGGACGGCCCATGCTTTGTCCAAGTATGCCTTCGGTGCTCAATACGATGAGCAGGGCAGGCCAAAAACAATCTTTATGAATGGGGCCGAGCAAACAATCAATTGGGAGAGTACCGTTGTTGATGGTGTTGTTGCCACGGTCTCACTGGTAAATGGTTCCGCCACCGGACTGTTGCAATGTATTGATACCAATGGGGATAATTTTCCCGATCAGACCATTTATACAGAAACAACAGCGGGGGTGACGTCATATACAGCCCACTCTTTTGCCATAGGTTGGACAAAAGATGGCAGTGACCACTACACATCCGTCACCATGGCGCTTCAGACCTCATCAAACCCCACAGAGGTATTCAGCGGCAGTGTGACAGGTTCCAATCGTCAGGCGACAGCTATTCAGGGACCCTCGTTCAGTGGAGGTACCGATTCAACCTCCCGTATACTGATTTCGACAGAGAAGCTGGTTGATGTTTTCCTGATTTCAGGTACCGAGACCGGTCGATTGTATGATATCAATGGTGATGGTGTTATTGATTCCATGGATGTTGTGAACACAACGGTCGATCAGAGCGGTCATGTAAACACCAGGATAAACGGTTTTGCACTGACCTGGAGCGACAGTACGCATTGGACTGCCCATGCAGCTCCTGAGCTGGTATTTGGTTCTACATACGATGTCGAGGGCAGACCCATGACCGTTATCATGAACGGGGGAGAAATACCTGTTACCTGGATGAGTACCGTTACCGATGGTATTCTTGCTACCGTTTCGTCAGAGAATGATGGTATCTCCTCGTTATTGACGTTGATCGATTCCAACAGCGATGGTAAGCCGGATGTGTTCAACTACACTGAAGGTTCAGGATTTACAGAATATACTGCCCAAGGGTATTTCGACAGATGGGCCATCGATAGTAACAACCATGCCACTTCCGTAACGGCTGTGATTCAGCTCTCTTCCAATTCCGAGGATATGTTCAGTGGCAGTGTGACAGGTTCAGGCAGTCATGCTGATGCTATTCAGATACCTTCCTTCAGCGGCGGTTCAGGCTTGAACTCATTTGTACTGATTTCAACGGAAAAACAGGTTGATACTTTTCGGATTTCAAGCACAGATAACGGTCGATTGTATGATCTGGATGGCAATGGTGTTGTTGACCGTATGGATGTGGTGAGTGCGACGACAGACCAGAGCGGTCATGTAAATACTAATGTCAACAGTTTTGCACTGACCTGGAGTGACAGTACGCATTGGACCGCCCATGCAGCTCCTGAGCTGGTATTCGGTTCGACTTACGATGTTGAGGGCAAACCCCTTACCGTTATCATGAACGGGGGGGAACAGCCCATCACCTGGATGAGTCCCGTTATCGATGGTGTTCTTGCAACCATTACCATAGAGAATGATGGTTTCTCGTCACTGTTGACGTTGATCGATTCCAACAGCGACGGCAGGCCGGATATGTTCAGCTACACTGAAGGTTCCGGATTGACCGAATATACAGCCCAAGGGTATCTCGACAGATGGGTGTTCGACAGCAGCAACCACCCTACAGCAGTGACGGTAGTGATTCAGACCTCATCAGATCCTGCAGATATTTTCAGCGGCAGTGTGACTGGTTCCAGCAATAATCCGGCGACTATTGTCATGCCGTTGATGAACAGCGGAGAGACGACCGGTGACCGCGTGACGAACGATATGCTGATCTTTGATTTGGGCATTACTTCCCCGCAGCTTGATGCACAAAGTCATATTACGGTCAGGGATGCCGACTTTGGCGGCAGAATAACTTCCGTGACTCTCTGTGTCGATTCGCTTTCGGTTGAAGGTTCCTATTTGCAGGTACCCTTGTCCGGCATTGACGCTTCAGGAAATCCTTATTCATTGCTTTACTATGGTGGCTCCAGGCTGCTGGTGAATCTCCCGGCCGGTATTGTTGGGCAACCAGACCCCATTGTCAAGGCATGGGAGGTGAACTCCATGAACAACGGCGGCATTTCTCTGTCGCCGATGACTGTTGTTACTACCGGTTCAGGCACAAACGGCTCTGACTGGGTGAGTGGAACGACTGGGAGTGAGAGCATCAACGCCGGAGCAGGCAATGATTTGATTGAATGGTCAGGCGGTAATGATACGGTGGATGCAGGTGACGGTTATGATGCCGTAAACCTTCCACTGAGCAGCACGGATGCCTTCCACTGGCTTGATGACCAGAAAGTGCTTCATATTGGAGCTGCTATAGATAATTATCAGGATGTTTATCACATAACCAAAAATTCAGATACTTCCTTCCGGATTGACAAGGTGGGCGTGGATGGCAAGACGGTCGAGTCAACCATGAATATCAGCAATGCCGAGTCGATGGGATTCGGCAACCAGAGTCATCAATTGCAGGTTAATTACGCTGGCGTGCAGACTGTCGTTGGTACGCCCTGGAATGATCAGATTTTCCTGAATGCGGCCAATCTCGACAATTTGATGCAGGTTTGGGGAGATCTCGGTCACGATACTCTCGTCATTAATGTCGGTTCGGGTTACAGTAATCTGGAGCTTGTCAATAGTGGAGCTGCCTATATTTTGAAGGGTACGCTCATTTCCGATGGCAGTGTTGTTGAACTTGGCCATGCGGAGCCCTTGACGAATGGCAACGGTGCTATGATGACTCTGGGGACAGGTGAGAATACCCATTCATTTGCCATCAATGATATCGAAGCCTTCCGTTTTGTTTCTGACACGGTGACGCTTGATTTTGCGCCGGACAGCCTCTCAAACAACGAGCTGAGCTTCGACCTCGGTGTTTCGTCACCGGAGCTTGCTGCCTCCGGTCAGCTCACGGTTACGGCAGCAAGTTCTGATGGTTATCTGAGTACGGTGACTCTTGATGTCAGCCAGCTTGTGCTGGATGGTTCGCATCTGATTATTCCCATGACGGGAACAGATGCAAATGGAAATTCGTATTGGCTTGATCCTTATTCCGGTGGTGAACTTCTTGTTGAAATACCGGCAGATCTTGTTGTTGGCCATGATGCCCAGGCCCATGCCTGGCAGGTTGGGGGTATGGGTAACATGAACGTTTCGCTCACACCGATGAACGTTGTGGCTGGTGGCGCGGGGACAAGCGGCGTTGACTGGGTGACCGGAACCAGCGGGGATGACATCATCAATGCCGGTGCTGGCGATGATTTTATTGAGTGGAGAGGCGGCTACGATGTGGTCGATGCCGGTGACGGCTATGATACGCTGCACCTGCCAACGAACGGCATGAATTATTCTACCCGGCTTGATGCCGAGGGTGTGCTGCATATTGGAGCATACTCTAATCCATCGCGTTTAATGATGATGGGGGAGGACTCAGCGGTTGATGCTTACCGGATCACAAAATTGGGGGATGCCTCATTCGAGATCGACAAGATGCAGGGTGATGGCGTGACCGTTGACTCAACTATGCTTCTCAGCAATGCCGAGAGGGTCGAGACTGGTGGCTCTTTCGGCGTCAATCTTGTGCCTCACACGTTTACAGGAGGTGAGGATGGCAGTTCCAGTATAGAGGGAACTCCCTGGGATGACGAATTCTCCCTTGATGCGGACAATCTCGGCAATCTGATTCAAGTATATGGAGATACCGGTCACGATACCCTTGTGATGGATCTCGGTGCTGGATACAGCAAACTGGAGCTTGTGAAGAGTGGCCAGGTTTATCTGCTCCAGGGCACATCCGATGCCGATGGCACTGTTGCAGAGCTTGGAGAGGTTCAGTTCTCTTCCAATGGATGGGAAGATATGACCATAGGGTCAGGGGAAAGCGCAAAGTCATTCTCTGTTGGCAATATCGAAGCTTTCCATTTTGTTTCAGGCTCGACACACTATGAAGTTGATCCATCCCAGTTTGCCGAAATAGTATTTTTGAGCCACACATGGGGAAACGAGATTACTGGCACAGCCAAAGATGACACTATTGATGCTGATGCTCTTGGTTTGGCAAACCACGCAACCACGGCCAATGATTATATCCAGGGTAATGGTGGCAACGACTTGATCAATGCAGGTGCTGGCGATGACCATATCTATGGTAATGACGGTAATGACATTATCGATGGCGGCGCGGGCAACGACAGGGCGTATTATAACGGCTATATGGTTGATTATACAATCACCAGCCATAATGGCGTCTGGACGGTTGCCGATACCCGCGACGGCTCTCCGGATGGTACAGACAGCCTTACCGGGATTGAATATCTCTCATTCCGGGATACTTCTTTTGATATAGGAGTCCGGTTTAACCCGACCTCTTCCTCTGGGAACTGGTCATATAACAGCATAACTGGTTCTGGGTTTGACGACACGATTGATGCCGATGCACTCGCTGCCGCAAATCCCTGGAAAGGCAGCCAATGGGTCAATGTTTATTTCGGAACACAACCGGTTTATACCCTCGGAGTAAATGAGTTTTCCAATATCGGTACAATAACATTTACTGACCAGGAGCTCACAGACCTGAGCAATCAGGGTCTTGAACTCTGGCATGGCGCTGGTAAGGTCGAAACCAGCTTTACCGCCAATGCTGCTGACATCATTAACCAGACTGACGGCGCTTATACACTGCACTGGATCGGAACAGAGACACAGACGGATGTGCCTTACTCTATTGAGTTCTGTTACGATAAAGAAGGGGTTTACAGCCATAACGATTACATCTATGGCAATGGCGGCAACGACTTGATCAATGCCGGTGCTGGCGATGATACTATCTACGGTAATGGAGGTAATGATACCATCGAAGGAGGAGCGGGCAGCAACTCTGCTGTGCGTAACGACTCGATGGAAGGAGGAGCTGCGCGCAATGACACTGCGGGGTATAACGGCAACAGGGCGGATTATGCGATAAGCAACCATGATGGCGTCTGGACGATTACTGATATTCGCGATGGTTCACCGGATGGTACAGACACCCTTACCGGGATTGAACACCTCTCATTTTATGATGCATGGCTGGATTTGAACGTCCGATTCACTCCAACTTCTGACCCGGGGGGAGAGTCGTACAACTACATATACGGCACAGTGTTTGATGATACTATTGATGCTGATGCACTCGCCGCAGCAAATCCCTGGAAAGGAAGCGCCTGGGCTTATGTTAATCTTGCCGCCCAACCGGTCTATACCCTCGGAGCTAATGAGTTTTCTGCTATTGGTACCGTAACATTTACCCTCCAGGAACTCGGAAACCTGACCAATCAGGGTCTTGAACTCTGGCATGGTGCCGATAAGGTTGAGAGCAGCTTTACCGTCAGTGCCGCCGATATCATTAACCAGACTGATGGCGCCTATACCTTGCACTGGATCGGTACAGAGACACAGACAGAAGCTCCCTCATGGTGGATCGGATTCAATTACGATAAAGAAGGGGTTTACAGCCATAACGACAACATCTATGGTAATGGCGGCAACGATTTTATCAATGCCGGTTCTGGCAATGACTATATCGAAGGCAATGAAGGCAACGACACTATCAGCGGCGGAGCGGGTAATGACTGGATTGATGGAGGAAATGGCAATAATACGGTTGTCTTCAGCGGTAATTATGCCGAGTATACCATCACTCATGATGTTGGATCGTCGAGCTTTACCATAACAGATAACGTGCCGGGACGCGACGGAACGGATGTGGTCACTTCAGTTGAGAACTTCCAGTTTGCCGATGGAATAAGAGATATCACGGTGCCGACAGTCACCGACTTCAGCCCGGCAGATGCCGCCACTGGTGTTGCCGTCGGCGGCGACATTGTTGTGACTTTCAGCGAAGATATTCAGAGAGGTGAAGGTTACCTGTACATTCACATCGGCACCGCTGATGGCGATGTCGTCGAAAGCTTTGACGTCGCAACGAGCGGGAACATCTCAATCACCGACAAGACGCTGACCATCAATCCGACAGATGATCTTGCTACGGATACGCACTATTTTGTCACGTTCGATAACGGCAGTGTCAAGGATCTTGCGGGTAACAGCTATGAAGGTACTATTGACTATGACTTTACAACGTCTGATACCATAGCTCCTGTCGTGAATGTCTTCACTCCGGCAGATGGAGCCGTTGGAGTTGCCATTGCCAGTGACATTGTTTTGACTTTCAGCGAGGATATTCAGCTTGGCAGTGGAGCAATTGAAATTCATAGCGGATCGGAAACAGGACCACTTGTGGCAAGCGTTGCAGAGGGAACAATCGCAAGCAGCGTAACTGGCAGTACGCTCACACTTAACCCGACTGATGCTCTTGTAATCGGCACTCATTACTTTGTCACGCTCGACAACGGCAGTGTGACCGACCTTGCGGGGAACAGCTATGCAGGAACGACCGCCTACGATTTCACCACAGCACTGTTCAACTTCAGTTTTGGCGGATACAACTTCCCGACAGTCAAAAGCGGCTTTCTTGGTGTGGGCGATCCGCTTAATCCAGACCGTGCGGGCTGCTACTGGGATCGTTATGAGCTGACCGGTGTCGCAAATGGTACCACTGTTGCCATCTACATGGGTGACTCGTGGGTGGATGATTATCTCATGATTGAACGGAATGGTTCAATTATTGCCAGAGATGATGATAGTGGAAATGGTGAGCGCAGCTATGATGCATTTCTGGTCTGGTCTTACATGGCCGGAGATGTCATACGGGCCACAACCTACAGTGCAGGAGATTCCGGATACTACAACCTCTATCTCTCTGTTTCAGACAGTTATGAAGGTATCAACGCTGTTCCGACGCTCAATACGTTCGATGGAGTGCTGGGCGAGACGAACGATAGCACAGCATTAGCAATAACTCTGGATGAGCTCAAAGCTCATGGAGATGAAGCGGACGCCGATGGCACGGTTGACTCTTTTGTGGTAAAGGCAATTACAACAGGCACTCTCAGGATCGGCTTTAATGCAGCCGTGGCGACACCGTACAGTGCTGTCAACAATTATCTCATTGATGCGACGCACCATGCCTACTGGAGCCCCTCGGTTGGCTCTTCGGGTACGATCAATGCTTTTACGGTCGTTGCGCGGGATAATTATGGAGCCGAATCTGCGACACCTGTCCAGGCTTCCGTCACGGTTCATGCTGTACCGACCCTTACAGAGTTCACTGGTGGTTTTGGCACAACCAGTGAAGATTCAGGAGAACTGGTTGAAGTCACCTATGCCACGCTTCAGGAGCAAGGGAACGAAGCTGATGTTGATGGTACGGTTGAAGCTTTTGTGGTCAAGTCGGCAAGCGGGATACTCCGGATTGGCGCCGATGCAGCAAGTGCCACGGCCTGGGATGCCTTGACGAACAACACCATTGATGCGACGCACCATGCCTACTGGATACCGGCGGCTAATGCCAACGGCACCGTGAACGCCTTTGCGGTTGTTGCGAGGGACAACAGCGGGTACGAATCGATCACCCCGGTTGCCGTCACCGTTGAGGTCACACCGGTCAATGACCCTCCTCTGCTTGGAGTCGGAAGTAATTCTTCGGCATACGAAAGCACCCTGTTTAATCACCAGATCATCCTCGGCGATCCTGACCCGGATACGCATCATGTCACGGTGAACTGGGGAGATGGAACTGATAACACCATTTTTGATACCACCGAGAATAGCCCGAACATCAGTCACAACTTTGCCGACAATGGCAGCTATACGGTGACTGTTACGGCCGATGACCAGCAGGGTCAGGCCAACAGTGCCGAGACGGGCAGTTTTCAGGTGACGGTACACAATGTTGCTCCTGTTGCTCCGGTGACAGGTGTTGACCTATTGAATACAGGGTCAAGTTATACACTGCATGTCGGGGCGGTTGTTGACCCGGGCCCGGATACGCGTACAGGGTACAGCATCAATTGGGGTGATGGTACAACGAACGCCTTCACGCCTGACGAATGGGTTGCGGCTGCGGGTACCTTCATGCATACCTATAACGCCAGCAACCATGCAGAAACAGGACGTTCCATCACGGTCAACACCACCGACGAGGATGGCACCTTTGTGCTTGGCAGCAAGTATGTGACGGTCAACCGGCCAGCAAGCGATATTTATCTTGACAATGCAAGGATTGCCGAGAACAGCCTGCCTGGAACGGTGGTTGGCACACTCTACAGCTCCGATGACGAAGGGTGGTGGGGTCATGAGTACCATCTGCTCGACGATGCCGGAGGACGCTTTGTACTGGTTGGTAATCAGATCAAGCTTGCTGAAGGTGCGGCTCTTGATTATGAAACCGCAGCCTCTTTCACCATCCGGGTCAGCTCTACCGATCAGGGAGGCTTGAGTTTTGAAAAGGAGATACCGATCAGCCTTGTCGATGTGGGCCCTGATTTGCAGATTTCCCATGTCGGAACGCCTCCGGGTGTCGTTGATGTCGATGCCGGAAGCTCAATTGAAGTTTCGTGGACGATCGCCACGCAAGGCACGGAACCTTCCAATGCAACGTGGTATGATCAAATTTATCTCGACAATCCCGATACTCCATGGCTGGACAGGTGGGTTGGGGATTTCCAGACCACTGCTCAATTGCCTCTGTCGGGCGGCCTGGAGCGGATCCAGACGATTCAGGTTCCAGTGGACATGCAGGGCCATTTCCGAGTCGTGGTTCTTACTGATGCCTATAATAATGTGGCGGAAGGCTCTGCGGGAGAAACCAACAATACAACCTATGGATCGGTGCTCTTCAATGTCCTCAATACAAACCTTGAGGTTGAAAGTGTTACCGCTCCAGCTTCCGGCTTTGCCGGGCGGGAGATTGAGGTGCAATGGGTTGTCAACAACACGGGTAACGCTCCTACACCGGTTCGCTACTGGTACGACCAGATCTATCTTTCATCTGATACAACACTTGACGGTACCGATCTCCTGCTTGGTACGGTGCAAAACCAGAGTTATCTTGATATAGCGGAGGGTTACACCAGTACGGCGAGGGTGACGCTGCCAAATAGCCGTGAGGGGGAGTATCACATTCTGGTCAAGACAGATGCTTATGGCCATGTCCCGGAAGGTGCGGGTGAGGGCGATAACATTACGGCGAGCAGTGTGCTTGATATACAGCCGATTCCGCTGACTGAACTTTCCGATCTGGCAGTGGTTTCGGTTGCTGCCCCTTTGCAGGCTTTGTCAGGCCAGAATATGTCGCTGACCTACACGATCGACAATGCGGGTCTGGCACCTGTTGTCGGTAATTCAACGGTCTGGGTGGAGCGCATCTACATGTCAACGGACGATGTACTGGATGGAGGCGACCGGTTGTTGAGCACGGTTTGGAGGGATTTGGCGGCCGATAAACTGCCTGAGCCTGACGGACAAAGCCATTTTGTTACGACGCAGAAAGTGATGCTGCCGGTGGGTGTCTATGGTGATGCATTCTATTTCTTTGTGACGGTGACCCCGGTTTCGCCTGTTTCCAATGCTTTCCAGTCCAACGACGTTGCCTATGACACTACTCCGACTCTGGTGCGTTTGACTCCGCCACCGGATCTGGAGGTTTCAGCAATTTCAGCGCCCTCTCCGGCAATTGCAGGTCACGACCTGAGCATCACGTATCAAGTGAGCAACACCGGTTCAACCGCCACACCAAATGCGGGTTGGTATGACTCAATCTATCTCTCCCGCGATATCACCCTTGATGCCAGCGATACGAAGCTCACGGATGTATGGCATTCCGGCGCACTGGAATCAGGTGGGCACTATAGTAATACCGCTACCATCCGTTTGGCTGAAGGATTGGAGGGTTCCTGGTATCTGATAGCCGCCACTGATAGCCGCAACGACGTTTTTGAACTTGACAACGATAACAATGTTTTTGCCAGTTCTGCAGCGATTACCATCAACTCCCGCCCTGCCGATCTGGTTGTGACGGAAGTGAGTGCTCCAGCAGCAGCACAAGCCGGAAACAGCGTGCGAGTCTCATGGACGGTGTTGAATCAGGGTGTCGGCTACAGCAGCACTGAACAATGGACGGACAGTGTCATTCTTTCCGGTGACGCAGTGCTTGGCAACGGAGACGATGTCTGGATTGGCAGTTCCACGCATAGCGGTTTGCTGCAAGCAGGTCAAACCTATTCGAACAGTGCGCTGGTTTCGTTGCCCGGTAATTTGTCGGGTCAATACCAGCTTTTTGTGGTAACAGATGCCTATAACCAGGTGTATGAATCCAATCAGAATAACAATGATGCTCATTCCGGCCTGCAGATCCAGGCGCAGCCAACAGCCGATTTGCAGGTTTCTTCGGTTACTGCGCCTCTGACGATCGGTTCCGGTGACTGGCTGACGGTTGACTATACCGTCATCAATGCCGGACTCGGTCGTACCAACTCTGAATGGTGGGTGGACAATGTGATTTTGAGCCCAGACGACATATTCGGGAATTCCGATGATGTGAATCTCGGAAACGTCTACCATGCAAACCGCCTGAACCCGAACGAGAGTTATCAGGGGACGGGATCGTTCAAGCTGCCCATTGACCTTCAGGGTGACTACCACGTCGGGGTGCGCACGGATGCCTGGGGATGGGTAACGGAGCAGAATGGTGAGAACAATAACCTTGGGTTTTCAGCAGGAACGATGACTGTCAACCTGACTGCAACTCCTGATCTGCTCATGAGCGCACTGCAGGCAGCAGATCAGGGCTCCAGCGGACAAAATCTGCAACTCTCCTGGACGGTCCACAATGACGGTGCAGATACGAGTGGCGGCTGGCGGCAGGCATTTTATCTCTCACGTGATGGAATGCTTGACAGGGCATCAGATATCTATCTGGGGTATGCGGAGAGCCGGACGGCACTGTCGGCTGGTGCAGATGTCGTATTCAACCAGTCGTTCCGCATTCCGGATGGTATCAGCGGCAAATATTATGTATTCGGTATTGTTGACAGTAGTGATGCCATCTACGAGCGCGGCGGTGAAAGCAACAATACCGCAATGGATGCCACGGCGGTACAGATAACCCAGCCAACTCCGGTTGACTTGGTGGCGGGTGTTATTACTGTGCCTGAAAATGGTGTTCCCGGTGCGCTGGCAAGCATCAGCTATACGGTCACCAACGAAAGCGGACAGGTCGTTACCGGGCAGTGGAGCGACAGCATCTACCTCTCCAGTGATGCCGTCTGGGATGTGGGCGACACACTGTTTGCCAGGGTAGGGATCTACGGAGGGCTTGATGGTAATGAAAGCTACACTCAGACAGCAACCGGTGCAATGCCCGGCCTTATCGGTGGCGATTACTACGTGATTGTGCGCAGCGATATTTTCAACCAGATTAATGAAACCAACGAGGTTAACAACCTCAATGCCTCTCTTGACACCACCCGGATGGATGTCGAAGCACTCACTCTCGGCACACCGGATGCGGCCTCTTTTGCACATGGTGGAGCGGTCTATTACCGTGTGGATGTTGCGGCAGGAGAGACGTTGCGCTTCAATTTTGACCGTGCGGCCACTGAAGGACGTACCGAGCTTTTTGTCAGTTACGATGCAATGCCGAGCCGCTCCGACTTCGATTTTCGTTACAATCAAGCCGACTCGCCCGATCAAAGCCTCGTGATTGCCAACACCAGAGGTGGTACCTATTACGTCATGGCATACAATGCAGCAGGCGCAACTGATGCCTACTCCATTACCGCCGACACCCTGCAATTTTCTATCACGGAGATTGGTACCGCCGCAGGCAGCAACAAAGGTCAGGTTACGGTTCGCATTGATGGTGCGGAATTAACCACCCACACAACGGCCATGCTGGTAGGACCGGATGGCGCGGAACATGAAGCAAGCCAGGTCTACTGGAAGGATGGCACCGAGCTTTGGGCGACCTTCGATTTGCGCGGACTGGCCACTGATACGTATGATGTAAAGGTGCAGGATGGCGCGCGGACGGCACTTTTGAACGACAGCTTTACGGTGAACAACGGTGAGCTTGGCCATGTCGAGTACGGCATGGAGACACCTTCAGCCCTTCGTCCCGGACAGGTAGGGTCGGTGAGGGTTTATTATCAGAACCTTGGTGACACGGACGTTGCTGCGCCGCTGTTGACCGTATCAGGCAATGCCCTGTTGAAACTGCCCGGAGAGGCTGCGTTTGGAGGCACCAGCCTGCAACTGCTCGGCATCAACAGCGAAGGGCCTGCCGGTATTCTCTCTCCGGGTGCCGAAGGAAGCTTCCAGTTGTTCTTCACACCTGACTTTGCCGGGGGAGGGACGGTCAATCTTGGTGTTTCCAGCCTGAAACCGGATCAGGTGATCGACTGGAATACCATTCTGGATGCCAGCAAGCCTGAAAATGTCAGCGATGAGTCATGGGCAACGGTCAAGGCGAATCTGATTGCAGAGCTGGGTGCAACCACCACCGACTACCAGAACAATCTGGCGGAGAACGCTACCGCTTTGGATCAACTGGAAAGCCGTACCGACGACGTTGCGCGACTTTTCAGCCTTGATTACATGAGTGCAAGCGACAGCGGTGCTTTGCTGCGTCCGACTGAACCGGGCGTGCTTGGTTACAGTCATACCTTTGCCTGGGATATCACCGCAACTCGCCAGTCAGATGGCAGCGTGGTTGTTGACATTGCTGGAGCAGAGGAGCACTTTGAACGGCAATCTGACGGCAGCTATAAACTGGTCGGTCAGGGCACTTCCACCCTTACTGAAACCGGTGGCGTTTTCGAGTTTCATCAGCAGAACGGCACCCGCATTGTGTTCAATCAGAGTGGCGACTTTGAGGAGATTCTTGACAGCAACGGCCATGGCGTGCAAGCCACGTATGAAAGCGGACGTCTGACGCAAGTTGTGGCAGACAACGGCAATAGACTGAGCTTTATCTACAATGGTGCCGGACGTTTGATCCAGCAAACCGATCAAAACGGACACACCGTTACGTTCGCCTACGATACCGATAACCAGCATCTTGCCAGTGCCACCTCGCTTGATGGTACGACAGAGTACAGCTATGTTACTGAAGCCGGTGCAGCGCAACATCGTATCAGCAGCGTCACGCTTGCTGACGGCACGGTACAGCACTTCGACTACGATGCGAGCGGTCGGTTAATCCATGAATATCTTAATGATGGCGCGGAGGCGTTCACCTACAGCTATGTCGGAGTCAATGAGGTCGTTGCTACCGACGCTCTTGGAGATACAACTCACCTCTGGTTGAATGAACGGGGACAGATTGCCCAGGTAGAGGATGCTTTGGGTCATGTCAGCCAGTTACGCTATGATGCCAACGGCAACATGACCGGTATTGTCAATGCCGATGGCACCTCCACAGGCATTGAGTATGACACGGCGGGGAACCCGCTCTCCGTGCAGAATGCCCTGGGTCACACTGTTGACTTTGCATACGAGGCGCAGTTCGGACATCTTGCCCAGGTCACTGACCAGCGTGGCAATGCCATCGACTACGGTTACGACAGCGAGGGTAACCTGAACACGATCACTTACGCCGACAGCAGCAGCGAGAGCTACAGTTATGATTCTCAAGGGTATCTGCATGTAGCGGTTAACCGCGGCGGCGAAAGCGTAACCTATACTTTCGACGATCATGGTCATCTTACTGAAAAAAGCTATGCTGATGGCTCAACTGCCACCTTTGCCTATGACGGACATGGCAATCTCATCAGCGCAGTTGATGCCGACAGTTCGACCACCTTCGAGTATGATGCCGCCGACCGGCTTGTCAAAACCACCGACGGTGACGGGCGCTGGCTGAGCTATCAATATGATGCAGCAGGCCATCGCACCGAAATGGCTGACCAGACGGGGCATGTCACCCACTACAGCTATGACGATCTTGGTCATCTCGCTCAACTTACCGATGGCGACGGACACCTGATCGCCTCATACAGCTACGACGCGGCGGGTCAGTTGAGCCGGGGTGATAATGGTAATGGCACCTACACGACCTACGAATATGATGCTGCCGGTCAGTTGACCCACTTGGTCAACCATCAGGCGGATGATACCATCAATTCCAGTTTTGACTACACCTATGATGCAGCGGGCCACCGTACCAGTGAAACGACACTGGAGGGGACGACAAGTTATGAGTATGACGCCATCGGGCAGTTGACTGGTGCCACGTTGATGGATGGCCGCCATATAGCCTACAACTATGATGCCGCCGGCAACCGTACAGCCGTGGAAGATGGTGGTGTGACCACGAACTACTCAACCAACAATCTTAACGAGTACACTGCTGTTGGCAGTGCCACTTACACGTACGATGCCGATGGCAACCTGACCGACAAAACTGAGAGTGGTGTAGGCACCCATTACACCTATGATGTCGAAAACCATCTGCTCTCTGTCACTACTCCGACGGATACGTGGAACTATGAATACGATGCGCTCGGTAACCGCATTGCCAGTGTGCACGATGGTGCCCGCACCGAGTATCAGCTTGATCCGACCGGGTTGGTGAATGTTGCCGGTGAGTATGACGGCAGTGGTAATCTGCTTGCCGCCTACACCTACGGATTTGGTCTCGAAAGCCAGACGCTTACGGGCGGCAGTTCTTATTATTACGACTACAACGCCATTGGTTCCACCGCAGGATTGAGCGGTTCAACAGGCGATTATGTGAATCAGTACTCCTACCTGCCGTTCGGTGAAAACCTCACAACCACCGAAACCGTTGCCAACTCATTTGAGTATGTGGGGCAGTGGGGAGTGACAGATGAAGGGAACGGGCTGGACTTCATGCGGGCGCGGTATTATTCCGTTGATATTGGCAAATTCACTTCGGAAGATCCTTTGAATATTTTTGGTGGAGATCTGAATCTAAACCGGTATGTATTGAACAATCCAATTTCGCTGATTGATCCATCCGGTCTCGAAATAAGGATTAACCAAAATTTGACTCCTGACCAGCGGTTGGAGCGATTAAGGGATTTGATTCAATATGAAAGGGATCATGGGACATCCATGACTGCTGAGCATTACAATACAACAGGTGGTGACATGGGCTATCTTGTTCAAAATTTCGATGAACATAACATTGATAGTACTTATGGCGGAGTAGATCTTGATTGGGTACTTACTTTGGTAGCAAAATCACAGACAACACATATTCCGCCAAGCATACTCTATCCTGCCGGAAAAATCGTCTGGGCAATATCCGATGTTGGATATTTCTTGCCTCATTTACAAGCGATGTACAATCCTGCTGAAGTGAACGCTATCAATATCGCCAATGATATCTATTGGGGTAAAAGCTTCGAGGAAACTTTTAGCAATTGGGATATTCAGGTTAAAGGAACTGTTTCTGTCGTCCGTCCGAGCGATCCAAACGACATGGTCGGTCCGCAAAGCTTTGGCGACGAACATTGGACCAGCAGCCACAATGCGCTGCCTTACACGATTCACTATGAGAACCAGGCGAGTGCCACTGCTCCAGCGCAGGAGGTCACAATTACGCAGACTTTGGACAGCGACCTGAACGCCGGCAGCTTCCGCCTTGGCGACTTTGGCTGGAGCGATATCTATGTTGACGTGCCGGATGGTGTATCGTATTACATAGATCGTATTGATCTGACGGCCACCAAGGGCTACATGGTTGATGTCATTGCCGGTATAGATGTGACGACACATGAGGCCTACTGGAGCTTCACGACCATCGACCCCGTGACAGGCGACATTCCTGTCGATCCAACCATCGGCTTCCTGCCCCCCGACAGCGATGGCAGCATTGGCCAGGGTTTTGTCAATTACACCGTTCATGCAAAAACCGATGCTTCGACCGGTACGGTGATCGATGCGCAGGCGACCATTGTCTTCACCACACAGGAGCCTATCGACACCCCTGCAATTTTTAATACGCTCGATACCGTAGCGCCCGAAAGCCATATCGAAGCTGTGACTGAGACGACTGTTGAATCAGCCCAGTTCCTTGTCCGCTGGTCGGGCAGTGATGTCGGGTCGGCCATTGCCGGTTATACTGTTTTTGTCTCTGACAATGGCGGAGCATACTCGCCCTGGCTTGAGAACACGACGCTGACTGAAGCCACCTATGCTGGCCAGCCGGGCCACACCTATGCCTTCTATACGGTTGCCACTGACAACGCTGGAAATAGCGAAGGTGTTGTGGAACAGTCAGATTTGACTATCCTGGTAACTATGGATGCGTTGCCGAGCGATACCGTGCCGCCTGAAATCGCAGCAGTGATTTTGCCAGGTGACGGACTCTACGCCGCAGGCCAATCGCTCGACTTTGCTGTCCAGTTCTCCGAAACGGTGTTTGTTGATGTCGCAGGCCTTTCTCCGGTGATCAAACTGATGGTCGGCGCCACCGAAGTTGATGCGGTCTATGAGTCAGGCAGCGGTACCGATACGCTTATTTTCAGCCATGTCGTTGCCGCTGGCGAGTACGACACTGATGGCATAGCACTCGATAACGCCATTGTGCTGAACGGCGCCAACCTGCGCGACACCGCCGGAAACCCGGTGGTAGATCTCACGTTTAGCTCAGGTTCCACAGATGGGATTCATGTTGACAATGCGCCAACACTGCAAACCGCGCTGGTTGACCAGACAGGCGTTCAGGATCATGCGTTCTCATTTCAGGTTTCAAATGAGACGTTTACTGATGTGGATGCGGGTGCGGGCGACAGCCTGAGTTACACTGCGACGCTTGGCAATGGTGACTCGCTTCCGGATTGGCTGCACTTTGATGCCGACACCCTCACCTTCAGCGGCACCCCATCGAGTGGCGATTTGGGCAGCATCAGTGTCACGCTCACAGCGACCGACAGCAGCAGCGCCACAGCAAGCGACACCTTCGATCTGACGGTGGCTGCCATCCATGACCTTCATGGCGACGTGACCTTCTGGAATGGTGGTGCAGTCATTACCGATGTTACCAGCACGCTTACTTCTGTTCCTGCTGCAACGGGCACCCAATCGGTCGAATTCAGAAACATTCAGGTGGCACCCGATGGAACCCGAACCATAGAGATATGGGAAACATCCGCACAGAGCGTCAACAGTTTGCAACTGGAACTTCTTCTGCCAGACGGATCAGTTGCTGCCTGGCAGGATGACGCAGGGTTGCCAGCCGGATGGAGCTCTTTGACCAACGCCGGAATTACAGGCAAGTTCATTCTTGGCGGGATGGGTGTGACAGGCTTGTCTGACGGGCCGGTAAAACTTGGAGTGCTGACTCTTACGGCACCGACTGATCCACAGCATTTTGACCTTATTCTGAGCAAGGGTCAGTTGGGTAATGAGGCCATCCCTGTTTTCGGCATAGCGTCAGACAGTATGACCACTGGTGTTGAAGGTTTATACCAGCACATCGACATGCTTGAGGGCAGCTACGCATTGAGCAGTGTAAAGGTTGCTGGCGCATCTGAAAACAGCGCTGTAATGGCAAATGACGCTTTGGCAGCGCTGAAAATCGCTGTCGGGATGAATCCCAACGCTGACGGAAGCGCCGTATTGTCATACCAGTTCCTGGCGGCAGATGTCAATCATGATGGCAAGGTCAAAGCTGCTGATGCACTCAATATTCTGAAGATGGCGGTGGATCTGCCTTCGGCTCCAGCCAATGAGTGGCTCTTTGTGCCCGAGAGTGTTGGCAGTGAAAGCATGACGAGAACCCATGTCGTATGGCCGGACAATCCTGTTTCCCTCTCACTCGATGCGGATCAGGAGTTGCACCTGATTGGCATTGTCAAGGGTGATATTGATGGGAGTTGGGTGGCGTGACATACCATTTAATTTTTGACTGAATCGTTGCTCTTTCTTTGTGAAATATTTGTGATAGTTGAGTGGCTTTGTTTCTTTTTATAGATTGGAAGGTTATACGCACAAGTTTTTGTGGAGCAAATGGTATTCTGGCTTGATTGGAATTTTTTGGTTTATGTATTTATTAAACCGTCAGTTGTCATTATGGTTTCTTTTCGTCTTGTTCATCTGAAAATTTTCAAGGGGGGGTATGGATATTGAAACTGTTGTCGCATTCAGGGGAGCTGCATGGTGTGGTGCTGATCTTTTGAGAAATTCATCTGAGACGTTTGGTATGAATAGTGTTAACGCCTGTGAAGGTCGCAGGCTGGTTATTGCTGACAGCAGTATTGAGGATTCTGCTTTGTTGCTTGATCAACTTGAACGGGGAACAGATCTTTGGCGTGTGGAGGAGCAGTCAGATTTTGCGGTTACTCTCCATAGTGCGCTTTCTGGAGGTTACAGGGCTCTCCATTTTCTTGGTCATGGCCATGAGGGTTCGATAAATCTGTGCGGCAGGATGCTTGAGGTTGAAGATTTTATTGAGCTTTCATACGGCATGGAGGATGTGAAGGCTCCATCCCTGCATTTCTGGTCTTGCATGACTGGCGCTGGGGTAAAGGGCCGGGCTTTTGTTGATGGTATAGCGCAGGCTTTTGGTGCGGCAGTGACCGCATTCAGCGGCTTGGTCGGGGCTGAAAGCAAAGGCGGCAGTTGGTTGGCGGATGTATTCTCAAGAGAAGGTGGTTATGTTACTTCGCCTTTTGTGAATGCCTTGGCCTATCAGCATACTTTGGTGGCCGTTTCCGCTGCATTGGAACTGAAATCGGTCGTTACTGCTACAGGGATAGATGTTCAGGTGTGGCTGAAAGCGGGGACTGTTGTTGATGCTGCAGATCTGGATCTCAGTTATGATATAACTAAAGCCAATTATACGGGTGCGGTAGCCAATGCCGCAGTGACGGGATGGAATTGGTTTGTTAATGAGGAAGCCCCAGGAAATTTAGTTATAGGTGGAATGGGTGTTACCCCAATCAACAGCGGCTTTGACCTTTTGCTTGAGACCATCAGTTTTACATCATCTTCTGACAGAGAGGGATTCAGTGTGGAGTTGACGGATGATTCTTCGCTTTCATACCATGATGACCCCGTTCCCTTGGGCATGCTGCCAGTGATCAGTTATGATTTTTCTGTTGATAATGCCATTTTCGCCATGGCTGAAAACCATCTGCCAGGTGAGATAGACGGGGCGGATGCTGATGCGAGTGGCGCGGCTACATTCAGTTTGGTTGATGTGCCGACCGATGGCAGTGGAGCCGCCCTTTTCAGCATCGACCCTTCAACGGGCCAGATCAGCCTCACCTCTGCCGGAGCATCAGCTCTTGATTATGAGTCGATTACCAAAAGCTATACTCTGATCATGCAGGCGACCGATGGTGATACATGGGTAGATGAAAGAAGCATTACGTTGAACCTGACCAATGTCAACGACAACGCACCGGTATTGACCGTCGAGCATTCGAATGTGGAACTTTTGGAAAATGCATCATCTGGTGAGATAAGTGGCGCGAAAGCCTCTGCAGTTGATCCCGATGGCGATACGGTGACCTTCAGTCTGGTCACTCCTCCGCTCAATGACGGCAGTGAGCCACTGTTCTGTATCGACCCTTCCTCGGGCCAGATCAGCCTGACCGAAGCAGGTGCCGCTGCAATTGACTATGAATCAAGCACGAAAAGCTACACGCTGACGGTAAAGGCCAGTGACGGTTTGGCAGACCACGATCAGACCACGACGGTTACG
>CAJAIK010000127.1 GCA_903939765.1 uncultured Chlorobiaceae bacterium | reverse complement strand
TTGGTAAAAACCGACTCACCTGGATTGGCCTTGTTGATGATCCCGCCAACGGAATTCGTGCCGTTGCTGCAGACAAACTGGGCCTGTTTGAGAAAATAGTTGACGTTTATCCTGCCGACCTCTTCGATCCGGTCAACCACGAATTTGTTATTATAATGCGCCTGCATCTTGTTGGGCAGTACCACCGAACCCGTCACGCCGTTGAAGGTCGACCCGGGAAATTTTTTGGCCAGTTCCCCAGCAAAGTACTTTCTCATTCGCGAAGGGTCACCCGGAACGGCGGCCGCTGCTTGGGTTTGTAGTTCCTGCAGAGTCTTTTCGGTCTCACGGGCCGTCTGCTCAAGACTGGTCCAGTACTGGACTGTGAGCGTGTACCCGTTAGGGGTAGAGTTGTCAACAGTGACCGGAGCAGGCAGTGGCGCCACCGAAGATGTCGAAATTTCGGGAGTCGCCGGAGCCGCATTGACAACTGAACTCGCCAAGAGGACCAGAGCACAACTCGTCAGAATGAACTTCCGCACTAACCGGCCTAGCTGTTCATAGTTTAGGCATGAACTGTTTGCCCTAGTTACGGGTTGCAGCTTCTCTCTCTCCATGCTGAGCGGGACCTCCACGATATATTTACCTCTGCCGGCTTATGACTATGTGACAGGATGATAGTTCCGCTGGCGGAAAAATTTTTTAACCATTCAAGTTCTTAACACAGCTCCCGGAAGGGCACCAGTAAATAAGTTCAGATTTCCAACAGTCTGAGGGGTTTGCCCTTGAAAGTGGAATTATCTGATACTGCGATTCACAACAACACCGTTGGACGCCGGCCGGGCGATAAAACTGCTCGAAGGCGTTGGAGCAAGATGATGGGGAAATTGTGGTCGTCATACTTGATGCTCTCGATAAAAGTCGTCACACCGGTGAAAACCGGTGTCCAGTGGTTTTATAACTTTTCGAAACAACTGGATTCCGGCCTTCGCCGGAATGACAGGTAATTAGGTGATTTTTAGAAATTAACATACCATTACTGAGCTGCCATCGGTTCAATATATATGTCCCATTTTGGCAAGTCTGGGTTGCGGCTCAAACGTTTTTCTATGGCTTTCATTGCCGCTTTGGTGAGAGTGATGCCTTTCTCATATATAACGGTACTGATTTCAACGATGGGGTGAAGTCCTTTCCAGAGCATGCTTTTTGCCCATTTGGTCATGACCTCAACATTTTTGAGTAAGGCGCCATTCCAGTGCATTTCCAGAATCCCCCAACAGCGCTCAATGGGGTTGTATTTACTGTGATAGGGTGGGAAATACAAGAGTTGTATGGGTTTATTAATGGTATCAGCAAATCCGACGATATTTTTTAAAAACTGGGTTCGTACGCCGCTACTTTCTGGTCCGTTATCAATTTTGAGCTGAATCTTATCAAAGCGTTGCTGCTCTTCCGGTGACTGGTGGTTCCACCAACCGAAGAGAGCATCAATAATGAAGTCACTCGTTTTATAGGAACAACCAAAGTGAAGGTACAGTTCACCAGAGTCTTCATTGACAATACCGCACGGGGTATAGCTTCCATTTGAAGAAAAATCATGATCGTAGGCTTTGTAATTGCCACGACTTAAACCGCCTCTGGAGAGTTCACCGAGCTTGATCGTCGCTTTGCAGTCCATGCTCAGGCGCAGAACTGTTTCATTAGGTTTTTGGGCTACCTGGTCTTTTTTTTTAAATTCTCAAAAATCTGATCGGTCTCTTTGATTTTTTTCAGGGGTTTCGCTTTGAGCACTTTGCGTAAGCGGTAACCCGAACGATTCAAAATCTCAGCCATGCTACTGGGCGAGGGCAAGTCATCTTCGGGAAACCCTGCGTCTCGTAACGCCTGTAGCGCCGCTTTTGCCGTTAATCTCGTAAAGGCCAGTGAACTCTCAAACGTCGGGTCCTGCTGACAATGTGTTTCGGCAATGCGGTACAGATATTCGGCAATCTCAGGATGTTTTTCTTCCCAGAGTTTATTGCCACAACAGCACGATTGTAAGCCAAGACATTTGATCCCAGTCCTTTTTTCACCGAGGCCTGTCGCGACAGCATTCCTTGCAAAGCCAAAGATTTTCTCTGTTAATCGAGGCTTGCCGCTGCAATATTTGATCGACATTTCTGCCATAAATGCACGTCGACGTGAATCAGTCATTTGTGCCGCCGCTAAACGGATGTCTGCAATTTGATTTTCGGTCAAAGTGTTCTGGGTAAAATCAGACATGGGGATATCCTCATCGCGATATTATAGCTTCCCATGTTGATCTATACTGCTTGGTTGGAAAAGTCTACTAAAAAAGCTTGGGGTCACCACAAAAGGTATTATCTTTGCCAGAAATTACCTTATTGACCAATCGGTTGCCGGTTTTTCAAGTGGAACCTTTGACGTCGCCATTAATGATAAGTTTGAAGAAGATATGAAAGCATTTATTGCGGTAGGCTGGTACAGTGGTGGCATTATCCTTTCATCAAGCGATGGAATCACTTGGA
>CAJAIK010000126.1 GCA_903939765.1 uncultured Chlorobiaceae bacterium | reverse complement strand
ATTGAAAAGTTTTGGCACAAGGTGAAGTATGAATTGATGGAATTCAAGACTCGAAATGTCAAAACTCTTGAAGAAGATGTCTGCAAAATCTTAGACGGTTTTGGCACGCATTACGTAATGACTTTCTAACGAGCGCTTATCAGTTCAACTTTTTATTAATTTACCTCAGTTAAATGAGTTGACGCAAACTCATACATTACCTCTACAATTGACAGTTTATGCTTAAGGATGATGCCTACACCATTGATCCCTCGCCAAATCAATCTCAGAACCAACGCAGTCTTTAGCCAACCCATTTCATAACGCAACTTCAATTCAGCCCGTCGCAGCCAGTCTCCCCTGCATGAACAACTTATAACCTGTGAATTTTTTAATATATAGCCAGAATCCGAAACCAACGGAGGGCTTCTCTTTACACCACCTATACGGATATTATGCATTGCATCGGAACCTTCCATGACAACTTTTAGACCACCCTTCATGTGACCGTAGTCATGAAACTGATGCAATGCCGCCACAGCGAGTGTTCCATCAACGATAGGGATTTGATTCCTCATACAATAAGCAAGTAAAGCATTGTCGTACCCGCCACGACCTATGATAATCGATGGGATATCCTGCCACATTCCCCGCCGAAATGCAAAATAATCTATTCCTGTTGGACTATGAAGTATGGCTTTACCTTCGATTGCCAACTGCATTAGACTCTGCCTCCAGTTAGATTCCTCAAAGTCCATAACAACCGACTCAGTCAAGTCGATACGTTGACCAATCAGTAAAAACTGAGTCAACGTAATTAGACTCATAGCTTCAAATATGCCTGAAAGAAGAATATCGCAATTGAGATACACCTGAAAATCGTGTTGACCATATTTTGCGGCATGTCCAACTATAGATCCAAAATAGGGTATCCCGGATGGCGCACAATCTAACTGCTTGACTACCTGAACACCTAGATCAAGGCCAGCCTCATCAATTCCATCGGAATCACCGTACAGAATCACCTCAACATCTTTTGCCGCTGCCAGCCAACTCCGAATAGCACGGTATTGTTGCTCCTTGGCAATTCCTTTAAATGGTTTTGGACTAGCAAGAAAAGTAATCATTTATTTATACAACCGATAAGCGAACTCCGACCTTGTCTTGCGAACAAATACGATGTCTAATTGCCAAAATGCATGATCATATTCCCGATAAAGAATATCGTGGACACCTATTGGACTAAATCCTTTGTCAGACATCCAAGCGCACATCTCCCAGAAAGATAAACATGGTGATTCGGTAGGAAAGTTATAACATTCAATAATCACGACCTCACACTCTTCAAGAGTTTTAGTTGCACCGCATAAAATAGGAACCTCTACACCATGCGTATCAAGCTTTATGAGAAAAGGTGGTTGAAGACCGAGCCGCATTACCTCTGAGTCTATTGTAGTAACAGGAAATGGCTTATACTTTTCTGAAAGTGGTTTTTCGCTAAGATGACCACCTTGTGGATCTGTGGCATCAAAAAATAAAATGCCTTCTTTTTCACCTGCCGCTTTAAGAGTATAAGCCCATTTTTGATTATTTTTGCAAAGTAAGCTCAGTGTTTCTTTGCGAGTTGGATTTGCCTCTATTAACAAATGTGATTTATCCGGAAAATATTGCTGAAGACCGATAGACCAACATCCGTTCGAGGCACCAACATCTATAACAGAATTAAATGCTATCCCATGTTCTCGAAGTCTCAGAAAACTTCCTGCCAATGTAGATCGTTTTGTATCTGGAACCCAAGCAATAATTTCCAGCCCAATTTTACGTAAAACACCTTGGATATTTCGTTTAAGCAATTGATTCATATATAAGATTTTTGAAGTGTGTACCTAAACAATTAAATCTCGCCTTAAGCTTCAGTATGATTTTTTGTAATTCCAACAGCACATCCTCAATATTTTTAGCGGCAAACCATGTTCAAAATGTTTCGTATTTCTTCCGAAACAATTTTAGCATCATGTCGTTCAAGCGCTAACTTTTTTGCTTTTCTCCCTAACTGCTCGCGCAACTCCGCTGAATTCATTAGTTCTCGAATGGCTGTTTCCAAAGCCGTGATATCCCGACTATCCACAACCATGCCCCAATTTTCGCGACGTGCATATTCAACCACAGGTGAGCCAATTGGCCCATAAACTAAAATAGGAGTCCCGGAAGCCAAGCAACCAGCAATTTTACTTGGCATGCTATACTTTGCCTTTAGAATTGAAGCCGGATCGAAATCAAGGCAAATAACGAGAGCATCTGCTACAGCCTGAAGAGCAGGTAATTCGACTGATGGTACTGCTGCTTTAACATACACGCCATTTGAGACACAGCAGTTGTAAGGTACGGATTCAGGTTCAAACGTTAAAAGATCAAAAACAACTTCACTCCCATCCTTCCGCAACCTGCTAACGGCCAAAGCAATATCTGCCAAACTGTCTCGCAGAGCCCAACCTACACGGCCACCAAATTGCAAGCGAAAAGGTTTATCAGCATTCCATTGTGTACGGGCCACTGCCTTATAAATATCTATTTCCACAGGTATTGGCAACGACATTACTGAACAATTGTAACGCCGTGCATATTCTTCGGCCATTTCTTGACAAATAGCAATTGTGACATTAGTCGAACGAATTAACTCTCTGAACTCAACCTCATATCGTGGCCTTAAAAGCTTTGCCAGCAAACCTTTGCGGTATAAAGTATCCGACATATCATCCATAACATGCAAAATCAAAGGAAGCCCAAGAGCCCTTTGCATACGGCGCAAGAAAAGTACACTGTTCAAGCCAGAACAATGTCCATAGAGAACATCCGGATTAAATTCTCGCACCCATACAAATTGCTCCGGTGATGGACCAACATGAAATAAAAACTCTCCTCCGTTAGTAAAACGAAGAAGAGTACGCCATAGACCGCGAGCAATAAATCGGATAAGTGAGAGTTTAGATGACACCGTTGGGTTACCCAACGTCGCAACAGGCATTTCCGGCGGGAACATTGCACCAAATCGACCAACAGAAAGCAGCTTGCTTGATAGTGCCCGGAAAGGAAATTTTAATTCTCCTGTGCGGTAATGTCGGTGACAGCGGAGCCAATCGGGAGGTTCGGGGTTGTTACTAATCGTAGCTAAACAATCCACTGGCCATGCGGAAAAAAGCCTACCCAAGAAGGTGCCAGGACCAGATCTATCAGAAAAATGAACCCCTATAATCAAGGTTTTTGGATAATTTTCCTTATGAGTCATAAATACTTATTTGCTCGTCATTTCTTACCCAAAACAGCCTCATAAGCTTGGATCAACTGGTTCACTACTGTATAGGGATCATGCCTTTGCATAGCGAACTTGCGCCCGTTAGTTCCCAAAAAAGTTGCGAAATCATCACCTTCAAAGATTTCCATTATTCGCCCTGCTATTGATGACGGGTCGCCAGCAACAGCAAAAACCCCTGTTTGGCGATCTTTGATCAAAGAAGGAACTCCGCCGACATAAGTCGATATAACCGGCATTCCAAGTAACTGTGCCTCACAAAGAGCATTTGGGCTATTGTCGATGAAGGAAGGCGATACGAATACATGGCTCCCCAATAATGCCGCAACCATTTCCTGCGGAGTGAGCGTCCCAAGTAAACTAACTCGTTCATCGAACTCTTCGAGTTGGCGGTAAATGTGACTACCATATGCATCGGCCGGGCCAATTGAACCAGCAATCAAGAGCCTCGCATTCGGAAAACGCTTTAAAACAATACGAAATGCCTTCAGCAAGACATCTGCTCCCTTGCGTGGATGTCCAGCATTGGTAAAAATAATTGTATTCCGGAAGCAATTATGCAAACTCCAACTCGCTCCCCAGAAAGGGCGACGAAGTAATTCTCCTACATGATAATAGTTCAACGCTGGATTAACTGCCATTGCATAGTCGCAATCCCACTGCGTCCTTCCCATCACATGCCTGATTGCAGCCAGAATCCTATGCTCTCGTTGCGCATCGTGCTGAAATCGAAGGTACTCGGGGATCAAACCATGCCCTTTAAGAAGTTCCAAGCCCCTTTGTAACCGTAATACTTCAAGCGGGGTATGGTTGCCAAAAAATGCAGGCCATGCAGAATAAGGGCCAATTAGCCCTTGCAGGCTCACAGCTACAGGACAAGATACTGTCGGGTGTTCGGCAATAAGACCATAGAAGAGTTCGGAGCCATGCACATGAACCAAATCAGGACAATAATCACGAACGACTGCGGCGGCTTCATCAAGCATGGGCTCAATCCATTCCTGACGCAACCTCCTGCAATATGGAAAGCAAATATATTGCACTCCGTCATCAAATCGTTTCACTGTATGCGGAACAAAATTTGCTGTTGCAATACAAATCTTAACCTTCGGATAGTACTCACGGAGAGCATTTAGCTGCGATTCCATCCACCCACCTCCCTGGTAGCTTTGCCGCAACCCAAAAAGTTCATAAGCCTTGGGCAACAAGCAATTTGTAAACCAGAGAATTCTCATAAAAAAAACTACCCGATTAAATTAAAGCGATACCTCGAAAACGACGTAACATCTTTTTTGCCTGCCATACCACGATACTCCCAAGCTGAAAAAGCGGAGAACCAAGCCGACTGGTTACAACAACCACCATCCTATCCAAAACCCAGGTAAACAAACGATAACTCAAAGAACTCATCAAGCTCTCAACATCATCTGTTTGTCGCAACTCATGTAACAAACGCTTATCACGAATGTCCACCATCATCTTTAGCACTTGTGCAGGATGGTACCCTCGAAATGGTCGAATCCAACTAAGACGATCAGGAAGATTATGCAATTGGAACGGGTTGGTAATATGCTTGAAGTTTAACTCATGCCAGGAAAGTATAGTTGAGCTGAACCCACCGCCTTGATTGGATTTTTCCTGTGATTGAACACTGTAATAGTTTACTTTTGAGAAAACCTGAGAGGGAAAAACCAAACAATAGTGATAACGAAATATTCCTTGCTTAGTCATAAATTTGGAGGATAAGTCACCGCGAAGAGCAACATTTTTACCATCTTGATCCACCACCGTCGGAGGTCTATGTTCCGTATACCGAAACCCTTCTCCCCAAGCAAACACTCTTGCTCCAGAGATCCCCTTATCAAACTCAGCTATCCCTATCCCGTTGTTAACATAGTCGATCCCTCCCCAAAAGCTGTGTTGCGGAAAGGTTATTCGACCAACTCCCTTTTGCAGCAACTTAAGCACCTCCTCCATATCCTGTTCACGGTAAAACTCATCAGAATCAACCTGCCAAAGATATTTGCCAGTGGCTCGCTTTGCAAATGCTTGACACATCTCAGTTTTTTCAGGCCAGAACCCATCTTTAAATCCCTCATCACATGCGCAAACCACAATAACTTTTTGCTCTGTATCTTCTTCTGCCTGAAAACGCCGAAGACTTTCAAGCGTACCGTCAATCGAATGACCATCAGAAGTTGCAACAGCTTTTGCTGTACGGCAAGCACCTTCTACTACAATAATTTGATGGGCCCAAGGGTAGAGACTCTGTAAATTGTAGCGGATGAATGGTTCCCCGTTCAACACAATTATACCAAAAGTAATTCTAACGGGTATCAAAATATTTTTTACCATCTATTCGTAATATTATTCTCTGACAATTTTTCCTTACAACCATGACAGCTTTTGTTATCAAATAGTTTTATTTACAATTTAACTTTCGTAAATATTTGTTGGTGAGTGATTGAGCTGTGTGCAACTCAATACAAGCCCGACCCACAAAACTGTATCCCCAAATATTGAACCAGAAAACATTGAAGTCACCACACCATATACAAAATACGCCAAAAGAAAACCAACTACCGGATTAGATTCACTTCGTAATACTTTAAACAAACGTATACCGATATTTCCTAAAGCCCAAAGAAACAGACATGCACCAACTAATCCCATTTCGTAATAAACCTCCAAAATAGAATTATGAACGTATTTTTCACTACCACCAGCAAAAGTAACACCCCATGAACCAATTCCATTGCCAATTAAAGTCGGAACTGATTCGATAACTGAATTATAGAAATAAATTCGTAATTCTTCATTTATATCAACAGCTAAATGATTAGCTGCGTTAGAATAATCACCAAGTATTGCTTGAGAATTCCATAACAAAGCTACAAAAACAAATAATACAACAAAAAAGAAGCCTTTATTTTTGATATTTCTGTAAAAACCAATAGGGATAAGCGACAATACAAAACCAATAGCAGGACCTTTGCTTCCTGTCAGAATTGCAATTCCCAATAAAACAAAAATAAATAGAACACTTATAATATTTTCTTTTTTTGGATTAGCAATAATCCAAAAAATAGTAGCCAAAGCACACTGATACATTATAGACGCACTTGTGATCGTATCAGTATTAAGAGCCAATCGTCCCTGATCATTATATATCCCTATAAAGCCACCGCCAGAAATTACCGATTGCAACTGGCCTGAAAACAACAGAGACATAACAAACAAAAATCCAGACACAATTAAACCGATCCAATACAAACGACACCCTTCACAAAAGCAAAGAGGCAAGGCAATAATTACAATTAATAAAGTATTTATAAATCGTTCAATACTTGCGTATGCAAATATTGGATTTGCAAGCCACAATTGCGCAATTGCATACAATATAAAAACTAATAGCGGAATGAAAGAATTCCAATTTATTTTTATACGAAAACGCGGCACTTTAAAAGATAAATATAAGGCTACTAACCAAACAGGAATATAAAAATACATAGCAAATCTTCGAAATAGCCCACCAATAACATAACCAAACCAATAGCCCATAGCATTACCAGATGCACTAGCAGTCCCAAAAACGTTAGTACCTAACAGCAAAGTCATTATGCAAGCAATTAAACAAATATGCACAAGCTTATAACCGATGAATTGCTGTGCTATATTATTGCTACTATTTTTCAAAATATATAAAATAATTTTATTGATCTGTGGTATTTAAAAAACCCTTAAAACACTTTGCATCAAAAAAAAATATTTTTATTTAGAACGATAGAGTATAAATTTACTCATATTAATTCTATAAATATTGACAGTTTTGTCAAATATATCACATAAGACTTTAAAAGCAGACAACTATGTATTATATAATTTTTAATAGCCCGTTTGCAATTTTATTAGCCGCAAAAAAAACAGATTCTTTAGTTTCAACGGAAGGCCAACCAAGATCGACATCTATTTTTGAATCAAAAACATATGCCAAATAATGTATAAGAGAGTCTTTACATGAAGTTGCTGTTCCTTTAGAGCAATCAACCATAAATTTTTCAACCAAATCCCAACCACTGCTTGTTAAAAATTCTTTAAATTCCGGCTCACCCATAGCGTGAGAAGGAACATCTTCCAGACCAGCCTCAAGAAGTGTTGTATTTGATATTCCAATTACGCCTATAGACTTTTTTACAAGCTCTATTGTTGAAAGTAGCGGATCTATCAATACAACCCCATCAATAGCAGCAATCTTTCGATAAAAAGAATTACGTCTATCTCCAATCATTGCAGGGTTTTCTTTAACAGCTAACTTAACGCCAAATGGCAGCCTACGACAAATAAACGTTATTGCATCTTCATCTTTAGCACCAACACCTAATGTTAAAGTACTACTTTCAGGACGATAATGAAGCGGATAAAGAATATATGGAATTTCAGGAATACTGCTGATTGCTTTACGAATACCAAAAAAAGTATACCTAAAGTTTCTAAAAAAATTTAAAATATGATAAATATCTGTTCTCCACCAAACAGAACCATACCGCTCTGTATTGGGAAGAGCTATAATATCACTTGAACGAATTCTGTCACGAATTTTTAAAGCAAAGTTTTTTGCCAATTTAAATCCATCTGCACACACTGCTTGTATCGGTTTTTTTTTAGCCCCAAATAAAGCAGATACTTTTATTTCTGTACAACCAATATATAATGGTGCTTTGTTTGTTTGAGTTGCCCGATCATTAACAAAATTGATTGCCGCACTCATCGAAGAATCTGAAACTTTATCATATAATTTTAGCATTTTTTCAGAAAATTTCATCCCAAAAGAATCACTAAAATAATAATAGTTTTTTATTCGCGAATAAATCAGTGTCTCCATTTGTATGTTATTTGCTTTTGCTATGTCCGAAACTATATTTTTTACCACATAATTATGCTCTAAACAAAATATAACTTCTGGCTTAAAATTATCAATGGCTTGTGAAATCTTTAAACATATATCATAAAATATAGTTTCTTTTTCGACTTGAGAAAGCGGCTTATAATATGGGAACCTCTCATAGCATGAGAAAACATGATCACTATTAAATAAAGTACGTGTAGATCGAGAAAGATTATTTAAAACAGCCCAATTATTGATTTTTATCCCACTATTAGCCTTAGAAAACCCTTTATTTTGCCAAGAAAAAAATTCATCTTTAAGAGAAAATGATTGGATAGCATAATCAGAAATTATACTATTTAATTTTTTTATTGCATAAGGAAATCTAATTTGAAAAATATCACCAATTAATAAAGCTGATTCAGAAAATACACCTTTCTGCGTTAATATCGAGATAGTTGATGCGACAATCTCAGTTTCCCAAGGTTCAAAACACACGCCAAGAATGCGTTTGTTTTTATTAAGGTTAATCATTAAAGTATTGTTTTTCAAACAAAGAGTTATTTGTGAAATTTAATAGGTTGAACTTAAAAAAATATTTTTTAAGTTGGTAGGATTCCTATGTTATTAACGTCAAAATAATGTTTTTGTTGAGTGGCTCTCGAGGGTTACTGTAAGAACTCTAATCGAAAAGAGGGTGGGCACTGCAATAGTTTAGATTTTCTGGGATACACCTTTCGGCCACGATCTGCGCGGAATCAACGCGGCGAGTTATTTGTCAGCTTCATTCCCTCGATAAGTCAAAAATACGCAAAAAAAATTGCGGTAGACAGTAAAGCGAGAGTGGACGCTGAATACACGTACGCACCTGAGGTTGAATGTGCTGGCGGACTTTATAAACCAGTGATTCCCGTTTAGATCAACTATTTTGGGAAATTTTGCAGGTCGGAACTTCACTCTGTGCTGAACCACGTGAATCTCACATTGGCAAGATGGGCAAGGCGAAAATATATACATTTACAACGGAGGAAGACAAAAGCAGACGCTTGGCTTAAAGGCGTTGCTCATCGAAGTCTCCAACTGTTTTCGTATTGGCAGTATCAAAGCCGGATGACAAGATCCGTATGAGTCGAAAGGCTCACGTACGATTGTGTGAGAGTGTTGGGGTGAAACTCCGCTGCGCTACTCGACCCGTTACTGAAAGCTTTTTCAAAACCTTGAAAACTGAATTGGTGTATAATTAACACTATCAAACGCGGGAAGAAGCACGACACAGCATGTTTGAATATATTGAAGTATTTTAGAACAGTAAACGGAAACACTCAACGTTAGAGTATAAATCGCCCGTTGAGTTTTTACGCAATAAACAACAAATATTAGTTATAACTTCTTAATGTGTCCATTTTTCTGTCGCAAGTTCACGTTTATCTTACTCAACATACCATATCCCAAGTCAAAGCAGTCCCCTTTATTACGTCATATCTCAGTGACTTCCCCAAGATCGTATCAAAATACTTGGGCGGCAACCCCAACCCAGGTCGAATCGCACGAACATTGTCTTTAGTCAGTACTTTTCCCGCCTTAATATCCTGAACGATATAGAGCGAACGACGATATTGGAGTGATTTTTTCTCAGCTTCGGTCGGTCCATAACTTACTTTCCCCAGCGCTTGCCATGCTCGTTCAGTTTCTACTACCAGTTGCGCCATCTCACTGGGTTCCATGGAGAACGCGCTGTCTACACCGCCACCAGCACGATTGAGGGTAAAGTGTTTCTCAATTACGGTTGCTCCCAATGCAACACTGGCAACCGATACGCCTAGGCCCATCGTGTGATCAGACAAGCCGACTTCGCAATCGAACAGTTCTCGCAAATGCGGGATGGTCAGAATGTTAGTATTTTCAGCAGTAGACGGATAGGTACTGGTGCATTTCAGCAAAATCAGATCTTTACACCCTGCTTCACGGGCCGCTCGAACGGTTTCATCCAACTCTGCGACGGACGCCATACCGGTAGAGATAATCAATGGCTTGCCAGTGGCGGCAACACGGCGAATCAATGGAAGATCTGTATTCTCGAAAGAGGCAATCTTGTAACAGGGAACATTGAGCGTTTCCAGAAAATCGACCGACGTATCATCAAATGGCGTACTAAACGCAATCAGTCCAAGATCGCGTGCGCGATCAAAAATTGGCTTGTGCCACTCCCATGGTGTATAACCTTCACCATAAAGCTTGTAAAGAGAAGTACCTGCCCACAGACTGTTGGGATCGCTGATATGAAACTCCCGCTCATCAAGATCAATCGTCATTGTGCCTGGCGTGTAGGTCTGGATTTTCAAGGCATGTGCTCCACTTTTAGCAGAGGCTTGAACGATCTCCAGTGCCCGATCAAGCGACTGGTTATGGTTGCCGGACATTTCAGCGATAATGAAGGGCGTAGCAAAATCACCAATTTTACGATTTCCAATTTTCACTTGAACACATCTGTTTTTTTGTTTATATCAACAAGTGCAATGGATGACCCTCTGCCTGATCGCATCACGTCCGAGGCATCTGGTCCAACGTTAAATATTAAATCTAAAGCACTTGCATACGGTATGAACGGAGCAAATCGCTGTATGTATTCCGGGTGTTCATATTTCTGAATCCACACCGATATGCCTCGACAATCAAATGAGTTTTTGTCTTCTATAAGGTAGTCAGATGCTCCAGCAGGTGAAAGATAACTGTCTGCTTCCACACGCTCACAAATAGCTGCCAAATGCTCTCCGCGTTCACCACCAGCATCTATTGTACTAGCGCGAATCATTGGTGTTTTGACATTTAGCTTGTCCGCCATCCATGAAATAATTGCGCAGTTGAGCTCGACCAAGCGACCAGTAGCAGCAGATGTTTCCATCGTCCTTGTCAACTCATCAATAGTGCTTAAAAAAAATGGCGCTTTTGCATAATTTGCTCGAATCGTTTTAAGCATTTTCAAGACGAATGCTTGATCAGACAACTCGCATTCCATAATTCGTTGATGATAACGACCGGATGTCTGCACCGGTACGCTCAAATACTCAAGCCCATTGCAAGTGCGGATCCGATTTCTCTGCTGCCAAGAGCGCTTATCGAACTGCACATCATCCAGTATTACCATCATGTTGCTTTGATCAACAAGATCAAACCAACCTAGCCAAGGCAGGAACGTTGGTTGTGAAATAACACAGATCATTTCTCTTTCTTAATCCTTTGTTAGTGGAGCTTTGTATGCGTAAACCGCAAACTCAAAAGGGACAACACCCTGTTTTACCTCATAATCATGGCGCAAACATACAAAAGGAGTAACTTCCTGCTTAATAAAACGAATCACTCTCTCAGGAGACTCATAAAACAAGTTAGGGTCTTTATAGTCCACATAAGTGCTCATCATATTAAAAGCGACACCCTTTGTGCACATTCCAAAAAGTTTTTTCAACGATTCCTGATAAAACTTGCGGTTGTCTTTACGCTTGTTATTGAAGACTCCACTAATAAAAATATAATCAAACTTCTCGTGTTCAAAGTCTTCTATAACACCAAATCTTGAACCTGGATTTTTTGCACTTGCAATGTCAAAGAAATCATCAACAATATCCACACCAGTATATCGAAATTGTATATTCTTAGAATTTAGATATGTGCCCAAATGTCCAGCACCACAGCCAAAATCAAGTATGCTGGATCCATTCAGCTCAGCAATTTGCGCAAGAATTTTAAAACGCCGCTCTTGGCTTTCTCGACTTGAATATTGAGCTGATTCAGCACTATCCCCAAATTTAACCAATAGATCTCTATAGTGTGCTTTCAATTTTTCGCTCATTATTGTATTTCATATTTTAAGATTTTATTTACCACTCGTTGTACGCCATCGGCATCCAGAAAATCACGACACGCAAAACTCATTGATGTTCTGGTTGAACTTGAATTTATAATTTTATTTATTGTTGCGCGAATTTCTTCAACAATGTCTACTCCTTGGAAAAACAAAGCATAAACAATCCCCCTTTCCGCAAGCCCTTTAGCAACAGCAGCCTGTATATCAGTGACTGGAATAAGAATTGCAGGTAGCTGCATTGCTGCAATCTCATAACTTGTAAACCCGCACGCACCAATAGCCAAGTCGGCACCGGACATCAATTCGGCTATTCGGTTCGTTTGCAAATGACAAAAATAACCATGTCTTAAGCAATCGGAAATAATCTGCTCACGAAAAGGGTGTTGCGCACCAATAACCACATCTACACACAAATCAACAAATTCAATATTAATAAGAGCTTCAATGACCCTCCCTGTATAATTATCGGAATCAACACCACCAAAAATTACCAGCAACCGTTTTACAGACCCTGTACGAATTCTGGCAACTTTTCTGAGACGCTGGAATTCTTCCCGTAATAAAACGTAACGTGGGCCAAGCAGTAGTTGAGTATGCTCAGTAACACGATTCTGATACCGTGTATCGATGTCTGCATAAATATTTTGATCGAGCAACAAATCACAATCATGTATACGATCTGCAAGATCATCAATAACAAATATATGACGGGCGGACCCTCGTAGCATCACTTCCCATCGGGCATCCAGCGCATAGTGATCTACAATGATCCAATCCCACACACGATCTGAAAGTGTCTTAATAGTCTCTTTTGCATCAGCTTCTTGACTCCGACCTAACCAGTGAGAATGAGTTAACTCATCTTCGTCCTCATCAATTGAGTTGCTGTTAAGCCGAATAAATTCATAGCCACTCTTATGCAAAATTTCGCAAGAATAATCAGGCAGATGGCGACTGATAAAACGAATTTGTACACCATGCTGTTTCAATTTATTCGCCAATGTAAAGCAACGCATGAAATGACCAGTACCTATTTGGCTGGATGCATCTACACGAAAGGCGACGTGATGGATAGACTTTTTCAATTAGCTCGACCTATAATAATTGGAGCAAGAATTTCCGCCCTCTCCCAGTCTTCCTGAGTGTCGATATCCTGAACCCGCCATTTTGGAATAATAATGGGAAATGACTGATGACCAAAGCAGTTCTTACCTTCAATCCACGCTGCTGGAGTACCCCAATAAAACTGCCCGGCATCATGAAAAGCTGTTTGTAAATCTTGAGACCGAGTCAAATAATATTTTGGGAAAACCATTTCAATCCCTCCACTAGCAATTAATTTGAATGATCGAAAAATGGGTGCTGCAAACTCTGTTACGGAAAATGCGTAAGCCCAATTACCTGACATTAGTGCCTCAAAACCAATCTGAAGATCATCAACCTGAATAAAGGGCGCTGTAGCATAGATACAACAGACCGCTTTACACTCTAACCCATTATCTATAAACCACTTAGTCGCATGCGCAATCACCTCGGTAGTGCATGCGTAATCATTAGAAAGTTCAGCGGGTCGCATAAAAGGCACTTCCGCTCCCCACTGCTTAGCGACTTCTGCAATCTCAATATCATCTGTTGATACTATGATGCGATCAAAAATTTTTGAGGCTTGAGCTGCCTCAATAGACCAAGCAATCATAGGCTTGCCACAAAACTCCTTAATATTCTTGCGAGGGATACGCTTGCTACCTCCTCGTGCGGGGATAACGGCAATGTTCACGCTATTATAGCTTTTCTTAATACGTTAACTACATGATTTTGCTGTGCTTCTGACAACCCCGGATATATAGGTATGCTAATAACTTCTGAATAATATTGCTCTGCTTCAGGACAGTATCCCACACTAAAGCCCATTTTCTCATAATAGGGCTGACGATAAACAGGAATGTAATGCAGGTTTACAAGGATTCCTGCTGTACGGAGTACTTCGTAAATTTGGCGATGTGTCTTGTTGATTTCAGCAAGTTTTAAACGAATGACATAAAGATGATAACTGGAATAGCTGTCAGGATGTTGCCATGGAGTCACAACAGGCAAGCTTGAAAACATCTGATCATATCGCTTTGCAATGGTGTGGCGCTTGATTACAAATTCATCGAGCCGTTGCATTTGGCTTAAGCCCAAGGCTGCATGAATATCGGTCATGCGATAGTTGAAGCCAAGATCTATCTGCTGGTAGTTCCAAAGTTCTTCAGGTGACCGTGGTTGCAACTCTGCTGCATCGCTGGTAATACCATGACTGCGCAGCAACCTCATGCGCTTGGCAAATTGCTTGTCATTCGTGAGCGCCATACCGCCCTCCCCAGTTGTAATGATTTTGACCGGGTGAAAGCTGAACACGGTAATGTCGCTATATCGGCAGTTTCCGATAGGTTCTTCATTGTAACGGCCCCCAATGGCGTGTGAGGCATCTTCAATGATCTTGAAGCCATATTTTTGACTGAGTGCATGGATAGCTTTCATATCGCAGGATTGGCCTGCAAGATGCACAGGAATGACAACCTTTGGCAGTTTGCCGTATTTTTCCACCTCTGCAAGTTTTGCAGCGAGTCGTTCTACGCGAAGATTATATGTGCGTGGATCGATATCGACAAAATCAACAGTTGCACCACAGTATAATGCGCAATTTGCACTTGCTACAAAAGTGGTAGGAGTTGTCCAAACTACATCAGCAGTGCCCAGACCTATAGCCAAGCAGGCAATGTGCAATGCGCTGGTTGCACTGTTGACTGCCACTGAATGTTGAGCCCCACAATAATTGGCAACAGCTTTTTCAAACGCAGGAACAACCGGGCCTTGCGTGAGAAAGTCCGATTGCAAAACATCAACAACCGCATCAATATCTGCTTGATTAATATTTTGACGACCGTATGGTATCATTAGTGTAAAATATTAGTAACAATGAATAAACAGACTTTGTCTACAAATTGCAAAAATATAGACATATAAAGAGAAGAGAGCTATTGGGAGGATGCCCCCCAGAAATCATTATTAATTGAGAGTCATTGGACGGGATGACCCTGCCGTTAAATTGGATATGATATCTTGGTAGGTGCCTGTACGTTTGATTCCTCCATCAGCGAGTTCCACGATTTGGGTGCAGTTTTTCAGGGTTGTGAGGCGGTGAGCGATGATGAGTATGGTAAGTTCGTTGTCAAGGCTTTCGATGGCTTCCATGACGGCTTGTTCGGTTTCGTTGTCGAGGGCGCTGGTTGCTTCGTCGAAGATGATGACATCTGCCTGTTTGTAGAGTGCACGGGCGATGCCGATGCGCTGGCGCTGACCTCCAGAAAGACGGATGCCTCGCTCGCCAACGTATGTCTGGTACTTCTTCGGCCAGCTTTCGATGATGTCAGCAATCTGTGCCTTTTGAGCTGCCTGCTTTATCCGGCTCTGATCAATCTTCCCTTTTGGCACACCAAAGGCAATGTTCTCTTCTATAGTGCTGTCGGCGAGAAATATTGCTTGCGGTACGTGGGCAATATGTGCTTGCCATGCCCGATTGTTACCTGTCGTTACGGACTGGCCATCAATCTCAAGCGATCCTTCAGTAGGCGCAAGAAGACCCATAACAATATCAAGCAGTGTACTTTTGCCACTGCCGGTCACGCCGATGAAACCGATGCGTCTACCTTTCGGTATGCGAAGGTTAAGGTTGTTGAGTACCAAAGGCGTTTGCGCTGTATAACGAAACGAGAGATTGTTCAGTTTGATCTGTTGCTGAAACGAAAGTGGCTTAACGGGTGACTGGTCGATATAATCGGGCAGAGGCTGATCGAGCAGTTCAAGAGTATCGCGCAACGAAACCTGCCCACCCAGTATACTTGACCAGGAGCCGTAAGAGCCCTGCAATACGGGCAACAGACGCTGGGCACCGAGTGCCAGTGCTCCGAGAACAGGAATTGCTTTGACCATACCATCTGGTTGTTGCGCTAGTCCATAGGCCAATAGAGCGATAAGCATCATGCCGAGTGCCTCAATGCCAAATCGCGGGCTTCCACCTATAAAAGTGTTGTTGCCCTGAGCTTTTCGCAAGGGCTGGTCTGCGTTGCGGTAGATTTTGCAGTAGGCAGCCTGACTGCCGTCTATCAGTACGTCGCGTATACCCCCCAACCCCTCCTGCAACGATTTGATGACCTGTGTGGATTCTCGGGCGATACACTGACTGTTGAGCAACACTTGCTTTTGTGTCAGTTTGATGATAAAGAGATAGATCAAGCCAAACCCGCCGAACGCTGCAAGCGCAATAACAGGATTGAGCGACAAGAGCGCCATAAGAATGGCGGTCAGCATGATGATGGAACTGATGAGAGTCGTGGTCGGCAAGATGATGCTGCCGATGACACCATTGGCTTTACCTGAAATACCACTGATGACTTGGCTGCTGTTTCGAGCAACATGTACTGCGTAGGGCTGATAGAGGGTGCGGCGGTAGATGCTGATGCTGAGGTCTGCCCCTGTTGCAAAGGAGAGACGGGTGCTGGCCCAGAGAAGCAGGAGACGCATGACACCGGACAACAAGGCTGCAATGCCGAAGGTGATGGTAAGCGGAAACAGGAGCTGGCTGGCACTCGTCATTCCCGCTGCCCGGATGAATGGCTGGGCTGCTGGGAGCTGGAAGATTCTTTCTGGAGCGGTCAGGACGGCAAGAAACGGAAGCACCGCGCCAATGCTAAGGATTTCAGCAAACGATGCACTGATCATCAGAATAAGCAACAACCCGAATTGCCCACGTCTGCGAGGGCTGATGTGGTGCCAGAGGCGTTTAAGCAGCGTTGTAATCGACTGTGTAGAATCCATCTAATAAACTTGGGATACGTTGTTGTCTTGGTGTACTTGCGGACGGCATCGGTGTTGAAGAGGCTATAGTACTCCGCCCGTGCAAGGCGGTGAGGATGGCTTCGCACCGCCTTCGGTAACCTATGTGAGCAGCCCAATGTAGTATTTTTTTTTGCAGTCTGCTATTCTGTTGCAGACTTGTAACAGTTTTGCTGTTCCACAGCAAGCAGGTCTTCTGTTGTAGCGATGGATGGTTGATATTCGGGAATGAGTTGCTTCAATAGAGACTTGATATTCTGTGCATCATTGCTGTTGATGGCAACGGCAAGCTGGTCGAGCTCTGCCTCGAGTGCGCTCCAGGGGATAAAGTGCTCCCTTGTTTTGAAAATACGGGGATTGGCTGACGGGGCCGAATGGTTGCCAATCAGCAGCTCTTCATAGAGCTTTTCGCCAGGGCGGAGTCCAGTATAGCTTATTTCGATATCGCCGTCAGGATTTTCGCTGGTGCGAAGGGTGAGGCCTGAGAGTTCTATCATCTTACAGGCGAGATCGACAATTTTGACCGGTTCACCCATTTCGAGCAGAAAGAGATCACCCGATGAAGCCATGGCTCCTGCCTGGATGACGAGCTGTGCTGCTTCGGGGATGGTCATGAAATAGCGGGTAATCTCCTTGTGGGTTATGGTCAGGGGGCCTCCGCTCTTGATCTGGTTGCGGAACAATGGCACCACTGAACCGCTTGAGCCGAGCACATTGCCAAAGCGTACCATGGAAAAGCAGGTTGCGTGCCCTGGTTCGGCGGCAAGTGCCTGGAGTATCATTTCGCAAAGCCGTTTGCTTGCTCCCATGATATTGGTTGGCCGTACGGCCTTGTCGGTACTGACAAGCACAACACTGCCTACACCATGCTGCCGTGCGACCTCAGCGATGGAGCGTGTGCCAAAAACGTTGTTGCGAATCCCTTCGGCAGGGTTGTGTTCGACCATCGGCACATGCTTGTAGGCCGCTGCATGGTAAATGACCTGCGGACGGAACGTGCGAAGAATTTCTGAAATGCGCTCTCTATTGGTGACGTCACAAAGCAGTGGCACAATCCGTGTTGAGGAAGAGATGCGTGACTGACGTTGCGTGAGGTCGCGGTGAATCGAGTAGAGGTTGAGTTCTGTATTGTCGAGCAGCAGCAGCGTCGATGGCCTTGCCTGAAGCAGTTGGCGGCAGAGTTCGCTGCCGATGGAGCCGCCTGCTCCGGTAACCATAACAATTTGGCCGGCAATGACCTGATCAATGAGAGCGTAATCGAGCGGTACCGGGTCACGGCCGAGAAGATCCTCGATGTCGACCGCCTTGATGTCGAATATATTCACCTTGCCTTCAACAAGCTCTTCAACCACGGGCAGCATCTTGATTTGCACTGAATATTTCTGGTATTGCTCAACAATTTCATTACGGCGGCTGCGGGTTGCAGAAGGAATTGCGAGCAAAATAGTTGTTATTTCACCCTGGCCGATCAGCTCCACTGCCTCCCGGGAGCTGAAGACGGTTTTGCCATGGATGGTGCGCCCGTGCAGCTCCTCGTTATCATCGATAAAACCGACAACAACATATTTATTGCTTCGGCCGATGGCTCTGACAATCTCCACGCCTGCTGAACCAGCACCATAAACCAGAATATGGTCAGAAGTATCACAACTTTTTTGATGGTGGATTTCGATGCTACTGCTCAGAAAACGAGGCAGGGAACGGCTTCCACCGGTCATCAGCAGAAAAAGTATTGGCTGCAGAATTCCTGCTGAAAAGGGCAGGGTTGGAACATTCAGTAATAAAATCAGCAAATAAAAAAGGATACCATAAACAGCAACACTCTTCAAAATAGTGACAAAGCTGTCAAAACCGTTGAAGCGCTGAACCGAGTTGTAAATACCAAAAAAATGAAAAACCGGTAACACCAGAGCTGATGCCAGCAGATAAGCAATCCACTCCTGCGCCACCGGCCAATGCATCTCTCCGGAAAGAATCGATAAAGCCATCCACAGAGAGAGCTCTGCTGAGCATAAGTCGAAAACAACAATGGTAACAAGCTTGAAAAGACGGGAAGAGGCAAATACTTTTCGGCCTATGGCAAAAATACGGCGTTTCAAATCGACAGTAATGTACTAATTTGGTTATTGTTACGTGATTCCCAGAATGGTTTTCAGAGATTCGGGGGAATGGGCATCGGTACCGCTGTGCGTATAGATGCCGTTTTTTTGGAAATTCAGGGCACTCGCTTTTACGCGGTTGCCGTACTGGCCATTGATGCTGCCGAGGTTGGCCTGAAACTGGCAACCCAGCAGTTTGAGATAATGGAGCAGATCATTACCGGGTTCAGTGTCGATGTTCTGCTCAGCACCACCGGAAAGCCATCGTTTGAACCGGCCTCTGCTATGCGGCGGATGATCGGGCATTTCGAGCAACTGGCAGCGCTCGGGGTGCGCAATGAGCGGGGTATAGCCGCGGCGTTTAACCGCAAAAAGTGTCTCTTTTACCAGATCGACGGAGGTGTTGGCAGGAATTTCGATCATGATGCATGTTGTGCCTTCGAGAAGCATGGGCTGCTGGATAAGGTTGAGCAGGAATTCGTCGAGGTAGTATTCGCGCCCCACAAGCAGTTTGATGGCGATGCCATTTTTCTCCAGTTTTTGCTGCAGGCTGTTGCGCACTTGCAGCACATCTTCGGTTGAAGCGTCGAACATTCCCTTGATTGCGTGCGGCGTGCAGTAGACTTCATGGTAGCCAGCCGATGCGAAAAGATGCGCCATTTCGAGCGATACGTTCATATCCGATGGGCCGTCATCGAGACCCGGAAGAATGTGGCAATGGTAGTCGGTGTGGCGCTGTGTCAGGGGCATTGAGGAAGAGGGAGTGTGGACAACCCAAGTACGGTTAAATTGTGGAAGAGGGCGGGAATACCCCGCCCGTACATGCCATTAAAATTGGTGGAGCCTGATTTCGCCAATTTTCAGGATCAGTTTTTTGAGAAGTGCGAGCGCCTTGTTGGTTTTCTTCTGTTCTTCTTCGTGGCCGTATCCGTATCCATATCCGTATCCATATCCGTATCCATATCCGTATCCATACCCGTATCCATATCCATATCCATAACCGGTACCACGGAGGGTTTTGTTGTTGAACACAAATCCGGCAACGGGCGCGTTTGCGCTTTGCAGCATTTCGCGGAGGCGGGCCGCCGCTTTTTTGGGAATACGTCCGGCTTCCATAACAACCAGTACAAGGTCGGCCACGGCGGTGAGCACAATGGAGTCGCTCACGGGCAGGATTGGCGGAGCGTCGATAATAATTTGGTCGAACTGCTCTCTGAGCGTTCCAACCAGCTCTTTCATGGCTGGTGAGCCAAGGAGTACCGAGGGGTTAGGCGGAGGGGTGCCGGTTGAAAGAAAGGTGAGATTCTGTATCCCGGATTGCTGCAGCGCCTTGGCAAGTGGGATATCGGCCGCAAGCACTTCAGTAATGCCCGGGAGCTGCTGCATACCAATTTTTTTGCAGAGGGATGATTTATGAAAGTCGCAATCGACCAGCAGTGTACGCGCGCCGGTGAGGGCGATCGTAGTGGCAAGATTGGTACTGATGGTGCTTTTGCCCTCTCCTGAAAAAGCACTGGTAAGCACAATAACCTTGCGCTGTTGGTTAAGTGATGAAAAGTGCAGCGCGGTGCGCAGTGAACGGAATGACTCGGCGCCAATCGATTTCTGTTTGGTTTGCGCTATAAGTGCAAGGTTCTCCTCTTCATCATTAACATCGGCTACCTTGCTGTTTTTTTGCCGTATTCCAATAAAGGGAATGGTTGCGAGGTAAGGAAAGCCAAGTATTTTTTTTGCCTCAGTTTCGTTTTTGACGCTGTCATCAAGGTAATCAATAAAGATTACGAAAGCTACGGCGGCAATCAGACTGAAAAAAAAGCCGATCGAAATGTTTTTTGCTTTATCTGGCCGGATGGGACCCGAGGGAGTAATTGCCGTATCAATTATGTTGATGTTGCTGATGGTGGATGCTTTGGCAATACGGGCCTCTTCGTGCTTTTGGAGGAGGAAGGTGTAGATGTCGCCCGTTACTTTGGCGAGACGGGTATAGCGTGCCAGATCGCGCTCTTCGACCGGGATGCCCTTCAATTGCCCCTCATAGATGGAGAGACGCTGGGTAAGGTCCGCTTCCTGTTTGCTGAGGTTGTTGATGCCAGTACTGTAGGTGTTTTTGATTTTTTTCTGGATTTCGTCAATCTGCGCCTGCACGGTTTGAACCGCCGGGTGGTTTTTGGTGTACTCAACCATGAGCGACCGTTTTTGTACCTCAAGGGTGGCAAGTTGGTGAGCCATATCACCTACCAAAGGCTCTGTTGAAAGGGCCGGCGAGTATGACGCGCCCTGCGACAGATTTTCGTGCTGTGAGGCAAGGGCAAATTCAAGCTGCTTTTTGCGAAGGGTGAGGGCTACGCGCTCCTGCTCCAAACTTGAAGATTTTTTGATCAGCTCCTCGGCCTCGGCATCGAGTTTGACCACGCCGGTTGAGGTTTTGTATTGCTGCAAATTGAGTTCCGCCGTGTTGAGATCATTTTTGATGTTCTGCAACTGCTCTTCAATAAAGGTGACCGATTTCCCTGCCTCCTGGGTTTTAAAGGAGAGACTTTTGTCGAGGTAGGCCTGCACCACGGCGTTGACGATGTCGCGCGCAAAAACAGGATCGGTATTTTCGGAGGAGACCTCGATAACGTTTGTCATCCTGCCCAGCTCTTTGACCTGGATGGCTGAACGGATGGAGGATGCGGCCTTGTATAAGGGTATGCGGTTCAGCTCAAAAGAGTCGCCATTAAGTCCGGAGAGCTGTACGGTGAGCACCATATCGGCCAGGCGTAACGGGCTGCCGTTTATGCCGCGCCCTATTATTCGACCACGACCGTCTTCGACCTCGAAACTGTTTCGGCCGGTAATGATAATTTTGAAGGCCGTTCTTGATGCCGAGGTTGCAATGTCGAGAATTTTACAGGATGCGGATGAGGATGAGGAGGCAATCTTCCAGTCGAGGTTCAGTTTGTCGGCAACCTGTTCGGCGATGGTGCGCGATTTGATGATTTCTATTTCGGCCTGGATTGAGTTATCGCTGCCGGGCATGAGCAGCTCATTAAGCCCCATCTTTGTGTCGTCTTTTTTGACATTGATGGTTGATGAGGACTGATAGACCGGCCGCATCATGACGGTGTAGAGCACCGCACTGACAAAAACGGTCAGAAAAACAGCAGCAAAGAGTTTTTGGCGACGGATTATAATGTTGAGGTAATCGGCAAGATGAACCTCCTGCTCCTGAAAATTATCCTGATTTTGATTCTGTTCCTGTAATTCAGTCAAAACGATACTCGGTATAAGGTTAGTAGTTTGGTTCAGCTTGTTATTGCTTCAGGTACTTGATGTTGACGAAGGGCTGCAGCACTGAACTGAACGTCTGGAGTGAGGGCATGAGGTCTGAAAGCACCTCGTTCCAGCTTGCAACGGCACTTTTTGGGACATAGACGACATCGCCTTCCTGAAGCTGCAGGGGCATGGCACGCCCACGAAGCATACGGTCGAAATCGACAACCATCAGCTCGCCCTCGGTAGGGGTGATAGAGCGAATGATTCTGATTTTTTTAAAATTGGCGCCCCGATCTCCCGCTTCGGCCGTGGCAATAACCTGTGCGAGGTTAACCCCTGAGGCCGGCATGGGCTGAGGGCCTGGCCTTTTTACGGCTCCAAACACAAAAACCTGGCGGCTGCGGTATTCGGCAATTTCGACAACAATCCAGGGGTCGTTAAAGTACTCGCGCATGACGGCGTAGATGCGGCTGCGCACTTCGGAGAGCGGCAAACCGCCTACCGCAACTTTGCCGGCAATGGGCAGATAGATGCAGCCCAAGCCGTCAACCCGGTAGCCTTTAAACTGGCTGGTTCCTGAGGCGGTGATGAATTCAGGTTTTCCGCTGACGTTGATGTAGAGCACATCGTTGGGGCCGACACGGTAGTCGTTCGGCTGAGGCAAAATAAGTGAGGAGGATGGGGCCGCTCCAACTTCGACCACTTCGCGGAGGGCTGCAGCCTCCGGCTTTCCTTTAATGCGCTGGCGGGTACCTGCCGGATATTCCTTGTATGAGGCACAACCGGTTATGAACAGCGACAGGATAAACAGCGCGATTGCCGGACGGCGAAACATGCGTAAAAATATCATTGATGAACTCTGTTCAATAAAAAAATAAAAGAATCGGTTCATTGCAGCAGAGGCCGCTCAGACCCTTTTAAGAGAGTAAATTTTGAGCGCCTCAGACTTACATAAACGACAATATAAAGTGAAATACTGAAAATCCAGCCTGTAATGAGAAGCCCTGTATTGCTGTACTGCCAGACTCTCAATGCGCAGCATATATAAAAAGCTCCGCACTCTTCAGTCACAACCAAAGTATTAGATGGGCAAAAAAAATAATCAGTCACTGAGCAGCACCAACATTGCTGTCCACGCTGCATCGCAAAGTCCCAAAGCTCCGAGTCAACTTAACTTATTTTATAATCAAATAATAACAAAATGTTATAATCAAAATAGATGCCGCACATTACGGGCACATACTTCGCCGCCGCAATATATACATTCAGGCGTTTATCCGAAAATTTAAAGCATGGCAGGAAACTACGCCGACACTGTTTTTTAATATATAATTTAAACGTTCAAATTTGACGAACCGTTCGCGATTGTTACCGGTCATCTCATTTCCGGTTTTCTTTTTTCCAGGTCAGGCACTGGTGCAGTCTTGGCTCTTTTCATATCTGTTCGCTGCAGTAGCGGTCGATAAGGCTGAGAAACTGCCGCCCGTAGCGCTGGAGCTTGACTTCGCCGACGCCGGAAACGGTGAGCATGGCTTCAGCCGTTCGGGGGAGGTTGGCAGCCATGTCGTGCAAGGTGCGGTCTGAAAAGACGACATAGGGCGGAATCTGCTGCTCGTCGGCAATTTGTTTGCGCTGTGAGCGGAGCAGTTCGAAGAGCTTGTGGTCGTAAGGGGCGTCGCCCGATTTGGGGAGCGGTATGCTTGCTTTTTTTTCGAGCGTACGAACCATATTGAAAGGCTCTTCGCGCCGGAGTACCCTTGATGCCTTGGGAAGCAAAAAGAGCGTCGGGTAGAGCCCTTCCGATTTCTCGATCACCTTTTGAGCAAGAAGTTCGTCTATGAGGCGGCGCCAGTATTTTTTGTCGTGGCCTTTGCCAACACCGTACGTTTTGAGGCGGTCGTGGCCGAAGTCGAGAATTTTTTTGTTCTGGCTGCCGATGAGGATATCTGTAATATGGGTGGCGCCAAAGCGCTCTTCGGTGCGGACGATGGCGGAGAGCACCATCTGCGCCTCAAGGGTGGCGTCAACCACTTCGCGGGTGCCGAGGCAGATATCGCAGGAGTTGCAGTTATCATGCGGGTATTGCTCGCCGAAGTAGTCGAGCAGGGTGCGGCGGCGGCAGACGGAGGTTGCGGCGAAGGCGGTCACCCTTGAGAGGGCGGCGAGGGCCCGATCCCGCTCGGTTTCATCGGTCATGGCGTCGATAAAGAAGCGCATTTTGGGTATGTCGCCCTGCGAAAAGAGCAGGGTACACGCGGCCGGTTCGCCGTCGCGCCCTGCCCTGCCGGTCTCCTGATAGTAGTTTTCGATGCTTTTGGGGAGGTCGGCGTGGATGACGAGACGGATGTTGGATTTGTCGATCCCCATGCCGAAGGCGATGGTGGCAACAATGATCTCCACCTGGTCGCGGATGAAGGCTTCCTGATTTTTTTTGCGATCGAGGTCGCTGAGGCCTGCGTGGTACGGAAGGGCTCGAAACCCTTTTGCCTGAAGCATGGCGGCGGTGTCGTTGACGCTTTTGCGGCTGGTGCGGTAGATGATGGCGGCTTTGCCGGGGTTGCTTTTGAGAAGTGCTACAAGCTGGGCATCGGGATTATCTTTATACCGGACATCGTAGAGGAGGTTCGGGCGGTCGAAGGAGGCTCTAACAATGAGGGGGTTGCGCAGCGCCAGTTTGCTGAGAATCTCCTGCTGCACCCTGTGTGTTGCCGTTGCGGTGAAGGCGGCAACCGGGGTGCCGGGAAAGAGGGTGACGAGGTCGGAGAGTGAGAGGTAGTCGGGGCGGAAGTCGTGCCCCCATTCGGAGATGCAGTGCGCTTCGTCGATGACGGCCATGCTGAGCGGCACCCGGCTGAGGGTTTCGCGAAAGTGGCTGAGGATAAAGCGTTCGGGCGCGACGTAGAGGAGGTCGAGGCTGCCGGTGAGGAGCAGGTGCATCACCTCGTCGCGTTCGTCAGGGCTCTGGGAGCTGTTGAGGAAGGCGGCGCGGATGCCGTTGGAGCGGGCGCCGTCGACCTGGTCTTTCATGAGGGCGATGAGCGGGCTGATGACCATGCAGGTGCCGGGGAGCAGAAGGGCGGGAAGCTGGTAGCAGAGTGATTTGCCGCCGCCGGTGGGCATGATGGCCAGAACGTCCTGCTTTTCGAGCAGTGCGCGCACAACACGCTCCTGGTTTGGACGAAATTCATGGAAACCAAAGACCTTGCGGAGCGTGTTGAGCATAATTCGGGGGTAGTGAGTCAGCTTTTGTTATTTGCGCCAGGTGCTGATGTAGAGCGCGGCAATCCGGCCACCGAAGCGCAGAATTTCGGGGTCGGTCAGGATGGAGAGTATCTGGCCGTTGACGCGGCCGGGGTTGTTGTGCAGCCATTCGTTGCGGTAGAGGGCGCTCATAAGCGTTTCCATGGAGAGGGAGCAGGCGCATTCGACCAGTTTGTCGAGATCGATTTCCGGGCCGGTGATGGCATGAAAAGCGGTACCGGGTTGCTGGGCCTTCATGGTAAGGACGCGGTTGGCGCCGCGCGCCTGGAGGGTGAAGGTGATGCTCTCAAGGGGTGAGCGGCGGATACGCAGGGTGAGCGGCTGCGGCAAGGGCTTGCATGAAGGGAGCGCGGGCTCCTCAATTTTGCCATGCTCGTGTTCAAGCAGGCGCATGAGCGCTTTGAAGACAAGGCTGGTAATCTGCTCGGTGTTGAGGTTTTTGTTCACCCGCATGAGAAAGCAAAGCTGGAAGAGGTCGATCAAAAAGTTGAGCAGCAGCTCCCTGGGCGTGTTGCGCTTCATGACGGAGCGATAGCGGTTGAAGGCGACGTTGCAGTAGGCCAGCATGTCGACCAGCGTGGCGCTGTTCATGGTGCGGGTTTCGATGACGGGGCAGTAGTTGTTGTAGAAGTCCCAGTCGAATGAGCAGATTTTGCCTTCCTCTTTGTACTCTTTGAAGATACCGGTTCCGGGGTAGGGGGTCATGATCATGAAAAGAGCCTGGCGGAGACCGAGTGAGCGGGCAAAGTCGGGGTAAACAATGGTATCCTCAATGGTTTCGGTGTAGTGGCCGATGATGAAGTACCCTTCAGCTCCGATGTGGTGCTCACGGCAGAGCGCAATGGCCTTTGAAACATCGCCAAGGCTGTTTTTTTTGTTCATGAGCGCCAGGGTGGCTTCGTTGGGGCTTTCGATGCCGAGGCCGACCTTGCTGAGCCCGATTTTGTGGAGTTTACCAAGTATCCGTTCGGCGCGAACAAGATCTTTGGCCCTCGTTTCGGTCATGATGCGGAAGTTGGTCAGTCCGCGCTCGATCATGAGGTCGCAGATTTTTTCTGCGCGGCCGATGTTGGTCAAAAAGTTGGCGTCCCAGATTTTGAGCAGTTTTTTGTTTTTCGGGTCGTGCAAAAGGGCGATCTCTTCGACCACATTTTCGGCACTCCGCCCTCTCCACCCTTTGTGCATCTGGTCGTTGGCGCAAAAGGAGCAGCTCCATGGGCAGCCCCGGGAGGTGTAGATGGTGTCGATGGAGTAGGAGTTGCCTTTTTCGCCGTAACGGTTGGGGCGAAGGGAGCGCATCGGAAATCGGATGGAGTCGATATTCTGGATGGTGGGCCTTGGTTCGGTGTAAACAATGGCGCCATTTTCGCGGAAGGCAAGCCCCTTGACCTCTCGTGAGGGGCCGTTAAGCACGAGCTCGCGGAAGGTCTCTTCGCCCTCTCCGATAACGACAACGTCAACGCTGGAGAGTTTCAGCACCTCTTCAGGAAGGGCTGTGGGGTGAAAACCGCCCATAACAACAAAGGCGCCAGCCTCTTTGGCTATGACGGCAAGCCGCTCGGCCTGGTTGAAGGCGCCGGTCATGGAGGAGATGGCTACCAGGTCAACCGGCTTTTTTTTCAGCAGTGAACGGAGACTGTCGAAAATGCCTTCGTTGTAATAATTTTCGGGCATGACAATGCTTTCGACATCATGCTCGACGGCCGCCGCCAGGTAACAGACTCCTATACAGTCGGTTATGAAACGGGGAAAGGGTGCGATAATGGTCTGGGGTGCCTCAACGAGACAGATATGGTTGAAATATGCCATAGGTATTATATACTTGAATCATTGACCGTCAACCAATAAAATGAATAAAGATACAATATTAGTTGGGGATTTTTACACGTTGTTGACCAGCAGGTCGCAGAAATGGTTCCGTTCTTCCATTCGGCAGGGCAAATGAAAGAGCCTCCTCGTGGGTTAAAACAAAAATTCACGTATATTCACGGTTAAATTGTAGTTTTGTTCATCAAAAAAAATAAGGAGAGTTTGACTATGAAGCTTTTCAAATTTCTGGCGGGAGCGGCAATTGCACTGGCGGCAATTCAGCTTGTTCCTTACGGCCGTGACCACAAGAACCCTCCGGTAAATGGTGAACCGAAGTGGGATTCCCCGCGTACCAGTGAACTTTTTGGCCGCGCCTGCAAGAACTGCCATTCGAACGAGACCGTCTGGCCGTGGTACAGTTCGGTGGCACCGGCTTCCTGGCTGACACAGTTTGACGTCGTTAGTGGACGGGCTGCGTTTAACGTGTCGGAGTTGGGACGCACGACGGGTGAAAATGAGAGCGATAAGGCTGCGGGCGAGGTGAGAGAGGGCAAAATGCCTCCGTTTTTTTACCTGCCGGCGCATCCAGAGGCAAAGCTGACGGCTGATGAGAAGGGTGAGCTGGCCAAGGGGCTGGCGGCCACGTTTGGTGAGGAAAAAGCGGGTGACAAAAAAGGTGCCGGCGAGAAAGGCGAAAAGGGCGAGAAGGGTACAGTAAAGGGTAAGGATGGCGATAACGACAAAGATTAGTCATGCCCCGACAGATCCGCCCTGCAAGGCTGCGGGGCGGCGACGGGTTAGAGTGCTTCACAACTGTTTCTGCAATAATTTCATGAGTTTTTCGATCTTTTCGAAACGGGCTATTCCTGCCAGCCAGAACTACCCTCTTCATCTGCTTCTTTTTCTTTTAACGGTAGTGACCACACTCTGGGCGGGAGCCTTCTGGGGCGGCCATGCGGTAAAATTCACCTCTCTTCCGCTTTTTTTCAGCTCGCTTGCCACGGGTGCGACCTACTCGGCCTCTCTGCTGCTCTTTTTGACGGTTCATGAGTTTGGCCATTTTTTTGCGGCTTTGCACCATCGTGTGCGGGCAACGCTCCCCTATTACATTCCTGTGCCTCCCCTCCCCTCTCTTCTCAGCCTTGGAACAATGGGGGCGGTGATAAAGGTGAAAGAGCGGATTCCAGGCACAAACTCTCTTTTCGATATTGGTGTTTCGGGTCCGTTAGGCGGCTTTGCCGTTTGCGTGGGGCTTCTGGTTTACGGTTTTTTGCATCTTCCACCAGTGGATTTTATTTATGGCATTCATCCTGAGTATGCTTCCGTGGGCGGCTTTCATGCCCCTGTACCTGCGGGCACCCTTGTGCTTGGCAAAAATCTCCTCTGGATGGGGCTGGAGTATGTGATAGCGCCGAAAAACCTTCCGCCAATGACGGAGATGTACCACTATCCCTTTCTTTTTGCAGGCTGGCTCGGTTCTCTTGTAACGGCACTGAACCTCCTTCCGGTTGGCCAGCTTGACGGGGGGCATATCAGTTATGCCCTTTTCGGCCGGAGGGGACATGCTGCGGCTGCCCGTTTTTTTCTCCTCTTTATCATTTTTCTCGGCTTTCCTTCATTTCTGGAACTGCTGCTTTCGTGGCTGAATCCTGAGGCAATTGCCCTGATTCCGCCGGAGTTGCTGCGCTGGTCATGGCCGGGCTGGATGCTGTGGACACTGATTCTTTCGCGTGTTGTCGGTGTGAACCATCCTCCGACCGTTCATGACCATCCCCTATCAACAGGAAGAACAGTCTGCGGATGGGTGGCCATAGCGATCTTTGTTATCACCTTCACCCCGGTGCCGTTCGGAGTGAGCTGAGCGGTATGGGCGGGGTCAAATAATGCAGAGGCATGAATCTCAATTTGATCGATCTTTCGGCGGGGCCTGTCATCATGGGAATACTGAATACGACGCCCGATTCGTTTTATGACGGCGGGGTGTTGCACCAGGGTACCGGAGCTGTTGACCTTGAGCGGGCGCTCGATCAGGCGTTCAGGATGATCGCGGCGGGGGCCCGAATTATTGATGTTGGCGGTGAGTCGTCACGACCGGGAGCTGCAAAAGTCTCTGCCGGTGAGGAGATTGAGCGTACGGTGCCGCTGATTGCCCTTTTGCGCCAGAGAAGCGACGTCATGATTTCAATCGATACCTATAAGGCGGAGGTGGCCGAAGCGGCATTGCAGGCCGGTGCGGATATGGTCAATGATATTTCGGGCTTTACCTTTGACTGCGATCTTCCCGCTGTTTGCCGGAAGTACCAGGCGGCGGTGGTGTTGATGCATACGGCGGTGAGGCCGGAGTCGATGCAGTGGAGCACGGCTGCCGAGCGGGAAGGAGAGGACATTGTGGTGCGGGTGAGCCGTTTTCTGGCGCGTTCCATTGCGCTGGCTGAAGAGCATTCGATCGAAGAGATCATTATCGATCCGGGTTTCGGGTTTGGCAAAAGCGTTGCGGAGAATTTTCAACTGCTTGATCAGCTCGATTCGCTGCTTGCCCTTGGTCGTCCAATTCTGGCGGGCTTGTCGCGAAAATCCTTTCTTGGCCATGCCATTACCCCGCCCGGTGGCCAAACCCCACCGCCCTCCGAAAGGCTGGCCGCCACCATCGCCGCACAAACAATCGCCCTGATGCGTGGCGCAACCATTTTACGTGTCCACGACGTCGCTGCCGCCGCCGCCACCGCCGCCATCCTCCGCGCCACCCACACCCCATCATCGTAGGGGCGGGGTCATGTAGCCTTTCCCATCGTCGTTTCGTTTATCCATTTTTTTGCCAACGCCCGTTCGGGTTTGGTGGGTGGCGGCAGGATGACCTTGCCCGTGCGGGGTGGTGTTTTTTGCGGGTTTGTTTTTTGTTACATTGGTGTTTTTGGCCTGGATTGTGACTGTCAAACCCTTATTGTCTTCATTTTTCAGATGTATCTTTCGAAAATTGAGCTCCTGGGCTTTAAAAGCTTTGCGCATCGTGTCAGAATAAAGTTTGACAAGGGGCTTACGGCAATTGTGGGGCCTAACGGGTGTGGCAAGACGAATGTGGTGGATGCCATGCGCTGGGTGCTGGGCGAGCAGAAGTCGTCGCTGTTGCGGTCGGCGAAGATGGAGAATATCATTTTTAATGGTTCGAGGAACCTCAAGCCGCTCAGTCTTGCGGAAGTCTCTCTCACGATTGAGAATAATCGGAATGTGCTGCCGGTCGAGTATACCGAGGTGACGGTTACGCGCCGCTTGTACCGTAACGGCGAGAGTGAGTTTTTGCTGAATATGGTGCCCTGCCGGTTGCGCGATATTCTTGACCTTTTTACGGATACCGGTATGGGGAGCGATGCCTATTCGGTTATTGAGCTGAAGATGATTGAGGAGATTATCAGCAACAAGAGTGAGGAGCGCCTGAAGCTTTTTGAGGAGGCGGCAGGAATAACCCGTTATAAACAGCGTCGGAAACAGAGTTTCAAGCTGCTCGAAAGTACGTCGCGCGACCTCTCCCGCGTTGATGATGTGGTGGCTGAGGTTGAAAAGAAGGTGCGCAGCCTGAAACTGCAGGTGCGCAAGGCTGAGAAGCTGAGGGAGCTGAAAAAGAGAATTCGTGAGCTTGATCTTGCGCTTTCCTGGCTCCGGATGGAGGAGTTGCGCGAGCAGCTTGAGCCGATGCAGCAGCGCATCAGTGAGGAGGAGAGGCTGAACCATGCATGTGCGACAGCAATCGCGACGGAGGAGAGTGCCGCTGAGGAGCGGGAGCTGCTGCTTTTGAAGGAGGAGAGCGCCACGGCGGAGAGTCAGAAAAGGCTGAACGAGAGTAATCAGCGGATTCACAGCCTCGAAAAGGCGCTGTTGCAGCATGAGGAGCAGCAGAAAAACCTTGCCTCCGATAGTGCTCGCTTCAGGGCAATTATCAGCAATAAAGAGCAAAAAAGCGCTGAAGAGGAGTTGCGCGAGCAGGAACTGCGGCAGCAGAAAGCTCCTGCTGAAGCGGCGTGCGAGGAGCTGCACGCGGCATTTCAGAGCCTTGCAACGGAGTATGACCAGCTCAATACGACGCTCGGCCAGCAGCGCGAGGAGCTTGCCCGTGAACGAATGCTCTGTGCAGAGGAGCAGAGTGAGGCCAACCATCTGGCGTTGACGAAACACAGCCTTGAGTCGAAGAGGGAGTATCTGCGTTTGACGATTGAGCGGCTTGAGGCAAAGGAGGCGGCCACTCTGGAGAAGTTGGCGGGGTCGCGCAGTGATGAAGAGGAGTTGCGCCTGGAGGCCTCGGGCAAAAAAAGGGAGATTGATGAGGCGAAAGAGCGGGAAGCGGGTGTGCGTGAAAGGCTTGAGGAGATGAATGGGCACGTCAGGGAGATGCAGGAGGCTCTTCTTTTGCAGCGATCTGAGCGGGATAAGGTGCAGAACCAGATTTTGCTGGCCAACTCGGTGCTTGATAATTTTGATGGAATGCCGGAGGGGATCGGCTTTCTTGAAAAGCAGAAGGGCGGAAAGCCGGGGCTGGGCTGTTTGTCAGATCTTCTCTCGCTTGAGGGTTCCTGCCACAAGGCGGTCAATGCGGCGCTTGGCGACAGCATGAGCTATTATCTCTGCCAGTCGCTGCAGGAGGCGAAGGAGGGAATTGCCAATCTGAGGCTTTCCAACAAGGGGAAGGTTCATTTTCTGGTGCTCGATCTGGTGAGCCGGAGCAATGGGGTTGACTATCCGGAAATTCCGGGCGCACAGAAAACGGTTGAGCTTATCAGCTATCCTCCGGAACTGCATTACGCCCTGCTGCTGATGCTCGGCAAAAGCTATGTGGTACCAGATCTTAAAACAGCGGAATCGCTTGCCTTGCTCCATCCTGACTGCTCGTTTGTTACCATCGAGGGCGAAAAATTTGCCGGCAGGGGGCTCCTTTTGGGTGGAAGCTCAAAAAACAGTGAGGGGCTGCGGCTGGGAAGAAAGGCTTTGCGTGAGCGTCTCCGCAAAGAGCTTGCTCTGCTTGAAAAAAACATTGCGAAAGAGGAGGATGCGCTGCTGCAACTGCAGAGGGAGCTTGGTTCTGTCAGGGCGGATGAGGAGCGTCGGGAGGTTGAGCGTTTGGCGGGTGAACTGGGAGCGATTGAGAAAAGGGCGGCCCGTCTGGATGCCGAGGAGAGTGCCCGCAGGCGGGAGAGTGAACAGTCGGCAGCGGAAAGAGGGGCAATGGTTGCGCAAAAAGCGGTCTGTGAGGCTGAGCTTCAGGCGCTCTTGCCTGCTATCGGCCGCAAGGCGTCGGCGGCAGCACTTTTCAGTGAAAAGATTCGTCTGCTGCAGGAGAACCTTACCGCACTTGAAAGCCGGCATCATCTTTTTGGCCGGGAGGTGCAGAGCCGTCAGAGCCGCTACAAGGATGCGTTGCGCGATCTTGAAAAGCTCAACTTCAGTATTGCAACCTCTGCCAGCAACCGGAGCGCGCTGCATGAAGAGATTACAAGGCTCCAGGCGGAACGTGCTGCCGCTGAAAAAAGAGGGATCATGGGCCGCACAGCCTCGGAAAAGATGAAAAAGGAGCTGGAGGAGCTGCTTCTGGGGGCTGCCGGGGAGCAGAAAAGGGTTGGTGAGCTCGGGTTGCTTTACCGGGAGCGGCAGGCGCAGCATCACACCGCCCAGGCCGGGCTGAGAGAGCTGAGGCGGAAGCATGATCTCCGGCGGCAGTTGCTCGCAACCCTCACCCACGACTCCAGGCAACTGGAGCAGTTGCTCGATCATCTCTTTACGGAGGCACAGGTAAAATACAACTGCGACCTTGCCTTGATGGCTGAGCCGCCCCTTGATGCAGCTTTTGACCGCCATGAGGCCAAAGAGAAGCTTGAGCTGCTGACGAAACAGCGTGAACAGTTTGGCGCGGTCAATGAGCTGGCGCTTGATGAGTATGAGGCGGAAAAAGAGCGGCTCGATTTTCTTGCCACGCAACGGGCGGATCTGCATAAGGCCGAGCAGGAGCTTCGGTCGACCATTGAGGAGATCAACAAGGCGGCGCTTCAAAAATTTGAGGCAACATTTTGCGAGGTGAGAAAAAACTTTATTGCTCTTTTTCGGGAGCTCTTTGAACTGGAGGATGAGGCGGATCTGCTTATTCATTCCGGTGAAGATCCTCTTGACGCCCACATCGAAATTGTGGCCAAACCGAGGGGGAAAAAGCCTCTCTCCATTGAGCAGTTGAGTGGCGGAGAGAAAGCTCTGACGGCGCTTTCGCTCCTCTTTGCCATCTATCTGGTGAAGCCGAGCCCCTTCTGTATTCTTGATGAAGTGGATGCCCCGCTGGATGATGCCAATGTGACCCGATTTATTAAACTCCTGAAAAAATTTGAGAATAACACCCAATTCATTATTGTTACGCACAACAAAAAAACCATGGCCTCCTGCCAGGCGCTTTACGGAGTCACCATGGAGGAGGAGGGTGTGTCGAGACTGATTCCCGTACGACTTGAAAAAATAAGGATTTGAGAGGTTCCCAAGAGATGTTATGCTGAAGAAACTTGTGTTATTTGATATAGACGGGACATTGCTTTCGGTGAGCAAGATCAACCGTAGCGTGCTGGTTGATGCCTTGACGGAGGTCTATGGTACTGCGGGAAGCGCGGCAACGCACAATTTTTGCGGCAAGATGGACAGCATTATCATTTATGAGGTCTTGCAGAATGCGGGTCTCGACAAGGGTGAGATTGCGCAAAAATTTGAGCGCGCCAAGGCGTGTTATATTGATCTCTTTCGCCAGACCGCTCAAGCTTCGGACGTCCAACTGATGGTGGGTATCCCTGAACTTCTTCAGGAGCTTTCGGGGCGTGCCGAAGTGCTGCTCGCTCTTTTGACCGGAAATTTTGAAGCCTCTGGACGGCATAAGCTCATGCTTCCTGAAATAAACCACTACTTTCCCTTTGGTGCCTTTGCCGATGACGCACCAACCCGCAATGAACTGCCGGCGGTTGCGGTCGAAAAAGCCCGCCAACTGACCGGAACAACGTTTGTGAACCACGATATTATCATCATCGGCGATACAGAACACGATATTGCCTGTGCCAGGGTTCTGAACGCAAAGTCCATTGCCGTAGCGACCGGAAATTTTTCAACCCGGGAGCTGAAAAAGCATCATCCGCATGTTTTGTATGAAAACCTCGGGCAAACGGATGTTGTTCTCCATGAAATCCTCCACTCCTCAATCAATTAATTGCTCTTTTATGAAGACCTACCGACGGCAAATACGTGAAAAGATTTTACAGGCACTCTATACCATTGAAATCCGTGATACCGACATCGACTCTGCGGCTGGCTGGCTTTTGACCGAGGAGATTCTGGCAGATGCCAATGCCATGAAGTTTTTCAATACGCTTCTGAAAAACATCAAGGAGCATAAGGATGAGATTGACCTCTATATTGTGAAGCATACCTTTAACTGGGATATGAGCCGCATTGCCATCATTGACAAGAATATCATTCGCATGGCGCTGACGGAAATTCTCTATTGCGAGGATATTCCGCCCAAGGTTTCGATTAACGAGGCTATTGAAATTGCAAAGAAGTTCAACAGCACCGATAAGAGCAGCAAGTTTGTCAATGGCATTCTTGATGCGATTTATAACGATCTCAAAGGTGAGGGGAAGGTGCACAAAAACGGACGGGGACTGATCGACCAGTCGGTGGCCAAGCTTCAGAAGAGCGAGAGTGAGGAGGAGAGCCCGGAAATCGAGAGCTGAGGGGGCGAATGAAAGAGAGCCCTGAACAAAAAATTGTTTTTCTCAACGAGGTGCTTGGCGCAGCATACCCGAACCCCAAAAGCGAGCTCTGCTACAACTCCCCTTTCCAACTGCTTGTGGCTACCATTCTGGCGGCCCAGGCAACGGACAAGCAGGTCAATGTCATTACCCGTGAGCTCTTCCGGCGTGCACCTGGCTGCGTGAGCATGAGCCAAATGGAGCTTGAAGAGGTCAGAACTCTTGTCCGCTCCATCAATTACTGTAACAACAAGGCGAAAAATATTCTTGAGGTAAGCCGGATTCTGGTTGAGCGCTTTCATGGTGAAGTTCCCGGGACGCGGGAGGAGCTCGAAAGCCTGCCGGGAGTTGGCCGAAAAACAGCGAACGTTGTGCTGAGCAACGCTTTTGGCATCCCGGTAATGCCGGTCGATACCCATGTGCACCGGGTCTCAAACCGGATCGGGCTGGTTCAGACAACAAAAGTGGACGAGACCGAACGGGAGCTGATGAAGATTATTCCCCAAGCGTGGGTCCTCCCCTTTCACCACTATCTGCTGCTGCACGGCCGTTACACCTGCAAGGCAAAAAAGCCTGATTGTGCAAACTGTTCCATCATCAGCATCTGCGACTACAGCTCAAAAAACTAACCAAGTTCCACTTTACGATCGACGGCGTAGAGCCACTCTCCTTCGGGCCGCTGGCGATTGCCTGCCCACAGTTCAAGCGTTATCCCTTTTCCCGTTGAGAGCGGAGAGGTGAAAATTTCGACCTGGTAAAAGAGTTCATCGAGCAAGTCATCCCAAACATTATCAAGACCAGCTTCACCATCGGGATATGCTGCTCCGGGAGTGAGCGCGTGAGGTACGTCAGGCCTAAAATAGTCGCTGAGGTAGACAAAGCTGTCGGGCATCAGAAAGCCGCCCCTGAAGCTTCCCCTTGGTCGTTTGACACCGGGCACTTCAATCCAGAATTCAAGCAGGGTGTCGGAGGTCAGCTTGCCGTCAGCAGCAAGTTTCTCCAGCAGTTGCTGTACGGTTTGGCGAATGAGCAATTTGTTCCGGTCGGTCAGCTCATGCATTTTGAAGTCAGGGGTGTGGTCGCGCATGGTGAGTGAAGGTTATGGTGTTGCGTTTTTTGATTATAGGGGAATATACGGAGTTTTCTCATAGCCTTTCTCCCTGACTTTTGGCAATTTTTGCAATGAGTGAATTCTCTTTTGGGTGGCGAACAATCAAGTCAACCGGCATATCGAGGCCCTCTTCAAGTTTGATTTTGCAACGAATTTCGTCGAGCAGTGTATGATGCGAAGCTTCAACATACAGGTCAACATCCCCACCTTTTTTATGATCATCAAGACGTGAACCGAAGAGCCAAATGAGGGCACCATCACCAAAATGCCAGTGTATCTGCTGGCAAATCATTTGTGATTGAGATGGGCTAAGACGCATAAGCCTGCGGGAGATTGGATATTTGTTGAGCTTTTTGTGTTACCGTTTTTCCTCTCCATAATAAACATTTTTCTGCTCAGAATGATCATGCACGAGAACCTGTGGTTACTGGCATTGCATCCGTCAGAATACGCACAGGACGACACAATGGTATTTTTCATAATATTTGATGGCCAGTGAAGAGAGCCGGCCTGAGGCCCCGGACTGAATTTGCGATATAGAGGGTGCTGGCGGTTTCGAGGTCGTGGAGCGTTATGGTTTTTTCGGCGGCGAAGGGGCGGGTGGCGAGGAAGTTGCTGCGGAAAATACCGTTGAGCAGGCCGGCGTGGAGCGGGGGCGTCAGGAGTTGCTGGCCTTGACGGATAAAAAGGGTGCTGATGGCCCCTTCGGTCAGCTCTCCGCGCTCGTTCAAAAAGAGCACTTCATCGTAACCGCTTTGACGGGCGAGGGTGAGGTAGCGGTCGAAGAGCTCCCTTTCGGTGGTTTTGTGGTGGAGCAAGGGGTTTCGGGAATCGGTTCGGTGGCTGGCAATGCACACGCGAAGCGTGGCGGCGGAAGGCTGCACCGCTATGGGCTCGTGGCTAACACTGAAGCTTCCCGGCAGGGAGAGGCTGAGCTTTACCTTGAATCGGGTGGCATGAGCCTCGGTGAGCGGCATTCCGCCTGGCTTGGCACGGTTTTGGGCTCGGTATTGGGCTCGGTTGCGGGCAAGGTTGATGGTGCAAATCTGGCGCAGCTCCTCTTCGAGATTGCTGAGGAGCAGGGTAGCGGTGGCGATGTTGCAGGAAAAGCCGAGTGTTGCGGCCGATGCTGCAAGCCGCTGAAGATGCTCGTCAAGCCAGAGATAGCTCCCGTTCCAGAGGATACTTTCGAAAAGCCCAAACTCTTTGCCGCAAGTGCTGACGAGATTCTTTGCCGCAAGGTGGTGCTCCGTGCACCTTATTTCTGAATCGGAGAGTGAGTGCAAGGCGCCAGGCTCCAGAATCTTTGCCTTGAGCTGGCACTCCCGGTACTCTTCGGCGGGGTTGGAGTCCCAGACGATGCCTCCTCCTGAGCCGTAGAGCCCCTGATTTCCGAAGATCTCAATGGTGCGGATGGCTACGCTGAAAACCATGTCACGCTCGGGGGTGATATAGCCGATGGTGCCGGTATAAATTCCTCTTGGTTCCGCTTCAAGGCTTTGTATGAGCTTCATGGCGTTTATTTTGGGCGCTCCGGTTATTGAGCCTGAGGGGTAGAGCGCCTTGAAGAGCTGGTAGAGCCCGACATCAGGACGTTGCTCGCCCCGGATGGTGGAGAGCATTTGATGGAGTGTCGGCCAGCTTTGGGTAGCAAAGAGCTCCCCTGCCTCAACGGAGCCGGGCTTGCATATCCGGCCAAGATCGTTGCGCAGGAGATCGACAATCATGAGATTTTCGGCCCGGTTTTTCGGGCATCGCCCAAGCCCCTCTTTGAGTGTGTTGTCCTCTTCGGCCGTGCGGCCTCTTGGTGCGGTCCCCTTCATCGGCATGGTTTCGATGAGCGAGCCGCTGCACCTGAAAAAGAGCTCGGGGGAGAAGGAGATGATGGTGCGCTCTTTGCTGTTGAGGAGGGCGGTGTATGAGGAGGGTTGCACGCCCCGCAGTGCTGCAAAAAGTGCCGGTGCCGCGCCATTGAAGGTAAAGCGGTATCGCCCGGTGAAGTTTACCTGATAAACATTTCCTGCGGCAATCTGCTCACGGATGCGCTCAATTTTACCGTCGTACTCTGCCTGGGAGAGGTTGAATGAGAGATTATTGAGGATGGGGGCAGAGAGGGTTCCCGCTTCGGCAAAGAGCTCTTCGACCTCCCGGGCAGAAAAGCGCTCTGGTTGAGGGTAGACGCCAAACCAGCCGAGCGGCGAAGGCGGAAGGGTGCGGGCATGGTCGGCAAGGCAATCTTCAAAACCGTAACCGGCCTCGTAGGTAAGCCAGCCGGCAAGAAAAAAGCCTTCATCAAGCTTTTTTTCAAGCCTGCGAAAAAAGCTCTCAAGTCCGGAGAGAGAGGTGAGCGTCACCACCTCCGTCGGGTCGGAGAAGAGCAGCGCTCCGCCATGATGCTCGTTGCAGAAGGCCGATTCAAGCCAGAGCGACCCCTCACGCAAAAGGGTGCTGGCAATTCGTTTACAAGGGGGCTCTCGCCTCATTTCAGATCGGCAGAATGGTAATGGTTTTGTCGAGCACGGTTTCGAGCCAGGGTTTCAGCAGGTCGGCGGCCCAGATTTCAATGTCGGGCGCACAGCGGCTTTTGAGGCGAAGCGTTATGTTGCGCTCTTTGAGCTCTACGCTGATTTTCTGGATGTTCTTGCGGTGGCCGCGTTCCAGACCGTTGGCTATTCGCAGAATGCCGGAAAGCAGGTCAACTGCCTGTTTATGCGCCGGTTTGAGCTGGCAGTAGGCGGTATGGCGCTCCGAAGGGGCCGATTTACGGTGGTAGCGGACAACATGAGCAATAATCTCGATTTCCGAAGGGGAAAATCCGCGAAGCTCTCCGTTAAGAATGATGTATTGGCCGTGCTTGTGATGGGATGAGATGGAGATAAATGTGCCAATGTTGTGCAGCAGCGATGCGTACTCGAGCAGTTCGCGGTAGGATTTTTCGAGATGGTGCAGGGGTTCAAGCTTGTCGAAGAGCTGGAGGCAGAGTCGGGCAATATGCTCTGCATGGTCACGCGTCCAGTTACATCGGAAACCGAGTTCATAGACACTTTCACGGCGAATGTCGAGTTCATCGTCCTCTCCCCGCTTTGTACCGGAAGCAATTCGGTGCTTCAGATAGTGGAGCACCATGCCTTCACGCAGGGCTGAATCTGAAATCACAATCTCCTTGAGATTGAAAAGCTTGAAAATCATGTCGAAAAGAATGAGGCCCGGCACAATGAGGTCAACCCTTTTTTCGTCAAGACCGGTCAGTTGTTTTCGTTCGGCGCCGCCAAGCGGAATGACTGCCCGGTAAAGAGCCTCAAACTCCTTACGGCTGAAGGAACTGTTGTTGAGCGATACATCACTCTCGCGGCCACACATGGAGGCGATCATGCGGGCGATGTTCTGGGCCGTGCCTGAGGAGGCTACAGCCCTGGTGACCTGAAGTTGGGAGGCTTTTTCGACGGCGGAGACCATCTCGGCCGCAAAAAACTGTTCGAGGAGATGGATGTCGCGGAGGGCTATGGGTTCTGAGGTAACGAAGCGCTCACACATTCTCGCCACACCGATTTTACGACTTTCAAGCAGTTGTATCCCCTTCTGGTTGACGAGCACAAATTCGACTGATCCACCGCCGATATCGAAGAGAAGATCGGCGGTTTTGCCAATCTTTACGGCGTTACGAATTCCGTAGTAGATAAATTCGGCCTCCTCCCTTCCGGAGATTACCTTGACTTTCAGGCCGGTATCCTCCCTGATTCGGCGAATAAAATCATACCGGTTTTTTGCCTCGCGAATGGCACTGGTGGCAAAGGCAAGAACATTTTCAGGCGCCACACCATGCTGCCGGGCAAGAACAAGAAAATTTTTCAAAGCGGCAATACCTGACTGCATTGCCTCTTCACCAAGCATTTTTGTGGAAATGCTGCCACGGCCAATACAGATCATATCCTTGACGCGATCAATCTCAACAATCCCCTTTTGCAGACTCTCTTCGACAATAATCATGTGGAAGGAGTTGGTTCCGAGATCGATGGCGGCAACCCTTAATTTTTCACTCTTCATGCCTGACTGGTTCAAAATGCTCTTTATTAAGCGAGGCAAAATACATGTTTTGCAATTGAAACGGAAAAAGAGTTCGAGCGGGGCGGGATTGATGATCGGGAAAAAAAGATTTTGGTGTATATTCAAGCCTGAAATCGGGGGGCGACGAAGGCCGTTTCATCGATAACCATTTACGATTTTTGCTCAGCGCTTGTTTATTATGGAAGAAATTGACCGGCTGGAACTCCGCTATGAAGTTGCGCGAAAAGCAATTCATCTCTCTTCGCTCTCCATTCCGGTTATTTACTGGTTTATCAGCCGGGAACTTGCGCTTTTGCTGCTTATCCCGCTTTTTTCCGGTTTTTTTCTGATTGACCTGCTGAAAAATTTTTTTACGCCGGTTTCGGTCTGGTATCACAAGACGTTTGATTCGATGCTGAGAACGCATGAGCTCAAGCGGGAAAAAAAACATCTGAACGGTGCGACCTATATTATGATGGCGGCACTTCTTCTGGTGCTTTTTTTTCCAAAAATCATTGCCGTTACCGCCTTCAGCCTTGTGGCGATTTCAGATACCCTTGCCGCCATTATTGGTAAAAGTTTCGGGAAGCACCGATTCGGGCAAAAAAGCGTGGAGGGAAGTGCGGCATTTTTTTTCTCCGCACTGGTTGTGGTCAGCATCGTACCGGGCCTTAATTTTTTTATCGGCCTCATCATGGCTGTAACGGCAACGTTGACCGAGGCATTCATGGTGCGTGTCGGGGAGTTCAAGATTGACGATAACCTCTCGATTCCTCTTTCGAGTGCCGTGGTGGGCACGCTCTGTACCCTTCTTCCCATTTTCAGGTAGCTACCCTCTTTCAGAATGATCATGCATACCACGCTTACCGATTCAGTTGAAGAGGCCGCCGCTATTTTGAACTCAGGCGGAGTTGTGGCGTTTCCAACAGAAACGGTCTATGGCCTTGGCGCCGGCATCTGCCATCCTGAAGCACTCCTCCGGCTTTTTCGGGCAAAAGGGCGTCCGGCGGATAATCCGCTGATTGTGCATCTCTCCAGCGTCGGGCAGGTTGCCGAGGTTGCCTCTTCACTCTCTTTGCAAGCCGAGCAGTTGATTGAACGCTTTTTTCCCGGCCCACTGACACTGGTGCTTAAAAAAAATTTCTCTGTCCCTTACACGGTTACGGCCGGTCTTGAAACCGTCGGGGTGCGCTGTCCGGCAAATTTGGTCGCCCGGGAGTTTCTCCGTCTCGCCTGCTGCCCGGTTGCCGCTCCTTCGGCAAATCGTTCGGGGCTGCCAAGTGCGACAAGCTGGGAGGCGGTAATGCAGGATCTTGATGGAAAAATTGACTGCCTGCTGCGGGGAACACCGAGTGCCATCGGCCTTGAATCGACCATTGTTGATTGTTCGGGAGAGAGGCCGCTTTTGCTCAGGGCCGGGGCGATCACGCTGGAACAACTGCGCACGGTGGTACCTGAAATAACGACCGTTGCGGTTACGGAGCCGGAGGAGAGGCCGAAGTGCCCGGGGCTGAAGTATCCCCATTATGCGCCGAAGGCGTCGATTCTTCTCTGTACAGAGGTCGAAAAAATCGACCTCAACGAGTCGCCTGCAGCCTATATCGGCACGGCGGCGCAACCGAAAGGGGTTGCGCTGTTCAAGGTTTGCTCCTCCCTTGAGGAGTATGGCCGGGAGCTTTTCCGCTTTTTCCGGCTTTGCGATGCGAGCGGCATCGGCGTTATCTATTGCGAGCTGCCTTCGGACGAGGGACTTGGCAGGGCAATCAGGGATAGGCTGATGCGGGCCGCCGGGCTTGCCTGACCCCCCTGCTGCCTGCTGAGGGCGCTCAGAATGTTAAAAAGCAGCCAAGATGGAATGAGCCCGGCGCACTGGTTGCCCGCTCGTCGTTGCCGCTGCTGTATACCGCCCGGTCGCTGTACCAGGTCACTTCGTATCGCGCTCCAAGTTTCATCTGCGGGATGACTTGCCATGTTGCCACCACAAAAAGGGATTTGCCCCGCCCGTTGTACATTCCGAGGGAGGAGGTGAGGGGCAGGTCATCCTCATAGGCATAGAGTGCGGCATCATAATCTTCAGTATTAAAAACAGTAACGCGCCCTTTAAGGCCAAATTTTCCGGACGAGTACCCCGCCTGCTGGCTGGCAAGCCATCCATAAAATTGCTGATTTCCGGCAAGATACTTTTTGACAACTTTTTTCACCTCTCCGCGGCTTCTGAGCTGCACCTTGCTCGAAAGGGCAACATCGCAATCGAGCCGGCAGCGGTCGGTGATTTTAGGAAGCGCCGTATAGAGAGGATCGCCTGATGCTTCCTGATTTGACTCTTCCTCCTTGTATTTGTGCTGGAGTTGCAGGTTCCAGGTGATGAGGGGGGACTGTTTCCAGGTGATGAGGAGCCGTGAATCGTTGCCACTGGAAGGGTACGGGCAATGAACGCCAAGCTTTGGAAAGGTGAAGTGGTCATAATAGGCGGCAACTGAAAGCCGCTTGCTGATTTTTGCGTTGAGGCCGACATAGTATCCCCGCTCATTTGAGGCATCACTCCCCCGTTCGGCAAATGCCCCGGCAAAAGGGGAGGCGTAGCCGTCACCATAGCGCCGGATTGCGGCAACAGTGCTGATGCCTTTAAGAATCTCATACTCAGCGCCTGCCGTCCATGATGCGTCAGCGAGACGAGTGGAAAAGGCCGCTTCGCCAAAGAGGCTTGTATGGCCAATGGAGAGATCGGTTTCGAGACTGTACATGGTTGCCGAAGAGAAGTAATGATCATCAATCGGTAATGGATATTTGTAGTTCAGTACGCTGCCCCCTGCCTTGCCGCTGAAGAGGCCTGCCTGATAGCGATAGAGAATATTTGCGCCGGAGATGGTTTCGGTCACGTTGTCTTTTCGGCCAATTTCAAGCTCGGTGCGATGGTAACCTGAGGAGCTGAAACTGGTGATGACGTCATCGGCATTGATGACGGCATCACGATGGTTGGAGGAGTAAAAGAGGGTCACTTCAAAAGCATCGAGCTTCAGTGTCGCTGCGGCCCCCTGGAGAAAACCGGATTCCGTGCTTGAAGAGGATGGCAAGAGCTGCTTTGAGGGCAGGCGGACGCTGCCGGTGGGGTCACTCCCCTTGGAAAAATAACGTCCCTGCCCGATGAGCAACCCCTGGGCAATGTTGAGTTTGTAGTTGCCGAGCACGGCACTTTTCAGGTGGCCAAGGTCGTATGCATTGAGGCTGATTGAGCTGAAGTCGGCCACATCAGGCTCTCCGATATCCTTTTCCTGTACCAGGCTGGCTTTGAGGTGGGGAGCCGAAAACTGCAACCGATTGTAGAGCTTGTAGTTTTCGCCAGCGTAGGAGCCGTTGAGCAGACCCTGGCGAGGAGTTGTTTCCCAGTAGATGCGGCTGTAGAGTGAGCCATCAACCAGAACGGCTTTTGCTCCGGGTTGCTGACGGGAAGCTCGACCTTTTGTAAAGAGGATATAGGGTGCAATGCTTGTTGTTTTCTCTTTTCCGATGAGCGGTTCGAGCTCCTGCAGGGAGAGAATGGGCCCCTGGTCGCGCCGGTGGATAATGATGGCATCGGCATCGGCTCTCGTGAGCCAGGGCAGTTGGCACAACTCGTCGGCATCAGCCTGGTTGATCAAAATTTTACTGCTTTTCAGCCGGTCAAACAAATCAAGCAACTGCTCGATATTTGATTCTGATTCGGCATTGTTGAGCAAATCCTGCATGTCGCTGTTTTCGGCCGGGAGCGCTTGAACGGTGCAACAGGGAGAGGTAATGAGAAGGAAAAACGTCATAACCCGGCGAACGGCATGACGTTTTTGAAAAATGTGCGGTTGGCGCATAATCATCCAGGGGTTTTGCTTTCAGTTAACAAAACCGGCTGATGGCTTATGGGCTTTCCGTCAACTTGTAGAGTGCCTGAACCTCATTGCGGCTCAGATAACGCCATTCGCCACGCCGGAGCTCTCCTGCCTGAAGGCCTGCATAAGCAACACGTTCAAGCCGTTTTACCTCAAAGCCGAGGGTCTCGAACATTCGTCTGACCTGGTGATTTTTTCCTTCATGAATGCTTACCAGTACCTGCATTCCCTCATCAAGTATTTTTGCGCGGCAGGGACTGACTTTTTCACCGGTATCTTTTAAACGCATTCCGCCGGTCAGTTGAGGCAAAAGATTTGGAGTAAACTTTTCACCAAGCTCAGCAATATACTCTTTTTTTACATTTGACGAAGGATGCATCAATTTGTGCGCCAGTGTACCGTCGTTGGTGAGGAGAATGACGCCGGTCGTTTTTCGGTCGAGCCGGCCTACGGGGAAAATACGTTCTTCGACATCAATAAAATCGAGCACCATCTCCCGTTTTTTTTCGTCACTGTTGGTAGTAATGACGTTTCTTGGTTTGTTGAAGAGTATATAGACCTTGCGGTGCTCGGGCTGGGCAAATTTTTCACCATCCACAATAACCTCATCGCGTGAAGGGCTGACCTTGATACCCGGCGTCGTGACGACAACGCCGTTGACCATCACCCTGCCGTCCAGAACAAGCTGGTCGGCGGCCCTGCGCGATGCGATGCCGCATGAGGCGAGGTAACGGTTGATTCTTACTTCATCATCTTTACTGCTGTTTTTCATATTCCTGTATCGTTTCCTGCTTGTTCGTTGCCGGATGCGGCACTCTCGTTGCCCGTCAGCCGGTTAAGGGATTGCTGTTCTTCGTGCTCCTGAAGAATTTCCTTTATCTCGCGAAGTTCAGGGAGCTCTTTTACTGTTGATAAATTGAAGAGGTCGAGAAACTCCGGGGTGGTTCCGTATTGCAGGGGTTTACCGGGAGAATCAGCTCTTCCGCGGACTTCGATATATCCGCGAAGCAAAAGCCTGTCGAGGGCGTAATCGGGGCTCGCTCCACGAATCTGCTGAATCTCCCCCCTGGTGACAGGCTGATTATAGGCAATAACCGCAAGAACTTCAAGCAGAGAGTTTGAAAGCCTTTTGCGGATTTTCGGGGCAAGAAATTTTTTGAGGATATCACCGAATTCCGGTCTGGTAAGAAATCGGTAACCACTGGCAATCCGGTGGATATGAAAACTCCTTCCGCTCTCTTCATACTCCCTGTTGAGACGCTCAACAATGGCATGAAGCTCGTTTGCGTTGAGATCGATGCCGATAACCTGCCTGACAGACTGGAAGGTTATCGCCTCTTCGGAGGCAAAAATGAGCGCCTCAATCTGTTGCTGTAACTGTAACTCCGGCTTCTGCACGTTGTGGGGGTTATCTCCTATTTTTTCCGTGCCGTCGAAAAATTATGATCGATGCTTATGCCCTCTTCAAAGCTGTACCAGAGCTCCTGACAGGGAAAATTGCATTCGTAGAGGGCCTTGCCTATGATGACGGAATCAACTCCGAAAGCGGCAAGCCCATTGAGTTTTTTCAGGTCTTCGGAGGTGGTAACGCCGCCGGAAGCGGTGATTTTCATGCCCGTTTTTTCGGCAAACCGCTTGGTGCTCTCATACCCAAAACCCTGCATCATGCCGTCACGGCTTATGTCGGTATAAATCACGCGCTCAATGCCCATCCCTTTCATCTGCAGCCCCAGATCGTAATCATGGAGCGCGCTGCTTTCAGTCCACCCCTTGATTTTTGGAATACCGTTTTCAGCATCGATGCCCACCACAATCTGTGACGGGGTGTAACGCGTCAAAAGCTCTTCGACCAGTTTCGGATTGGTTACTGCGGCCGAACCGATGACGACACGGGCAACACCGATATCCAGATAGCGCTTCACCGCATCGGCGGAGCGAATTCCACCACCGACCTGTACCGGGATGTCGATATTCACGACAATCTCCCTGATTTTCTCAAAGTTGACCATTTCGCCCGTGAGGGCCGCATCAAGGTCGACAATATGAAGCATTTTGGCATTCTGCTTGCGCCAGATAATGGCCATGTCGCGGGGGTTGTCGAGATATATTTTTTTCTGGCTGAAGTCGCCACGGGTCAGTCGAACACACTTTCCCTCTTTAATGTCTATGGCTGGAATAATCAACATAACAAATAACAAAAATCGGATTTAGCACCCGGCAAAGTTTTTGAGCACCTGCAAACCGGCATCGGAGCTCTTTTCCGGATGAAACTGAACAGCGAAAATACCATTTTTTTCAATGGCTGAACAAAAGTTTTTTCCGGCGAACCAGGTGGTTGCCGCCACGGAGTCGGGGCTTTCGGGCTCACAGTAGTAGGAGTGTACAAAATAGAAGAAGGTGTGGTCCTCAATTCCCCGAAAAAGAATGCTCTCTTTCTGCTGGTCAACGGAGTTCCACCCGATCTGGGGAATTTTGTCGGTTTCGCTCCTGAAGTGAACCACTTTACCAGGTATCAGATCCATTCCCTTATGCGTACCCATCTCTTCACTCTCTGTAAGCAGCAACTGCATTCCAAGGCATATTCCAAGGAGCTGACCTCCTTTATCGACATGCTCCGCGATTGCTTCGGTAAAACCCGACGCGTCAAGTGAGTTTATGGCAGAGCCGAAGGCTCCGACACCGGGAAGAATGACTTTTTTGTACCCGGCAAGCTTGGCAGGATCACTGCTGACAATCGCCTTGACTCCGAGATAATCAAATGCCTTGAGGACAGATCGGAGATTTCCTGCGCCATAATCGGCAATAAATACCATGAGTGTTAACAACTTTAAAATTGCAGACCGGCCGGCAGAGTACCCTTGCGGGAGTTGCCTGACCGCGCCACCCCAGCCATCAAACTGCTTGCAGCAAGCAGAAAAGGGGCCTTTTATATTGGATAATTAATGATTATTATAATAACTTTTTCATCTTGCCAGAAAAACCGGAAGCTCTCCATCATCATACGAAATCAGGGAACCAATGCACAAAATTGTTTCTGCAATATTTTTAGCTGAAAATATCAAAAAAATTGAGATCGAGGCCCCCCGCATTGCAAAAAAAAGCAAAGCGGGTCAGTTTGTCATGATCAGGGTGAGCGAGACGGGCGAAAGGATACCGCTGACGATTGCTGGTTCGGATACTGAAAAAGGTACCATTACCATCATTGTTCAGGGTATGGGTAAATCGACCAGGGAGCTGAACGGCAAGGAGGCTGGTGAGAGCATCCACGATATTGTGGGTCCGCTTGGCGCGCCATCGCATATTGAAAAATTTGGTACCGCGGTGAGCATCGGCGGAGGACTCGGCGCGGCAATTGCTTATCCGACTGCCGTGGCGCTGAAGGAGGCTGGAAATTATGTCATTACAATCAACGGCGCCCGGTCAAAAGAGCTGGTGATTCTTGAAGAGGAGATGCGTGCGGTGAGTGATGAGGCCTACATCACGACCGATGATGGATCGTACGGCTTTCACGGTTTTGTTACACAGAAACTGCAGGAGCTTATTGATGCCGGAAAAACCATCGATTATGTGCTTGCCATCGGGCCGATACCGATGATGAGAGCCATTGCTGAGGTTACCCGCCCCTATCATATCAAAACCATGGTGAGCCTCAATCCGATTATGGTTGACGGTACCGGCATGTGCGGTGGTTGCAGGGTTACGGTGGACAACCAGATCAAGTTTGCCTGTGTTGACGGCCCTGAGTTTGACGCTCATCTGGTTGATTTCAAAAACCTTTCTGACCGGAACAAGATGTATTTGCCCCAGGAGCGGCAGGCAGTTGAAGCATTGACACACAAGTGCAACCTCCAGAAGCAGTTCTGAGTGCGCCACCGGCTTTATTTCGCTCTCAATGATGACCCTCTTGCTCCGGCTCTCTGCCGGTGAAAGCTTTTTTTTGCATACTCAAATTCTCTTTTTTTAAAGAAGCATTACTATGGACGCACAATCTATTACGACCAAAGAACGTATGGCCATTCCACGTCAGGAGATGCCGTCACAGAATCCGGAAGTGCGGAGTCATAATTTCGAGGAGGTCAATCTTGGCTATACAAAGGAGCTTGCACAGCGGGAGGCTCAGCGTTGCCTTCAGTGTAAAAGCCCTGCATGTGTGAAGGGGTGCCCGGTCAACATCAAGATTGACCAGTTTATCAAGCTCATTGCTCATGGTGATTTTACGGGTGCCGCAAGAAAGATCAAGGAGGATAATGTTTTACCTGCGGTCTGCGGCAGGGTCTGCCCGCAGGAAGACCAGTGTGAGAAGGAGTGCGTTCTCACAAAAAAATATACCTCGGTGGCTATCGGCAATCTCGAACGGTTCGCGGCTGATTATGAGCGCGAAACCGGACAGGTGGAGTTGCCACAGGTAGCCCCTCCGACAGGAAAAAAGGTTGCGGTTATCGGCAGCGGACCGGCAGGGCTGAGCTGTGCCAATGATTTGGTGCAGTTGGGTCACGCAGTGACGGTTTTTGAGGCGTTGCATGAGCTTGGTGGCGTGCTGATGTACGGTATTCCTGAGTTCCGCCTTCCAAAAGAGATTGTACAAGCTGAAATTGAGGGGATGAAAAAGCTTGGTGTGAACTTTGTCACCAATGCGGTCGCTGGCCGTTCCGTCACCGTTGATGAGTTACTCAAGGAGGAGGAATTTGATGCCGTCTTTATCGGGGTTGGAGCCGGCCTGCCATGGTTTATGGGTATCCCTGGTGAAAATCTGCTCGGGGTCTATTCGGCCAATGAGTTTTTGACAAGGGTTAACCTGATGAAGTCTTATCAGTTCCCCGAAAACGATACGCCGGTCTTCAATTGCACGGGTAAAAATGTGGCGGTCTTCGGCGGCGGCAATACGGCGATGGATGCTGTTCGGACAGCCAAGCGGCTTGGGGCTGAACATGCATACATCGTCTATCGCCGTTCAGAGGCGGAGATGCCGGCACGCCTTGAAGAGGTTCATCATGCCAAAGAGGAGGGCATTGAATTCCTTGTGCTGATGAACCCGCTGGAATTTATCGGCAATGAGGAGCAGTGGCTTACAGGAGCCAAATGCCTGCGGATGGAGCTGGGCGAGCCGGATGATTCTGGACGACGACGCCCGGTGCCCATCAAAGATTCTGAATTTATTTTGCCCATCGATATGGCGATTATTTCGATCGGTAACGGTTCCAATCCGCTCATCAAGCAGACAACACCGGATATTGACGTCAGTAAGCGGGATACGATTGTGGTCGATATCAATACCATGGCAACCTCGAAGGAGAACGTCTATGCTGGCGGCGATATTGTGACCGGAGGAGCAACGGTTATTCTTGCCATGGGCGCAGGACGTACTGCGGCGGCGGCAATTCATGAAAAGCTGATGGGCAGAAAAGAAGATTGAGCCCTCAAGTCGGTTGACTCTGCATCTGCTGGCGGGAGGGCTGCCGGAAGTGGCCCTCTTTTTGCCGGTATTGCTGACCTGTTGAGACAGCCTCGTTTTGTTCACCAACCCTGTAACCCCAAATGAGCGATCTTTACCGATTTGGCGTTTCCCTTGAAAAAACACTGATTGAGGCTTTTGACCGTCACATCAGCTCAAAGCACTATAAAAGTCGTTCGGAAGCGATCAGGGATCTTATCCGTGAAGAGCTGGTAAGAAAAGAGTGGACAGAGGGCGGCATCGTTGCGGGGGCCATTGTGATGACCTATGACCATCACAAGCGCGAACTGGTCAGCGTGCTGCTTGACATACAGCATGACTTTCAGGAGACCATTATTTCAACCCAGCATGTTCACCTCGATCATCACCACTGCCTTGAAATCATTGCGGTAAAAGGCCGGGCCCCGGACGTTGAAAAACTGGCCACAACCCTCAAGGTGCAGGTCGGAGTCAAGCACCTCAGCCTGAGCATCTCTTCATCTGCGGACTGAACCGGATGAAACCTGCTTCTGCCTTGACGGAGAGAATTTTTTTTGACTAACGGTAGCACATTTATTATTTTAGTGCTATCACTGTTCTCAGCTCTCCACAAAAAGAGCACAATTTTTTATGTCCGGCCATGCTGAAAAAAAATCTCTTTCTCTTGTTCACCCTGTTTTTCTCCACAAACGCTTATGCGGCTCATCCGCTCATCACTGATGATGCTGGTACCTTGGGAAAAGGGAAATTTCAGATTGAAATAAACAGCGAATACTCCACGGATAAAAAACAAGCTGATGGATTATCGGTACAAGAAAGAGGTGGCGAGACAGGGTTTGCTCTGTCGTATGGAATTTCGGACAACATCGACCTCATTGTGGGCATGCCGCTGCAGTGGTACACGGTCAGGGAAGGGGGCGTGACTGTAGCTGACGAAAGTGGTTTCGGTGATACGGGAATTGAACTGAAATGGCGATTGGTCGAAGCTGAAGAGGAGGGTATGAGCCTTGCGCTGAAACCGGGCCTTTCAATACCTTCCGGGGATGAGCACAAGGGGCTTGGAAGCGGAGCGCTGAGAGGAGGGATGACATTGATTGCAACCCATGAAGGCAGGCTCGGAGCCGTGCACTGCAATCTGGGTTACCGCACCAATAACTATGGCATCGAAGAGAACAATAAGAGTGCAAGAAACGATATCTGGCATGCATCGCTGGCTGCCGAAATCAACCTGACCGGCAACATCCGTTCTGTCGCAAACATCGGTGTTGAAACCAATGAGGATAAAACATCGGAGGTTCACCCTGTTTTTCTCATCGGAGGAGTGATCTATAGCCTTGATGAAAACTTCGATATCGATCTTGGCCTGAAATGCGGACTCAATGAAACTGAAACTGACACAACTTTTCTTGCCGGGCTTGCCGCCCGGTTTTAAATGCGGGACGTTTATCAATGGGGATTTTGTTTGAATCGGGATTGGGAGGGATGACCCCGCCCTTACACTACGGGAGATAGTATTATGCATATGGCTGATGCACTTTTGTCACCGGTTACGGGCGGCGCATTCTGGATTGCAAGCGGTGCGCTTATCGGCTATTCGGCAAAAAAGATCACTGAGGAGCATGATGTGATGAAAACGCCGCTCATGGGTGTGCTTGGAGCTTTTGTTTTTGCTGCGCAGATGATCAACTTCAGCATCCCCGGCACCGGTTCAAGCGGACACCTTGGCGGTGGGCTTCTCCTTACCGTATTGCTCGGCCCTTACCGGGCATTTATCACACTTGCCTCGGTGCTTATTATTCAGTGCCTTTTTTTCGCTGATGGCGGACTGCTCGCTCTGGGCTGCAATATTTTCAACCTGGCATTTTTTCCTGCATTTATTGCTTACCCTTTCATCTATCGGATTATTGCCGGTAATGCTCCAACTCCGGGAAAACTTGCGGCTGGCAGCATGATGGCCGCAACAGCAGGACTCTTGATGGGGGCATTTTTTGTTGTTTTTGAAACGCTCGTTTCTGGTATAACTGAGTTGCCGTTCAGCACCTTTGTTCTTTTCATGCTGCCAGTCCATCTTGCCATCGGGATTATTGAGGGATTGGTTACCTGGGGAGTACTTGCTTTCGTTGCACGAACAGATCCGGCACTGCTCGTTCCTGCCAAATCATCTGTTCGTCCCCGTTTCACTTTTGCACTGTTTGCCGTTCTGGCACTCCTCGTCGGAAGCGTGGTATCGTGGTTTGCCTCTTCGCAACCTGACGGCCTTGAATGGTCGATTAAGAAGGTGACGGGCTCCGCTGAGTTCAGCCCGGCAGGCAATCCTGTGCATGAAGCACTTGCAGCTTTTCAGCAGAAGATGGCATTTCTTCCCGATTACGGCTTCAAATCTGCCCCGGAATCCCTCGCAAACCCGGAATCACCTGTCAATGCCGGCACCAGTTTGTCAGGCATCGTCGGCACTCTTTCTGTCCTTGCTGTTGCCGGAACTGCCGGTCTTTTACTGGGCAGAAAACGAAACGAACCAAAACACTTGTGATGCAGTCACGGGTATCGTCCATTGGCTCTGCTCTTGCTGGACAGGAAACAGCGGCTCAGGCCTCTCCATTCCTCGGAAGTGACCGGTCTGCTCTTCTGGTGACAGCGCTTTTTATTTTATCTCTGCTTTCAATCTCGAAATTCAACCTTCCGGGAGTGATTGCTTTCGGAGCTTTTCCGCTTTTTCTCATGAGCGTGGCAAAGGGTCCCGCTGGAATGGTGACGAAACGACTGTTGCAGATTTCTCCTTTCGTGCTCGTTATGGCTTCCGGAAATCTTTTGCTCGACCGGAGCCCTGTCATGCAAATCTCTGGAGTAACCCTCAGCGGAGGAATGATTTCAGGAGCGGTCATTGTTGCAAAAAGCATCATCTCTCTGGCAGGCCTGCTTTCGGTTACCCTCTGCATTCCCTTTTACCGGATATGCCGCGCCCTTGAAGCGTTTCATGTCCCGGAAGTACTGGTCACGCAACTGATGCTGCTTTACCGCTACAGTTCCGTATTGCAGGAGGAGGCTCTTTCGATGCAGAAAGCAAGGGATCTGCGGTCGTTTGGCCGGAGGGGAAGAGAGTTTTCTAACACAGCATCACTTGTCGGATCGCTGCTTTTAAGAACGGTAAACCGTGCTGAAAGGCTTTACCGGGCTATGGCCGCAAGGGGTTTCCATGGACAAATGTCAACTCGGCATGGTGAAAAAATAAGCCCCGGTGACTGGAAAACCATCGCTCTCTGGTCGCTCCTCTTTCTTGCACTTCGCCTGATCTTTTAAATTATTACCGGAATGATTGCCATCGAAGGGCTCAGTTTTTCCTATCCTGACGGAACAAAGGCCATTGACCAGATGAGCCTTGCCATAGCCGAAGGGAGCTCTGTGGGTATTGTGGGGGCAAACGGTGCAGGGAAATCGACGCTCGTAAACCACCTGAACGGCTTCTTCCTGCCCATGGAAGGTTCCGTTTCGATTGGCGGCATAAGGGTGAACAAGAAAAATCTTGACCAGATCCATAAAATGGTTGGCCTGCTTTTTCAAAACCCGGATGACCAGCTTTTTATGGCAAGGCTGTATGACGATGTTGCCTTCGGACCGGAAAATCTCGGCATGAAGGCCGCTGATATTGCAACGCTGGTCGAAAATGTGCTCCGGGAGCTGAACCTCTGGGAGTTGCGCGACAAGCCTCCTGCACACCTGTCGCAAGGTCAGAAGCGGTTTGCCTCCTTTGCCACGGTGCTGGTCATGAACCCCGAGGTGATTGTCATGGATGAACCTACAGCCGATCTTGACCCGAAAAACCGCAGAAAGCTGATCAACCTGATCAACGGGCTTGGAATAACAAAAGTAACGGTATCTCATGATCTCGACTTTGTGTGGGATACCTGCCAGAGGGTCTGCATCATGAATAAGGGTCGCATTGTGGAGGAGGGCCCCGCCAGAGATATTCTCAGCAACCGTGAACTGCTTGAAGCCAACAGTCTTGAGCTTCCGCTCCGCCTTCAGTGATAATTCTCCGCTGGCCCCTCTATGCGCGACGATAAAACCTCCGTCATCTTTTTGTCGGCCAGTTTGACGGTAATTTCGGCAACATCACGAGCAGCATTAACGTGAAAGACCACCACGTCAAACATGTCGCTCATCCGCACAATCGCTGTCAGGTCGGCGATATGACGGCTGATACCAAGAAAACCGAGGGGCAGAAGACATTTGACATGATAGGGGTTGCTGAGAAAAATCCCGTACGGCTGTACCTTCAGGACGCTGCCGGTAAAGATTGTTCCAACATCGGGAAGGGGAAGCGAAAAGTCCGGCTCATTGCCCCCCGCCAGCCCCTCAACACGCTGCGTCTCTCCCGGCCTGACCTGCTCAACCCGCTCTTTGAGAAGAGCAAGATCACAATAGGATACGCCTGGTTCAGCAAGCAACTCCCTTGCGCTCAGCCCCTGGGTGGAATAGACAATAATCTCTTTTCCCTTCTCTTTTAAAGCCCTCAGCAGGGGTAGAAAATCACTGTCGCCACTGAAGAGGATAAAGGTGTCGTACTGATCGGCTGCACTCAATGCATCAACAACCAGTTCAACATCGAGATTGCCTTTCATGACCACCACTCCGGTCTCTTTGTTTACGATCTTTTTAACCGGTTTTGAGGTGATTTGGTAGCCATGGGCTGTCAGTACTCTGGTGAATGCGGCATTTTCCTCTGAAACCGGTTCGGATGCCGGGACGTAGTAATTTGCCTGCACCGAGGCGTAGGTGGAGATGAAAAAGGCCATCAGACGTGAAAAATCGATCTGCCACCCCAAATGACGCTGTGTAAAAAAGAGGTTCGCTCCATCAATATAAACAGCCGCACGGCCCATAATAACCTCAGCTCTTCTTTTTAGCAATGATGTTGACCTGCATCCCCTCATGAAACCCTTTTTCGGGGGTAAGGGCGATGGTATCTCCTTTTTTAAGCCCCTGCAGCACCTCAACAAAGGTCATATCACTGGCACCAGTCTGAATTATCTGTTTTTTCAGTTTGCCGTTTTCAATTTTCCAGACATAGATTTGACGGTTTTCGTCAAGAAGCGAGCTTTTTTTGACCAGAAGGGCATTGGGCCTGATATTGTAGATGATGTTTGCTGTTGCACTCATCCCTGCCTGAATATCGGTGGCTGGATAGTCGAGCGTCAGATAAATCTTTGACGTCTTCGTTATCCGGTCGGTCTGGGGTACAATACGGGAGACAACGGCCGAGAGCCGCTTGTCGGGCCAGGCATCAAAGGCGACGGTTGCCTTCTGGCCGTTACGTATGCGGGGAATATCGAGTTCATCAACCTCAACGGTGATTATGTAGCTTGAGGTATCAACCACCCGTGCAACGAGGGTGTTGAGCATTACATAGTCGCCCTCCTTGACATTCTGCAAGGTGAGTATACCCGCAAAGGGGGCTATCACGGTCAATTTTTTCAGGTCATCCTCGCGCATCTTCAACTGGAGAGCCTTCTGCTGGAGCAACTCTTCGCCCTGGGTGTTCATTTTTTCGGCATCATCGAGCTCCTGACGCGATATCGCTCCTTCAGCGAAAAGGTTTTTCTTTCGAATACGACGCCGCCTGTTGTCGGTTGCCTGGGCCTGCTGTTCGGCCAGGGCTGCCCTTGCTTCACGAATGGCAAGTTGTGGCTGCGGGCTGCTGAATTGAAGGATTTTCTGGCCGGCAGTGACCTGCTGCCCTTCGAGCGCGCCGACATAACTGACCGTTCCTGAAGATTCAGCACTGAGATTGGCGACGGCATCGGCTTCAACAAATCCTGTTGCATAGATGGCCTGAACCAGCTCGGCATTGGTCACCTGCACCACCTCGATATTGACCGTATTACCCCTTGTCATAAGGAAAATGACCGTGGCTGCAAAAAGAACGGCAAGAGCGATGGTATATTTTGGAAGAAATTTCTGTAGGGGCTGCATGACCTTGATTATTATGAATTCACCTTAGGGAAGTTACCTGTTTTGATCTTTTTATCCATTCCGATCTTGGTTTTTCCATAATTTTATCAATCTTTAAAAACATTTTTCTTGTCCCTCTCCTCGCGCATGAGGGGCCCAGGGATAAAAACCACTTAATCTACACCATCAATGGGCGATAATCAAGATATCCAGAAAAGCTTTCTTGAAACAGTAAAGTTTGATGAAAAAGGGCTTGTGCCGGCAATTGTGCAGGATCATGAAACAGGCAAGGTTTTGATGATGGCCTGGATGAACCGCCAGAGTCTTGAGATGACCCTCGAAAAAAAGAGGGCCTGTTACTGGAGCCGCAGCCGCAAGGAGCTTTGGCTGAAAGGTGAATCGTCGGGCAATATGCAGGTGGTGCACGATATTCTGATCGACTGCGATGGCGACACACTGCTTTTAAAAGTTTCACAGACCGGCGGTGCCTGCCACGTCGGCTACCACTCCTGCTTTTACCGCAAAGCCACGAGCGACCTCTCGATGGAGATTTGCGATACACTCATGTTTAACCCGGAAGATGTTTATGGCAAAAAAAGCTGACCTGACGGGCAATCTGGCCAGAGAGAGCGCAAAATCTCTGAATCAGACCAAGTCGAGAGCCTCAATCAAGAGCATGTTTGACGAGGTTGCTCCGACCTACGACTTTTTGAATCATCTGCTCAGTCTTGGAATCGACAACTACTGGCGGGCAAAGGCGACAAGCAGGGCAAAAGAGCTGCTCGGCAGAAATACGGCTCCCCGGATTCTTGATGTTGCTACCGGGACGGGTGACCTGGCGAACGCCATGGCCAAAATAGCGGGCGCAAAGGTGACCGCTCTTGACCTTTCGCCCGAAATGCTGCTGCTTGCGCGCAAAAAGTATCCGCAGATCACCTTTATTGAGGGGTATGCCGAAAAGCTCCCCTTTAACAATGCGAGCTTTGATGTGGTCAGCGCCGGTTTCGGTGTGAGAAATTTTGAAAACCTGAACGAAGGAATGCGGGAGTTCCATCGCGTCCTGAAACCGGGCGGCCATGCGCTCATTATCGAGCCGATGATACCACGCAATGCGATCATGAAAAAGCTTTACCTGGTCTATTTCAAACAGGTGCTGCCAAAAATTGCCGGGTTGTTCAGCAAGTCCACTTTTGCCTACGACTATCTGCCCCACTCGGTTGAAAAGTTTCCGCAGGCTGAGGCCTTCACCGCCATCCTGAAAAAGAGCGGCTTCAAAAAGGCTGACTATTTTCCGATGACCTTTGAGACTTCAATTCTCTACGTTGCCAAAAAGTAAAAGGTGCTGAATCCCGCGCTTCGGACAGTGCGGGATTCAGAGCATCGCCTCAAACTCCTCTTCTGTGGCAATCCTGACGCCGAGCTTGAGCGCTTTCTGGAGTTTGCTGCCCGCGTCACTGCCCGCAACAACCATGCCGGTCTTTTTGCTGACCGAGCCGACTACCCTGCCGCCGCGCTCCATCACCAGTTCCGCAGCTTTTTGACGGTCGTAACGCTCAAGAGCGCCGGTAAAGAGCACCGTAAGCCCTTCGAAGTTGCTGTTAACCTGCTCTTTTGGTTCTGAGGCCGAAAGAGGCAGGCTGGCAGAACGCAGTTTTTGGAGGAGGGCTGGCCATGAGCCCCTTGAAAAGTAGTCGATAATGCTTCTCGCAACCACGGGGCCGATATCGGGTATGGTTGCAAGCTGCTCCTCGCTTGCCTGCTGGAGGGTATCAATTGAGGGGCAGGCTTGCGAAAGTTCACGGGCCGTAGCGCGTCCGACGTGACGGATTCCGAGAGCGTAGAGAAGCTGTTCATAGCTCTTTTCACGACTTTTTTCAAGGGCATGCAAAATGTTCTGTGCCGATTTTTTGCCCATGCGGTCAAGCTTTGCAAGCTCTTCCTCCTCAAGAAAATAGAGATCAGCAGGGCCTTTGATGAGCGCTTTAGCCACAAGCTGCTCAACGAGGGCGTCGCCGAGGGTCTGGATATCCATGGCGTTGCGCGAGGCAAAGTGGAGCACCCGCCCTTTTATCTGGGCCGGGCACTCCTCTTCGTTCGGGCAGGAGTAACTGACTTCATTTTCCGGCCTGACGAGCGGCGTCTGGCATGAGGGGCAATTCACGGGCGGCAGAATGGGCTCGGCATCCTCGGGACGCTCTTCGGGAATGGTGCGCACCACTTTGGGAATCACCTCGCCTGATTTTTCGATAATGACCCGGTCATGAAGCATGAGGCCAAGTCGCTCGATTTCGTCAAAATTGTGCAGGGTTGAGCGCGAGACGGTTGAACCGGCAATGAGCACCGGCTCAAGTTCGGCTACCGGGGTGATGGTGCCGAGTCGGCCAACCTGAAAAGTGACCTTGTGCACTATGGTTCTTGCCTGCTGTGCCGGATATTTGTAGGCGATGGCCCAGCGGGGGCTTTTGGCGGTTGCGCCAAGTTTTGCCCAGCAGCCGACATCGTTGAGTTTCAGCACGACGCCGTCGGTCTCATAGGGGAGTTGCCAGCGCTCTTCTGACCATCGGGCAATAAAATCGTTGATCTCGGGCACACCCAGGCAGAGCCGGTAATGGTCGCCGGTAAAGAAGCCGAGCTGGCTGAGAAGTTCAAGACGGCGGAGATGTGCGATCGATTCATCTTGAAGCCCTTTGAGGTAGTAGGCGACAAAGCACATTCGGCGACGGGCAACTTCGGCTGAATCCTGGAGCTTGAGGCTGCCTGCCGTGGCATTGCGGGGGTTGGCAAATCGATCTTCTTCCGGGCGGCTTTCGTTGATGCGCTCAAAATCCTCCTTGCGCATGAAAACTTCGCCGCGAACTTCTACTTCACCTTCTCCTCCCTCACGAAGTGCGTTCAGCCGCAAGGGAATTGAGGGAATGGTACGCAGGTTTGCCGTGATGTCGTCGCCCTGGCGTCCGTCCCCGCGTGTTGCGCCCCTGACCAGGATGCCGTCACGGTAGAGGAGGCTGATGGCGACGCCGTCAAACTTCAGTTCGGCGACCATCTCCTGCTCCTCCACCCCTTCGAGGAGAAGCAGCTTTTTAACGCGGTTGACAAACTCCTCAACCTCCCGGGTGGAGTAGGTATTGGAGAGGCTGAGCATTGGTTCACGGTGCTGCACCGGGGGGAAGGCTTTCGTAATGGCTCCTCCCACCCGCTGCGAAGGGCTGTCGGGGGTAAGCAGCTCCGGAAACTGCCGCTCAAGGGCGATGAGTTGCTCGAGGAGGCGGTCAAAGTCGAAATCGGTGAGTTCCGGCTTTGCCTCAACGTAATAGAGCTGGTTGTGGCGCTCAATCTCCCGGCGAAGCTGTGTGATCGTCTCTCTGGCGCTCGTGCTATCGGTCATTAATGAAAAAAAGGGTTATCGGACGGCTGAAAATGCCCAGCCGGCAAGATTTTTGAAAAAGCTGAGAGAGCCCTGTATTCCGAGCTTCTCCCAGGTGGCCGTCAGCACCCTGGGGTAGCGCCAGGCAACGCGCAGCATAACCACAACAAGCTCTTCAATCTTCATTTCGTCGCGGAACATGGCCTGACGATAGTGCGGGGGAAGGTCGTCGAGCACCAGCATCACCTCGTTCATCAGGTCGTTGACAAAATTGGGTTCATCAGTAACCGCATTGAAGCACATGTATTTCATGAGATTGGCCATCGAGGCAACATTGGGTTCGTAGGCGCTGATGGTTTCAAGGTGCTTTTTGGAGAGATTGTTGTCGAGAAGCGCCCGGTCAAGATCAGCGGTAAGATGGTGAAGGTTGCGTACCATCGATCCAAAGCCGCAGAAGGTGAGCGGAGAGCCAAGTGAGGCCGCGTCACCGAAAAGAATGATGTGGTCATCGGCAATCTCGCGCGTACGGTTGAAGCCGTCATGGCAATAGGCTGGAATGATGCCGTAGACGGGGCGGTGAATCACAAAATCCTTACCCGGCTTTTTGTACTCCGGAAGCTTCTTGAAGTAACTTTCGAAGAGGCTGAGCAGGGATTTATCGTTCGGGGAGTCGGCCTCGTCATAAAAGAAAAGATAGGTGATATATTTTTGCCCGTCGGCAGGAAAGCCTTCCCAGATAAGTTGCCGCCCCCCTCCTTGAAAGATCTCGGCGGGCCCTGTCGTGGCAAGAATTTCACCGGTCTCAAAATCAACGTCTTCAAAACCGCTCGCTATGGTGCCGACTGTGGGGCAGACATGGGTCTGCGGCGAGCCTTCGTTGAGCTGCATGGCAATGGGCGAGAGTATGCCCATCACATCCACCAGCACTTTGGCTTTGTACCAGAATGGTTTGGCGTGGCGATCCTCAACCTGCACCACAATATGATCGTCAAACTGGTAAGAACGGATAAAGGTGGTTTCGGCAAGGAGGGTGGTGCCGGTTACGGCCATTACCTTCTCTTTTGCCAGAGCAAGCAGTTTGTCGGCATCAACGGCGCAATCGAGCACGTTTTCCATGGTCAGCCTTTTCTGGCGGCCGTCAGGCTGGTAAAATTCAACCCAGCCGGTTTTGTACCGGCGGACAATGACGGAATCAATTTCGCTCTCGGTAAAAAGTCCGGCAGAGGAGAGATTGAGCAGTTCATCCCTTGATATGTTCCAGTCTCTGGTCGATTTTGCGGGAGTCTGACGGTCAAAAATCATCACCTTCCGGCCATACTTCCCCGCCATTACCGCCGCATGAAGCAGGCTGAGCGTCCCGCCCGCATAAATCAGATCGTACTCCCCGCTGATGCGGGCCTCTTTGGGCATGCTGTCGCCGGCCAAAATGACCGGCCGGACAGGCTGTTTAAGCCGCTGCCAGTAATGGTCGAGCTCACTGATACGGTGCAGATGGCGCTCTCCATCCGGAAGCGTTGAAAATGCCCTGAACAGACAGGGATGGGTGATCCGGATATGATTGAGTGACGTATGCATGAAAGAGCGCAGATAAAGGATGTTAGTGTTGATCCTGCCTTTGCGTATTGGTGGAATCGTTAACCATCGGCCGGAGTGGCCGGTCGCTCTCAATTTGACCGTCTACAAGATGAAGGCGCCGCCGCGCACGGTTGGCAAACACCTCATCGTGGGTAACGACAATAACGGTCTGGTTCAGCTCCTGGTTCAGGCGCTCAAAAAGCTGATAGACATTATTGGCCGAACGGGAATCGAGGTTGCCGGTCGGTTCATCGCCAAGCAGGATTTTTGGTTCGTTGGCCAGTGCCCGTGCAATGGCTACGCGCTGCTGCTGGCCACCGGAGAGCTGGCTTGGCTTGTTATCATATTTGTTCTGCATGTCAACCATATCGAGCAGTTTCATGGCCCGCTCCCTGATCTCTTTCCGGCTGCGGCGGCCGTTGATCATCATCGGCATACTGACGTTTTCAACGGCATCGAACTCGGGCAGCAAAAAATGAAACTGATAGATAAAGCCAATTTTTTCATTGCGGATACGGTTCATCTCTGCTTCGTTTTTGTCGGTAATCACATCTCCGTCGAGCCAGACCTTGCCTGCTGTTGGTCTGTCGAGCCCTCCCATGATGTAGAGCAGTGTCGATTTGCCTGAACCCGACGGTCCTGTTATGGCAACAAAGTCACCCGCCATAACCTCCAGAGAGAGGTTGGGAATGATGGTCTGGCGGATGGCCTTGGAGAGGCCAAGCTCTTTTCTGATATTTTCAAGCCTGAGTATGGTTTCAGCCATCAGTTGCTGCGTTCATTGTTCCATGTGATTACCCCGGGGAAAGCACCGCACATGGCAAAAAATAACCGCTGCGGCACATACAGGTTCATTATAACAAAAAAGGCTGAAAGAGGGAGCGCTATTTGCAGTTGCTCCGAAGAGCCATACAACAACCCATTCCGCAGGGGAGGGGTTCTCCCGCCCCCATGACGGATAACAACAATTTTCCCAATCCCGCCCCTACACGGTTTCACCAAAATATCTGCCCTTGAACCAGAGGGCGACATTGACCAATGCAATCAGGGCCGGAACCTCAACGAGAGGGCCGATAACAGCGGCAAAAGCTTCGCCTGAGTTGATACCGAAGGTGGCTACTGCCACGGCAATTGCAAGTTCAAAATTGTTGCTTGCGGCGGTAAAAGCGAGCGTTGCGGTTTTGGAGTAGCCCGCACCAAACTTGCGCCCCATGTAAAAGGAGAGCAAAAACATGATCACAAAATAGATCATAAGGGGAATGGCAATGCGCACCACATCAATGGGAATCCGGATGATGGAGCTGCCCTTCAGCGAGAACATCACCACAATGGTAAAGAGCAGGGCCATCAGCGTCAGCGGGCTGATGCGGGGGATGAACGCGCCTTCGTACCACTCCTTTCCTTTCATACGCAGCAGCACAAAGCGGGTCAGAAAGCCGGCAATAAAGGGAATGCCGAGGTAGATAAAGACCGAGAGGGCAATATCGGCGATGGAGATGTCGACAGCAAAGGAGCTGATACCGAGCCACCTGGGCAGCACCGTCAGAAAGATCCAGGCATAGAGGGGAAAGAAGAGTACCTGGAATATTGAGTTGAAGGCGACAAGGCCGGCAGCATACTCCGTATCTCCTTTGGCAAGCTCATTCCAGACAATGACCATGGCGATGCAGCGGGCAAGCCCGATCATGATGAGACCGGCCATATAGTGCGGCATGTCGGAGAGCAGAAGCACGGCAAGCACGAACATCAGTATCGGGCCAATCACCCAGTTCTGCACCAGTGAAAGGGCAAGCACCCTGGTGTTGCGGAAAACATCACCCAACTCTTCATACTTTACCTTTGCGAGAGGCGGGTACATCATGACGATGAGGCCGGCGGCGATCAGCATGTTTGTGGTGCCCGACTGAAAGAGATTCCAGAAGCCCGGAATGGCGGGATAGAGCCAGCCGGAGAGCACACCGAGGCCCATGGCAAGAAAAATCCAGAGCGTCAGGTAGCGGTCGAGAAACGACAACTGTTTTGTGGCATTACTCATCGTTATTTCCCTTTTACATTCTCGTTATAAAACTGCCTGAAGCGCTGGTTGATTTCGTTGCGGATGCGCCGGAACATGGCAAGCTGCTCCTCTTTTGTCCCCTCTGCCTCTGCGGGGTCGTCAAAACCGATGTGGAGGCGATGCTCAACCTTGCCGGTAAAAACCGGGCAGGATTCATTGGCCCCGTCACAGACCGTTATCACATAGTCGAAGGCTTTGCCGAGAAATTCATCAACACTTTTCGGCATGTTCAGGCTGATATCGACCCACTCTTCACGCATCACCTGGACCGCAAGCGGGTGAACCGCCGCCGCAGGTTTTGTGCCTGCAGAAGAGACCTCAAGCGAGGAGTCGAATGAACGAAGAAACCCTTCGGCCATCTGGCTGCGGCAGGAGTTTCCGGTACAGAGAATAAGGATGGATTTTTTCATTGTTGATTACTTGTTTTGAGCCTCCATTGGTTAACCGAAAACTGCTTTTCCCCAAACACTGCAGGAGTATCCAGGGCTATATTCATAAAACGAGATTGAAAACGAAGCCCACCAGCATGATTCCCAGCGCCACAACTCCGGCAAATACGGCAATAAGACGGGGTTTCAACACCTTGCGGAGAATGATCATCTCCGGGGCGGAGAGGGCGATGACACTCATCATGAAGGCCATCACCGTTCCAAGGGCGGCTCCCTTGCCGAGCAGCGCCTCCACAACGGGGAGAATACCTGCTGCGTTGGAGTACATGGGAACGCCGATCAGCACCGCAACGGGCACCGACCACCAGACACTTTTGCCCATCAATGAGGCCATGAAGTTTTCAGGAACATAGCCGTGGATTCCCGCGCCCAGCCCTACGCCAAGCACAATGTAGAGCCACACCTTGCCAACAATATCCCGGACGTGGTGCAGCCCCTCGCGGAGCCGCAGATGCAGGCTCATTGCCTCGCCCTCCACTTCCGGAGAAACCACTCTCTCCTGCAGCTTCTGCACCCACTCTTCCAGAAAACGCTCCATACGGAGTTTGCCGATCACCATCCCGGCAATAATGGCAACAGCGAGGCCCATGGCGGAATAGAGCAGCGCCACCTTCCAGCCGAACATACCAAAGAGCAGCGCGAGAGCAACCTCGTTGATCATCGGTGCTGATATCAAAAAAGAGAAGGTGACGCCAAGCGGCACTCCCGCCTGGAGAAAACCGATAAAAAGCGGCACAGCCGAGCAGGAGCAGAAGGGGGTCACAATGCCGAGTGACGCCGCCATAATGTTTCCGACCCCGGTACGCCGCCCCGATAGCAATGCCCGGGTGCGCTCGGCGGAGATGAAGGTGTGCACAACCCCCATCAAAAAGACTACGGCCGTAAGCAGCAGCAGCACTTTTGGCACCTCATAGAGAAAAAAGCAGAGCGCTTCACCGAAACGGTTTACCCTGGTAATGCCGGAAAACGAAAGTGATAGTGTGGCCAACCACTCAAGATTACTGTAAAGCAGAATCCAGAGCACGGCCCCGGCAAGAACACCGATGAGCCATTGCACATTTTTCCGCCCAAAAGCCGTTGGGAGTTGCTGCCGGGAACCTTGCTTCATCTCTTTCAATACCGTTTACTTATCGCTTTTCAACATCTTGCCGGAAAACGCCGGCACAACGTTCAATACCATGCAGACTCTTAACAACAGCAGCCTGAACCACCGCCGGCAGTTTTTGTGCCGTGGCTTCCGCAACACCCCTGTGGTTTAGCCATCAAAAGCTCACGGATTTCTTCACGAGAAGGAACACGCCCTTTACAGACTACCTGTTCATCAACAACGAGTGCCGGTGTTGAGATGACGTTATAGGCCATGATCTGCTGGATGTCTTCGACTTTTTCGACCGAAGCGTTAATACCTTCAGCGGCAATAACTGCTTTTACCGCATCGACAAGCTGATTGCATGATGCACAGCCGCTTCCAAGAATTTTTACCCTTTTCATAGTTGTATCGTTTAACTGTTTATTTATATATGACCGATTAAAAAAATCATTGTCCGATCTTGTTGCAACCTGTTAGCGGATATCGTTTCCCTTTAATAAAAAAACGATACTTACCGGCAATCGCACCTGCATGTCAGGTCTGCGTTAAAAAAACCACCAAACATCGAATAGGCTTTCAGCCAGTTTGCGCGATTAATGCAGTAACGGACTTTTGGAGGATTAATTTCGCCCTGAATCAGCCCCGAGTCGAGCAACGCCTTGAGGTGCTGCGAAATAGTTGACTGCGCCATAGGGATAATCTCCGTCAACTCCCCCGTAAAACAACACTGCTGGCTTGCAAGCAGCTTCAAAATCCTGATGCGGACCGGATGGCTGATCGCCTTGGCAATCGATGCCATAACCTCCTCTTCCCCACTGTATTCAACCATCGACAGCGTTCTCTTCATAACAAAGCCCTTTTTCTTATAGTTCATCGCAAATATACGATTAACAAAAAAGCAAAGCAACAAGAATAATCACAACGGCCGTTCACAGCCGATCATCTGCATCCGGTTCAACAGCCTTGACTTTAGAGAGCGCTTTCAAAAACTTGTCGCGGCTCCCTCGTACAGCTCTTTGCAGGAGATACTCTTCGGTAATCAGGGCTGATATTTTTTCTGCCAGCGCAGAACTGATGAACTGATTTACCGATATATGCTCCTCTGCCGCCAGCTCTTTTGCCTTCCGATGCAGTGACTCGGGAAGCCTTATACTTAACGTGCTCATGATCTACTCTCCCTACTGATGTAAAAATTCTTTTGGTGTAGCAAGATTGATGCCAAATGTTTCGCATCCCTTAAAATCACGCTTGTTAAACGTGACAATCCAATTGCTCTCCGATTCAACTGCAAGCTCCAGAACCATATCATCTTTCGAATCTTTAAGCAACGGCCTCCACAAATAAAAAATTTGCCGCTTCTCTCCTGCCGCACAAAGGTAATCAAGGATATCATCAATTTCAGATGGAGCCAATCCAAATATTCCGGGTTCTCGTTTGGCTACAGCCTCAAACTCCAGAATCAGTGGAACAGAAAGACAAAAATCAAATCGTTCTGTGCCAACCAGTGAAAGCAATCGAAACGATGCTCCCCTGTTTGAACGGAGTGCGCTGATAAAAACATTCGTGTCTATGACAATTCTCTTCATAGCGGTATTATAGGCAATACCGTATAATCCTGCAAATTATTCTCTTTCATCTCCAGGAATTGCAGGGGTGCAAGCCTCGCTCTCAGGGGATTTTCAGAAAGGAATGAAATCGTTATATTCCGTACAACACAACGGATACAGGCAAGTTCCACAAAAAAATGCAACGCAGGGCTCCACAGCAAAACAACATTGCTGTAACAAAAATCGCTGGAGAAAAACCGCTTTATTTAAATAATTAAGGATATTTGCTTGCAATTCCTTAATTTATTACTATTTTTAAGCAATAAACAACAATAACAACGGCCTCACAAAAAAAACGCAACCCGGATCAGGGATAATAACCTGCCAAAAAGAGGGCGTTTCCAGAGTTTTTATACCGGCAGGGGCTTTTTTTTATGCTGCGGAATATATGCAGGGTTATAACGATTAAACAGCTTACAGATGCTTTATCAACTGCCCGACAGCGATATCGAACGGTTTATGGATGAGGATGTGCCTTACGGTGATCTGACGACCATGCTGCTTGGCATCGGCGCTCTGCGGGGAGAGATCACCTTTACAAGCCGTGAGGCGACAACACTCTGCTGCACGGAGGAGGCGGCGCGCGTTCTTGAACGATGCGGTGCGGCCGTTAACTTTTTGCTGCCCAGTGGCTCAACGATTGATGCGGGCGTAACCTTTCTCTCGGCCAGCGGAGCAGCAGGGAGCCTGCACGCCGGATGGAAAGTGGCCTTGAATTTGCTTGAGTACGCTTCAGGCATTGCTACACGGACACGGAAAATTGTGAACCGGGTCAAAGCGGTTAACGACTCCATTACGGTCGTCACAACCCGCAAGTCGTTTCCGGGAACAAAAAAGGTTGCAATCAAGGCTATCATGGCTGGCGGTGCGCTCCCCCACCGGCTTGGCTTGTCGGAATCCGTGCTTGTTTTCCGGCAGCATACCGCATTCTGCGGCGGGCTTGAGCTTTTTCTTCAAACCGTGACGGGGATGAAAGCGAAAGCACCGGAACATAAAATCATTGTTGAGGCCGATAGCGCGGAAGAGGCGCTTGCCATTGCGGTTGCGGGCGTTGATGTGGTTCAGCTTGACAAGCTCCAGCCAGAAGCACTCACACGGCTGGTTCAGCAACTGCACATCGTGGCGCCTGCAGTCAAAATTTCAGCCGCAGGAGGCATCATTGCAGAAAATGCCTCGGCTTATGCTGAAACCGGTGTTGACATGCTTGTGCTCTCGGCGGTCTATTTCGGCAAGCCTTCGGATATCGCAGTTTCGATCACTTCCTTACAACCATAAAACAGCTATCATTATGATACAATCAATGAAACGAATCACGCTGCTCTGTTTTGCTCTGCTCATTATGGCAGTTCCAGCAAAGGCCGGGGAGCTGAACCTCTCGGCTGCTGCAAGCCTGAAAGAGGTGATCAATGAACTGAGTGCGAGTTACACGGCAAAACATCCTTCAACGGTTTTTATCAAGAATTTCGGTCCGTCGGGCACGCTTGCCGGTCAGATTGAAAACGGTGCACCGGCTGACCTCTTTATTGCTGCAAACAACCAGTGGATCGATTATCTGAAAACAAAAAATCTTGTGGATGGCGCCAACGTAAAGATGTTTGCCTGGAACTCGCTGGTTTTTGCCGGAACAACCACAAAAAAGGTTGCCTCAATGAACGACCTGCTGAAACTCGACAAGATTGCCATTGGCAGCCCTAAGAGTGTCCCCGCAGGTGAGTACGCCATGACCGCCATGACTAAAGCGGGCATTGACAGGCAGCTTGCCGGAAAGCTTGTGATGGCCAAGGATGTCAGGGAGTGCCTTATGTATAGCGAACTTGGAGAAGTTGATGGCGCGTTTGTTTACCGCACCGACGCCATGCTGGCGCAAAAAGCCAAAATGCTCTTTGTGGTGCCGCAAAAACTTTATCCAAGAGTAACTTACCCGATGGCATTGACTCTGAAAGCTGCACAAAACGTGGAGGCTAAGGCCTTCTATCTCTTCTTGCAGGGCACTGAGGCAAAATCGGTTCTCCGTAAATATGGCTTTGAAATTAAATAAGCAGAACACGGGAAAAGAATAATACACCCAAGACTCTATGATGCTTATACCTGAAGATATTGCTGCCATCTGGCTCTCTCTGAAAGTGGCGCTTACGGCAACTGTCCTTGCGCTGCCTTTCGGCTTTGCCCTTGCCTGGCTGATCGTTTTCAGGCAATTCAGGGGAAAAGTGGTGCTCGAGGTGCTTGTCAACCTCCCGCTCACGCTCCCTCCGGTGGTGATTGGTTTTTTTCTGCTGCTGCTGCTTGGCAAAAACGGCTGGATCGGAAAAGTGCTTGATGCATCGGGCGTCCCGATCATTTTTACTTGGAAAGCCGCCGTCATTGCCTCTGCCACAGTCGGCTTTCCCCTGCTGGTACGCTCAATCCGGCTTGGTATGGAGTCCATCGACCAGCAGCTTATCGAGGCATCCCGAAGCCTTGGAGCTGCATGGTACGATACCGTTGCAACCATTATTCTCCCGCTCTCGCTGCGGGGAATAATGGCTGGTTCGTTGCTGATGTTTGCCCGGAGCCTTGGTGAATTCGGCGCAACCATTATTGTTGCCGGCAATATTCCTGGCATCACCCAAACCATTCCACTGGCCATCTACGATTATGCCAGTTCACCCTCAAGTGTAACCATGGCGCTCTCGCTCTGTCTGGTCTCCGTTCTGATTTCGGTCGTTGTACTTTTCGTTCATGAACTGCTCGGCAAAAAACTTGATCGGAGGAGCGCATTATGAACCTCCGAATTGCTGTTGAAAAAAAACAGGGCAGCTTCCTCCTGCAGGTAAATGCGGAAGTTTCAGGCGAACGGATCGGAATTTTCGGACAGTCCGGAAGCGGCAAGTCAACACTTGTGCATCTCATTTCAGGACTTCTTCAGCCGGACAGGGGTGAAATCTATCTTGATGACGAGTGCCTCTTCAGCAGCGGGAAGGGAGTGAATCTCTCGCCTGAACGCCGTCGCATTGCCATTGTTTTTCAGCAGGCAATGCTTTTTCCACACCTCTCCGTCAAAGCCAACCTGCTCTACGGCTACAGGCGGTGCCGCACTGAAAACCGCCGTATCAGGCCGGAAACCCTGATTGCTCTCCTGAAACTGGAGCCGCTCATGAAGCGCGGGGTGCATAATCTTTCAGGCGGTGAAAAACAGCGTGTGGCTCTTGGCCGGGCGGTGCTTGCAAACCCCCGACTGCTTTTGATGGATGAACCGCTATCTGCTCTTGATGATACCCTGCGGTTCCAGATAATTCCTTACCTGAAAAGCGTGAGTGAGGAATTCGGAATCCCCTATCTCTTTATTTCACACTCAATCCTTGAGATGCAACTGATGGCTGACCGGATTGTTGTAATCAGTTGCGGCCGGATGGCTGAGCCGACAACTCCCGACCAGCTTGCACGAAACAGCATGGCCCAAAGCCCGAAAGGCTATCTCAACCTGCTCCATCTTTCCGGGCCGGTTCAAAATAACGGCTTATATGCCTACCCCTGGGGCCTCAATACCCTCTTGATTTCAGACGGAGAGCCAACCGGATCATCCCTTTTTGAACTCTCTTCACGTGATATCATCCTTTTTAAAAAGCATCCTGACGCCATCAGTGCACGAAACTTGCTGGAATGCACGGTTACGGAGATGTTTGACTCTGAGGGCAGAGTTGGCATTGTGCTATCGGTCGAAGGTGAAAAACTTGTCGCTGAAATTGTTCGTTCGGCCGCAAAGGAGCTGGAGATCAGAGTGGGATCAACCCTTTTTGCCGCAATCAAGGCCTCCTCGTTCAGAAAACTTGCCTGAACGTGCATTTCATACAAAATGACCGACGCGGCGGTGCAAGTTCTATGATATTTTGACCCCGGCAATCGATAAAGCCAATCAACTTTTTAGCCTCCGTTCATGTTTGTCAAAAGGTATGAACCGGAAATTAAACCAGGCAAAACGATGAAACCAACAGGCAGGAAGGTATGCTTCATGACCGGAGCGTCGGGTGTGCTTGGCAGTGAGATTGCTCTTGCTGTGGCTGGTCAGGGGTATACTCTCTTTTTTACCTGGCACGCTTCGGAAGAGAGGGCGGCCGAAACCCTTGAAAAAATCCGGTGGATAAGCCCTGAGTCGCAAATGGTTCGGTGTGACGTATCGAAAACCGCAGATATCATGAGCGCCTTTGCGGCGTTTTGTGAAGGTTTTGACCGACTTGACCTGCTTATTACCAGTGCTTCGAATTTTTTCAGTACTCCCCTGCCCGGAGTTACTGAAGAGGAGTGGGACAGCCTGGTCGATACCAATCTGAAGGGAACCTTTTTTACCATGCAGGAGGCGGCCAGGATAATGCAGAAACAGCCGTTCATCTCGCGCATCATTACCATGACCGATATTTCTGCCGATCTGGTCTGGCGAAATTTTGCCCCCTACACCGTCTCGAAAGCAGGGATACAGCACTTGACGCGAATTTTTGCCAAAGAGTTTGCTCCGACGATTCTGGTGAACTCTGTGGCTCCGGGAACGGTCACACTGAAAACGGAAACAGAGATGGAGCCGCAGGAGGAGATGATAAAAAAAATAGCGCTCCGCCGTTCTGGTGATCCGCTTGATATTGTCAAGACCATCATCTTTCTTCTTGAGAGTGACTATATCACCGGTCAGGTTATCAATGTAGAGGGAGGACGGCTTCTGCAGTAAGAGAGCCATGCAAAGACCATATTGTTTTTATATATTGTTCTCCAGACTTTTTTGAATTCAGGCTCGCGCAGGAAAAAAGCATAACCGGTTTTCACTCTTTTATGGAACAGGATGTCAAGGTCACCATTCATGGCGCTGAACAGGCAGAGAAGCCCGAGGAAGCGCAGCAGCAGTCAAACATCCCGGAACAACTCAAGGAGTTGGGTGAAATGGTCTCAGAGGCTCTTTCCTGTTTCAGGGAGAGCGATTCCTGGGAGTTGATTCTGGAGAGCACTGAAAAAACAAGGCAGTATATCAAAAACAATCCGGCTCGCTCGATGCTTGTTTCACTGGGCACTGGCGTTCTGTTTGGACTGTTTATGAAAAGAGGACGATAACCAGCCATTGACCACTTGAAAAACATGATGAAGCGCCAGGCAGAAAAGGAGCAGGGCTCAACCTCTTCGGGACGTAAACGCAGCAGCATTCCTGAACTTGTTGATGAGACCGCCACCTCTCTTTACGATGACGTGGTTGCCATTGTTGAGGCAAAGTTTGAACTGCTCAAGATTGAGCTGGCCGGGCAGGTTTCTGTTCTCGCCACTGCGGCCGCCCTTGGGGTTATACTTATGGTCGGGGCAGGCTACTTTGTCACCACGTTGGCACTGCTTGCGGGCGAACTTCTGGGTCATCCTTTTCTCGGTTATCTCATTGTGAGCATGCTTTTTCTTTCATGCTTTCTGTTTTTCACCAGATTCAAACCATTATTTTTGAAAACCCTGATTCAGAAAATTCTTTTATCGCTCTATGACTCCAATAAATGAACCTTTAGACGGTATTCAGGCACGTATCGAAGAACTGCAGAAGAGTATTGCGAAGAGAGAGGAGCAGATCAAGGCAAAAACCCGAAAACTGAAAGAGGAGATTGAGGCTGAGCTTTCGCCGGTCAGAATTGTCGAAAAATACCCTTTTGTGGTTACAACAGTCGTTTTTGCTGCAGGGTTGCTGCTTGGCAAGGCCGTAAGGGGCACCAGACGCTCTTCCGCACCAATGGGGCAAGTTCATTGCGCTCCTGTGGAACGCGCGCCGTCGCGCGGTGAAAATGCGCTCTCGGCTATCGGACTTGAAGCGCTCCGCAGCGCAAAGGAGCTGGGATTTGCCTGTCTTCAGCGATATATCGAAAAAAAAATCACATAGCAGTGCCATCACCTCTCTGTTCGGGCAAAACCGCCAGGCAGCAGTCAGGCTTTTTTTTTACGGAAATTCCGTTTTTTGCGCCACGACAGGCGAACATGCCCGACAATATTTCCGGGCTGCACTAAAATCTCAACCAGCGTAATGCTCCGGCATTGCCTTCCTACTATGACAACCAAGCAAAAACTTCCGGCAGTACAGAACAAAGAACACTTTTATGTAACCAGAAATGCCAGAGAGCTCTTCGGGTTAACTGACCCGGAATTCCTCTCTTTACCAGCTTCCGGCCAGGAAAGCATCCAAACGGCCGAACGGCAGAGTGCCATTATCAATGATTTTTTGAAAAAGCGGAAGGGTGCCGATGCAAAACCGGTACTGCCGGCGCAGTTCAACGGTATGAAACTGCTGCATGCCCTTTTTCACTCGCTCATAACGAAAGCCATAGCCTTACGGCAACCAGACTTTCTTGACCGGGTCTATGGAACGCTGACCCAGGAGCTCTCCGAGGAGCAGTCGGAAGAGTATCTTGCCCGATTTATCACAACCTTTCCGACAAAAGATATTTATGCCGGATCAGAAACCGCCGCTGAGTGGCTGAAGCTGCGTAAGAACAAATTGGAGCTGCTTGAGGAGTCTTTTCTTGTCTGGATCAATAATCAGAACCCTGCTCTTGAACAGTTTTCCGATCTTTTGACCGATGAAAAACTGAACCGTGAGGTTGCCTACCAAAAGCTGATCATGACCATGCGGAGCTCAATGCAGGCAATGGGGCCGGTGGGAGCAGAGAGTCTTGACCTGGCCGAACTGCTCATCAGGCCGATAAAACATGCGCCAGCCTCAATTCTTGAACAGCTTCGTTATATCCGTCTGAACTGGGAAGGGCTGCTTGAAGAGTCGCCTTTATGGGGATTGCTTGAAGGTGCCATTGATTTTATCCAGGATGAAGACAAGTACCTCTTTTTTGAGCGCATTACTCAAGAGCGAGCACTCCGTAATGATGGTACTGAGTTTGAAAAAGAGGTTCATGTACCGGAGTACAACTCACCGGATGATGCCAATGCTCCGGCGAACTACTCCATGGATTCATCGTGGATGCCTGAAGTGGTCATGCTTGCCAAAAGTACCTATGTCTGGCTCGACCAGCTCAGCAAAAGTTACCGGCTCCCCATTACCCGCCTGCAGGATATTCCTGATGCAGAACTCGACCTTATCGCTGAACGGGGTTTTACGGCATTGTGGCTGATAGGACTCTGGCAGCGAAGCCATGCTTCACAGAAGATCAAGCAGCTTCAGGGCAATCCTGAAGCGAAGGCTTCGGCTTATGCTCTTGAGAAATATGAGATTTCCGGCGACATCGGTGGCCAGGAAGGGTATAAGAACCTTATGCAGAGGGCCAGACTGCGCGGCATCCGTCTTGCCAGTGACATGGTGCCGAACCACACCGCAATGGATTCAGAGCTGGTACGGAACAATCCGGACTGGTTCCTCTCCTCCGAAAGCGCACCCTATTATAACTACTCCTATAACGGGCCGAACCTCAGCAATGATTCCCGCTATGGCATCTTTCTTGAAGATGGCTACTGGAACCGTTCCGATGCGGCGGTCACCTTCAAGCGGGTTGATTACCTGACTGGCGATACACGATACATCTACCATGGCAATGACGGCACCATCATGCCGTGGAACGATACTGCGCAGTTGAACTTTCTCAGTGCAGAGGTCCGGGAGGGTGTGATTCAGCAGATTCTGCAGGTTGCAAGAATGTTCCCCATTATCCGTTTCGACGCAGCCATGGTGCTGGCTAAACGGCACATTCAGCGCCTCTGGTTTCCGCTTCATGGCCAGAGTGCGGCCATTGCGTCGCGCTCGGCTTATGCCATGAGCATGGCTGAATTTGATGCAGCCATACCCGAAGAGTTCTGGCGCGAGGTGGTTGACCGCATTCAGCGTGAAGTCCCCGATACCCTGCTGCTTGCAGAAGCGTTCTGGATGCTCGAAGGTTATTTTGTCCGCACCCTTGGCATGCACAGGGTCTATAACAGCGCCTTTATGCACATGCTCAAGAAGGAGGATAATGCCAATTATCGTAACCTGATCAAGAATACGCTCGAATTTGACCCGGAAATTCTCAAGCGCTATGTCAACTTCATGAATAATCCCGATGAAGATACGGCCATTGCGCAGTTTGGACGGGGTGATAAATATTTTGGTGTCTGTATGATGATGCTGACCATGCCGGGATTGCCGATGTTCGGCCACGGTCAGGTCGAGGGCTTTACCGAAAAGTATGGCATGGAGTATGCCAAGGCCTATTATGATGAGCAACCGGATGAACACCTCGTCTGGCGCCACTACCATGAGATTTTTCCCATCATGAAAAAGCGTCCGCTCTTTGCTGAGGTGTGTAACTTTTTTCTCTATGATCTGTATTCGCCGGAAGGGAGGGTAAACGAGAATGTTTTTGCCTATTCCAACCGGCTTGGTATGGAGAGAGCCCTTGTCGTCTTCAACAACTGCTTTGAGCAGACGACCGGCTGGATTAAAACATCGGCCGGCTACCGCCAGAACGACGAAATCCGCCAGGGCTCGCTTTCTGAGGGGCTGAGTATCAGCCGCGATGAGAGGAGCTTTGTTATTTTCAAAGATCATGCAAGTGGCATGGAGTTTATCCGCTCGTGCCGCGAAATTGCCGACAATGGGCTCCTTGTTGCACTCGACGGCTACAAGTATAACGTCTTTCTTGACTTCAGTGAGGTACAGCCTTCAAAACTAAGGCCTTACGATCGGCTTTCGGCAGAACTCAATGGGCGCGGAACCTTGTCGATAGAGCGTGCCGCCCTCACGATGAGCCTTTCACCACTGCACGCTACCGTGACCGCGGCTCTTGCAGCCGGACTGATCTCTCCTGCCGAAAAAGAGCGTCAGGAAAAGGTGAGTATTCAGGAGTTTGAAAAAGCTGTTGCCACGCTGCTCGACCGGGTTGCCCTGCAGTTCAGTGAACTTATGGAAAAACCGCTTGCTGTGCCTGTCGAGCTTGCTGCACAAGCGGCGGAGCTGTACAGGGAGGTACTTTGCTTTCCGGCTCTTCTGAAAACAGTGCCCAATTCCCGAAAATTTCAGGCAGCTCTTGGCCTGAGCAACGACGGAGCAGAGTACCGGGCGATTGCATGGCAGTGGATTGTGCTTGATACGCTTCAGCAGATGACGGCATCTGCCGGAGAGCTCCACTCGAACCTTATTGATGACTGGCTGATGAGTGAAGCGCTCGAAACAATCTATCAGGGATCGCCCATGATCGGCATGCCTGGTGAGCACCTGCCCGATCTGCTTGTCTGCATGATTACTCCAAAGCCTGCAACAAAACCGGATGAAACGTTGCATGCTCGCATACTCACTCTTCTGCAAACGCTCTTGACGCTCAACCAGCCGCATCTGAGCCGCATGTTGCAGTTTGATGACCGGCACAAGAAAAGCTGGTTCAGGGAACATCGTTTTACTCTTCTTGTCTCCTGGCTGGCTTTACAGGAGTTACTGCAACAACCGAAAACCCCGACGGAATGGGAAGCATCTGTCGGCGAATGGTTAGAAGCATCTGAAAAGCTCGACATGCAGGCGTTCCTTTCGGGCTATGAGATGGGAGAGTTGTTACTGCAGAGAGCTTGAAAATGGCTTGTACCATACAGCGACACCAACACAAAAGCCCGGCTGAACCGGGCTTTTGTATTGGAAAGAGCAAGTGCCTGTTTACCAGCCGTACTCGGCAAAAACACGATAGGTGTTGATGACCAGACCGGCAAGATAGAGAAGGCCTATGATGGTAAATATCGGGCTTTTCTCCTCTCTTGATGCGCGATGGTCAAGGAAGGGAATGAAGAACCAGAAAGCAGCACCCAGAGTGATGACAAAAATAGCAATAAGTTCGCCATTCGGGAAGCTGAAGTCTTTCAGCATAAGGAACTGCGCCCAGAAATACCATTCCGGCTTGATGCCCATCGGTGCAGGAGCAAGAGGATTGGCTTCAATACCTACCGGCCCCGGGAAAAACACGGCAAGATAGAGGATAAGGCCAAAACCGATCAGCCAGCCGATGGCGTCTTTTGCAAGAAAGGTAGGGAAAAACTTATCGTAGCCTTTGATGCGTCCGGTCTCTTTGTAGCCGATTGGCGCTGAAGTTCCAAGGATCTGCACAAGAAGCAGATGGGCCGAAAGAAGCAACAGGAGAAGGCCTGGCAGCAGCACAACGTGTACCGAGAACATACGGGTAAGCGTTTCACCGGTAACCTCTTCGCCACCACGAAGAATGTTGACAATAAAAGCACCGCCTGGAGCAACTTTGGGCACTTCAGTCCCAACCTGGGTTGCAAAGAATGCAATTTCATTCCAGGGAAGAAGATAGCCGGTAAATCCGAAACCGAGCGTGAGGACAAAAAGCACAGAACCAGTCAACCACATAAGCTCACGTGGCTTGCGGTAGGACTTCATAAAAAAGGAACTGAACATATGCACAAAAACCATCAGGACCATGAGGTTCGCTGACCATGCATGGATCTGGCGGATAAGCCAGCCGAAAGAGACCTCTTGCTGAAGAAAGACAAATGAGGCATAGGCCTCAGCAGTCGTTGGTTTGTAGTACTGCATCAGCAGCAACCCTGTAACGATCTGTACCATGAAAAAAAAGAGGCCAAGGCCGCCAAAATAGTACCAGAATGAGAGTCGGTGTTTTGGCACCTCCTTTTTCTTCAGGTAATCGATTACCGGCATGACGACATAGAATCGCTCCTGAAGCCATGCGCCAACGGAACTGAGTCGGGAATCCTTGTAGGGATTCGCGTCGGCTCGCTCTACCGCAGGTTTATAGACACCGCCTTTGGTCACGACGGGATTTTGCTTGACCGGAGCACTTCCAGCCACAGCGTTCTGATTGTTTTCAGCCATCTTTCCTGACTCCCTTGGTTTTCAAGAATTAAAGGTTAAGCTTTTGAAATAATGAGATCTTCCCCTTCAACCCTTGCTTTAAAACCGGGCAAAGGTAAAGGCTGAGGACCGGAGATGATCTCTCCCGTCTGTTTGTATTTTGCTCCATGACAGGGGCAGGCGATAAGATTCTGGGCATTGTCCCAATGCACAAGGCAGCCAAGGTGGGTACAGACTGCACTGCATGCGGTGAGTTTACCGTTGTCGTTGATGACGATCACCTTGTCTTTGTTGAACTGGAAAATCTTTCCAGTGTTTTCAGGAACATCAGAGGCTTTTCCGACAACCTTTTCGCTGAGGTTTGAAAACTTTTTGACGGGCGGGACAATGTATTTGATCACCGGATAGATGGTCGATATGGCTACTGCTGCACCGATTCCCCCCACAACTTTTACAAGAAAACTGCGACGTTCAAAATCAACATCCTTCAACCCCTGAGCACGAGGCTTGCCGCCGGAAACCGTACCAGCGGAAGAGAGTGTTGCACCATGTCCAAGTTCACCCAGTCTTGACGGGCCCTTGAAATTACCTTGTTGTGCCATTACAACCTGTCTCCTTTTTAAATCTATTGTTATAAAATCAAAAGGCATCTGTCACCCATACGTTAAACAGGAGCCACTGTCACAGACGTTTTCAGGATTGCTTCTGCACTACAGTAACTTTAAAGCAAATATTCATGCTAACCTGAACCGAGAGAGAATTTATAATTTTTTCATTGATTATTCCAATCCAAAGAGCGCTTAAAACCATTATAGCTGTTGTAAATGATCGACGACTTTCCATCCCGCCAGATCCGCCCGCAGGTAAAAAAACGCATAAACTTTGATTGCAGACGCTGGGGATTGAGAAATTCCGATATACCCCTGATTCCTTCTATCTCCTGCCCCTCTCTCTGCAATGAGATTGCTGATGTGAAACGGAGATAAAACGGCCCGGCGTCAAGCACCCGGTCATGGTGGATCTTCAGCCGTATATTTTCATAATGCAGGTCAAGATCGCGACTGTGACGGGGCGAAAAGAGACCGCTCCGGAAATTGCTTTCACGAAAGCTCACCGTATCGTGAATGATAACTTTTTGAGTCAGGTTGTCGTGAAGAACCAGCAGGGCGAGCGGCTGATAGTCGTTGTTTTTGAAATAAACCACATAATAGATGAGATCGAACTGCCGTGAAAACGCCCTGCCCCAGTACCAGCGGGAGATATACTCCTGCATGGGGACTGCACCAAGGTTATGATCATGGTATCCGGTTGCTCTGACAGGAATGGAGCGGAATGTGCCACTCCGTTGTTCCGTTATTGTAATCGTTCCTTCAACATGGGCTTTTGGAACACTTAACAGCCACTGGTGAAGCGGTACCCTGCCGTTATTGTTTGTATCTTTTTTTTCGTAGATGATCCTCCGCCGTACCTTGAACAGAAGAGTTGCCGTTATCTCTTTTTGACGGGCGGGGAAGGAAAAGTCAATATCAAGGGTGTACTCGTCCCGCAGTGCGTTATGGGTAAAGCGGTTTTTTTCAAACGTGACACCGATATCGGTGATGCTGCTTTGAAAAAGCTCTTGACGCCCTTCCTTGATAAAGTTGACGATCTCGTGACCATTTTCATATAACTGGAAGCTGAAACCCGAGTAGTTGGATGGCAGAGGGGCTGAGGAAGTGCGGCTGGTTTTCCACTTCTCATAATGGTTTGTGTAATAAGGAGAAAACGGAAAACCGGAAAACCAGATAAGCACAAAAGAGAGACCGCTTTCGGTGTCTTCTCCATCAAAATACCACCACTCATAAGCGCCCGGATCCTGCATATTGTGCCAGAGTTCATGATCGAGCTTTGTGGTAATATTCATGCTATCGGTTGGTGATGTTCAAACACGAAGAGCATTACAGGATACCTTGCATAAGAGAGGCAGAGTCAGGTAATGTGGATTGAACAGGAATAAAGAGGCGGAGAAAGTATTGTGCAACCGTCGCAGCAAAAAAAGCGTTTCAGTTACATCGGTGTGGACAGAGAGGGAATCGAACCCACGACACAAGGATTTTCAGTCCTTTGCTCTACCAACTGAGCTATCTGTCCATCAAGAGGCAAAATATAGGAATAATTCTTTCACTTCAAAAGAAAAAACAACCGCAGGGAGCATTTGCATGTCTGCTCCCTGCTCCTCATGCCTGTGCTAAGAGGGAACATCAATATGCTCAATTCCCTTGAGGATACGACGGAGTACCGTCTCCTTTCCGAGTACTTCGAGCATGTGATAGAGGCTCGGCCCGAAACTCACACCGGAAGCAACGATCCGCAAAGGGTGAATGAGAGCCGCCGCTTTAAGGCCCTTTGGAGCAACAAACTCCTTGAGTTTTACCTCAATATTGTCGGCAGTGAACTCTTCAAGAGAGTACAGAATGTCGGTAAACTCACGAAGAAGAGCATTGGTGTCAGCCATCCAGCGTTTCTTGACAGCCTCCTCATCATAGGTCGCTGGCTCAAAAAAGAAGTAGGAGGAGAAGGAGACAAATTCATGCTCAAATCCAACACGCTCGCGCATCAGCTCTATGACGTTTGCGAGATAAGCATCACTGGTAATTACCTCCGGGGGCATCAGCGACTCTTTAAGCTCAAGCTCGGCAAGAAGAATCGGCTTTATGACCGCAACAAGATTCTCGGTAGGCCGGCTCTTGATATACTGTTTTTCGAGCCAGTTGAGTTTGTCGATATTGAAAACGGCACCGGCTTTGCCAACCCGCTCGAGCGAAAATTTCTCAATCAGTTGCTCCATGCTGTAGACCTCCTGCTGGCTCCCCTCTCCTTCGTTCCAGCCAAGCATGGCTACAAAATTGATGATTGCATCACTGCTGTACCCCTTGCGGATGTAATCTTCGACGGCAACGTCGCCCTGGCGTTTGCTCAGTTTTGAGCGATCAGCATTAAGCAAAAGCGGCAGATGGGCAACCTTTGGAGGCTCCCAGCCGAAAAACTCATAGAGGAGAAGGTGTTTGGGCATGGAGGAGAGCCACTCCTCTCCACGGATAATGTGGGTAAACTCCATCAGGTGGTCATCGATGACACTGGCAAAATGATAGGTTGGAAATCCATCGGATTTCATCAACACTTGATCATCAATGGTCGCTGAATCAAATTCAACGGGGCCTCTGATAATATCCTCAAACCAGACTGAAACGTAATCGGGCACTTTCATGCGGATGACATAGGGGCCACCCTCGTCAAGTTTTTTTCTTATGGCACTTGGAGGCATGGAGCCACCCATCTCTTCAGGCAGCCATTTCCTGTTGTATTTCGGCTGAAGCCCCTGCTTTATCTGAAGCTGGCGGTTTTCCTCAAGCTCCTCATGCGAGGCAAAACAGTAGTAGGCGTGCTGGTCGTCAAGCAGTTGCTGACAATAGCGGGCATAGATATCAAGCCTTTCGGACTGGACATAGGGACCGAAATTTCCGCCTTTTTCAGGACTTTCATCAGCCACAATCCCTGCCCATTCGAGGGACTTGACAAGATTCTGCTGCGCCCCCTCAACCTTCCTTGTTTGATCAGTGTCTTCAATCCTGATAATGAATTCTCCATGCATTTTTTTTGCAAACAGGTAGTTATACAAGGCGGTTCTCAGACCACCGACATGTAAATATCCTGTTGGAGAAGGTGCAAACCTGGTTCTAACCCTTTGACCAACCATAATAAGCGTCGTACTGTTAATTGTTTTTGACAGGCAACTTTCGCAAGAGCTGTGAATTTAAAAAAAACTCGCTGCTTTCAAGTCATAAGATAAAAGATTAACCCGAAAGTCTTGAATTCTGTGGATGTAAAGGAGAAAACTTTTCGGTCAATGAAAGATTGTAAATAAACTTTTTGTTTTCGATTGTCGTTTTAAATTTAATTACTTTCAAGATAGCAAGTTACATTTTATATCATCATTCAGTCTGTTTTATGCCTGAAAATCCCGTAAAGAAGTCAGGAAAAGATGCTTCCCGCAATAAATTCAAACCGGTGAATGAAGAGGAGCGTAACTCCGGATGGTTTCAGGGAGGGGGAGGAGGTGCACAGGGCAAGATTCCCGGCTTTCTTATTTTTCTGATTGCGGGGCTCTTTATGCTCTTTATGTTTCAGAGATTTTTTTCCGGAACCGACACCCCTGAAATTACCTATAACGAGTATAAATCCATACTTTCGAAAAACCTCGTTACCGAGGTGAGGGTGAAAACGTTCGAAGATAAATCAGCAATCCTGAACGGAACGCTTAACGCTTCGACCCAACTGCAGTTGATCAATAAAACAAAGGTGCAGGGTGATCACTTTGCTGTGAGGGTACCCTCGTTCAGCCTGGAGCAGGCAGACATGTTGGCAGAAAAAGGGATACAGCTCAAGATTGAGGAGGGTACGAGCGGCCTGAACACCTTTTTTGTGCTCTTCGCCCCATGGATTATTTTTGGTCTCCTCTATTTTTTTCTTGTCCGGCGAATGGGCAGTCAGAACGGGAACCAGCAAAAAAATATTTTCAGCTTTGGTAAAAGTCGCGCCAAAATGGTGAGCGAATTTGAGGTTAAAATAACGTTCAAGGATGTAGCTGGTGTTGACGAGGCGGTTGAGGAGTTGCAGGAAACGGTAGAGTTTCTCACGAATCCTGAAAAATTCCAGAAAATTGGTGGAAAAATCCCAAAAGGAGTGTTGCTTCTCGGGCCACCCGGCACGGGTAAAACCCTGCTTGCCAAAGCGATCGCCGGAGAGGCAAAGGTTCCTTTTTTCTCCATTTCAGGCGCGGATTTTGTTGAAATGTTTGTCGGCGTCGGTGCGGCAAGGGTGCGGGATCTTTTTGAACAGGCCAAGAAGAATTCGCCCTGCATCGTCTTTATCGATGAAATTGACGCGGTCGGACGAAGCCGGGGTGCCGGACTTGGTGGCGGGCATGATGAACGGGAGCAGACGCTGAACCAACTGCTTGTTGAAATGGATGGTTTTACCACAAATGAGAATGTGATCCTGATTGCAGCAACAAACCGCCCTGATGTGCTTGATACGGCGTTGCTGCGACCGGGCCGCTTTGATCGCCAGATCACCATCGACAAACCTGATATTCGCGGTCGAGAGGCTATTCTGAAAATCCATACAAAAAATACACCTCTTGACGGGAGTGTCGATATCAATGTGCTCGCAAAAAGCTCTCCTGGATTCTCCGGCGCTGATTTGGCCAATCTTGTCAATGAAGCGGCACTGCTTGCAGCACGCAATGGGCAGGAGCTTATTACAGCGAATAATTTTGAGCAGGCGCGCGACAAGATATTGATGGGCCCGGAAAGAAAAAGCATGTTCATTTCCGATGAGCAGAAAAAGCTGACGGCCTATCACGAAGCGGGTCATGTGCTGGTTTCAATGTATACCAGAGGGTCAGATCCGATTCACAAGGTGACCATTATTCCAAGGGGACGGAGTCTCGGGCTTACCGCCTACCTGCCGCTTGAGGATCGCTATACCCATAACAGGGAGTATCTGCTTGCCATGATTACCTATGCACTGGGAGGCCGGGTTGCCGAAGAGCTTGTATTCAGTGAGATTAGTACCGGCGCGGCAAACGATATTGAAAAGGCTACCGATCTGGCACGACGAATGGTGCGACAGTGGGGAATGAGTGAAATACTCGGCCCAATCAACTATGGCGACAGCCACAAGGAGGTATTTCTTGGAAAGGATTACTCCCATATTCGCGAGTACAGTGAGGAGACTGCCCTGCAGATTGATGTTGAGGTTCGCCGTATTATTATGGCATGCATGGAAAATGCAAAGACCATTCTCAGGGAAAAAAACGCAGTGCTGCATCGCCTTGCCGAAATTCTTATCGAAAAAGAGTCACTCAATGCAATGGAGATAAAAGAGATTACAGAGTATGAGCAGCAAGCGGCTTCATCCCCTTCTGCAGCATGGCCGGGATAAGAGCATGAATCCCGTTCAGCTCATTGGATTGCTTGTTGTCGGCGTTGCGGCTGGCCTTCTGTCAGGTCTGTTTGGTGTTGGTGGAGGCATCATTATTGTTCCTGCCCTGGTGCTGCTCTTCGGGATGACGCAGCAGAGCGCCATTGCAACATCGCTGATGGCACTGCTTCTGCCGGTAGGTTTTCTGGGTATACTGGAGTATTATCGCGCCGGAAAAATTTCTGCCGGGAACATCTGGATTGGCCTTGTTATTGCCGCCGGGCTCTTTGGGGGGGCCTATTTTGGTGCAAAAATTGCAACACATCTTTCGGGTGAGATGCTCCGTAAAGCTTTTGCTGTTTTTATGGGAATTGTCGCTCTTCATCTTTGGTTTAAATAAGTATATACTTCACAGTAACCCAAGCCATTTCTTACCATGGGAAAAACAACCACAAAAGCGGATCTTGTCAATGTTATCGCTCACAGAACAGGCCTGACAAAGAATGAAACAGAGTCGGTGGTTGACTGCCTGTTTGAGAGCATCATTGATTCACTGAAAACCGGAAAACGTATTGAGATCAGGGGGTTCGGCTCATTCAATATCAGGCATAAGAATTTCCGCCAGGCAAGAAACCCGCGTACCGGTGAAAAGGTGAGCGTAGAGCCTAAAAACGTACCGACATTCAAAATTTCAAAAGAGTTCAAGCACGCAGTGAGTGAAAGCCTGAAAGTCGATAGCGAATAGATGGTCGATAGTGCGAGTGGCGAAAAGGGGGCCAGTGAACGATAAACGGCAGCCGGAGCTGCCGTTTGGGTGGTGTTGTGCCGAAAACAGGGCTTTGTTGCACCGAGCTGCTTGTTACTCCCCTTCAAAGTCGGTAAGTGAGTATACACTGTATCCCTTTTCGAGAAGTTTTCTCTCACCTCCGATATCGGGCAGGTTCACAATGAAAGCCATCTCGGCAACAATTCCTCCTACTTTTTCAACAAGGGCTGCTGCGGCAAGAGCCGTGCCGCCGGTTGCAAGCAGATCATCAACAAGAAGAACCTTTTGGCCCGGAACAAGTGCGTCAACGTGAATCTCGATCTTGTCACTTCCGTACTCAAGCTGGTATTCCTGCGAAACAACGTCTGCAGGCAGTTTCCCTGGCTTTCTGACGGGCACAAACCCTTTGCCAAGGGCATAGGAGAGGGCGCCGCCGATAATAAATCCTCTTGCCTCAATACCGACAATGACATCAAAATCCATTCCCTCCTGCAGATAGTGCTGTGTCAGACTGTCAATAACCAGCCTGAAGCCTACTGGATCCTTGATGAGTGTGGTAATATCACGAAAAAGAATCCCTTTTTTTGGATAATCGGGAATCGAACGGATACGGGATTTAATGGGCATGGATAGACAATGATTGTGTTGATAAGATGAGATAAGGTTTGTCCTGAAATTCAAGATAGCACGATCCCTTTTAAATTCAAATCCTTGTCAAGAGAGTCTATCAATACCGGCAATTCCTTGCCCACGAGGGCTTGTTGCTGCTGGAGGTCGGCGCATGCAACCGCGACTTTGAGATAGTTGCGCGTATAGCCGCTGCACTGCAGCATACCCTTTCCAGCAGGCTTTGAGCGCTCAAACAGCACCTTGCACTCTTTTCCAATAAAACGACCCTTGAAATGGGCTTCAAGCCTCAATCCAAGCTCAGTCAGCTCCCTGTAGCGACGCCTTATCTCTACCGGGTCAACAGGCTTGCGCTCCCCGGTTGCAATCTGACGGGCAAGCGAGGTGCCTGGCCGGACGGAACAACTGAACACATGAAGAGAGGCGAGGGGAAGCTGCTCAAGAAAACGGTACATAAGGATAAAATCCTCCTCTGTTTCACCAGGATAACCAACAATCACATCAGCGCCGATGGCGCAATCCGCAATGCGCTGAACCGACTGCAGTACCCTGTCGCGGTACAGGGCGGTATCATAACGGCGGCGCATGGCCCGGAGGATAGTGTCGGATCCGCTTTGAAGGGGAATATGAAAATGAGGTGCAATTTTATTTGATCCCGCAACAAGCGAAATCAGCTCATTATCAACAATATCAGGTTCTATGGAACTGATACGGATACGACTGACACTGACCTCTTCAAGCTTGCGTAAAAGATCGCACAGCTTGAGACTACCAGAGCGATAATCGCCCGTATTGACCCCGGTAAGCACAATCTCCCGGTAACCGGACAATGCAAGGAGATGGGCCCGCTCGACAAGAGTTGCGGCAGGCAGTGAGCGCGATCGGCCTCTGAAAAGAGGAATCGCACAGTATGAACATCCGTAATCACAGCCATCCTGGATTTTTAAAAACGCACGGGTTCTGTCCACACTGTCTGCTGCATGAAGTGAATATCCCGGATAGATTTTCTCAAATGTACCTGCCGGTGAGACCTTGACAAGAGGAAGCGGTATGGTGCCAGGTGTAACATCATTATATGACTGTATATCAAATTTATCGTTGCTGCCAAGTATGGCATCGATGCCCTCTATTGCAGAGAGCGCCTCTGGATTGAACTGTGAATAACAGCCAATAACCGCTATGCGGCTGGCGGGATTTTTTTTGATAATCCCCCTGATTTTCTGACGGCATTTCTGTTCAGCCTGTTTGGTCACTGCGCAGGTATGAATCACAATAAGATCCGCCCCATCCTCAATTGATGAGAGTTGCCATCCCTCTCCGCATAAATCATCAAGAATAGCGGACGTTTCCGAATAGTTCAGTTTACATCCAAGAGTTACAGCCGCAACTTTTTTATTTGTATGTTTTTTCATATTCCCGGTTTTTTTCCGTCACTGGCAAAACGGAAAACGATTACTCCAATCTCACTGAATAGCCGAGACTTCTCCTGTTGCGATAAAAATTCATCGCCAATCCAACCATGATCATGTTGCCGACCAGGGAGGAGCCGCCATAAGAGACAAACGGCAAAGGCACACCAATCACAGGCATAATACCAAGTGTCATCCCGATATTGACAAAAACATGGATAAAGAGCAGTGAGGCATATCCTGAAAGTGTCAAGTCAACAAATTTGTTGTTTATCGAATAAATAGCCCAGATGATTCTGAGAATCAGTGTGAGGTACATCGCAATCAAGAGTGCTGCGCCAAGAAAACCGAACTCTTCGGCAATAACACAAAAAATAAAATCAGTCCACTGGGCAGGAATAAAACGCAGTTGGGTCTGCGTTCCCTGGAGAAATCCTTTTCCAAAAAAACCACCCGAACCTATGGCTATTTTAGCCTGGAGTGCATTGTATCCTGCTCCCCGGGGATCCGACATGGGATCAATAAAGGTCTGAATCCTTTTGATCTGATGAGGCTTGAGAATTTCACTGGCAAATCGGTGGGTAAAAAGGCTTGCAGCAAGAGCTGAACCGATAACAATGAGTTGATGAACGTTGAATTTTTTATGCTGCACCATCAGCAAAATCATAAAGATCAGTGCGAGAGCAATAATAAAATAAATATTAAAAAAACCAGAGACGATAAGCGTGATCGGGAAAACGATCAGCATAAGAATGTAGATATCAAAACCTGCCATAAGAAGCATGGTGGCGATCAATGGCAAAAAGGTCAGCATGGTACCCATATCCGGCTGCAGCATAATGAGCAGAACGGGGGTAAATGGAATCGCCAGAGTAATCAGCAGATGCTTTATTGAACGGATATCCGTTTCATCATCGGCAAGAAATCGTGCAAAGGCAAGAATAGTGGCTATCTTGGCTATTTCGGAAGGCTGAAAACTGAACCATCCTATTTTCATCCAACTGGTCTGTCCCGCTATTTTTTTACCAAATATCAGCACAGCCACAAGGAGAAGAATCCCGACAGCGTAAAAAATATAGGCGTTATCCTTGACAAAACGAACATCATTATAGGCGACAAACACCAACGCAACAAGGCCAAAAAAAGCCCATGCCAACTGACGGTAAAAAAGTGAAGTGTCACCGGATCCATTGGTTGCGCTGTAGATGGCCATCAGTCCGAAAACCAGAAGTCCTGCCGTCGGAATCAGAAGCCACGGGTCGTGACTGGATTGTTTTTCCATTCGAGTAGTGAGTTACCCCTTTTTCATTATCATGAGAGAGCTTAATTTAGTATAGTGAGCTACCGTACTTGTATGAACAGACTGAACCTTTCACAAAAAAGTTCCATGGCATCCTCTCCTTTTTCCTGCGGTTTTGCGATTATTATCGGACCGCCCAATGCAGGCAAGTCAACCCTGCTTAACGAACTGCTCGACTACAAGCTCTCTATTGTAACACATAAGCCGCAAACTACGAGAAAAAAAATTACCGGCATCTATCATAACGACAAGTGCCAGATTATCTTTCTCGATACGCCGGGTATCATGAAGCCACAGCAGAAACTTCATGAATCGATGCTTGGTGTTATCCGCGATACCCTCAAGGATGCTGATGTCGTCATTGCACTCCTGCCCTATTCAGGCAAAAAAGATTTTTTTGACCGGCTTTTCGCCGAAGAGCTCTTCAATAACTGGCTGAAACCAGCAGGAAAACCGGTTATTGCCGTGCTCAACAAGTGCGACCTTGTCACCCCTGAGCGTCAAAAACTGGCTGAAGAGTTTGTCAGGAATACCTGGAACCCTGCGGCTGTTCTCTCCGTTTCAGCGCTGAAAGGGAGCAACCTCCCCGAGCTCATCGATGCCATCCGCCCGTTCCTTCCTCTCAACTATCCACTCTATCCCGAAGATACACTCAGTACGGCTCCGGAACGCTTTTTTGTAAGTGAAATCATACGCGAAAAAATATTTCTGCTCTATGGCCGTGAGGTACCCTACTCGACTGAAGTGGTCATTGACGAGTTCAAGGAGCAGCACGAAAACGATCCGACAAGAAAGGATCTCATCCGCTGCTCCGTGATCGTTGAGCGTGATACACAAAAACAAATTTTGATCGGAAGCAAGGGAACGGCCCTGAAAAAGCTTGGCCAGACGGCACGCAAAGATATTGAGGAGATGCTTGGTCGTCCCGTGTTTCTTGAACTGTTCATCAAGGTCAGGCCTGACTGGCGAAAGAAAAACAACCTGCTGAAAAGTTACGGTTACTGAACAAAAAAAGCCTTCCCTGATAAAGAGAAGGCTTTTTTTGTTACTGCATGTCACCAGAGAGAGTGTCTTTTGTTACGCTCTCTCGCTCACTTTTTTGTCGGAGGATTTGACCGGAGGTTCGAGTTCAGCCGTAGCCGCCTCAATCTCCTTTTTCTCATTGGGATGAGCCGCCAGGTAGGCTTCGATCTCTTCCTTGTTCTTGTCCTTGAAATATTCAAGCGCGGAAAGAATGATGCGCTTGTTCTCCTTGTCGAATTCAATGACACGAAGAGGCAGTGCATCGCCGATGCTGAACGATGAATGAATATCTTTTACTCCGCCCTGAAGCAGATGTGATACCGGCACAAAACCATCAACATCACCAGGCAGAATGACAATAACGCCCTTCTCGATGATCTGTGAAATCTCACCCGGAGTCTCTGCACCTACGGCATACTTCTGCTCAAACTCGTCCCAGGGATCCTGGTTGATCTGTTTGTGGCCAAGAGCGATACGGCGGGCATGGACGTCAAACTTGAGAACCTTGACTTCCAGCTCCTGGTTCTTTTTGACCAGCTCACTTGGATGGCGGATTTTCTTGGTCCATGAAAGGTCAGAAATATGAACCAGACCGTCAACACCGGGTTCGAGCTCAACAAAGACACCAAAATCGGTGATATTGCTGACACTGCCCTTGTGGAGAGAGCCTTCAATGTATTTTTCAGAGAGGGCAATCCATGGATCCTCATTCACACGCTTCATGGAGAGGGAGAGCTTGGTATGATCCTTGTCGATATTGAGGATCACACACTCTACTTCCTGACCAAGGGTGACAAACTGACCCGGATGCTTGATGTGCTGTGTCCAGCTCATCTCTGAGATGTGGACAAGCCCCTCAATGCCCTTCTCGATTTCGACAAAAGCGCCGTAATCGGTAATGGAGACAACGCGGCCCTGCGCTTTCGAACTGACAGGATATTTGATCTCGATATTTTCCCAAGGGTGAGACTCAAGCTGCTTCATGCCAAGCGAGACTCTCTTGGTGTTCTCGTCAAAGCCGACAACAACAACCTTGATCGGCTGGTCAAGATCAACAACCTCGGAAGGATGGTTGATTCTGCCCCAGGTGATGTCGGTGATGTGCACCAGACCATCAAGACCGCCAAGATCGACGAAGATACCGAAGTCGGTAATGTTCTTGACTGTACCTTCCAGAACCATTCCCACCTTGATATTGGCAAGCATCTCTTCACGGCGTGCGGCATAGGCCTCTTCGAGAATAACTTTATGACTGACAACAATATTCTGTGTAACCGGATTGATTTTGACAACCCTGAAGTCCATGGTCTGACCGACAAGAGCATCGAAATCACGAACCGGCTTGACATCAATCTGCGAACCGGGAAGGAAGGCTTCAACACCGGAAAGGGAGACCGTCATACCACCCTTGACACGATTGATGATCTTGCCATTGATGATCGTATCGTTTTCGATTGAATCAT
>CAJAIK010000125.1 GCA_903939765.1 uncultured Chlorobiaceae bacterium | reverse complement strand
TACCACTGTTTTATAGCCGAAATAGAAGCTGATAAGCTCTTCAAGCCGGTAGAGCTGAATGCAGGTAGCATCAATAGCAACCAGATCGAGCTGTTTTATGTATGGATCGGTTTTTTCTGCGAATTGGCCAAGAGCATGACGCACAAAAACACAATTCTTGGTCGAAATATGGCGTGCACCGACTTCAACAAGCCGCCCGTCTCCACCCTGCCCCACTCGTATTGGAATAAGTCCAAGCGCATAGATGATCTCTTCCGGAATGTTGTAGGCAAGCCATCCGACAACTCTTTTTCCCTCTTTGCGCAGTTGTTCAAGTTCAAAGGGACGGCGCTGTAAAGCCGCTGCAATTTTATCAAGAGTCTTTAAGCCCATAGTCCCTCCTTTTTGGCAAAACTGCGGGCAATAACGGCAGCGCCCAAAGCGCCGATAAGCTGGGGATCAATTTCGGGATGAACAATGGTGACTTTCAGCGCCTGTTCGATGGCACTCTTCATACCGGTGTTCTTTGCTACACCACCTGAAAAAAAGACATCACTTGCAATGCCAACTCTTGAAAAAAGTCCGGCAATACGATTGGCTATTGAATGATGAATGCCGTTAAGAATGTTTTCAGGTTTTTCGCCTCGCGCAACCAGGGAGATCGTTTCCGACTCGGCAAAAACCGTGCAGGTACTGCTCATGGGCACGGTATCGGTGGCCGAAAGAGCTATAGCGCCCAGATCCTCAAGTTTTACCTTGAACACCTCAGCCATCACCTCAAGAAAACGACCGGTACCTGCTGCACACTTATCGTTCATGGCAAAATCAACAACAGCTCCATCCTCATCTATTCGTATTGCCTTACAATCCTGGCCACCCATATCAATAATGGTACGAACAGTCGGATGCAGATAGTTTGCACCTTTGGCATGGCAGGTAATTTCAGTTACGGCCTTGTTGGCATAGGGCGCAGAAACCCGACCGTAACCGGTTCCGACGATATAGGTGAGATCCTCCTTTTTAAGTCTGGCCGCGTCCAGAGCGAGGTTCAAGGCACTTAATCCGCTTTCGACCGAATTCACACCACTTTTGAGAAGACCTGTGGCAAAAATCTCGCCATCCTTCAAAATCACTGATTTTGCCGCCAGTGAACCGACATCAACACCTGCAAAATATTTACCGCTAAAAGACATTTTCTACTCCGTTTTTCAGATTATTTCAGAATTTCGATCAATCAGGTCATTATTGCATCAACAGGGGTAAAACCACGGCTTCACCCCTGTGTTTCATCTTTTGTCTAACCTCAAGCGCTTAATTATGTACCCAGTATTTATCATAGCCGAGTTCTTTTAAAGCAGGAGCCTGGAAACGAAGATCAAACAACTCGCTGACATTATAGCGCCTTCTGATGATGCCGCGTTTAAAGGCGAAATCAATGATCTCCTGATAATCTTTCAGCACTTTGGTCGTGACGGTCGGGTCATACCTCTCTTTTGGAGGAAGAGCACCAATCAGATCCGCTTTGATATGTTTGTAAGTACCTCCGTTTTTTACCGATGAAGCAATAATGGCTTCCTGGTTCTCCGGTTTTGATGCCCAGTAATATCCTTTAAGAAGAGTCTTAAGCACTCTCCTGGTGGTTTCAGGATACTTGTTTGCAAAGGCTTCGGTTACAAAAATTGAACCCGGACCACTTTTAAACTGGGGATACTTGCGGGTATCAAAAAGCAGTTTTGCAACTCCCTGATCAACAAGGGGGCGGTCAGAACTACTCACTATAGCATCAACGCTGTTTGTTGCAAGTGCAGCCTGTGCGTCAGCATTAACTAAATTCACTCCTCTGATCTCTTTTTCAGTCAAACCAACCGCATCAAGAATTCTGTTGAAGGCAAGGTGAAGATAGGTTCCCTTTTGATAGCCGATCCTCTTCCCCTTGAGATCTTTCAGTGATTTGATGCCTGAGGCTGGATTGACCTGGATATAGATATTACTGCCGCCCGCTCCGCTCGTACTGATAATTTTGTACGGCAACCCGCCAGCCCTGCCAACAACGGTAACGAGATCACCCGCAGAACCAAAATCGATCAAACCTGAGGCAATAGCTTCATTCTGACCGGGGCCCATAGCTTTATAGTAGGTGCGCTCAATTTTTATACCGTCTTTGGCAAACTCTTTTTCCAGCAAGCCCTGTTCATTGACCCACCCGATTGCACCGCTGGCCTGTGGGAGATTCAGGGCATTTCCTCCACCGCCAATCCGAATCACTTTCGGTTTTTCTTCTGCGTGTGCCACCCCTGTCACAAACAACAGGGCTACGATTGGTAAAGCTTTTATCCACTTTTTCATGTTTATTCTCCTTCTCATGTTTTTAAGTCAATTAAAATCCAAATTGGAATTGTGCTGCAAAGGTGTTCTGTTTCACGTGTGTTGCCTTATCATCACTTAAGCTGTAATTCAACTGAAACTTGGTTGTTTCAGCAAAGAAAAAATTGAAGCCAAGCGTTGTAATATTTGATTCATTATTGGCAACCGCCGTGTCCGGATCCCAATGATCATAACGAATAAACGGCTGGAATGTTGTGGGCCACCAGTCGTCATTTCTGGACTGACTTCTTGAATTTTTGTAGAACTGCTCGCCCCACTCATAGAACAGTGTCACCGTATAACCCTTGCTTTCCGTAGTTGCTCTTACTGCGTTTGCAAGCGTCGTGCCTGATAGCGCTTTTTCATCTTTTCCGATAACATACTCAGCAGTAAATCCGAATGGAGCGCTGACGTAAGAGAGATCAGTTCCATAGCGTATTTTATCCCCTTCTCCCTCTCCTTTGGTAATAAGAGTAGTACCCTTGTAAAGATCCTGCTTGCCTTTATAATAAGAGCCACCTAACGCCAAACCACGATAGGGCGAGTAATAACCTGCCGGTGCATTGATGACGATCCTTCCCTCAATATCTTTATCCAGGTTCGTATCTGCGGTGTTCGGTCCGGAACCATTATAAAGAGCTAAAGAATACTCAATAAGCGGGATACGATAATTGTACCCCAGGTCTACAACCGGAAACAAATCTCCGTACAGGCGAATTCCAATATCTCGTGTAGAGAGACCGAGTTTTGAAGCAAACTGGGCTAAATTGATTGCTGGTTGTTTATCCTCTGTTGTTGTTGCTTCAAGGCCAAACTGTTTTTTCTGTTGACCAATTTGAACGTATAAATAAGGCTTGCCGATATCAAGAGACTGGCCAATTGAGTATTGCAAATAGGCATCGGTTGGCTGAAGATTATACGTTGAGGTATTACTCCCAAGGCCAAGCGTATAAGAGATACTTTTACCTTCCACATAATCCCTTTTCAAGTATCCTTTCAGGGAAATAATTGCCGAATTGAAAAGAAATCCGTTTTTACTGGGAGAGGAAGAGGCGGCATAACGGGTCTGTGTGGAACCGCTGATATTGAGCGATCGTTTTGAATTGGCAATGGTCTTGTCAAGCCTCTGGGTTAACTGATCCCGGAGTGTCGCAATTTCTGCTCTGACGCCATCCAGCTCGGCTTGTGTTACCGTTCCTCCTGCTTCAGAAGTGTCCGTAGCAGAAAGATCTTCTGAACCGAACGGAACTGCTGTAGAATCGCTTGCTTGTTGCGGCTGTTTATCGCTCACTGGTTGCTCTTGCGGCACGGCTTCAGCGCTCTCGGCAGCCTGCAGATTGGTTTGTCCAATCAGTAAAGCACCAAGAACAAGGATGGTCAATTTTCTTTTACTCATTATATTCCCTTTATCTTTTGGTGAGTTGATTTTAAATTTCTTAAATACGATCATTCAATAATGTTGTGTGCAATAAATAAAACATGGCCAGGCACAACATCGCAACTCACCTTTTGAATACATTTTCTGCATATATATTTTGAAAAATTTATCCCAAAACCTGAAAAGAAAACACCAATATCCTGAAAGCAAGAATTGGCTTTCTTATAAGCTTATTTGATTAATATGGCTATAGAAGGAGCAAAAACTTTTGCGTCAAAGGGCTATAAAGCGGCAACAACAAGGCGGATTTGAAAGTATACGTACGTTCATGACAAGAGCTTTATAAAAAATCATTTTCAACAAACAACATCTTTAATTAACAACACTGTAAATGTCGACAATATAAAGGAATTTAAAAATCCCGTCTATGCGGTGTATTGCATACCATAAACAAGCTACACTCAAGAATTATAATTGATTTGTTTTTTTAATTCCCGACCCCCGCAGCAGAGAACCGGGAATTTCAAAAACTATACCATTTCTATAAATGCCTCGACGCGATTTGTCGACTGTTCAGTTGCTTCTGAACGTCCCAATTCACCAACTTCAACAAATGTTGTAACCACGCCGGCCCTCTCTTTTACAATATCCGAGATCATGCGCGCCACACCACTCTGATAATTGCAACCCCACTGATACATAAAAATAACACCGTCAGCACGGGATCGCTTTACCATGTCGGCTGTCCATTCAGCACGTTTTTCTGTGCGCTGTTCGTAAGGATATGCGAGCATTGATTTGGCAATATTGAGATAGGGATCACCTTCTTCCTCGACGGGCACAGAAATGCAGCTCCAGCTATCGTCACGGCCTACAAAAATAGCGCCTGCGGTTTGCGCATGATGGGCGTTCGGCCCGACACAGGAACCACAAATGAACAGCCGTTTTGCATGATCCGGAACACCGAATCCTTTGACATTATTCTGAATCCGCTCTTCGATCTCCTTTTTACTCTGCTCAAGCAGGTCAACTGCTGCGACCGGATCTCCTACAAAATCGTTGGCAAGAAAGGCGATGCCAAAAAAGTCGGTACTGTTCGTTGGTGGATTTTCAGCTTCCCACCATAAGTCAGCAATTTCGGTTGCAATTCTGCGGCCCCGATTTTCAAGTTTTATCTCATCAAAGAGCACTTCGTCGGTGATTTTTCTGCCGGAAAGCGCCGCAATTTTATCGATGAGTTCGCGCAACTCAACAGCAATGTACTCTGCCGCCCAGGGCTTGTTTTCGTGATCGACAGGATAATCAACAAGGTAACGTGGAATATCATGAACCCGATTGCGGTGTGTTTCTACCAGAAATGACATATCGGAACAACGCAGGCAAAGAAACGGGGCAATCAAATCTATGGGTACAACCTTGTTGTCTATTGCCGCATGTGCTGCGATCTGATTGCATGCGTCAATGCTGATTTTACGTCGTCCGGATTCGAGGATATTGAGGCCAAGCGTTTCTGACTGGCGAAGAGACAGCCCTTCCTCCATATTCCGGGCCCATTGCATGACCAGACCCGGTCGCACCGGGATTCCACCGGCAGCGTAGTAAGCATCCATTGCCTGTCCGCCCTGAACAAGCACGGTCGGCGTACCGGCTGCATGTTGCTTCATCACCCGATCCTTCAGGGTAAGAGTCAGGTAACCTCTTTTAATACCCGACAGAAAGTGAACGTCGTCTGAAAAGCGGCCCATATTATTGGCTCCGGCATCGAACGCATAGGGAAAACGCCGTGGCGCCTCTTTCGTCATGAACTCCCAGATTTCAGCAGAGCTGACCGTGGAGCCATCCTTAAATTTCAAACCTGGTGTTGCTATAAATTTATCCTTGATCTCCTCAGGATAGCTAAACGGTGAAGTAATCGCCATTATTTCATTCTATTTTAATTTTTTACAGAAATTCAACAGGTTTCTTGAGTACTCATTTCAGGCATCCACCAAAACACCTTGCTCCTCGGCAATCTCTGATTTGATCCTGATCATCTCCACGAATGCCTCCACTCTGGTTTTCATTGCTTCATAATCGGATCCTGCGTACTCGGTGTGAATCTCCAACAGCGGGATACCCGACGTTGCCAGTACATTCTTTGTCTCTTTGGCTTTGAAGGTAAATGGATCACAATACCGCAGCGTATGGTAGATGACCCCCTGTGCCTTGAACTCCCTCAAACGCTCTTGCAGCTTTTTCAGTCGCCGGTCACTCTCCAGATCCAGATACGGCAATGCCGCATGTGGTGTCCGGTTCAGATAACCAAGGGCAACTCCTGCCGGTGAGATCTCTTTGATATCAAGGTCAAGATGAGGAAGAATGCCTGACCAGAGATCGTCTCCCACAATCCGCCCCCCTACCGACCTGATGATGCCGATCAGTTTGCGGTCTCCTCGAGGAATAAGGCTTCCTGACAGAAAGATTCTGCTGTCACCATCATCGGAAGCAATAACCGGATGGTGCTGACGCTCTTTCAGCTCATCCAGCGTCTGAGTGAGCAACGAGAGATACTCCCTCTTGTCAAGCAAATCCCCAGCCTGGATCAGGTCGTATACCTCTTCCCATGAGATCACATTATCTTTGGAAGCCTGGAAGGTGTAGATGCTTTTCAGGGTTTTGCGGATGTCGTTGTACAATGCTACCGATTCAGCAAGTTTGGCCAAATCCAGAGGAGCCCCTGCCCGTTCTTCCAGGAGGCGGGTAAACTCATTGGCCTCATGAGCGAAATATTCTTTGGCTTCATCAAGGTGAAAGTTGCGCGGCACAGCGAGAACGACCACATCTTTTTTAAAGAAGTATTCGATAACTTCAGCAGCCCGATAATTCTGCAGGCAGGTAGCATCGAAAGCAAGTATGTCCGTTTGCTGAATGTACGGATCCTGGTTTTCAGCAAACGCCCCCACAATTTCACGAATGAATACACATGTCTTGCTGGAGGCATATCTTGCACCGATTTCAACCAGTCGGTCATCTCCTCCAACGGCAATTCTCACCGGTATAAAAC
>CAJAIK010000124.1 GCA_903939765.1 uncultured Chlorobiaceae bacterium | reverse complement strand
TAGCCACCCAGAAATCCTTGCCATCGGCGCGATAACCAACCAAGCGTAACTCTTTCTCTGATTGGTTTACGCCTTTGGTGCCAAGAAGTACCACCTTGTCGTAGAAGACAATACTTTCAGGTGAGACGGTATTCTCTCTGATAACGGTTTTACTGGTGCCTGCTTTGATCCGGCTGACAAAATGTTTTTCCGCCGCCTGCCACGTATCAAAGCGGGCGTGGCATTGATACCCTCGATCAGTAACACCGGTTTCACCTTTTTCAAGAATCTTATCGACAAAGGGACGCTCTCCCTCTTTGCCGTCGGTGAGGAAAATCTTTCTTGGAATTCCTCGGTTGAAGTCGAACCCGATGTGTGCTTTTGCTTTCTTTGAACCTGTTCGGTAGTCGGCCCACTCCATGGACATAACGGAGTCAATCAAAGATCCATCAATGGCGACCAGTGTGCCCAGGTGAGAAAATTGCGCAGGAAGCAATGTCCCGGACTTTTTGACTAAATCATCAAATACTTCAACAAGTTGTTCAAGGCCACGGGTATTGATTGCCTCAAAAAATGAACTCTTTTTTATCCCCTTGGGAGGAGCGACGCACTCTTTGGCAAAATCATCCTGCTCAAAAGCTTGAAGCGTTTCCCGAGCAGAAACATGTTCCATAAGGTGGAAATAGATCAGGGCCTGAAGCTGGTCATAAAAAGTCATTTGCAGTGGTCTGTCCCCTCTGGATTCAAGAATGTTCTGCTGCTTGAATCGATTGGCGATCGGGGTAAGGAGTGTTTTGAATGTTCGTCGTTTGTTGCGTTGATTGAGCCGCTTGAAAAGTTACATGTCGTAACCCCTGTAATATCAGATAGTTACGAAAAGCGGCCGGGCAATTTTTCCCTCAATGTCAAGAAGAAAATGCAGCCAACGCATTAATTTTTTCTACAATGCTATTCTCAAAGAACCGTGCAAGAACCTAACCGGATGACACTGAATAAGATTAGGTTTTGAAGGTACAATTTATCTACTGACATGGCACATCTCTACTATGTTGATTTGAAGGATAAAGAAGGGGTGGGCGGTCTGATCAACACCGAACCTTTTACACATCTGATGCCGACTTATTACTGGTCGGGCACAACTTTCCCGGCTTATCAGCCCGCCGCATGGTGGTTTGCCATGTATACCGGCTCCCAATACCCAGACGTGAAAACAGACGAAATAAATGCCATGGCAATTCGTCCCGGTATAGTAGAGTTTTCATCCGTTCCTGAACCGTCAACCTTTCTCCTCCTCGGCGCTGGCCTTGGTGGTTTGGTTTTCTGGAAGAATAGAAAGTCGTAAGCACGATATTCCAAAACAGGAGACACTGTTCAGGCTGTCATTTTGTAATTTGGAGGACCCCATGAAATTGATTTACGTAGCATTGTTGTTGGTAGTACTGGCAATCTCAACGACATCAGCCGCCGAATATGGCGGTAGTGATGCCAATAAAGAAGTAACGTCTCGCAAGATAACGCCCTTTACAGAT
>CAJAIK010000123.1 GCA_903939765.1 uncultured Chlorobiaceae bacterium | reverse complement strand
TATTCTCCCCGGTGTATCGCTACCGCGCCAGAACGGGCAAGCTCTTTTATGCCGTACGGCTTGAAGATATCGATAGTTGTGTTGATCTTGTCCGGAGAACCGATGACCTCAATAGTAATGGATTTTTGTTTTATATCCACGACTTTTCCTTTAAAAACATTGATCAGCTCAAAAATCTCATGCTGCACCGTCTTGCTGAGCTTCAGGGTCATCAGGAGCAACTCCCGCTCAACATGGGGCTGGCGGGTCAGATCGGTAACCTTGATGGTATCGACCAGCCGGTTCAACTGCTTGAGCACCTGGCTGACAATCTGGTCTTCACCTCTCGTTACAATAGTCATGCGTGAAATCTCCGTGTCCTCCGTTTCGCCGATGGAGATGCTCTCGAGGTTAAACCCCCGGGCGCTGAACATGGCGGCCACCCGGTTAAGGGAGCCGAACTTGTTTTCAACCAGTACTGATATAATGTGTTTCATAAGTCTATTGATCCTGTTGACTGCAACTCATGGTATGGTCCACTGTCCCCATTTGCAAAAATTTTAAAAATACGGGCATTGCGATATTGTCCGCAGGCAAAAAAATAGGTTATTGCATAACCTTACAAGGATCCCAATATAAAGTTTTTTTTGATATGAGATGACAGTGAAGTGACGTGAAGTATTCTTGCCTTTCCGTACACTGCGTTATGACGAATGCGAAAAGGACGGAGTCTGTTGTCAATCATGCAGGATTGACAACAGACTCCGTCACTGTAAGGCATGGGGAAAGCTGGAGCTTCAATGCCGGACGCTGCCGGTCGGCTTATCGTGGCCACAGCATCCCCGGTCTCCGTTACGGCAGTGCTGGCTTTCGCCTGCTCTTTGCTCTGTAGCCCGTTTGCCGTTCAGACCGGTTCTGCTCCCTGATGCAACCCCGCATTGAGGATATTATAGATGACGGTCGTCAGCGCTTTGTGGCTGAACGGTTTCTGGATAAAATTAAGCTGACTGTCAAGTATCGTGTTGTGGTCTATAACGTCAGCAGTGTAACCTGAGATAAAGAGTATTTTAAGATCCGGAAGCATGGCAAGAAGCCTTTTTGAAAGCTCGGATCCATTCATTTCCGGCATTATGACATCGGTAACCAACAGGTCAATTGTTCCATGGTATCGTTCTGCCATTTTGATGGCATCCAGGGCTCTCTCGAATGCCAGCACGGTATAACCGTTCCGTTCAAGGATGAGTTTGCAGAGTTTTAGAATGCCAGGCTCATCCTCTACAAGCAAGATTGTCTGATTGCCTTTCGGAAGTACCTGCTCCTGTTGTTTATCCAGATTCGTTGAATCCTCAGCCTCATGCTTGGGCAGATGAATCGTGACGGTTGTTCCTTTTCCCGGTTCGCTCTGGCATTCAATATTGCCATTGTTCTGTTTGACAATTCCGTAGACAGTTGAAAGACCAAGGCCAGTGCCTTTACCATGCTCTTTTGTGGTGAAAAAGGGCTCAAAAATATGTTGAAGATCGTTTTGCTCAATACCACACCCATTATCATGCACGGAAAGTGACACATAGACTGCTGAGAGAGCCCCTGTTTTATGGGTTTCACCGGCAATTTTGGGCAGAGAAATGCAACGGTTTTTGATAGTGATGCTGCCATTACCGGTTATCGCATCACGGGCATTGATACAGAGATTCACAAGAATCTGGTCGATCTGCGATGGATCAATATTGATATTGCAGTTTTTGCATTCCGGAGCCCAGATCAGCGTGATATTTTCACCGATAATACGCCGCAGCATAGGAAGCATTTCCGTAATCGCAGCGTTCATCTCAATAATTTTTGGAGAGATAATCTGTTTTCGGGCAAAAGCAAGCAGTTGCCGGGTCAGATTGGCCGAATGGGTTGCCGCCTGGTGGATAGCATCAAAATTAGCATAGGTTTTCATTGTGGGGTCACTCTCTTCCATGCCAATTTCAGTATGACCAAGAATAACGGTCAGCATATTGTTGAAATCATGGGCTATACCTCCAGCCAGTCGCCCGACCATCTCCATTTTCTGGGACTGCAGAAGCTGAACTTCAAGTTTTGCTCTCTCATCCTCAATTTTGCGGCGTTCCGTGATCTCTACACTGGTACCGATAATTCTGAAAATAGTTCCGTTCTCATTACGAACAGGGTTCAGCACAGTCTCCCATAAAGATTCTTTGCCCTTGAACGACAGAGACTCTTCATACTGAATTGAGTTACCCGTATGAATACACTCGTCATAATGTTGAATAACCTGTTCTGCAATATCAGGAGGAAAAAAATGTTCCGGTTTTTTTCCGATAAGCTTATCACTCCTGATGCCGGTCAGTTTTTCATGAAGTTGATTAATGCCCTTATACTGGTAGGAACCGTCAGTCAGAATATCGACAACAAAAATAGAGTAGTTGACCTTATCATAGATATTCTTGAGGAACTCTTTGCTTTCAATTAACTCCTGCTCATGGTTTTTCCTGTCTGTAATATCACGGATCAATCCGATATAGCCGATAAATCCCTGATGCTCATAATATTGTACATGAATTTCTGAGCAAAAGATTGAGCCATCTTTTTTCCTGTAGCGGTATTCGAGCACTTCATCCGTATGGTTCATCAAACCCTCCTGAAATGAACTGACAGCTCGCCCAATGTCCTCTTCAGCCAGAAATTCGATAAAGAGATGACCAATCACCTCATCAGTTTTATAGCCGGAAATAGTTTCAACAGCAGGTGAGACATAGGTGGTAATTCCACTTTGATCCGTAACAAAAACTATCTCGGAAATTTGTTCAGCAATAGAACGAAACATTTTTTCACTCGATGCCAATGCCTGTTCAGTCTTCTTGCGCTCAGTGATGTCGTTGATGATGGAGTAGAGCAGCTCTTTTCCATGAAATGGAATAGAACAACTGAAAACGTCAACATCGCGGATTGATCCATCGGCTAAAAGATGGATCTGGTTCTGCTCGCTATCAGGCGGATCAATGGTGATCTGCTGGATCGTCATCTGCGTGAGCGTTTCCGTGGGCCACTTGTAAAAGTTTACAGCCGCCTGATTAACGTCCACAATTTTGCCTGTAACAGGATCAATAACGAGCATGACGGATGAATGCTTTTCAAACAGCATCCTGAAGCGATTTTCGCTCTCTTTGAGGGCTTTTTCCTTTTGTTTCTGACCGGTGATGTCCATCATGATACCGGCATACCGAACTATTTTACCATCGGAATCTCTAAATGGGGTTCCTTTTGACATAAGCCATCGTTCAGCTCCATCAGTGTCAATAATACGCCATGAATCGGTGTGCTTGCTGCTATTTTTTACGGCATCACTGGTGGTTTGTCTCACTCGTTCCCTGTCTTCCGGGATAATGGTGTTTATCCAGTTTTCATAGGTAAGCTCACAGTTCTGAGGCTTGAGTCCGCTGAGACGCCACATTTCATCTGACCAGATATAGGTATTTGAGCTTAAATCATATTCCCATATACCCGCCCTGGTTGCGGCCAGAATAAAATGCATCCGTTCATTGGCGGCAACAAGCCTCTCCTGAAATTTCTTGCGTTCGGTGATATCGATAATCGTCCCGATATAACGTGCCTTACTGCTGTTAAAGTCACGCAAAAGTTTTCCGATGCACATCATCCAGTGCATGGAACCATCAGGATAGCAGACGCGATATTCGACGGTCAGCTCGGTTTCGTTTTTCGCAGCTTCGATAACAGCGGTTACTGCCGACTTCCGGTCGTCAGGATGCATAAGACTTGCCCAGAGATGGATCGATGGTTTTTTATGGCTCTTTACCAATCCGCATAAAGTCCAAATATCGTCCGACCAGACAACCTCATCAGTTACCAAATTCCATTCCCAAATGCCGGCATGCGTTGCTTGCAGGGCATCGTTAAACTTTTGCTTGCTTTCATCAAGTCTGGCCGTCATCCGGTTTTGCCCGGAAATATCCGCAATGGTGATGAACAAACGGGAAAGAGTTTTTTCCGGTGAAAGGACAGGATTAATCGTGATTTTCCAAATCAGCTCCTCTTTTCCATCTTCAAAAACCATTCGTTTTCCGGTACAGAGCACTTCTGCAATCTTTTCCCTGTAGTGAACCGCAAGTTCCGGTAATTGCAGTACAGCTAAAATCAGGTCATAGACATTGGCTCCGATACACTCCTCGGCAGAGAGGCCGAAGCGTGAGGCAAGCAGGGTATTGGCACTAAGAATCAGGCCGTTCGGATCGATGAGAAGGGCTTCTTCAGGGAGGGATTCCAGCAATTCATAAACCGGATCGTCGGCCAGATTGCTGTTTGAAAGAAAATTTTTTGTAAACATCGTTATTGGCAGAATCAGTTTACGCACCTGAAAATCGCAACGCACTACCATTTATTTACATCACAGCGCGATCAGTAACTCATTTTCTAATATTACTCTAAATAATTAACAAAGCCACTCACAAATTTGGCGGGTAATGGTTGTCGGGTGGTCAGCTAATAGTCCGTCGTTGAAAAAATCGCTTTAATCTCGACGGTGACGCCTGGCATGATAACAAATTCACTTAACCCGACGTGACGATGGTTGTCTGAATAGGGCATCCAGTTATACCGCATGGTGTGGCACGTCTGGAAGCCCGTCAGAATCCGGTTCAGACCATGGTTTTGGGGTTCAACCGTTCAAGGAGCATGTCTGAAATCGAGCCTCCCGCTGGTACCATGGGGAATACCATATCTTTTTTGACTACCCTGAAGTCGACAAGAACCGGTCCCTGATTCCAGGCTAGGGCTTCTGTGATTGCATTTTTGGCACTTTCCGGGTTGTCGGCCATGAGGGCCTTGCAGCCGAAGGCTTCGGCGACTTTAACAAAGTCGGGATTGCTGTCGCCAAGATCGGTAAATGAGTATTTTTCTTTGTGAAAGAGCTCCTGCCACTGGCGCACCATGCCGAGATAGCTGTTGTTGATCAAAAATATCTTGATGGGAATTTTACCGTACACGGCGGTAACAAGCTCCTGAATGTTCATCATGAGTCCTCCGTCTCCGCAGAAGAGAATAACTGGACGATCGGTGACGCCGAAGGCTGCGCCGATGGCTGCCGGCAGGCCGTAACCCATGGTGCCGAGTCCACCGCTGGTGATGATGGAGCGGGGATTGATGAAGGTGTAGAACTGTGACGTCCACATCTGGTGCTGCCCGACGTCAGTGACAACAACGGCATTGCCCTGGGTCTGTTTTGAAACTTCGTCAATCACAAATTCGGTTCTGAGCTTGTCGTCATCGTTTTTGTAGGTCAGCGGACACTTCTTGCGCCACTCCTCAATCTGGGCGAGCCACGGTGTGAGATCTTCAGCGGTCTCCGGCATCTCTTCGATGAGTGAAGCGAGAAAGTGTTTTGCATCGCCCACAATTGGCAGATCAACCTTGATGTTTTTGTCGACGTTGGTGGGGTCAATGTCGTTATGGATTTTGTATGCCTGGGTAGCAAAGGTTGCCGTTTTTCCGGTAACCCGGTCGTCGAAGCGTGCGCCGACGGCGATGAGGAGGTCACAGGCGTTGACGGCCTGATTCGCCCAGTAGGTGCCGTGCATGCCGAGCATTCCCATGCTGAGCGGATGGTTGCCCGCAAAAGCGCCAAGTCCCTGGAGGGTCATGGTGACCGGTATGTTCTGCTTTATGGCGAAGGCGCGGAGCTCTTCGGATGCCTCTGCACTGATAACACCGCCGCCGATATAGAGAAGTGGACGTTTTGCCCCTGCAATTTTATGCGCGGCCTTTTGTACCTGATTGATGTGGCATTTGAGGGTTGGTTTGAATCCCCGGATTTCAACCGTCTCTGGCCACTGAAAGAGGCAGGAGGCGTTGAGAATATCTTTGGGCATATCAACCAGAACCGGGCCGGGACGGCCGTTTGTTGCAAGGAAAAATGCCTTGCGGATAGTAATGGCAAGTTCCTTGACATCCTTGACAAGAAAGTTGTGTTTGGTAATGGGCCGTGTGATTCCAACAATGTCGGCCTCCTGAAAGGCGTCGTTCCCGATCAGTGAGCTGGGTACCTGTCCGGTGAAGACGACCATCGGAGAGGAGTCCATGTAGGCGTTGGCAATGCCAGTGACGGTGTTGGTTGCTCCGGGGCCGGAGGTGACCAGAACAACGCCGGGCTTTCCCGTGGCTCGGGCATACCCTTCGGCCATGTGGGTTGCGCCCTGTTCGTGACGAACAAGGATGTGCTGGATGTCTTCGACATCGTAGAGTGTTTCGTAAACTTTCAGCAGCGATCCGCCCGGATAGCCGAAAATATATTCAACGTTTTCACGTCGCAGACATTCAAAAAATATCTCTGAGCCATTGAGTGTTTGAGCTGATGCTTGCATAGCTAAATTATTTATTTTCAGGAGAGACAGGACTTTTCAGGATAGCGCCGGTATTGGCTGAGGTGACCATTTGCGCATACCTTGCCAGATATCCTTTTTTTATTTTCGGTTCAAATGGTTTCAGCAATGCGAGCCGTTCACTGATGATGGCGTCACTCAGGTTGACCGAGATGCTTCTGCCGGGAATATCGATGGTGATTGAGTCGCCGTTTTGCAGGGCGGCAATCGGGCCTCGCTCGGCGGCTTCGGGGGAGATGTGGCCGATGCAGGCTCCCCTTGACCCTCCGGAGAATCGTCCGTCGGTGATGAGTGCAACCGATTCTCCGAGACCCCGACCCATGATGGCACTGGTAGGGGAGAGCATCTCCGGCATTCCAGGGCCACCTTTCGGTCCTTCGTAGCGGATGACCACGACATCGCCCGGCTTGACGTCGTCACCCATGATGCCATTGATGGCGTCATCCTGGCAGTCGTAGATTTTTGCCGGACCGGTGTGCTTCATCATTTCAGGGGCTACAGCGCCGGTTTTGACCACGGCTCCCTGCGGCGCAAGATTTCCGAAAAGAACGGCGAGGCCGCCTGTTGCGGAGTATGGCTCTTCAATGCTTCTGATGACCGAGTGGTCAAGCACCTCCGCATCGGCAATATTTTCGCCAAGTGTTTTGCCGGTTACGGTGAGGGCTGTGAGGTCAAGAAGTTCGTCAATTTTGCTGAGTTCGTGCAGAATCGCCGATACGCCGCCAGCCCGATCGACATCTTCAATGTGGACGGCCATCGTTGCGGGGCTGACTTTGCAGATATAGGGTGTTCTGGCCGAAAGGGCGTTCAGTTCTGAAAAATCGAACTCCAGTTCAGCCTCGTTTGCAATGGCGAGAGTGTGCAGAATCGTGTTGGTGCTGCCGCCCATTGCAAAATCAAGGGCAAAGGCGTTCAACAGGGCACTGCGTGTGAGAATATCGCGAGGTTTTATGTCGTTTTTGACCAGATCGATAATGCGTCGGGAGGCTTCTCTGACCAGATCGTTGCGCCGTGGGTCGATGGCAAGGATGGTGCCGTTGCCGGGCAGGGCAAAGCCAAGTGCTTCGCTGAGACAGTTCATTGAGTTGGCGGTGAACATGCCGGAACAGGAGCCGCAGCCAGGGCAGGCGCTCTCTTCGATTGAGTCGAGCTCCTCATTGCTGATTTTTCCGGCGCTGTACTGGCCCACCGCTTCAAAGACGGAAATGAGGTCAACGGTTTTGCCTGTGGGGGTGTGGCCAGCTTTCATGGGTCCGCCGGAGACGAAGATGACCGGGATGTTGATGCGCAACGCGGCCATCATCATGCCGGGGGTGATTTTGTCGCAGTTTGGAATGCAGACAAGGCCGTCGAGGCGGTGAGCTTCGGCAACGGTTTCGACACTGTCGGCAATCAGTTCACGGCTTGCAAGGGAGTAGCGCATGCCGATATGGCCCATTGCAATGCCGTCGCAGACGCCGATGGTATTGAATTCAAAGGGAACTCCTCCTGCCTTGCGAACCTCATCTTTTGCAATGCGACCCAGTTCCTGCAGATGAGAGTGACCGGGGATCAGTTCGTTATAGGAGTTGCAGATTCCGATAAAAGGCTTTTTGAAGTCACTATTGGCAACAATAGAGCCTGTGGCTTTAAGAAGGCTGCGGTGCGGCGCTTTTTCAAACCCTGTTTTGATGGTATCAGATCTCATGGAAGTAATGTTTTTGCTAAAAAAATGCAATGTATCTTCAGGGCCGCCGAACCCGAAGTCACAGTGAACATACGATTGAAAAGAGTAAAATGGACTTGGGGGCGGTTTTCGTATTATACGGGAGTAACGGTTACGATCCTTGATTTGAGTGCGTTCTGCAAACGCGCGGCCACTACGCTGGAAAATGGCGTACGGTGCTTTACCAAATTTTCACTGCCGCAGATGAAAAAGTTGCCCTGTGAATTCAATGCCGCCATCTCGAATGGAAAAGGGTTCGTCGGTGTTAAACGAAAATTCGACTTAAACTACATTTAAACTTTTATTAAAACAAACATTAAAAATGTTATAATCTGGTGGATATTTGCTGTTTATTCTGTACCCTTAACGTCATACATTTTGCACAACCAGATTAACAATCCGTCTTATGCTGAATCTCCAAGATCCATTGCCTCAGGATTTTCCAGCCTTTTTTCTGACACTCTCTCTTGTACTGCTCTTTGTTCTTCTTGCGGAACTGCTGACAAGAAAATTCAGTATCAGTGCTCTTGTTGTCCGGAAAATCGTTCACCTCTCCATGGGAGTGGTGATCTTTTTTGTGCCAGATTATTTTCAGTCCAACTTCTATCCTGTGCTTGCGGCCGCTCTTTTACTGCTCTTTAACGGGCTGAACATCCGCCTGAAATGGTTTGGATCCCTGCTTGCCCTTCCTGAAGAGAGTCGTGTACAGCCGCCAGCAATGAAAAGTTATGGCTCGCTGCTTTTTCCGCTTGTTTTTCTGCTTCAACTGCTCTTTTTGTGGGAGTCGCACAAGTGGATATTGCAGACCTCCATGCTTGTAATGGGTGTGAGCGATTCACTTGCGGCTTTGGTCGGAAGTTCGGTCGGCAAAAAGCATATTGAGCATCTTACGAAAAGTCCCAAGACGGTTGAGGGTTCGCTGACGATGTTTTTGAGTGGATTTCTGCTGCTCAGCGCCTCTCTCCTGGTTTTCAGCACACAGTTCAGCGGTGGGTTAGCCGGAAAATCGATCGTGATGCTTCTGGCTCTTGCACTGCTTCTGGCCGTTGTTGCCACTGCCGTTGAGGCGCTCTTGTCTCACGGGCTCGATAATTTTTTTATTCCGCTCTCCATCGCCTACGTTCTCTATGTTCTTGAGATGAATCACACCATTCATCTTGAGCAGTTTCTGCTTGGGGGTCTTTTTGCCCTCATTCTTGCTGTTTTTTCGATCAAGGTCAAGTTTCTTGACAACAGCGGGGCAACAGCGACATTTTTGCTTGGAACAACTATTTTTGGTATCGGCGGGGTAGAGTGGACCGTGCCGCTTCTTACTTTTTATCTTCTCTCATCGGTGCTCTCAAAACTTGGCAAAAAACGCAAAGCGAAATTTGACCTTGTCTTTGAAAAAGGGTCGCAGCGGGATGCCGGGCAGGTCTATGCCAATGGCGGGATTGCCTGGATTATGATGATTATTTTTTCGCTGACCAATAATCCGGCACTCTTTTTTGCCTATCTTGGAACGCTTGCAGCGGTGCAGGCTGATACTTGGGCGACGGAAATCGGCACGATGTGGCCAAACCCGAAGGCGTGGCTGGTGACTACTTTCAGGGAGGTGCCTGTCGGAACTTCCGGAGGCGTTTCTGTGCCGGGTACTTCGGGCGCTTTTCTTGGCTCACTCTTTATCTGTGCAAGTGCATTGGCGGTCAATGTGAAGTGGATGAGTGAGTTCGGAGTGTTTCAGTCTTTTCTGCTCATTGGTTTTTCGGGGCTTCTGGCCAGTCTGGTTGACAGCTTTTTTGGCGCAACCGTTCAGGCCCAGTATTTTGACCCAATTCGTGAAAAGGTGACGGAGAGGACTCACAGTTTGGCATCTGACGGGTCGCTGGTTGAAAACCGGCTTCTCAAAGGGACACCTCTTGTCAATAATGATCTGGTCAATACGCTCTGTGCTCTTTCCGGTTCAGCGTTGGCCTACACGGTGATCCAGAATGTTCATCTGTTTTAATGAACTTAAATTGCATCTATCTCTATGCTTGATTCCAGACTCGGTATTTTTGGCCTGCTTTCTGATGCCGGTGTTGTGGTGCTGATGGTGCTTTCAGTGCTGCTCTCTTTCTCCGTCATATCATGGGCAATCATTGCCTTTAAATTTGGTTATCTCCGGAAATCTTTGCGCGAGTCAAAGGCCTTTCTTGATTATTTTTTTGAAGTCTACAATGTTGACAAGGTCTTCACTGAAAGTGAAAAATTCCGGCATGGCTCACTGCCGAGAGTGTTCCGTTCAGGCTATATAGAGTATCGGGCGCTGGGTGACAAGGGTGATACCCAGCATGCGAGGGCGCGAATTGCACGGGCGGTGAAAAGGGAGGTCAATGCTGAAAACAAGAGGCTCTCGGCTCTCGTACCTTTTCTCGCAACGGTCGGCAACACGGCGCCTTTTATCGGTCTTTTCGGCACGGTATGGGGTATTATGAATTCATTCCATAATATTGGCCTGACCCAATCGGCTTCACTTGCCGCGGTTGCTCCCGGTATTTCCGAAGCGCTGATAGCTACGGCGGCTGGTCTTGCAGCGGCTATTCCGGCCGTAATTGCCTACAACTCTTTTACACAGCAGATCAGTGTCATCGAGCGGGACCTGGAGGAGTTTTCTCCTGAATTTGTTGCAGCATTCATTAACGAGCCGTAGGGCAGAATCAACGGATATGATAACATCTGGAAAAGGCCGGTTGATGAGTGAGATTAACGTCACTCCGTTTGTTGATGTCATGCTCGTGCTGTTGATCATTTTTATGGTAACAGCTCCCATGATGACGCATGGCATTAAGGTTGAAACGCCGCAAACCACCTTGCAGAAAATGGATGTAAATGAGAAGTCTCTTATCATCAGCATTGACGGGTCAAGACGGGTTTTTATCAATAAGTATCAGTTGAATGCTTCGGAGGTTCGCGAAAAGCTGCCCACGATTCTTGATGTCAAGCAGACAACGGAGGTTTATCTCAAGGCTGATAAATCGTTGCCTTATGGACTGGTGATGGATGTGATGGCCCAGATAAGGGACGCAGGAATTGAGAAGATCGGCATGGTAACCGAACCGGCGGCAATTTCCAGGGAAAGCAGGAGATAGGTGGAGAGTATGAAAAACGCTCAGAATCGTCTCTCTGGTGAAAAAAAGTTTTCGTACTGGCTTGCCTGGGCTGCGGCCATGCATGTTATGGTGTTTTTTTTGGCAATCTCGTTCCAGTTATGGGATGCAGGCCGGCATGCAGAGCCAAAAATTTTGACGGTAACTCTCGTTTCATTGCCTGGTTCAGGGGCATCCCGTGAATATTCTGACAATAAGGGTGGTACAGAGGCGGTTGAGACTCCATCCCAGCCAAATCTGCCAACTCCCGCAGTCAAAAAAAATGCCAGCCAGCCAGTTCCGGTTCCAGAAAAAGTATCCGTTACGCCCAAGCAAATAGCAGTTGAGCCACTGAAACCCAGGCCGATTGAGAAGAAGCCTGATATAAACCAGGCACTTCTGCGCCTCAAACAAAATGTTGATAAGAAAATGGCGCAATTACCTCCGCCATCCACCACTAATTTGAGTAATGCACTTGCCAGGCTTCAGCAGAAGGTCAAATCAGAGGGTGGGGCAACTGGAACGGGGTCGGGACGCGGGCAGGGAAGTTCTTCCACCGGTCGAAATGGTGAGGGAAGAGGCTCCGGTGGTAGCGGGAGCGAAGATTCCTACAAGGCGCAAATAGCTTCGATTATTCAGCAGAACTGGTCTTTTTCAAATCAGTTGCTCAAAAACAGTTATGGTATGGAGGTTTATGTCCGCGTCAATATTCTTACTGACGGGACGATTCGCCAGATTCTTTATGACAGGAGGGCCCCGAGCGAGTATCTGAATAATTCAGTCAAAAAAGCGCTCGAAAAATCATCTCCTCTTCCCGCTCTGCCGAAAGAGGAGGGTTCCCGGGATGTCTGGATTGGTTTTGTCTTTACTCCTGAAGGTCTCAAGTAATAAAAATCTGGCCTCTGTTTTTTTGAGCCAACGTTTGCCAACTGGTAGTGATGAGTAATACATGTTCTCTGTTTTTTACTATATTTCACTATATTTATATTGGAATAGCTGATCTTTGTTGAGATTTTTTACAAATATATTGCAACTTGTCAGTCAAAGTTATCCGTAACGATTAAAGCCTTGTCAGTGTCATGATTCAATTTTTTCGAGGTTTTGTTTCCGGCATTTTTGCGATGCTCTTCTGTCTGGTTTTTTCCCCCTTGTATCTCTCAGCGGCTGAGGGCCAGGAGTATATAGCCATTCGTAAAGAGGGAACGGGCAACATCGCTCTTGTGCTTGACAAACTGGACGCAAAAGGCCGGAAAGAGACGAGGTTCGCCGAGATTCTTGATGCTACCATGCATGATGGTCTTGATTTTACCAGGCTCTTTTCCCTGATCTCCCCTCCGCTTAACGTCAAAGACAACACCGACAGAAAGAACGTGGTTATTAATTTTCCTGCACTGACTTCTGTGGGTGCAGAGGTTTACGCCGGGGGAGTGGTCACGATGAAGTCAGATATGATCATTCTTGATATGAAGGTGTACGAGGCCGCTGGCTCCAAATTGCTTTTGAACAAAACCTACACTGGAACGGAGGCGGATCTTCGCTCTGTTGGTCATGCTTTTTGCGCAGATCTTGTTGAACTTCTTACCGGTAAAAAGTCGGTATTCGGCAGTAAAATAGTCTTTATTTCAAATAAAACCGGTTTCAAGGAGATCTATGAGTGTGACTTTGATGGATATGGGGTTGAGCAATTAACCAATTCGAAATCCATTTCCATGAATCCGACGCTCTCTCCAGATGGAAAGAATCTTGCCTATATCGACTTTACCTCTGGCAGGCCGACTCTCTATATCCGGAGCCTTAACGGTGGGAGAATTGCAGCAGTAGGCAAAAGTTCGGTCAGTATTGACCCTGGCTGGAGAAACAATAACGAGGTAGCGGCAACGCTCTCCTTTGATGGCAATCAGGAAATCTATCTCGTCAACAGTGACGGGACACTTTCAAGACGGGTTACGAACGGCAAGAGCATTGATATTTCGCCCACGTTTTCGCCCGATGGCAGCAAGATGGCCTTTGTTTCATCGAGAAATGGCCTGCCACAGATCTTCATTCAGGATCTTGCGTCCGGGCAGGTAAAGAGGCTTACCTTCAGTGGGCGTTATAACACACAGCCGTCATGGTCGCCTGCTGGTGATAAAATTGTGTATACTACGTGGGAAAAGGGCGGTGAAATTAATATATTTACGATAAATGCTGATGGGTCAGGGCTTGTGCAGTTAACGCAGAGATCCGGTGAGAACAAGTCGCCTTCCTGGTCTCCGGATGGTGAGATGATTGTCTTTAGTTCAAACCGCCTGGGAAAAGAAAAATTGTACGTCATGAATTTGAAGGGGGGGAACGAAAGACTTTTGTTGCAGGTTGATGGTGAGCAGACGCAGCCATCTTGGTCATTATTTCGGTAGTATTATTATCTCTTGAAATAACAATGAAAAAAGGGGGAAAAATGAAAACAATGAAGCCTTTGTTAAGATCGCTGTTTATTCCGACGATGCTTTTACTTGGAGCCTGTGGCTGCTGTGAAGAGGTTGTCGTGCCACCACCACCGCCGCCACCGCCGGCAGCTCCTGTTGTTTTGCCTGGTCTCGGTGATGTCTTCTATGATTTTGACCGTTCAGAGCTTCGTGCGGATGCAGTTGGACAATTAAAGACCAATGCCGACTGGATTGCAGCAAATACCGCTAATAACGTCACCATTGAAGGTCATTGCGATGAGAGAGGCACGAGTGAGTATAATCTAGCTCTTGGTGAGCGCCGTGCAAACAGTGCCAGAGATTACATTGTCAATCTCGGTGTTGCTCCTGCACGTCTGAAGACCGTCAGCTTTGGTGAAGAAAAACCATTTGCTCTCGGCCACACTGAGGAGGCCTGGGCCCAGAACAGAAGGGCTCATTTTGTTGCAGAATAGTAAGATGTTTCGCTGAAAACAATAAGGGGCGGATGTAAGGTTTTGTCTGCCCCTTTTTTTATCAATGCATAATTACGATGAACCCATGAAAAGAAACAGCATTATTGTTTTCGTTTTGATGGTGACCGCCGGATGTTCATCAAAAAGCGCAGTAACTCCCGATGACGGTAGATCATCAGGGCAGTCATCCTCCTCATCGTCCGTATCGATCCCGTCGTCGCCATCTGGCTATGGATTTGATGAATGGCAGACGGGCCCGCTGGGAGATGTTTTTTTTGATTATGACAGCGCTATTTTGAGCACTGAGGCTCAGGAGCAGTTGAAGCAAAATGGGGGTTGGATGGAGAGCAATGTTTCAAAGAGTGCCATTATTGAAGGTCACTGTGATGGCCGGGGGACTTCTGAATATAATCTTGCTCTCGGAGATCGCAGGGCGGCAAGTGCAAAAGAGTATCTGGTCCGGTCCGGGATTACCGCATCACGCCTTGAAACTGTCAGTTTTGGAGAAGAACGTCCCTTTGCTTCAGGCCAGAGTGAAGAGGCCTGGGCTAAAAACCGTCGGGCACACTTTGTTGTAAAATAACTGGAAGAAACCCTTTACTGGCTATGCATAAAAAGATTAAACCCTATATCTTTTTTCCGGTTCTTGCTCTGTCGGCCTGTGCATCAAAACAGGATCTTCTTGTTGTCGAAGATAACGTGAGAAAACTGAAAACTGAATCTGAAACCATTAAAACCCAGTCGGCGGTATCCTATTCAGATGTTCAGCAGGTTCGGGATGATGTTTCACGGTTACAGGGCAGTATTGAAGAGATTTCCCATAATAATCGCCAGACTTTTGGTCGGCTTGGAATGGAGGACTCTCTGCTTGTGCACAAGGTTGATGAGCTGGAATCAAGGTTGCAGAAAATTGAGCAGTATATCGCTTCTGCAAAACCGGAGATTCCTTCTTCGCCATCCTCACTGGCGACCGTTCCGTTGACTGATGCTGCGCTGCTCAGTGATGGAGTGAGTAAGTTCAACCAAAAGAACTATTCTGCAGCAAGGGAAAGTCTTGGCTTGCTGTTACAGAGAACGCCTTCATCAGCTCTTGCCGATGAGGCGCAGTTTTATGTTGCGGAATGCTATTTCGGCGAGAAATGGTACGAAAAAGCTATTCTTGAATATCAGGTAGTTATCTCAAAATATACCAAAAGCAGTAAGCGTCCTGCGGCCCTCTACAAGCAGGCACTCTCGTTTGAGTTGACGGGGGACGCAGTCAATGCAAAAGCAAGGTTCAAGGATTTGGTCAGCATCTATCCTGCCTCTCCTCAAGCGGCTCTTGCTCGTAAAAAACTGCAACAGGGTTCACCTGTGTCATAAGGTGGATATGAGAGTAAACAATAATAGCCCCGGTTAAGCCGGGGTTATTTCTTGGGGGGTGGTGGATGAATTTACAGGAATTGAATCTGTCAGGCTACTTGAAAAATTCATTAACAGTGTAGGTTCGCCGGTCAATTTCAACACACAGCTTCTGCTGGAGTGAGCTGTAAAAGACAGGTATGTCCCTCATGGTCCATTTTACGCCACGGTTATCAAAATCAATGACGTAGCGATTTTCATTGTCAAGCACCTTCTTTTTGAGATCAATACCGATATCAGGCTGGGTAGAGAGCACAAAAAGCTCAATTTCACCCGAAATAATTTTGTTGATCATCTCTCTGGTCGGAGACAGTTTTCTGCGTCCTGAGGTCGGGCTTATCTGGATGTGAAGATTATTCCAATCATCCCTTTTTGCAGAGGTTATATAATATTTTTCTGCTTTATGAGCCGCATTACCTGACCATGGACCTGATGTACTGACCCTGACCTGATTCGTCCCGGTGTGTGGACGGCTGAGCTGAGGTTGCATGGTTTGCACGGTTAAAATTTGCAAATATAAAACACTCGGGTGTTCTGCCTTCAATAAGAATTAAATTAGCAAAACCCTGTTAAATAAACAAAGGGATTCACAAGGAATCCCTTTGTTCATGAAGACTAACCTCTTTTTATCGTCGGTTACTTTTCGTTGCCGTCGATTACTTCGTATTCGGCATTTTCAACATTGCCATCGGCGCCGCTTTTTCTCGTTTTTTCGCTGTTTCCGCCCTGCGCTTCCGGCTCAGGCTGTGACGATGCCGGGTCCTGAGACTGATACAGGTGAGAGGCAATTTCGCTCCACTCCTTGTTGACCTCTTCCATAGCGGATTTAATAGACTCAATCGTGCCGTTTTTATAGGCTTCCTTGAGCTTTTCCAGTGATCCTTCCAGTTGAGGCCGTTTGTCGGCCGGTATTTTATCGCCAAGCTCCTTCAACTGTTTTTCAGTGCTGAAAATAAGGGAGTCCGCGATGTTTCTGGTATCAATCTCTTCCTTGCGTTTCTGATCTTCCGCCGCATGTGCTTTCGCATCATCCTTCATTTTATTGATCTCTGCGTCAGTGAGCTTGCTGCTCGACTCGATTCTTATGCTCTGCTCTTTTCCGATAGCCTTGTCTTTTGCTGATACGTTCAGAATGCCGTTGGAATCAATATCAAAAGTAACCTCGATCTGCGGCATACCTCTTGGAGATGGGGGAATATCGCCAAGGTGGAAACGGCCCAATGTTTTGTTGTCGGAGGCCATAGGGCGCTCTCCCTGCAACACATGAACTTCAACAGAGGTCTGGTTATCACCGGCAGTTGAAAAGACCTCCTGTTTTCTTGTCGGAATTGTGGTGTTTGCGTCGATAAGCTTCGTCATCACACCACCGAGGGTTTCAATGCCGAGAGAGAGTGGAGTAACATCAAGCAGCAAGACGTCTGTAACATCACCCTTGAGAACACCACCCTGGATCGCTGCGCCTATAGCAACAACTTCATCCGGGTTGACACTTCTGTTTGGCTCTTTTCCGAAAAAGTCTTTGACCAGAGTCTGTACTTTCGGTATGCGTGTTGATCCACCAACCAGGACCACCTCGTCGATCTCCTTCATCTCAACCTTGGAATTCTTGATTGCACGGCGGCAAGGATCAAGAATTTTGTCGAACAGGTCGGCACACAACGCTTCAAATTTGGCACGGGTCAGATTGATCACCAGGTGTTTCGGTCCTTCCTGTGTTGCGGTAATGAATGGAAGGTTGATCTCTGTGTCAGTCCTTGAAGAGAGCTCAATTTTCGCTTTTTCGGCAGCCTCTTTCAGGCGCTGCAGTGTAATTGCATCCTTGCGAAGATCGATTCCCTCCTGTTTTTTGAACTCATCTGCGATATAATCAATAATTTTCTGGTCAAAGTCATCGCCGCCGAGATGGGTGTCGCCGTCGGTTGACTTCACTTCAAAAACACCGTCACCAAGCTCAAGAATAGAGATATCAAATGTTCCGCCGCCAAGATCGAAGACCGCAACTTTTTCGCTCTCCTGCTTTCTGTCGAGGCCATAGGCAAGAGCTGCGGCAGTTGGCTCATTGATGATACGCTTGACCTCAAGCCCTGCAATACGTCCTGCATCTTTCGTTGCCTGACGCTGGGCATCATTGAAATATGCTGGAACGGTGATAACTGCTTCAGTAACCTTTTCGCCAAGAAAGTCTTCAGCCGTTTGCTTCATTTTCTGCAAAATCATTGCCGAAACTTCCTGTGGCGAGTAGATTTTGTCGTTGATTTTTACCCGAGCCTCACCATTTTCGTTGATGATTTCATACGGAGCAAGCTTTTTCTCGCTGGTGATTTCATCATATTTGCGTCCCATGAAACGCTTGATGGAAAAAATGGTGTTCTTGGGGTTTGTGATGGCCTGCCTTTTCGCAGCCTGCCCGACAAGACGATCACCCGTTTTGGTTAAAGCTATGATTGAGGGTGTTGTACGGTTCCCCTCTGAATTCTCGATAACCGTTGGCTGCGACCCCTGCATGACAGACACACAAGAGTTCGTGGTGCCAAGGTCGATGCCGATAATTTTACCCATTGTGAATGTTCCTTATTTGAACGTGATAGAAAAGATGCCCGACGCAGAATGGTTGACATCGGGCACAGACTTAAACGTGACAATCAATTGATCGAAATTTCCTTTTTCTTATTTACCGGTGCGGCCTTGGGAAGGATCACATGAAGTATCCCGTTACTGAAATCCGCACTGATGCTCTCCTGATCAATCATCTCACCAAGATTAAAGCTTCTCGAAAAACTTCCGGTGCTTCTCTCAATGCGGTGATAATTCTTCTTGTTCTCTTCGGTTTCTACTTTTTTTTCAGCTTTGATGGTCAGCACATCATCCTCAACATTGAGCGTTACATTTTCCTTGGCGATACCGGGAAGTTCAGCGTCAATATGAAACCCCTTCTCATCTTCCGAGATATCAACCTTGAAGGCTGGAGCAGAAGGCTGCTGCGTACCCGACCAGATATCATCAAACAGCCTCATTGGGTCTTTCGATAATTGTACAAGCATTGCGTCCTCCTTTTTACGGTTTGTTTTTATTGTGGCAATTGTTGTGAACAGTTCTGTATATAAATCATCAAAAAGCGTGCCAACGCCGTTATGCTACACTTTGTGCAATTATTTTGTCAAAAATGACATTGTCTTGTCAAAAACGTCACACAGCTTCCGGCGGAAAGAAAAAATGTCAGACAGTTGATATCATGAGCAAGGAACCGGGAGGGAGGGGAGATTGCGCGACTATGAAGCAAAGCCGGCAATCCCTGCGGAGGCAAGTTGTTGCGGATGGTTGCCCTTATGACACTGCAGACTGGACTTCCTTTACCCAGCGGAGTTGCGACTGGAGGTTTTCAACCACTCCTTTTGAGCTCAGATAACAGGCGTAGATAACACTCTCATCAATGATGCGGTAGTAACTTTTCAGCCCCTCTTTTCTGCGGCCTACAATGCCACTCTCATACATCAGTGCCAGATGTTTTGAGATGTTTGCCTGGCTCGCGTTGATTTCAGTGACGATCTCCTGAACCGTATGCTCTTTCTCGCAAAGAGTGCGTAATATTTTCAGCCTCATTGGCTCAGAGAGCAGCTTGAATCGTCCGGAAATTGCGTCAAGCATTTCATCAGGCATATTGAGATGCCACTTCTTTACTTCATCATCGGTGATGGTGAGCGTCTTGTTCATAATAAATCGGGGTTACTGCTGAGAGGGTTATTCATGAAGGAGCGACTCTTCGTGTTCTTTGGTGTTGAAGCTGGTTAGTTGCATAATTGAAACAATCAAGGCTTCAGGGGCCTTGAACTGGATAATTTTTTCCCGGATGATCATCTTGGTTTTTTTTGCATCCTCATGCTCTACCCTGCACTCATTGCATTCCGATAGATGAAGAAGAAAATCCCTCTCTTCACTCAAAGAAAGTTCACCATCTACGGAGGCACTTATAAGTACGCCAGCTTTTTTGCAGTTCATAATAAAAAAAGTTTGTGCGTCTTGATTTATTGATCGTTATCGTTATTGTTATCGTTGTTGAAGCCATACTTTTTTGCATACTCCTCAAGCTGAGCGCGAAGCAACTTTCTTCCCCGGTACAGTCTTGATCGCACGGTTCCAATCGGGCTTTCTACCATATTTGCTATCTCTTCATAGGTAAAACCTTCAATATCACATAACTGGATCACTTCCCTGAACTCTTCCGGCAGAGAGTGAAGCGCCTGATAGACCTCTTCATGGAGCAATGAGTGGAAATAATCACTATCTGTTTCACTGGTATCATTCCGTGTGTCCTTTATCGAATGATAAAAATCCTTAATCAGATCATAATCAACTTTCCCAGGCTCCTTCGAGTTTTTGCGAAACCGGTTGATATAGTTGTTTTTCAGGATTTTAAACAGCCATGCCTTGCAGTTTGTTCCCCGCTCAAAAGAATTAAAAAAACGATAGGCCTTGAGATAGGTCTCCTGTACAAGATCCTCTGCATCACTCGGATTCATCGTCAGGTGAAGCGAATAGTTGTAGAGCGCATTGAGATGAACCACAGCTTCATTTTGAAACTCAAGTTGCTTCTGGCGCTCCTCACGGGAGAGTGACTCTTTTTTCGTCCTGGTTTTTGACTGACGGGTCGAATCGGTTGTATCCATAAGCTGAAATCTTCCAGTGTTCAAATAAGGTTGTTTTTGCATTCAGGAGAATCTTCCCGCAAAATAATTAATTTAAAACAATATATTTTAAGGCTTTTCTGAACTTTTTCAACATAATCAAAACGTATCGATTTCATGGATGAATCTGCTGCTCTTTCTGCCGATGTTATTGTTGTCGGATCCGGAATTGGAGGGCTGACCGCAGCCGCGTTGCTTCAAGAGAGGGGCATTTCAACGCTTGTTTTTGAGAAGAACCGCTATGCGGGGGGAAGTTGCTCTTCATTCTGTCGTGAGGGCTACCGTTTTGATGCCGGTGCTTCGGTATTTTATGGTTTTGGTGAGAACAGCACGAGCGGGACCCTGAACCTGCATACACGAATATTCAGGAAGCTTGGCGTTGAGGTTCCAACCATTGCCGATCCGGTTCAAATTCATTATCATCTTCCCAATGGTTTTTCCATACCGGCATACTATGACCGTCATGCTTTTCTCGATGCACTTGCTGCCCGTTTTCCGCATGAAGCTGAATGGATAAAACTTTTTTACCGTGAACTTGATGAAGTTTACGAAATTCTCAGCGCAATGCCTGCCGGATCGCTTGAGGATTTGACGCATCTCTTTTCAGTCGGTTCAGCAAATCCGCTTAAAACCGTTGCACTTGCCTTGAAAAGCTTCCGTTCAATGGGTAAAACCGCCAGGAGGTACATCCATGATGAAGAGCTGCTCCGCTTTATTGATATTGAGGCCTACTCATGGGCTGTGCAGGATGCTGTTGCAACACCACTCGTCAATGCCGGAATCTGTCTTGCCGATCGCCATTTCGGCGGCATCAATTACCCTGTGGGCGGTTCCGGTGCCATTCCGGAGGCCTTGTGTAAAGGAGTTGAGAAGTTTGGCGGACGAATCTGCTATCAAAAAGAGGTTACAGAAATTCTGGTAGAAAACGGCTCGGCGCGCGGTGTCAGGCTTGCCGATGGCTCGAAGCACTATGCCAGGGCCGTTATCAGCAATGCTACCGTGTGGGATACCTTTAACCGCCTCGTTACCGATTCACGCTACAGGGTTGATGAAAAGAGATTTTTACGAGCCCCAAGCTGGTTTCAGCTTTTTCTCGGCGTTGATGCCTCTCTGATTCCCGAGGGGTTTTATGTACACCATATTCTTGTCGATGATTGGAAGAGCTATAACCAGACTGGCGGTACCATCTATTTTTCGGCTCCAACCATTCTTGACCCCTCGCTGGCACCTGCAGGCAAGCATATTATTCATGCGTTCGTAACCGGAGAGGTTGACGAGTGGCAGCACTATGAGAGGGGCAGCAGCGCCTATCTTGCAGCAAAAGAGGAGGTGGCAGCAGGAGTGATTGCCCGCACGGAGAGGATTTTGCCCGGATTGTCGAAGGCGGTCGAACTCAAAGTGCTTGCCACGCCGCTCACCCACGAGCGCTATCTCAACCGCTTTAAGGGATCATACGGCCCTTTGATGAAACCGGGGCAGAATATTTTGCAGAAACCGCAGAACACGACGCCGATAAAAAATCTTTTTGCCGCAGGCGACAGTACCTTTCCCGGCCAGGGCGTCATAGCCGTAACCTATTCAGGGGTATCGTGTGCCTCGTATATTGCGCGAAAATTTGGCAAGCCGCTTGATGAACTCCTGTAGTAGTAGTCAGATGCTTCAGGAGGCGGCAAGCAGCATCTCGATCTCCCTGAAGGGTACGTCGGTCAGTTCCGCAAGAATTTTTTTTGTGACGTAGCCCTTGAAAATGTAGGTGCCCTTCCTCAAACTGTGGCTTTTCCAGAGAATATCAGAAATAGTCTCATGTCCAGTCAGTTTCAGAAGAAAGGGGAGCAGGGTATTGGTCAGGGCAAAAGAGGCGGTCTTTGCAACGGCTGAAGGGATGTTCGGCACGCAGTAATGAGTAACGCCGTGCTTCACATAGATAGGGTTTGTGTGAGAGGTATGGCGGCTGGTGGCGAAGCAGGCACCCTGATCGATCGAAACGTCGATGATAACCGAACCGGGTTTCATTGATTTTACCACCTGTTCACTGACCAGTGGTTTAATGATTTTCTGCCGCGGACTGAGGGCGCCAATCAGCACGTCCGACATCTTTGCAATCTCGGCAATATAGTGATCGTTGGCGATGGCCGTGACAAGGTGGCGGTTGAAAAATGCCTCAAATCGCCGTAACCGGTTGATCTCCTTGTCGATGACGGTGACCTGTGCACCAAGCCCGAGTGCATCCTGCGCGGCAAAAAGCCCGACGGTTCCCGCCCCGATAATAGTGACCCAGGCAGGAGGAACACCGGCAATACCACCGAGGAGAATGCCACTGCCGCCATACCCGGTTTCAAGGTATTTGGCTGCGGTCTGTATGGCCAGAGAACCAGCGATTTCGCTCAGCGTCCTGACGATGGGCAATTCACCATCCCTCGTTTCAATAAATTCAAATCCGATGGCTGTAATGTTCTTCTCAATCAGCGTCTTTATCAGCGCGGGAGTAACCGTTCCGAGATGGAGGGCGGAGATGAGCAGTTGACCCGGCATAAAGAGCGGAAGCTCATCAGGCTGAGGGGGAGAGACCTTGACGATGACGTTGGACTGCTGGTATAACGCTTCCGGCGATTCAGCAATGGTCGCCCCGGCTTCACCGTATGCGAGATCGGTGAAGTTGCAGAAATTGCCCGCAGATTTTTCGATGACCACCCTGATTCCCTGCTCAACGAGTATTTGTACGCCGGGAGGGGAGATAGCCACCCGGCGTTCATCCTGAGCCCGTTCTTTGGGAATGCCAAGAACAATCTCCATTGTTTTTTCAGGCTTTATCAGCCAGCGTTCAAGCGTTTTTGCGCCAAGCTCAAAATCTACATCCCCTATATCAGAAGCGTACCCCATCGGCAGTTCAATGGTTGAAAGAGAAAAAATAAAATATAGTCAATTTCGTGGCCGCCCCAAGCCATCTCAATCAACATACTCTCGTTTCACTCTTCTCATTGGAACAGCAGCCGAAAGAAAATGCACTGAAAATAAGCTTCCAGCCATCACCGATTCCAGTCAGCACATCACAGAAGAGTTGCCAGAGATCAAACTCCCTTCCGGCCTGCAGCCGCAGCGTATCGGGTACCTTGACCATCCCCTCCCATCCCATGGTTGCTGCATAGCCAGCCAAATCCAGTGGATTTGTTGCAAGCATGTGGCGCACCTCTTCGGCTGCCGATACAACCCTTATGGTGCCCGGTTTTTCAATAGTGGCCTGACAGGCCATTCTCGTGCCCGCTTTCAGAAGGTTCTCAGAGAGGATTGCCTTCTCCTCCTCACTGAGGGGAGAGAGAAGCTCCGCCCCTTCAAGCACCTTGACATAGCAGGTCTGACAGATGGTGTTGCCGCCGCACAAGTACCCTATATGCTCGTGATTGAGCCGGGCAACTTCAAGCAGCCTGTCACCCTGATTCGCCTCATACTGATGATTATTGATCGTAATTTGCATGATATAATAATGTTATAATTCTAAAATACAGGACTTTTTTTGTCCTGTTATTGATAACATTGTCGCGGCTGCAAAAGTTGCGTTTGCGAATGGATTTATGCAGAATTCGTATGGTTCAGGGATGATTGTAAATCCTGCCAATTTCGGATAGCCGGAGTTATCAAGTCTTGGGCCTCTGATAAAACGCCTTCTTGAATTTTTTGTATAAAGCTTGTAATAAAATTTCGTTTAATTTATATTGGCGTAATAATATACAAGCAACTGAAGAAAAATATACATCACAACCTCAAGGCCTGAATACCCTCTTCAAAACGTATATGCAAAAGAAATACTCCGGTTATATCTCATTAAACGACTCTTCGTTGATTGGTGCTATTCTCGCAGGCGACACGGTTGCAGTCGAGTTTCTCCTCTCTGTCCAGTGTTCGGGAGGCTTTTACCGACTTTGCAGGATATATGGAGATACCCGTATGGAGCTGGAGGACCTGACGCAGGAGATGTGCCTGCAACTTTTTCAGAATGACTGGCAGATGCTTCGTCATTTCAGGGGGATAAGTGCCGGGAGTGCCCGACCCTGCAAACTGAAAACCTACATCATAACCTGTGCTGCCCGCTGGATGAAGAGAAAAAACGACAGGACTGTCAAGGCGATTGAGTGGTCTTCCGCTTTTTGTAATGGAGATGACAGAAGTCTTGAAATCAGGGATTACGGTTACGATGGTGAAGAGTTGAAGATGCGTGTTATTGCCGCCATCATGATGCTTCCTGACGCTCTCGAACGTCTTGTTTTGACAGAGTACAAGCTCAAAGATCGCCCACCGGAAGAAGTTGCCCGTTTACTCAACCAGAATGGCGGCGCAAAAGGAACGATCGAGAACGTCTACACCATTTGCAGCCGCGCAATGAAAAATCTCCGAAAACTGCTTGAAAAAGGAGATGTCTATGCGTAACTGTCCTTCAGATATCCAGATTGCGCTCTTTGCTGAAGCTCTTCTTTCAGGTGCGTATGCAAAAGCAATCCGTCAGCATATAGCAGTTTGCCAGGAATGCTCCCATCTTCTCACTGATATTCTGGCGATCAATGACCTCCTTGCCATCGGCCAGCTTCCCTCACCTCCTGAAGAAGCGATAAGCCGTTCTGCTGATCGGGTTTGTCAAATCCTTGCACAGTCAAAACCGCAGTCACAAACGCTCAACGATCGTTTCAATACACTTTTTGGTATGGCAGCATCTGCCTCTTTCGGGATGCTGGTTGGAGATGCAGCCGGAATGGTGCCTTTACCAGCCTTTGCAGAAAATCATGAAGAATTTTCGGGTGATGCTGTAAGAAACAGCGGGTTTAGTGTCTCTACAAGAGATGAAGAGCACAAGAGAGTTGATCATCAATCACAATATGGGGGGGAGATCATGTACGGAGAAGCGAATAATGGCGGTATTCAGGAGGCTCCGAAAGTAATCGGGTTACCGGGAGCAGAGGGGAAGTCGGCATCGGTGCAACAAAATTATCAGGACACCTGTGCAGTCAAATCCCAGGAATTGATATTGAGAGACTTCGGGGTTCAGGTTTCCGAGGATTCACTTCGCAACGAGGCAATTTCTAAAGGCTGGTATGCTCCGGGAAGCGGTACGGATGTCAATAGTGTTGGAAATCTTCTCGAAAGTCATGGAGTACAGGTCAATCGTTATGAGAACGCGAATATTATTACGTTGACTAATGAGCTTGCACAAGGTCACAAGGTGATTATTGGTGTTGATTCCGGAGAACTCTGGAACAAGGGTTTCATGGAGGGTGCTGAGGACAAGATTGGAATTCAGGGTGCAGACCATGCGCTCATTGTCTCCGGTATTGATACCTCGGATCCAGCTCAAACCAAAGTTGTGCTCACCGATCCGGGAACTGGTGATGTTGCCAAAGAGTACCCGATGGATCAGTTTGTTGATGCATGGAAAGACTCAAACTGTTTTATGGTTACCACCAACGAGCCAGCGCCCGCGTGGCTGCCTGAAATGAGGAACTTTGACTACAGCCTTGGCCATATTGAATCAATAGGTAATCTCCCTTATGATGATTTTCAGACTCATTATGCTACACCGGAAAATCTGCAAGGCCATGATTTTTCATCAGCACTGGATAGTCCAGTCGATGATTTTCTGCAAGCTGTTTCAGCCGAAAATACACACTCATCCTTTTTTACGATGCATGGAGAGGTCCCAACCGATTCATGGCCAACCCCATCTTTTCCAGACATGGTGCCAGGGGCACATGATTTGCTCAATGATGTAGATCCGGGCACCCATCATGAGCCTACTATTGCTGACTTGATTCATCAGCATACTTCGCATCTCGATCCAAACGGAAATTTTTCAAAAGATGGACTGGATGATCAAGAGAATGGTCATACAGGCTTTGATGAAATATTTCGCCATGCATAGACGAAGGGTATTCTCATCAGGAAGCAGCCATCAGCTTTACAGGAGTTCATTTCAGGGAGTTCTTTTTGCTGAAAATGGCATCGAATTATAAAATCTTAAGAAAAAGTTGCAATGACAATTCAACAAAATACTCGCAGCCTGAACAAACCAACGACTGAGCGGATAATTTTCAATTTCGAAGAACTATGCCCTTCCTTGAACATGACTGAATCGCTTGAGCGGGTTCGCCCTGAAATTTCGGCGCTTCGCTCAGGTAAATGCACTCTGGTTGTTATTGGAGAAATCAAGAAAGGCAAATCCAGCCTCATCAATGCTCTGCTTGGCCTTAAAAATGGATCACCAGTCTCCTCAGATGTGGCAACAGCTACGGTCTTCCGTGTTGTTTACGGACAAAAACGGAGAAACATTGTTGTTCTGCGCTCAAAATCAGAGAGGTCAACTGCACTGAATTTTGGAGAAATCACAGAAAAAGAGATTGCACAGGAATTTGGCCGAATGATGAGCCAGAAAATCATCTTGACGGAAAAAGAGGTCACCGATGCAGACCTCTTTTTTTATGGTACCGAAGATGGTAATCCTGACAATGAGAAAGGTGTTGACCATATCCGGATTGAAGTTCCTTGTGAAGTGCTGAGGAATGGACTGGAAATTATCGATACACCCGGCCTTGGCGGCCTGATGAAAGGCCATGCCGATATCACATGGGGTTATATTCCCAACGCGCAGGCAGTGCTCTTTGTGCTTGAATCGGTACAGTCACCCTTCACAAAGGATGAACAGAGATTTCTTGCAGACATTAAAACTATCACGCCCCGGATTATTTTTGCACAGACAAAAATTGATGTGGTTGATGCCGCCAAATGGAAATCATGGCGAGAGCGTAACCTTGAAGAGATTTCAAAAGTTCTTGGCATTGAAAAAGAACAGATTCCCTATTTCCCCGTCAGTTCTGAAGACAAGCAGATTTTTCTTGATGATGGTGACCCCGCTGATTTTGAAAGCAGTGGCTTTGGCCCACTTGAAGATTTTATTTTCAACCGCTTGCTGAAACTCCATGAACAGACGCTCTGTCTCGGTGTTCTTGAGCGGATTGACGGGGAGATGACGGAAAAAGAGAAAGAAATTAAAGAGGATTTGGACATTGTCCAGACTGACAAAGAAAAGCTCAAGGATTTGAAAGCGCTCTACATGGCCAAACAAAAGGAGTTTGCCAAGTTTGAATCGGAGGAATTTCCTTGTCTGATAACAAAAATGCAGGATGAGCTTCAAGATATGATCACTGAAGGGGAAAAAGCACTTAATGATTTTTTACAACCGAATCTTTACAATCCTGTTGTTGACAAGTTTCTCGGTGAGATTCGCACTATCGGTGAATCACCAGGAAAAATCCAGAAAAAAATTGACGAACTGACGAGCTATTTCACTGATGCTTGCGCCAGACGAACC
>CAJAIK010000122.1 GCA_903939765.1 uncultured Chlorobiaceae bacterium | reverse complement strand
GTTGCCGGTGACACCGCTGTTGAAACGTCCGAACGCTTTAATGTGACCCTGTCGAGCGCCAGCAATGCGACGCTTGGCACCAGCAGTGACTACGGAGCCATAAACAATGATGATGTTGCCGCACCGGCAGTTATAAGCATCGCTTCCACCATAGCTGACACCGTTAAAAACGAAGGTAACAGCGGCAGCACTCCTTTTACGTTCACCATCAACCGTAGCAATGGTATCGGAGCTTCGAGCGTCAATTACACCGTCATAGGTGCAAGCGACAGCACTCGCAGTGCTGCGTCTGCCAACGACTTTTTTGGCGGCTCATTGCCCTCAGGCACAATCAGTTTTGCCAACGGCGAGACCAGCAAATCACTGACTATCAATATTGCTGGCGATACAACCGTGGAATCCGTTGAATTATTCAAAGTTAGTTTGTCCACTCCATCCAATGCCACCTTGGGCAACAGCTCCGAAATAGGAGTCATTAATAATGATGATGGTGGTGGTGGAACTACCGATAACACAGCACCAATACTGACAAACTTGTCTCCTGCTGATGAAGCAGGTAATGTCGCGGTGGGAGCTAATATTGTGTTAACGTTCAACGAGGCGGTACACACAGGAACGGGTATTATTCATCTCGACAATTTCACGAAAGGGGGCGGACGCGACATCAGCGTTTCTGACACCACTCAGGTGAGTTTTTCGGGTAATACCATGACCATCAATCCCGTAGATGATTTGACCAATGGCAACCACATCGAAGTCACTTTCAGTGCTGGAGCGGTATTTGATTCAGCAGGCAACAGTTTTGCGGGTCTTGCAGCAGGTGTGTTGGACTTCACGACTACAGGCGTTACACTTGGTACAACTCAATTAAATACATTGAGCGCTCTGACAACTGCTAAAGCTGGTACAGAAAGTTTTCAGGATAGTATAAGCAGTAATTCTGTCACAAGTATTCATGTTCAGAATATCGGAGCGGATGCAGGTCAGCATGTACAGTGTGTTGTTTATGTCCAAGATGCCCGTTACGGCAATATCCCTGGTAGCTGGGGATGCCCTAAAACTGTTTTTAATACTGTTGGAACTTATGGCGGAACTTATAAAGATTTTCACGTTGGAGTTATCCCAATAGTAGGTTCAGCCTTTCTTAGTCCTAATGGAACGTATGGACACACTGGTATTATCACAGCTGTTGATACGGTGAGAACCGTAAATACTGATGGTTCTATCCATGATCAATACAAAATAACCTATAGGGCCGCAAATGAAAACGGTCGTACTGTGGAGCAAGGAGGAGAAGCTCCGCCCAAAGATGTAATAGTTTATAAAGATTTTTTAAGCCTTGATTGGAAATATCTTTATGGCACAGAAGCAGATTATACCCATGACGTTGGTGCCATTAACTCAGAAATCACTGCTATGCTTCACAATGGCTTGTTAGTGGGGGAGACCGACACTAACAGCATTAATCAATTGATTAATCGTTTCTTTTTAGCCAACACAGCGGATAAACACGATAGTCTGATTAATTTGGTTGGCTTGTTAGACAGTGAACATGGATCACCCGTTAGTGTCAGTGATTTAGTGAATAGCGACTTGCTTAAGGACGTTTTAGCTGGTGCAAAAGTAGGTGCTAATGGCGATGATTTTCTATCAGGTGATGCAAACAGAAATGTTCTTATGGGTGGGGCTGGCGAGGATAAAATAGATGCTCAAGGAGGAGATGATGTGCTTAGAGGCGGTTTAGGTAGTGATATATTGAATGGTGGTACTGGTAATGACACCATTGATGGGGGTTTAGGTTTTGATACGGCCTCCTATAAAAATATCGCTGGTTCTTTAACTGTTGACTTGAATATCGTCAATCGCTCACAAAACACAGGCGCAGCAGGTAATGACACCCTAATCAGCATTGAAAACGTTTATGGCTCTGACTACAACGACACCTTAATAGGGAATTCTGACCATAACGTGTTGACAGGTGCTTTAGGTAAGGACATCCTGACGGGTGGCCTGGGCTCTGACACGTTTGATTTTAATTCAATCGCCGAAACGGGAAATACCGCCGCTACAGCGGACACCATTGCCGATTTCAAATCCAGCGAAGGTGATAAAATTGATTTATCAGGTATTGACGCTAACCTCACCATGGCGGGCGATCAAGCCTTCACTTTTATCGGCACTGCGGCATTTAGTAGTACAGATGCTACAGGGCAATTACGTTTTGATGCTACCAATCACATCTTGTATGGCAGTACTGGTAATGACAATGTTGCTGATTTTGCTATTCGACTGACTGGTGTAAATACTTTAAGTGTCTCTGACTTTTACCTGTAAAAGTCGTTAGCTCGTAGCGCAGTAGGTTGGGGGGAGCTTGCGAACCCCAACAAAACAACAAGTTATTTAACTAAGGAGAGCTATAAAAACACAGTAAAAAAACTAACCATTAATCACAAAGTTAAATAACTTTCCTGAAAAGGATTAAGCCTTGATGTTGTTGTGCTCCGTCCTGAGGCTGAGCAAAGGCTCAGGTTTGGTATGAATCAAAAGCATTGGGGCTTGGCTTTGAGTTTGCTCGTGCGACTGACGTGGCAGTAGCGTCTGCGCTTAACTATTTTTTTGGGCATTTACGCATCGAAGAAGAGTTCCGCCGGGTGCTATTTCGTAAGTTTCCCTACTTTCTCATCTATATCCCAAACCTTGATGAGTTACTCGTGGTTTCGTTCTTTCATCAGCATCGTGAGCCGGGTGTTTGGTTTGAGAGGTTTAGTAGCTAATTCGTAAAGAACTACTCCCCATGACCATATTTCAATTTCCCCAATTCTCGCTGGAAGCTGCCAAAATATGGGAGGAAATTCCTGCAGAATTCCAGGAGATAATACTCGATAACGTCCTGTGTTCGCATTGTCGTGACTCTGTCAGAATTGTTGATTATTCCGGTTCAGTTGTGGGCGGTGATCTGCTTCTCAAGGGAAACTGCGCAATTTGTGGGCATAAAGTAGCGCGCCTTGTCGAAGGTTCCTGAAGTATGAAAATCTTGCCGGCATTGTGGAGCATTGCACGATATCAGGACAGATCGAGTTTGGGGCCCGGGTGGTGGGTAGGCCATGTGGTGAAAATTGAAGAGAGGTGAGTTATGAAATGCTATGACGTGGTTATATCAGGCGCCGGTCCTGCCGGATGTTCCTCTGCTTTGTTTCTTGCCCAAAAAGGGTACAGTGTTTTGCTGCTCGACAAGGCGACGTTTCCCAGGGAGAAGGTTTGCGGAGACGGTCTCACCGCTGCTTCATCAGCCATTCTTGAAGAGATGAACGTCATGGATCTGGTTCGCCTTCGGCTTGGCCCATTGATGGTATGTAAAGGTGTTACCCTCTTTTCTCCTGCCGGTACTGTTGTGCAGGGGAGACTTTCGCAGGACGGGAGTTTGACGGGTAGTATCTATGTTATTCCAAGAAAAGAACTTGATGACTGCCTCATTGCCTGTGTTAAAGAGCACTCTACAATCACCGTTCTTGAAAATACTGCCGTTACCGATATCATCATGGATGGTGATAGAGCGAGAGGCGTAAGAAGTTCCGGAGGAGAGTGGTTCGGTCGCGTTATCATTGCTGCAGACGGTGCGTATTCTCCCATAGCCTCCCGGTTGAATCTGGCAAACAAGGAGAAAAAGCATCACGGGTTTGCCATTCGTGCCTATTATTCAAAGGTTGAGGGGCTGACGGATTCCATAGAACTCCATTACGACAAGTCCATGCTTCCAGGTTATGGCTGGATATTTCCTTTAGGTAAACAGAGAGCCAATGTCGGGGTGGGCCTTATGACCCGCTTCAAAGATCAGCGGCCTCTCAAGCAGTTGTTTGAGCGCTTTGTTGCTGAGAATGCGTTTGCATCGGCAAAGTTGAAAAATGCTGTTATGGAGCCGGGAACACTCAGAGGGTGGCCACTTCCTTTTGGCTCTTTTCAGGGAAAAAGAGGTCGTGGTAATGTTCTGCTCACCGGCGATGCCGGCAGCTTTGTTGATCCCCTGACTGGTGAAGGAATATATTATGCGTTGAAAAGTGGCCGGTATGCTGCAGAGGCTGCCGCAAGGGCTCTGGTTGAAGAGGAAACACGGGCCTTCATGCATTATGAGGAGCTTTGGCGCAAAGAGTTTTTATTTCGCAAGTTTACGCTTGAGTATGCTTTTCAGCCTTTGCTGAATAATGAGTTTTTACTGGAGTCGCTCATGAGGTTTGCGGCTAAAAAACAAACAAGGGCAAACCTTTTGGCCGGTGTCATCGGTCATAATCTGAAAAAACGTGATTTGCTCAAATTGATACCTCCTTTTTCGTGAAGGTCGCCTTGACGTCATGAAGCTGGCGCGAAGCAGGTGAGTCTTCATTGGACGTCACGAGCGTTGGCAAACCACGCGGCAAGTATTGCTACTTGCCGTAAAGATGGAAGGTGTTGACCGGCTTGCCTTGCAGTTTCAGGTAATAGAAGAGCTGTGCTTTGTGCTGGTTCAGATGATCAATCATCTGCAACAGGCGCAAGCCGAGGTTCAGTGGTGTAGGATCCCACGGGGCTGGCGCTGGTTTAGATTCCAGCTCATCTTCGCTGCAATGGTTCAATGCCTCAAAGGCAATGGTTTTGTCGAAAGCGAGGAGTTTCAGGGCTTCATCAATGGTGCTGACTGCCTTAAGCTCCTGGGCCGGAGGCGGCATCTTCTTTTCCGTTTTTTTTTCGTTCATGTCACTATGGGAGGGCATATCCCAATCTCCCGTAGCGAAACCTTTCACGGGAACTCCGCAGGATTTTCCCATATGCAGAAGCAGTTGACCTGTCGTCATCCAGTTGCTGCCTTGGGAAGGTTTCCAGTCAAGATCCTTTTCGTCAAGAAGCCTTACAAGTCGTTCTGCCACCTTGAAGGCGGCTTCGAGTTGTGCTTCAAGAAGCTGTTTCCAGTTCATAAACGTGCAGGTTAATTGTGGAGAGATATTTCGTTGCTTTACGATGCATGACCAAGACGGAGTTAACAACATCACGCCATATTCGGTCAATTACAAGATTAATAACAGCGCAATCGGCCTGTCGGTTCATTTTTCAAGAGATTTTCCGGACCCGGGAATTGTTCATGCTTGCGTGATCCTGATATCGGGATGGGATGGCGGGCCTCTGCCGATCTCTGCGCGGTCACTTATGGCAACAATTTCGCAGTGTAAACCTGACGTTTATCGTCAATTTGTTTGCCAAAATCGTATCTTTTATACGGAACCGCACTCCGCGCAGAACTGCCCGGTTGAGATCTGACTCTGTTCGTTATGAATACTCAAAACTTTGACCTTGCGGCATATTTCGCCAGAATCGGCTTTCAGGGTGCCGCTTCTGCCGATTTTGCGACGCTGAAACGCATGATGCGCTGTCAACTCTTTTCGGTGCCGTTTGAAAACCTCGACGTTCAGGCTGGCAAAATCGTTTCTCTCGTACCGGAAGAGATTTACCAAAAAATCGTCGATCGGCAGCGCGGGGGTTACTGCTATGAGGTGAATGGACTGTTTGCCATGGCTCTCGGCGCGTTGGGCATTCCCTATCAATTTGTCGCTGCCCGCCCGATGACCTACACTGTCCGTCGTCCGAAGACGCATATGGCGATTGTGGTTACGATAAAGGGCGAGCAATGGCTCTGCGACCTTGGTTTCGGCAGTTACGGTATACGGGAGCCGGTCAACCTGAACTGGATTGACCGGGAAATCAGGCAGGATTTCGACACCTTCAAACTGACCGGAAGCCCGGAGCAAAACTATCTCTTGCAGTCGTTTACCGATGATGCATGGAAAAATCTCTACGAGTTCAATCTCAGCTTGCAGGAGTGGGTGGATTTTGAACCGGCAAACTATATGAACTCAACCCATCCGGCCTCGATTTTTGTCCAGTGGCTGATGGTCGTCCTGCAAAACCCCTTGGGAAAGGAGGTGCTGCTCGGCGACCGGTTCCAGTCTGTTTCGGAAGGCAGAACAAAGGGGTGGACGGTCAGGCGTGAAGAGATCCCGGTGCTCTTGCAACAGAAGTTTTCTCTTCTGTACCAGTCCTGAGCATTTGTGGTGCCGGGAATTGCGGATTTTGTTCAATAAGTGAAATACCAATGCGTTGATCCGGGTTGTTCTTTTTTATTGAAATTGTGTGTGCTTTTGCTGTATCATATTCTTTCGCATCAGTGCCCGATAGTGTGAAAAGTCTTATAACTGGTTTCGACTCTCTGTTTTGTGACAGAAACTCTCCGTTTTTTCCCAAACAGGCAAATCAGTCTGATCAATGTCAGGATAAAGACAAAAGGAGTGGTAGATGAGAGTGACGCGAGCGGCAGCGATTCTTTTTGCAATCATTACTACTGGAGTAGTGCTGTTTCAACTTGCACTCGCACTTGGTGTACCTTTGGGTTCTTACGCAATGGGCGGTGCCTTTCCGGGACTTTTTCCTCCGGTCATGCGATTTGCTGCCGCCATGCAGGCCGCTTTTCTTGTCGTTACTGCGTTGGTGGTGCTGACTCGGAGTGGACTGTTGCTCAAACGTTGGTTTCGCATTTCGAAATGGGCGGTCTGGCTTGTAGTCATCTTGGGTGCGCTTGCGGTGGTGCTGAATTCGATTACGCCGAGTGCTGATGAAAGAGCAATCTGGTTGCCGGTAGCGATAGTGTTGTTCGCATGCAGTCTCACCGTTGCAATTACAGGACGGTCGCGTCCGGCCTTATGAAATATCAGTTCTGGAGCGGGTTGAGCCCGACAAGCGCTTCGGGCCGATGGCTGGTAAAAAAATCGCAATTGTAACCATGTGCCAAAAAATCAGGGACATTCAGGCTCTTGTTGTGGCGATTCAATTAAAAAATCACTCTCTGATACGTCCGGTTTATTGTGCAATCAGTCGCTGTTTTTGCGTATTCGAAACGTGTCATGGTTTGGCGTTTTTGATGATATGATGCTGTTTTATTACCTTGGCAAAAGAGAGTGGCTGGTCTACTCACCGAGATTTTAAGGCGGTTATGCGTTGTGCAGCAAGCCTTCAAGTATTGAGTGATCCTATCATGTCACCGAAGTGTTTTTGCGCCCGGTGAAATCAACAAACTAATCCGTTGCCAATGACAAATAGTAACGAGGACTACGGAACGCAATCGAATTGGCGGGAAATCCAGGCATTTCTTCCCAAAGGATTTCAGTTAGAGCCGGGTCATGAGCCCTCAGAAGAGTGGTGGCAATGGCGAAGTCACCAGATACACCTTGATTGTTATCGTAATCCCGGTGCCAGGGTAAAAGTGATCTTGTTTCACGGAGTTGGCACCAACGGGCGGCAAATGTCTACCATTCTGGGCCGTCCCCTTTTCAAGCGTGGCTTTGAAACCATTGCCATCGATATGCCCGAGTATGGGATGACCCAGGTGGCATCAGGTGCGCTCGTGACCTACGACGATTGGGTTCAGGCAGGCTCTGACCTCATTGACCGAGAGCTTGAAAAAGATGGACGCCCCATCGTGCTCTATGGTCTCAGTGCCGGAGGTATGCTTGCCTTTCACACAGCAGCGCTCAACAAAAAAGTCAAAGGTATCGTGGGCATGACCTTTCTCGACCAGCGGGTACAACAGGTTCGCGATGAAACTGCACTGAATTTCCTCATGAGCCGTATCGGTGTGCCATTGACCCATCTTGCCGCCAAAACGCCACTGGCAGCGCTTCGTATGCCGATGAGTCTGGTAAGCAAAATGTCGGCACTTGTCAACAATAAAGCGGCGCTCAAGGCTTGTTTGAGAGACAAAACTTCCGCAGGCAAATGGGTCACCATGAAATTCCTCAGCTCGTTCACGGCATACCAGCCGGTTATTGAACCCGAAGAATTTGCTGTTTGCCCGATTTTACTGACCCAGCCGGAAAAAGACACCTGGACACCCCTGCATCTCAGTAAGCTTTTTCTCATTCGTGTCAATCGTGTGCCGACAAAGGTGGTGATGCTTGAAAATGCAGGTCATTATCCTCTTGAGCAACCAGGCCTTACACAGATGTGCGATGCGGTGGTCGACTTTATTGGCTGATTTTACCTTAACAGTTCCAAAAGAGAGCGACGGCGGTGCAAGGTCGCTCTCAAACAATTGAGGATTTTTTCTTAAATTCCCGCTTCACAAAGGGCTCTTAAAACGATCAATAAATAAATTTTCTGCAAATGTCTGATCCTGTCATTAAGCGGGCGCTGGTCTCTGTATCTGATAAAACCGGTATTGTTGAATTTTGCCGTGAGTTAAGTGGCATGGGTGTTGAAATTTTTTCAACTGGGGGTACCTTGAAGTCGCTGCAGGATTCAGGTGTCAGCGCCTCTTCCATCTCAACCATCACCGGTTTCCCGGAAATTATGGATGGACGGGTCAAAACCCTTCACCCGAAAATACATGGTGGACTGCTTGCTGTCAGGGAAAATGCTGACCATGTCAAACAGGCGACCGAGAACGGAATCAGCTTTATTGATCTTGTTGTTGTCAACCTCTATCCTTTTGAGGCTACGGTGGCAAAACCGGACGTAACCTTCGAGGATGCTATAGAAAATATTGATATCGGCGGCCCCTCCATGCTTCGGAGTGCAGCCAAGAACAATGAGTCCGTTACGGTGGTCACCGACAGTGACGACTACGCGCTTGTTTTGCAGGAGATGCGGGAAAACAACGGTGCAACGAAAAGGACGACCCGCCTGAGGCTTGCACTGAAGGTTTTTGAACTCACCTCCCGTTATGATCGCGCCATTGCCTCGTATCTGGCAGGAGCTGTCGGTGGAGCGCAGCAGGCGGCGACGAAGATGACGGTCAGCCTGGAGCGTGAGCTTGATATGCGCTACGGAGAAAACCCGCATCAGAGTGCCGGGCTTTATCGCCTGACCGATGAGAACGGCACACGCTCTTTCGGCGACTTTTTCGAGAAGCTGCATGGCAAGGAGCTCTCCTACAACAATATGCTCGATATTGCCGCAGCCGTCACCCTGATTGAGGAGTTCCGTGGTGAAGAGCCGACCGTGGTCATTGTCAAACACACCAACCCGTGCGGCGTTGCTCAGGCCTCCACGCTTGCCGAAGCCTACCGCAGGGCATTTTCAACCGATACCCAGGCCCCTTTTGGCGGCATTATCGCTTTCAACCGTCCTCTTGATATGGAGGCTGCAACGGCGGTCAATGAAATCTTTACCGAAATTCTCATTGCGCCCGCTTTTGAGGATGGCGTGCTTGAGATGCTGATGAAGAAAAAAGATCGCAGGCTTGTGCTGCAGACGAGCGCATTGCCCAAAGGCGGCTGGGAGTTCAAGTCAACCCCCTTCGGGATGCTCGTTCAGGAACGCGACAGCAAAATCGTGGCAAAAGAGGATTTGACCGTTGTCACCAAACGGCAGCCAACCGAAGAGGAGATTGCTGATTTGATGTTTGCCTGGAAGATCTGCAAGCATATCAAGTCGAACACCATACTCTATGTTAAAAACCGCCAGACCTATGGTGTTGGCGCCGGTCAGATGTCGCGCGTGGACTCTTCAAAAATTGCACGCTGGAAGGCCTCCGAAGTCAACCTCGACCTGCATGGCTCGGTTGTAGCCTCAGATGCATTTTTCCCCTTTGCTGACGGCCTGCTTGCCGCTGCCGAGGCCGGAGTGACTGCTGTTATTCAGCCGGGCGGTTCCATCCGCGATAACGAGGTGATTGAGGCGGCTGACGCCAACAACCTCGCCATGGTCTTTACCGGTATGCGCCACTTCAAGCATTGAGACACAGGGATGAATGACCTTTTTTCGACTATCATGAAGTGCTGAAAATAAAAGAGATCGGGGTTGTACAAACGTAGTGCGCCCCGATCTTTTTTTATGGCTTGACGAACAACACGGAACCGAAAAAAACGGAGAGAGTATGGAGCAGAGAAAACTTGGAACACAGGGGCTGAGTGTATCGGCGCAGGGGTTGGGTTGCATGGGGATGTCCGATTTTTATGGCAAGCGGGACGAGGAGGAATCAATTGCCACTATCCACCTTGCCCTCGATCTCGGAGTGAATTTTCTCGACACTTCCGATATGTATGGCCCCTATACCAATGAGGAGCTTGTCGGCAGGGCGATCAAGGGGCGGCGCAATCAGGTGATTGTTGCCACCAAGTTTGGCATCATGCGCAGCGCACCATCAGTTGATGGTGGCTGGGCGCCCATCACCGGTATCAGCGGGAGGCCTGAGTACGTTCGTTCATCCTGCGATGGCTCGTTGAAACGGCTGGGAGTTGACCATATTGATCTCTACTACCAGCACCGTGTGGATGTTGATGTGCCGATTGAAGAGACCGTTGGAGCCATGGCCGATCTTGTTTCGGCTGGCAAGATACGCTATATCGGGCTCTCCGAGGCTGGTGTTGAGACCATCCGTCGTGCTCATGCCGTCCATCCGGTGAGTGCCCTGCAGAGTGAGTACTCGCTCTGGAGCCGTGACCCGGAAGATGAGATACTCCCGACTCTGAGAGAGCTTGGTATCGGTTTTGTACCCTACAGCCCGCTTGGGCGCGGATTCCTCACCGGGCACCTGAAAAGCCCGGATGATTTCGCCATAGATGATTACCGGCGCAACTCTCCCCGTTTTCAGGGTGAAAATTTTATGAAGAACCTTGAACTGGTGGAGCGTATCAAAGTCATTGCAAGCCGTAAGGGGATTACCGCCGGACAACTTGCTTTGGCCTGGGTGCTGGCACAGGGTGACGATATTGTGCCGATTCCGGGTACCAAGCGCAGAAGTTATCTGAAGGAGAATATTGCCGCAGGCTCAGCGGTCATCAACGAGGCGGAAATGGCCGAGATCATCGCAGCGCTGCCCAGGGGAGCTGCCGCAGGTGAGCGCTATCCCGAAACCATGATGAAACTGGTCAATCGGTAACCTTATACCGTGCCATCCGCAGGCTGGGGTAATGGGTTCTAATCCGTGGTTGCCGGTTTTGCCTTATTAAGATTTTCCGCTACCGCCCGGGCGTTGCGTTTAAGACGCCTGAGGCCGATGCGGAAAATCGGAGTTCCATAAAAAAGCTCACGGAAGCCTGATTTGGTGAGGTTCAGAATTATTTCCGTGGTGATGTTCAGGAGATTCTGCCGCAACACAAACGACTCATTCGCCTTGATGCTTGCTTGCCGGTTATGGGGGCAGACCTCCTGGCAGATATCGCATCCAAACAACCACTCACCAACCATTGCCGTCTCTTCAGCCGTAAACTCCCGTTTCAGCTCTACCGTCAGGTAGGAGATGCACCTTGACGCATCAATTTTTCCCGGTTCAAGCAGTGCGCCGGTAGGGCAGCGCTCAAGGCAGATGCTGCAACTGCCGCATAAGTTAGGCAGTGCAAGTTTTGGTGACACGATCTCCCTGTCCACAAGAATCTCTCCAAGAAAAAGATAGGAGCCGGCTGAGGGGACCTTCAAGAGGGTATTTTTCCCGGTTTTTCCGATGGCGGCCTCTTCGGCCCACGCTTTTTCAAGGATAGGAGAGCTGTCAACGGTGATTTTTGCATTGAGAGGCTCTTCTACAAGCAGTTGTAAGGCCGCTACGAGTGCCTCAAGTTTTACCCTGAGAACGGTGTGATAGTCGTCGATGAGCGCATATTTCGAAATTTTTGGCAGGCCGTCACTATAATTGATCGGGTAATTGTAGCTGATTGCCGCAGAGATGATGGTGTGCAGGCCCGCAAAGAGCAGGCAGGGATCGGCTCGCTCCTCCATTCTTTTTTCCATATAGCTCATCTCCCCATGCCGCCTATCGCGCAGCATGGCGGTATAGTGCTGCATGGCAATGGGTTGCGGCACCGGAGAGGAGAACCCGATAGCGGCAAATCCGAGCCGTGCCGCCTCCTTGCGAATCTGGCGTGCAAGAGTGATGGAAGGGGTTGCCATTGGAGGAAGATGGTTTGCAAGCTTGCTTAAACAACCAATGAGCGGTTGTACCGAAAATCTCTGTAGCTAATATAACATGCTGCAGCCCAAGTAATTGACCAAACGCCAGCAGTCAATTCGCTGGTTGCACAGGTAGTGATCACTACGGAGTTTTAAAGAAATGCAGAGAGGGCGTTGCTGAAAAAAACTCAATAAATGTAACAAATATACAATTGATTTATTTTTTTTACGTATTATGACTGGTAGTTATCGTTTTTTTACATTTAGACTAATTGACCTTTTTTTTATTGGAGTAGCATGAAAGCGTCGCATTACTGAATCGCTCTCCTGTTACCTGTATGTATTAGCGCTGCTGATAGGCTGTCTCAGTGCTGGTCGTTTTGATGTTTTTTACTAACTCATTTCAACGATTGAAAGATCATGTCCAACTATCTTCCGTTCTCCCTTGTCCGTTTCAATTCATGCGTTAAAGCACATTTCGTCCCCCCCCTTGTTTGCTCTCTCCTTTTTGCCGGCTCGTTCCTCCTCGTTGAGGCGAACAATGCTGGTGCTACTGTAATAAATTTATTGAGTAACAGCGTTTATGAGGCTGATGTTCAGGTCGGAGCCGTGCCGGGGGATGGTGCGGATCAGTCATTTACGACCAACCCTGTTTCTCCAGACCCTTTACTTCATCCTTATTTTACAGTTATCACTTGGCCTGATGGTCATAAAACCGCTGTTCTTACTGCGGAGGGTACAACTGCAGCAGCGATCATCAATACAGTGGATATAGGTACCACACCATCGGGCAATGCTGGCCCTCCAGTGGATTTAACGGTCAATACCGGGATATACCAGGTCATTCCAGGTGCAGGCGTTCCGCCTGTTCCGGCTGGTGGTATAACAGCCGCAGTCCAGGGTGTATCAAAAGGGTCGAATGGTGGCAACGGCGGCAACGCATATGTTTTGGGCAACGGTGGGGCTGGGCACACTGGAGCAAACGGGGGGCTCGTTACGGTAACCCTCAATGGCAAAGCCTCTGCGATCAATGGCGCTGGCCTGGTAGCCCTGAGTCTGGCTGGCAATGGCGGCAACGGCGGCGGTTCATACGGTTTAGGTGGAAGCTCTGGCAGCGGGGGGCTGGGTGGTAATGGCGGGGATGCGACCGCCAATCTTACAGGAACAGGCAGCTCTGTCTCAACGACTGGCAACAGCTCTGTCGGTCTCCTTGCATTCAGCCAGGGCGGCAATGGTGGCCAAAGCGGCGGCGGCTTTGGCCTTTTCGCGTATAGTTCCGGTGGCGGTGGCGGGGCTGGTCAGGCTGGTCAGGCAATCGTGTATACTGATGCGGGAACATCAATTACGACCGGTGGTGACTTGCAAAGTAGTGACTACTCCTACGGCATCGAGGCTCGCTCTATTGGCGGCGGTGGTGGTTCCAGCTCTGGTGGTTTCGGTCTTTTCTATTCGGGCGGCAGTGGTGGTAGTACGGGAGGTGATGGCGGTGCAGCCCAAATTACTGCCAGAGGCTCAATCACGACGCACGGCAATTACGCGCAGGGCATCTTTGCCCAGTCCATTGGTGGCGGCGGCGGTGACGCCGGAAAATCCATCAGTGCGGCGGTTGCCCTTGGTGGTGATGGCTCTGCCGGTGGCAGCGGCGGAACGGTAGAGGTTGGAGTTGCCGGTACCGGACATGTTACAACATCAGGCCTTGGCGCAAACGCCATTGAGGCGCAGTCGATCGGCGGTAGCGGAGGCAACGGTGCAAATTCAGGTGCGCTGTTTTCCCTTGGCGGCAAAGGTTCGGGCACAACGAAAGGCGGAACAGTTTCTGTCTCCAACAGCGGGACGCTGACAACGGCGGGTGAGCAGGCGGCAGGTATTCTGGCGCAGTCGATCGGCGGCGGCGGCGGAAACGGCGGTACTGCCGCCGGTTTGTTTACGGCAGGCGGTAGCGGTGGCAGCGGCGCCGACGGCGGCACGGTAACTGTCATCAACGGTGGCAATATATCTGCTGGCACAAACGGCCTTGCTTCGGCAAGCTCACCAGGTATTCTGGCGCAGTCGATCGGTGGCGGTGGCGGCAACGGCGGCGGTGCGATTTCGGTTGGCCCAGGGATCAGCGCAGCTTTTGGGGGCGATGGTGCCGGAGGCGGAAAGGGCGGAAGCGTCACCATCAGGCGCGACAATACCGATCCGCTTTCAGCGACAGCTTACAGTATAAATACATACGGTGACCAGTCATCCGCCGTTGTGGCGCAGTCGATCGGCGGTGGCGGCGGCAATGGAGGTTTTACTGTGTCCGCCTCAGCCAATCCAGTCCTTAGCATTGCCATCGGCGTTGCAGGTAACGGTGGTTTTGGCGGCGATGGAGGAGAGGTTAGTGTGGGGACGAAAGGTACGCTTTCGACCGTTGGTTCAAATTCGGATGGCATTCTTGCGCAGTCGATTGGTGGTGGCGGCGGTAATGGCGGATTTTCGGTCGCCGGAAGCGCTGGCATCGTTGGAATCGCGGTTGGCGTGGGCGGCAAAGGTGGTACTGGCGGCAATGCCTTGGGCGTTACCGTTTCAAATCTCAGCAATATCTCTACTGTGGGCGCCAATTCATACGGTATTGCGGCGCAGTCGATCGGCGGCGGCGGTGGCAATGGAGGATTTACTGCAGGAGGATCTATTGGTCTTGCCAGTGTCAGTGTCGGCGTCGGAGGAGAAGGGGCTTCAGGGGGAGCGTCCGGCACGGTGACGGTGAACAGTTCCGGATCAATCCTCACCTGGAGAGATAACTCCACCGGCATTCTGGCGCAATCGCTTGGCGGCGGCGGCGGCAATGGCGGCTTTTCAGCCGTCGGCTCACTTTCTCTTTTGGGCAGCGTTTCAGTCGGTGTTGGCGGCTCGGGCGGCGGCGGTCAGGTTGCCGGCAATGTGGATGTTACTGCTGATGGCGCTGGTCAGTCAATACTTGGCAGTCAATACACTCTTGTTACCTTTGGTCAAAACGCTGACGGCATACTGGCGCAGTCAATCGGCGGCGGCGGCGGTAACGGCGGCTTTGCCGGTACGCTTGCTCTCAGTGGTTCCGCAAGTGCCGGGATCTCCCTGGGTGGCAGCGGCGGCATCGGTAACAGTGCCGGTACGGTGAGTGTGACCAGTGGCAATAGTACGTTACACAATAATATTTTTACTGGCGGAGATAATTCCAATGGTATTCTGGCGCAGTCGATCGGCGGCGGCGGTGGCAACGGTGGTTTTGCCGCATCGCTTTCCGGCAGCCTGCAAGGTCTCGGCTCGGCAGCGGTCACGCTCGGCGGGAGTGGAGGAAGCGGTGCAACCGGTAATAGTGTGATTGTCAATAGCGTCGGCAATATCACGACTCTCGGGGATATGTCGGACGCTATTTTTGCACAGTCGGTCGGCGGCGGCGGTGGCAACGGCGGTTTCAGTGCAGCGCTTTCCGCCAGCACCGGATCGTTTGGCGGAGCCGTGGCAATCGGTGGTTCGGGCAGCGGTGGTGGCAATGGCGGCAGTGTCACCGTGAACAGCACGGGTGATATCGAGACATCCGGCATGCAGTCTTCGGGTATTTTTGCGCAGTCGGTTGGCGGTGGCGGAGGCAACGGCGGCTTCGCGGGCTCGGGAGCCCTTACTTTCGGTGGCGTTTCAGCGGCGGTCGGTCTCGGTGGAGATGGCTCAAGTGGCGGCGATGGTTCTACGGTGGACGTTACCAGCATTGGCAACATTACAACCACCGGTGATCAGGCAAGTGCAATCATTGCACAGTCGGTGGGTGGCGGCGGCGGTAATGGAGGTTCGACCATCGGCCTGTCGCTTGGATCTGCAGCGGGTGCAAGTGTCAACATCGGCGGCAAAGGTGACAGTGGCGGCTCTGCTGCAGCGGTTACCGTGCATTCCACTGGCAATCTCTCAACAGGTACAGAGGGCGTGACAGGCAATGACGCCTATGGTATTCTGGCGCAGTCGATCGGCGGTGGTGGCGGTAATGGCGGTTTCAGCGGTAATATCACTTTCGGTGGTCTTGCGGGTATCGGCGTTTCGGTTGGTGGTTCCGGCGGTTCCGGCGGTTCCGCTGGTTTGGTAGTTGTTACCGGTTCAGGCAATATCAGCACACTTTTCGATAATTCCAGTGGCATCCTTGCGCAGTCACTCGGCGGCGGAGGCGGTAATGGCGGATTCAGTTTCTCTGCTGCGGGCTCTGCGGCCTTTGAGGGCATCGGCGCAGCGGGAGCAGTTTCGGTTGGTGGTTTCGGTGGTACGGCAGGAGCCTCCTCAGACGTCATGGTCACCAATACGGGCACGATTTATACCAAGGGCTTTAACTCCAATGGCATTGAGGCGCAATCCCTCGGCGGCGGCGGTGGTAATGGCGGACTTTCCGTCTCCGGTGCATTTACGGTCGGTGCAGTAGGAATAGGTGTCTCGGTTGGCGGGTTCGGCGCAGGCGGTGGAGATGCCGGGGCGGTCACGGTCAACAGTTACGGCACAACTGGTCTTAATTCTCCAGTCTATGGAATCACTACACTGGAGACCGATGGCGACCAGTCGAACGGTATTTTTGCGCAATCCCTCGGTGGTGGAGGTGGAAACGGAGGCTTTTCGGCAACAATCGGCGTTGCTCTGCAGGGGGCTGCCGCCGGTGTTTCGGTTGGCGGTTTTGCGACTGGGGGTGGTGGAAAGAGTGAAACGGTATCAGTAACAAGCTATAATAATATCCTGACGCTGGGTGACAAGTCCAACGGTATCCTTGCTCAGTCAATCGGTGGCGGCGGCGGCAATGGCGGTTTTTCGATCGGACTTTCCGGTGGCTCTGAGTTTGGAGGTTCTGTTTCGATTGGCGGTAAAGGTTCGATCGGAGGAGATGCCTCTTCAGTTACAGTGCAGAACTATGGCACAATCTGGACAAAGGGCGCTGATTCCAACGGTATCGAGGCACAATCTCTCGGTGGTGGTGGCGGCAATGGCGGCTTCTCGATTGCCGGTGCTTTTACGACAGGCTCGGCTGCTCTCGGGCTCTCTGTTGGCGGTTTCGGCGCTGGCGGCGGTGATGCCGATGCTGTTGAGGTTGACAGTTACGCCCAGGCGACTGCTGGCATCCCTCTCCTGATCGCGCCAGAAGCAGGAGTAGTAACCCTCGAGACGGATGGCGCACGTTCCAACGGTATTATGGCACAGTCGATCGGCGGCGGTGGCGGCAACGGCGGATTTTCCGGCGGATTGAGCGCTTCGACTTCAGGCGGTGCCTTTACGGCTTCCGTTGGCGGCTTTGGTTCTGCCGCTGGCGATGCGGGCATGGTAACGGTTACAAGCTATAACAATATATTGACGAAGGGTGTTGATTCTAACGGCATACTGGCTCAGTCACTCGGCGGTGGTGGAGGTAACGGCGGCTTTTCAATCGGGCTGACGGCAGGCTCCAAATTCGCAGGTACGCTCTCCATCGGCGGTTTTAGTAAGATGTCTGGCGGTGGAGGTGATGGAAAGACCGTGACGGTCAATAATGTCGGAACAATCAAGACCGGAGGTGACCGCTCCAATGGTATCGAAGCTCAGTCTATCGGCGGTAGCGGTGGTAACGGCGGTTTTTCACTTGCAGGTTCTTTTGCTCTTGGTAATGCAGGTTTGGGTGCAAGTATTGGTGGCAGCGGCTCCGCCGGTGGCTTGGGAGGTGTGGTTAATGTTAACAGCACGAACAGCATTGTCGATAACATAGCGACAATAGAGACGACAGGCCAGAGCGCCAACGGTATCGAGGCGCAGTCAATCGGTGGCGGTGGCGGTAATGGCGGCTTCTCCGGCGCTTTCACTGCGACGACAGACGCCCAAGCCTCTCTCTCCCTCAGTGTTGGGGGCTTCGGTGCTGCCGGCAACAGTGCAGGAGCGGTTGATGTCATCAGCGTTGACAACATCCTGACCCATGCAGATGGATCGAACGGCATTCTGGCGCAGTCTGTCGGCGGCGGCGGCGGTAACGGAGGTTTCAGTTTTGCTGGTACACTCTCTGTGCCGGAAGGGAACAGTTTCAGCCTTTCAGCTTCACTTGGCGGTTTTGGCGGATTAGCCGGTGATGCCGGCACGGTCACGGTTGCATCCACCGGAATCATCTCGACTCTCGGGAATCATGCTGACGGAGTGGTCGCACAATCTCTTGGCGGCGGTGGCGGCAACGGAGGTTTGAGCGTTGCAGGAACCTTTAATTTTGCCAGCAGCAACAATGTGCCATCTATCACTGCCTCGGTAGGCGGATTCGGCGGTTCCGGAGGTGCGGGCAAAGCTGTAGGTGTTACACGCATCGGTGATACTTCAACAATCGGCGATGCCTCGGTTGGCATACTGGCGCAGTCGATCGGCGGCGGTGGCGGCAATGGAGGTTTGAGTGTTGCCGGTTCTATCGGCGGTCCTGATTCGAAGCAGATATCAGCCTCAGTGGGCGGGTTCGGAGGAGTTGGCAGCGAGGCTGGCACAGTCACCGTCAACAATACCGGCAATATCAGCACAGGTTCTTCCTCGATCCAGCAACAGCAAGTTGCAGAGCTCGGTACGATCTTTCAGCCGGTAACCGTGGTCACCGGCAAGGATTCCGACGGTATTCTGGCGCAATCGATCGGCGGTGGTGGCGGCAATGGCGGCTTTTCGTTCAGCGGCGCGGTTGGTCCTACCGGTGAAGATACCAATGTCAACGTTGGTCTTACTGTCGGTGGATTTGGCGGTGATGGCGGATTCGGTAGCAATGTCAGTGTCACCAACAATGGTGAGATCCAGACAATAGGCCCATCAGCCAATGGCATTAAGGCGCAGTCGATCGGCGGCGGCGGAGGTAATGGCGGCGGAGCGTTCACCGGGCTTCTTGCCGGAGGTGATGCCCAGGCCGGAAAAGCCATAAATGTTGCGGTTTCTGTTGGTGGCATGGGAGGCATCGGTAACACCGCGGGAGATGTCCTGGTTAATCAGTACGGCGGAATTCTGACCTCAGGAGCCGGCTCAAACGGCATTTTTGCACAGTCGATTGGCGGCGGTGGTGGTAACGGCGGTGGTGCCAATTCACTTTCATTGCAGCTTGCCACCTCCTGTACGTTTGATCATTTGGGCCTTGGCAAGGTGATCACCAGTGTCAAGGCTGCCAAGAATCCCAGCGTGAATGTGCAGGTCGATGTCGGCGGCTTTGGTGGTACGGGCAATGACGCCGGTAATGTGACGGTCAACAATCATGATTTTATCACCACAACCGGCAAAGCTTCGGTGGGCATAAAGGCTCAATCAATCGGCGGCGGCGGCGGCGATGGCGGACAGGCCATAGTAGGTTTGAACGGCATGTTTCCTGGCGCAGAGTATGTTGATTATGCCATAACGGCTGTGACCTTTCCTATCAGTACGACAGGATTGATTCAGGGAGCGGGCAGAGTCACGGTCGGAGGTCATGGCGGGGCAAGTGGCGGCGGTCTGGCTGTCAATGTAACCAACAATGGTTTTATTCAGACATCGGGATCTGATTCATACGGTATAGAGGCGCAGTCGATTGGCGGTGGCGGCGGCAATGGCGGCAACGCTTCCTCTGGTTTCACAGGTCTGGTCAGTATTGGCGGTTTTGAAGGAGCAAAGGGTAACGGCGGCGAAGTAACGGTTACGAATACACCCTCGCTAACATCCACAGCCGATATTTCGACAACGGGCAATAGCTCTGCGGCAATTTTTGCTCAGTCGGTTGGTGGCGGTGGTGGCAATGGTGGATCGGCTGGTGGGCTTCTCTCCCTTGGAGGTTTCGGAGGGGCTTCGGGTAACGGCGGTACCGTCTCTGTAAAAAATGATGCAACCCTGCTCACCACAGGAGACAAGGCCGATGGTATTATCGCCCAGTCGCTCGGCGGTGGAGGCGGAAACGGTGGCAGCTCTGGACTCTCAGGAATAACTCTCGGTGGGTATGGCGGGGCCAGTGGTGATGGCGGCAGTGTTACGGTCACCAACTCGTCAACCGCAAAAATCCAGACTGAAGGTTTTGCTTCTGTAGGTATTTTTGCCCAGTCGGTAGGCGGCGGCGGCGGCTTAGGGGGCGGTAAGGGTAAGGGGGCGATTACCATAGGAGGAAGCGGTAGCGGCGGCGGCAATGGCGGAACAGTGAAGATCTACAGTTATGGTACGCTCACAGGAGACACTCCATCGATCATAACAAAAGGTGACGATGCAATCGGCCTTTTTGGGGAGAGCATCGGCGGAGGTGGAGGCAAAGGCGGCTCCACATTTATATCGGCTGTTGCGGTCGGCGGTTCTGGTGGCTCAAGTGGCAATGGCGGCGAGGTTGACATCACGAACACGGCCTGGATCAGCACCTCAGGTAAAAGGTCGGATGCGATTCGTGCCCAGTCCACTGGTGGTGGTGGTGGTTCTGCCGGTGGTGTCTCCGATCCTGACTTTAACGGGTTGGGGCTGATTGTTTCGGTTGGCGGTTCCGGTTCTGGCGGTGGAACAGGCGGACTGGTCTCTGTTGACAACGCTAACAAACTGTATACAGCCGGTAATGAGGCAAACGGCATTTTTGCTCATTCAATCGGCGGCGGCGGCGGCACAGGCGGTGGCGCTATTGGTGCCATTGCCGTGGGCGGCAGTGGTGGCCAGTATGGAGACGGCGGTGTCGTCAATGTCATAAACCGTGCAGATGGTACTATCTGGACCAGGGGTTCGATGTCCAACGGTATTTTTGCCCAGTCGGTGGGTGGTGGCGGAGGTTACGGTGGTGGAAACTCTGACGCAGATCTTCTCGGCTTCAAGACGATCGTAGGCGGCAACGGCAGCGGCGGTAATGGTGGAATGGTGACGGTTGGTAACTATGGCCTGATTGAGACGGATGGTTTTGCTTCGCAGGCAATATTGGCGCAATCGATCGGCGGTGGCGGTGGCTCTGCCGGGGTTGCCGGCAGTGCTGGCACTGATTTTTCGGCGGAGTCTCGCACGGTGAGTGTTGGAGGCAGTGGTGGCAGTGGTGGCGATGGTGGTGCTGTCATCGTCAACAATTTCGAGTCAGGCACGCTTGTGACCAATGGCGCAAATTCTACTGCTATTTTTGCCCAATCGGTGGGCGGTGGCGGCGGTAACGGCGGTGGTGCATTGACGACTATTGGAGGAATCGGTACGGCTTCGGTGACTCTTGGCGGCAACGGCGGCGCTGGCGGCAACGGCGGTAATGTGACGGTTGTCAACAATGGTCTCGTCCAGATCAATGCCAACAACTCGATTGGTATCATGGCGCAATCGGTGGGTGGCGGCGGTGGTACAGCAGGCTCGGCGCTCGGTGTAGCTGTTGTGCCGGTTGCTATAGGTGGTCAGAACAGTGTTTCTGGAACGGGCGGCGATGTCAGCGTCACCAATACCGGTTCCATCATCATAGACGGCGACAACTCCGTCGGCATCTTCGCGCAGTCGGTGGGTGGTGGCGGCGGTCTGGTACAGCCCGGCGGCGGAGCCAGCAGTCTGGCCCTCCTCAATGGCGGAATTGGCACAGGCGGCATCGTTACGATCAATAATACGGCAGGTTCCATCACGGTCACCGGTGCCAACAGTATTGCGCTCTATTCGCAGAGCGTTGGTGGTGGCGGCGGCGCTGTGGGTCTTGCTTCCGACCCTCCGGGACAGAAGGGCGCATTCCTCTTTTCCGGCTCGTCAGGCGGTTTTGGGGCAGCTAGTCTCACCACTATCAACCAGACAGGAAACCTGATTGCTCATGGTGTCAATTCGATCGCACTGACGGCACAGAGTGATGCGCCAGATGGCGATGGAAACATTATCGTCAATATTCTGAATGGGGCAACACCAAGCCACATTGAGGGAGGCAGTGGCCAGGGAGCTGGCGTCTATATCCTGAATGGTGCTGACAATCAGCTCAATAATGACGGGATAATCACGACTGTTCTTGGAGTTGACGGTTTCGCCGTACGCGCAGACACCGGTAATGATAATATCGATAACTTTGGCACGATAATCGGTTCAGTGGATCTGGGTGCCGGGGCTAACTCCTTCTATAATGAGGTGGATGCAGTTTTCAACTCAGGCGTCACCGTTTTTCTGGGTGCAGGCAACCTCTTGACCAATGAGGGCCTTCTTTCGCCCGGCGATTGTGAGCATGTGCTGACTACCGATCTTACCGGGAATTTTGTTCAGACGGCAAATGGTACCTATCTGGCTGATCTCGATCTTAAAAACCAGATTACGGACAGGCTGAATGTCAGTGGCACAGCCGATGTTTCCGGCACCATAGCGGTTAACCTGGTTGATCCTTTAACGGCTCCGGGCTATGCGTTGCCCGGCCAGCACACGAACGTGCTGATATCGGCGGCAGGGGGTTTGACTCACAGCGGAATCACTCTTCAGGCTCCTGACACGGCGGTTTCGACCTATTCACTGCTCTATCCTCCGAACGGAACTGACATCGACCTGGGTTATGTCATTGATTATTCCCCTTCAGGTCTGACGCCAAATCAGCATTCGGTCGGTTCGGCAATAAATCAGATTCAACTTGCCCAGATATCGCCTGCTTTCAGGCCTGTCGCAACGGCGCTCTTCTTCCAGCCGGATGTAGCCACGCTTGGAAGAATTTATGATTCGCTTTCGGGCGAGGGAACTTCAGCGCTTCAGCAGGCTGGTTTTGTGGCTGACGATATCTTTCTCAAGACAATTGCACACCGGAAAGAATTCTGGCTTTCCAATGATTCACATGATGTCTATGGTAACTCCTTATTGTCGACAACTGGTGGGCCACGGGGTGCATCCCGCAACTGGAGGGCCTGGATTACCGGAAACAGCAGCAAGGGAACGTTGGACGGTGACAGAATCGTCGGGTCGGCAAAGGCTAATGACAGCGGTGATGGTTTCGTTCTGGGAATTGATGAGCAGCTATCGTCATCCTGGCTGATTGGCGTCGCCGGTGGATATGGCCGGATGTCATTCAATGTGCATGATCGTGAAACAAACGGTCACGTTGATGCGTGGCACATCGCCGGCTATGGAGCGATGCGTCAGGATCATTTCTATTTGACCGGTACTCTTGCATACGATTATTTTAACAATAAGGAGCTGCGACATGCATCCATTCCTGATGTATCAATGGATACGCCGTGCGGAGAGAGCTTTACGATACCGGGTTTTGATGAGTATCTGACTGGTGCATTTCACAGTTACTCTCTGAGTGGTGATATTGAGGCAGGTTACAAACAGCAGCTCAATACCGTTGAGGTGACACCTTTCGCCGGGTTAAGGTATGGTTCGATGCATATGAGTGGATTTTCCGAAACCAATATGGCGGGGGGGCTGAGCCCGATCGGGTTATCCTATAATGATCGTATCATCGATTCAATGCCACTTCGGCTTGGTATACAACTGAAAACAAAAACGGAGTTTACTGCTGATACCGCACTCTCGCTGGTGGTCAGCGCCGCATGGAAACATGAATTCAGGACAGAGCGGTCAACAGAGAGTTCCTTTGTCTCGGCGCCTGGTTTTGATTTTGTGATCCAGGGGGCTCACCCGCCTGTGGATTCGATGCTGGCCAGTATCGGGTTGAATCTGACCGTCAGCAAGGTCTGTACGCTCTTCGGTAATTTCGAGTGTGACGCTTTAGGTACGGAGCAAAGCTATGCTGGAATGGCAGGGTTCCATATCAATTGGTAGTCGTTAACCATTAATTAATGTCGTCGTCATCAGTAATCTTGACGACGACATTACTCACATTCGTATCTTCTTTGAGAAGCTTGCGTGGCCTCGGGCGAGCGCGTCATGGCCCCAACCACTTTAACCCCCCGGTGCTGAACAGCACGCCCCATATCTTCTTTTGATTGAAGATACTCTCCTCACACCTTCCCCAAGAAAATTCAGCAAGATCAGCAGCTTCTTGGAGCATAATTTAGTAGTTTGCTTATGGGCGCATCCCGATCAGCACAAGGATGCCTTTGTTGGTCATTAAAAACGGTTTTTGACGCAACGGTAATATGTCAAATTTTCAAAAAACAGGGGGATTTCTCTCGGAAACTAATTATCGTTAAATAAACATACAGGTTAGAAAATGGATTTCTCCTTCGCTTTAACGCTCTCTTTATCTTTATGGAACGACGTGAGTTTATAAAAACAGTGCTGCGGCGCACGGGTATTGGTGCCTCTGTTGCCGTGGCAGGAACCGCCGGGCTGGTTGGCTATTATCAGCCGCGAAAGGAGTTTTACACTCAGGCTCCTGAGGGATCGGAAGGGAGGGAGAAACTTGAGATAGCAAAAAAAGTGGTGGTCATCGGCGGTGGCCTTGCCGGGATCAGTGCCTCTGTGGAGCTGGCCCGCAGGGGTTTTGAGGTGACGCTTGTGGAGTCTTCTGCTGCGCTGGGTGGCAAGCTTACCGGCTGGGATCTTGATGCCCTTGGTGAGCATTTTCCGGTGGAGCACGGCTTTCATGGCTTTTTTGATCAGTATTACAATCTCAATGAGTTGTTTGCCTATGCAGGCGTCAAGCAGGATGTTTTTACCGCGTCTCCCGGTTATCCTGTTCTTTTTAAAGACTCTCCCGAAGAAATTTTTGGCCAGACGCCCAAGTTGTTTCCCCTCAATGTGCTCTCTATCGTCGGGCAGTCACGCCGGCTTGATTTGATCTCCTTTCTGAAAAATTCCAAAGGCCTGCGCTCAATGGGGGAGTTGTTCCGCTATGAGTACCAAAGGAGTTTCAGCAAGTATGACTCGATTGATTTTATGACCTATTGCCGCAATGGCAATGCGCTTCCTGCATTTGTCGACACGGTGCTCCACCCGTTTGCAGATGCGACGATGAACCGCATGGAGGTGTTGTCGGCGGCTGAGGCGCTTCGTTATTTCCATTTTTATTTTATGGGTAGTCCTGAAGGGCTTGCGTTCAAAATAACCAATCGCGACTGTATGAGCGCCCTTATTGATCCTCTTGAGGCCAAACTGAAACAGCTTGGGGTGACGCTTCGGAAGGGGAGCACCGCCAGGAGCCTCAAGGTTGAAGGGGAGAGGGTTTCAGGAGTTGTAGTGGATTCACCGGAGAGTGGCAGTAAGCTCTATTTGAGCCTTGATCCTGCGGCGGTTCCGCAAACTGGCTTTGCCGGGTTTGCTACGGCCGATGGTGTGCCGGTCATGGTCGGGCGCAAGGGGCAAGGTTACGCGGCCTATGACGGGCGTTGCACACACATGGGGTGTCCGGTCACTCCTGATGCACTCACCGGGGGTTTTTCCTGTCCCTGCCATGCCGGACGCTATGATGCAACAGGCACTCCGGTGAGCGGACCACCCAAGGCTCCGCTTGCAAGGCTTGCCGTTGTGCCGGAAGGAGATAAGCTTGTTGTGCAGCGAGAGGGAGTTTTTGGCGGCGGAGAAGGGGAGTTGCTTGCCTGTGATTATTGTATTGTGGCTTCCAACGTGCGGGGTACCCGTGAATTGGTAAAAGCTTCTCAGTTGGGCCGTCCCGAGTTTGAGTCGAAGGTTGCTTCGCTTGGCGAGGCGGATCCCTACGCGGTCTACCGTCTCTGGATCGACCGCCCGCTTGATTCGGCTGAGTTTCCCTTTTATACGGTTTCGGGCTATACCTACACCGACTCTATCTCTCTTTACTCACATTTTCAGGAGCCTTTCATTTCCTGGGCAAAAAAGCATGGCGGCACCGTTGTTGAACTGCATGCTTATGCTATTGCGCCAAAGGATATCAGGCCGGAAGAGGAGATTAAGGCAACCATGATTCAGGAGCTTCACGCCATGTTTCCTGAAAGCGTTGGAGCGAAGGTGTTGCAGGAGCTTTTTATGATGCAGTCCAATTTTTCGCGGTGGGCTCCGGGTGATCATGCGCGTCGTCCAGGCATTGCAACGCCGTTTTCAAATCTCTTTTTTGCCGGAGACTGGGTAAAGGTTGATGCGCCGGTTTTTCTTATGGAGGCCTCAGCTTTTACCGGGCGAATGGCCGCAAACTCAATCTTTCGTCAGGAGTCGCTGAAGCTGGTTCCGCTTCCTATTGTGCCGATGAAGGGGCTGTTTGCCTGATCCGCAGGCCGAGACACTCGACGACGCTGTTGTGGAGCAGCGGGCGGAATTTGCGGATTTTGATGTTTTCTGATGAGGGGTAGACCCTGTTGCTGAGCAGAATGACCGCAAGCTGACGTTCAGGATCGACCCAGATGCTGGTACCGGTGTAACCGAGATGGCCGTAAGAGGAGCTTGAAAAATAGTCTCCGGCTGAAGAGTGCCCGTCAAGAGAGCGTATATCCCATCCCACGGCTCTCGGATAGCCATTTCGTGCAAGAAATTTTCGGAGGGTGGCAGGGCTGAAGTAGTCGTGGTGGTTAAGGCGTCCACCCTGCATGATCATTTTCATCATGACAAGCAGGTCGCCAGTGGTTGAAAAGAGTCCTGCATGGCCGGCAACGCCTCCGAGAAGGGCCGCATTCTGGTCGTTGACGAGGGGGCGCGGTACCTTGAATGTCCAGAGCGTATCTTTATCCACCGGTGCAATTCGCCAGACGAGCGATGGCTGCGGCGTGAACATGGTCGAATTCATACCGAGCGGTGCGGCAAACCGCTGGTGAAAGTTAGCTGCAAGGCTGTGGCCGGTGATCTTCTCAATGATTCTGCCGAGAAGCATGAAGTTGAGATCGCTGTAGAGTGTGGCGGTACCGGGTGCTGTGAGCAGTGTGTCGGCCTCAATGGCCTGAAAAAGCTCTTCGGGGGTGGTGCAGCTTTTCGCAAAAAAAGTGTGGGCCCGCAACCCTGAAGTATGGCGCATGAGCTGCTCAATCGTCACCCGACCTTTGCCGTTCTTCGCAAAGCCGGGCAGATAGCTTGATACAGCCGACTGCAGCGAGAGGGAATCGCGTTCAACAAGCTGCATGGCAATGCTTGTTGTGGCAACTGCCTTGGTGAGGGAGGCAAGATCGTAGAGGGTTGTCGTTTCAGCAGGGCGACTTTGGGGGCTGTAGGTCATCCGTCCAAAAGCTTTGTGAAAAACAACCTCGCCTTTGTAAAGAACGGCAAGGCTTGCCCCCGGAAAAACCGTATCGCTGACCGCTTTTTCCATAACAGCGTCAAGTGGTCTGAAATCATAAGCAAAAAGCCTTGCCGGAAGCGTGGTGCTTAATCCAGCAAGGATCATGCCTGAAAGGATAACGAATCGAAGCAATTGCACGGGTGTTATCGACATTTAAAAGAGTGAGAACTTGACATAGCGACCCGGTTTTCTTTTCAGGTCAACGAGCACAGAATCAAGTGAGGAGAGCGCCCGTGACAGGTTTGTATACAGTGTCGGGTCTGAGGAGAGATGCCCCAGTGTCCCGTTCTCATTGTTGAGCTTGGTGATCAGTGACTGGGTTTTCAAGGCAGTCTCGTTAAGTCGTTCAATGGTCTCGGCAGTATTTTTTGCCATGGCCTTGTCGTTAAGGAGTTTGGGCAGCAGTCCATTTCCATGCGAGGCCTTCTGCGTCACGTTCGAGAGTTCTGCAGTTGTGGTTTTAAGGCTGCTGATGGTTTCGGCCAACTCGCTTCCCATTTTCTCATCCGAGATAAGCCGGCCAGCCATACCTTTGCCGCTGTTGAGGTGATCGAGGAGCTCATTGATTTTTACAAAGGCCTGGTTTGCATTGGTCGTGAGACTTGCCATTCCATCCTCCGTTTCAAGCACGATAAAATCTCCGTTAGTGACGGGAGCCGCTTTTCCTGTTTTGATATCAACATATTTGTCGCCCAGTACGCCGAGTGATTTGATGGTCGCTTTGGCATCCTTGGTGACAAGGGGGGCAAACTCATTTTTAAGCCTCAGGGTGGCGACAACGAAGAGCGAACCGTTCCTTCTCTCAAAGTCCATTTTTGAAACCGTTCCTATTTTTTTGCCGGAAACAGAGACAAAGTTGTTTTCAGCAAGGCTCTGTACATCGCTCGAAAGAATTTTTATGGTAGTCACACCGGTAAACAGGTTGCTGTTTTTACCGATGACCAGTCCCATATAGGCCGCAAAACAGATGCCGAAAAAGAAAAAAATACCGGTTTGCAGATCGCTCCATTTCAAAGCGTTCGGATTTTTCATACAGGTGCAGGTCTTGTTGATGTTATAGTTCGAGAATTTTGTCTGATAAAATCGATCGTATAAAGGGATGCTCGGCTTCGTGGAGTTTTTCGGTCACATCGTCAAAAATGATTTCGCCCTGATAGAGCACCGCGACGGAGTCGGCCACATAAAAGACGTCATCAATAATATGGGTGACAATGACTGCTCCAAGGTTATTGTTTTGACGGAGTGAGCTGATAAGTGACAATATTTTTTTTGAGCTGACCGGGTCAAGTCCTGCGGTTGGCTCATCAAAGAGGATCATGTGCGGCTTGAAAATCAGTGCCCTTCCGATGGCAACCCGTCGGCGCATCCCGCCACTCAGGCTTTCAGGCAGTTGATCTTCATAACCTTCAAGACCCGCAAACTGGATCTGTTCGGCAACTTTTCGGCTGATCTCTGCTTCCGGGAGTTTCAGGTTTTCACGCAAAAAAAAGCCGAGGTTCTGGCTGATGGTCAACGAGTCGAAGAGCGCATTGCCCTGAAAGACCATGCCCATTTTTCGCCTTATGCTGTACAGACTGCGCTCTTTCATGCAGGTGATATCGGTACCGTCAACAATGACCTGACCGCTGTTCGGCTTGATAAGACCAAGCATCAGCTTGAGAATGGTGCTCTTTCCCACGCCACTCGGTCCGAGGATCGCCTTTATGGTGTTATCCTTAATGGTCAGGGAGACATTTTTGAGAATCTCTCTTTCGCCATATTTTAAACTGACATTCCGTAATTCAATCATGCACTTACATGTTTTCCAGCACTATCTTTGAAACGTAAAAATTGGCAATCAGGACAAGCCCTGACGAAACCACAATGCCCTTGATGGTCGAGCGTCCTACACCAGCGGTTCCTCCCCTCGCCGAAAAACCGTTGAAACAACTGACCAGTGTGATGATCATGGCAAAAACAGGGGCCTTCAGGAAGCCGACGACAAAGTCTTTGGGTGCAAGCCGGGGGTAAACGGCATTCCAGAATATTCCAGGATCAATCCGATGGTAGTGCTCGGCCATGTAGGCGGCGCTTTGCAGGCCGGCAAAGTCTGAGAGTGCCGTCAATGGCAGAAACATGATAAGTGCAGCAAGAAGACGGGGCATGACAAGCTTGGCTATGGGGTCTGTGCCGAAAGCGCGCAGGGCATCGATCTGTTCCGATATCTGCATGGCACCGAGTTCAGCGCCGTTTCTCGATCCGAAGCGGGCGGATAGCATAAGGCCCATGAGAAGCGGTCCGAGTTCACGGATCACGGAGAGCGCCGTTGAGCGTCCAAGCATTGTTTTCGCTCCAAAATCTTCAAGCAGGTTCCCTACCTCAATGGCCAGGAGCGCTCCTATGGAGATGGCACTGACCAGGACAATGGGAATTGAGTCTCTGCCGCATATCGTTGCCTGATCAAGCACATCCCGCCAGTAACGAATCATTTTCGGAAAGGCCATAAACGCCCTGAGCGAAAAAAGAAAAAAATCCTGCATGGTGAGAAAAAAAACTTTCAATTGCGTGACAAGCTTTTTTTCCATGCTTCTTATAAAGAGTAATGGCATAAAAAAGGTGAGGTGAGGTGCGCTGGCCTTGGAAAGTTCTGTTTTCATGCGTGTAAAAGTCGACTTTTCATTTTTGCCACCCATTCACACGGTATGGTTACCTTGCCAAACAGGTCTTCATCTCGCTCTCGCATTCCGTGATAGTCGGAGCCTCCTGAAAAGAGCAAAAAGTACTCGTTGGCAATTTCACGATAGTAATTCTGGCGATAGGCATCGTGAGAGGGATGGACAATTTCAATGCCATCAAGCCCGAAGGTAATCAATTGCTTCAGGGTTTCGTCGGGCACATTCTGTGCCGGATGTGCAAGAAAAGAGAGGCCAGAGGCCTTGTTGATGAGCCTGATGACGTCTGCCGGGTGCGTTTCTATGCTTTTGACATAAGCCGGACTGTGTGAGCCGAGATATTTGCTGAACGCTTCGCTGAAGCTTTTTACATAGCCTCCGTCCTGCAACACAGCGGCAATGTGAGGCCGGCCGACACTTCCGTTCTGTGCCTTGACGATGATCTGCTCAATACCGATCTTTACGCCCATTTTGGCAAGCTTGCTCACCATGCGCTCAGCCCTTTCGGTGCGCAGATGACGGCAGTGGTCGAGATATTCCTTCAGCTCTGAATGCTGATAATTAAAAAAATAACCAAGGATATGAATATCATAGCCCTTGTAGGTCGAGCTCATTTCCACACCAGGAATAAGCTCAATGCCTTTCTCTAAGGCTAATGGCTTTGCTTTGTCAATACCTAAAACAGAATCATGGTCAGTAATGCTAATGGCCTTCAATCCGACAAGTGCTGCCTTTTCAACAATCTCTGCAGGAGTGAAGATCCCGTCTGAACATTTCGTATGTATATGTAAGTCTGCTTTTTCAAAACCATTCTGCCCTACGCCTGATAAGCTGTATGGCATGGCTGGATTATTTAGCTGTTAATTTAGATTGCCTTATATATAACAAAAAATTTCCGCCTGCTTCCGAAGAAAACTTAATTATTTTTTTAAGATAACCCCCTCCTCAAAAACAAGCTTACGGGTTAGCAGCTAATTTACTGTAAAGTTACAGGTGTGTGGCGCTGCGTTGGAAGTCATTATTATGGCTGCAACACTCCTGTGGTTACAAGGTAAAGTATGGCGGCACCAGCCACGAGCCGGTAGGCAATAAAGATGGTTGTGGTATGTTTTTTCAGGTAGTTGATAAGAAAGGCGATGGAGGCATAGCCGACAATACCTGCGGCGAGGCTTGCTGCGAGGATGTTGGTTAAATGTTCAGGAGATGCGGCAATGACAGCTCTTGTTTCATAGAGTTGCAGGAGTGCTGCGGCAAAGACCGAAGGCAGTGAAAGGAGGAATGAAAAACGGGCTGCGGCTTCACGCGACAGATTTAAAAAAAGCCCGCCGGTTATCGTTACCCCTGAGCGCGATGAGCCGGGGATGAGGGCGATGCTTTGAGCCAGACCAATCAGCAGAGCCTCTTTCCATCCGATATCGTTCATTGATTTCAGCGGCAGATATTTTTTTATCGTGTTTTGTATTTTTCTTTCAGCCAGAGAAAGTATAAGCGCAAGTCCGATAAGTGCGCCGCTGATCCAATAGAGCGAGCGCAGGCTGCCCTCTATTTCTGACTTGAAAAGCAGTCCAAAAATGACAATCGGAACCGTTCCGGCAACAATCATCCATCCCATTCTGGAGTCATCGTTTTCCATGGGCTTACCCTCCAGGATTCCCTTAATGACGGCAGTGACAATGATAATGATATCTTTCCGGAAATAGAGCATGACAGCGAGAAGTGTGCCGATCTGTACGATAGCAGTAAACGCAGCTCCTGGATCTGCCCATCCTGCAAGGGCTGGTATAATTCTCAGATGTGCGGTACTGCTGATCGGAAGGAATTCCGTCAGTCCCTGGACTATACCGAGAACGATGGCTTCAAAGAGTGTCATGGATATGGATTGATAGCGGTTGGTAGAGTTATTTTTGGCTGAAGAATATTCTTAAGGTAGACCACTGCTTGTTGTACGGCAAGGGAGCGGTGACTGAGGCTGTTTTTTTCGGCCGTACTCATTTCTGCGTAGGTTTTCGCAGTAGGGTACACCAGAAAAAGCGGGTCATAACCAAACCCGGCATCTCCCTGTTCCTGCCCTGTTATGCTGCCCTGAACCACTCCTTCCGCAGTATTCTCAAAAGAAAAGCTGCCCTCCGGGGAAGGGATGGCGCCTTTCAGTGCAACAACGGTTCTGAAGCGAGCCGCCCGGTTCGTCATGCCCTCCATGCAGTGCAGCAGATGACGCACGTTCTCCTGATAGGCCGGAGCCTGGCCATCCGCCACGGGGGCGAATCGCGCAGAGTAGACGCCCGGTGCTCCATTCAGCCCGTCCACCTCAAGGCCGGTATCGTCTGCCAGTGCAATCATGAAGGGAAAGCGTTCAGAAAGAAGGGCAAAAATAGCCCTTGCCTTGAGCAGGGCATTTCCCTCCAGAGTACACTCTGTCTCCTCAATCTCCACTTCTACGCCAAGCTCTTGCAGCGTTACGACATTGAACAGCGGAGAGATCGTTTCAAGCAGTGGACGAAGCTCTTTGACCTTGTCGCGGTTAGCGGTTGCAAGGACGATGGTAATGCGGTTCTCGGCAGTTGCTGGCATGGGTGGCTCTATTCAATGATACGGAGCATCTCCCTGACCGCCTCTTCAAGGCCTGTCAGCACGGCACGGGCAATAATGGCATGGCCGATGCTCACCTCCTCAATCTCGGCAATATCCCGAAATGGCGCAATGTTGAGATAGTTGAGCCCGTGACCGGCGACCACCTTGAGCCCGAGTGTTCTGGCATAGATGGCAGCCTCTCGGATTCTTTGCAGCTCTTTTGCCTGCTCTTCGCCCCTCTCTTTCAGGGCATAGAGGCCCGTGTGCAGTTCCACCATATCGGCTCCCGCCTGCCGGGCAAGGTCGATAGCCTTTTTCTCAGGCTCGATAAAGAGGCTCACCTCTATGCCCGCAGGGCGGAACGGTTTCAGATATTCTTTTAGCACGTCAAAGTGGCGGGCAATGTCGAACCCACCTTCGGTGGTAAGCTCCTCCCTTTTTTCAGGCACAAGGGTGATAAGTTCCGGCCTTGTCTTCAGCGCAATCTGCTGCAACTCCGAGGTCATGGCCATTTCAAGGTCAAGCTTTGTAGTCACCGCAAGCCGTAATCGTGCAAGATCAAGGTCTTTTATATGGCGACGGTCTTCACGCAGGTGGCAGACAATGCCCGCAGCACCGCACTTTTCAGCAAGCAGGGCAGCAACAACCGGATCAGGCTCCTGTTCGCCCCGTGCGTTACGCAGGGTGGCGATATGATCAATATTTACAGCTAATCTCATGGTATTTGAATGGGTCAAGGGTCAACAACCTGAATTTTCTCAGTGCAGGTTATTCTGCTTTGTCGCTTAAACGAAGGTAATGAAAAATGATACAAAGGGCAATTTTTGCAGAGAGGGAGCTTGAGGCTGGCAACTCTTTATACCTCGGTTATATGAGTGGGTTCGCCCAGAATGCGGTATTGAATGCAAAAGGTTGAATCCCTTCTCCTTGCCAGACGGCCTCCTTTTGGAGGATGGTGAGCGTCAGTGTCTGCATGGGTTTGGCAGGATTTTTTGCGGCAAATGCTTTGGGGGTGAGCACAGCGGAGCAAAAATGAGGCTCAGGGTCACGGACAGAGTGGTAGAGAATTGCCGTCAGTGATGCTTGCCGTGCAACTTTTGCAAATGCTTGTGTTGTGCTGTAGTTGCCGGGATCAGTCCAGAAGAGTGTATCTCTCATGAAGGGAGCCAGTCGCAAATCGACCATTTTTCCCTTCACTGGCACAGAAAACGCAGTGAATTGAGCGGGCGGAAGCCTGTCGAGATTCAATGAGTCCTGAAGAAATTGCCAGCGATGGTACCCGATTTCAGCCGCAGCGGTTTTTACCCGTTCTGCTCCATAAAAAACACCGGGATCATCCGGAGTCCGAAAACGTGAGCCTTTGGGGCAGAGTGTTTTATAACGAAATGGCGTTGAGAGAAGATAGTGAAGTCCTGCCGTTTCAGTTGGTACGGGCGGCTTTCCCTGTTCAAGAATCTCTTCAAGTAACGCCTGTTCAGCAAGCGAGTCTACAATTTTCATGGTCGAGACTACGTGCTGCACCTCAACTATTCTCCAAATTTTGCACTGATGTTCCCAGGCTTCAGACAATACCGCGGCTGGCGTCCAGATAGGTGACGACATGAACAAGTCCCTCCGTTGTTTCAATAAGTTCAACTGG
>CAJAIK010000121.1 GCA_903939765.1 uncultured Chlorobiaceae bacterium | reverse complement strand
CTTTGCCACAATCTCTTGTAGCTTTGTACGCTCATCGGCAGATAATTCCAAGTGACTTAACTTCATGATTTACAGGGGCATGTGTATCTGTTTTCTGTCTGTCCCTTATACTACGGAATTATTTCCTATGAAGCGCTTATGTGTTGAAGTATTTAATAGTCAATACGACAACATCGAAGACAGAAAAGCTATCGCAACAATAAGAGCTTTTCGCCAAAAAACATTCTCTGCGTCAGAAAAATTGGTAAATTGGAACCCGTAAGCTTCTTTTATATGTAAAAAAAACTAACGACACTCCTGGACAGAAGAACCTTCAAAACTCAATTTCTCTTCGATGCTTAACAAGAACAAAAAGGTTCTCATATTTACGACTATTTCATTTTGTCTGTTACTGACTGAATCATACTTTTCGAGCCAACTCGCCTCTTACTGGCCGTTGTTTAATAAAATCGATATCCTCTCCGATATCAAAAAAGCAGATGAACTTTCACTTAAATCAACAAAAAAAGAGCTCTTATCAACAAAACTGTCTGGTTATCCTGACTCGCTGAAAATTCGTGAGGCAAAGAAAGAGAGTTCGTCGTTCAACCAGTATCTTCTTCCCGGTGTTATTGTTGATTTTAAGGCCGACACCACTCAGCCGGCACTTCCAAAGGTGATGGAAAAACTTGCTGCACTCAAAAGGGGGGAAAAAGTCAAGCTCAGAATCGCCTGGTTTGGTGATTCGATGATCGAGGGTGACCTGATCACACAGACGGTCCGGGAGCTGATGCAGAATCAATTTTCAGGACAGCGTGGAGTTGGGTTTGTTCCTTTCAGGTCTATTACTGCAGGATACAGAATCAGTGCTACCGCCAGATCGTCAGGGTTGTGGCTGGATGACAATTTTAAAAACCGATTATGCAAAGACCCTCTTTTTTTTTCCGGCCATGTTTTTTATTCTAACAGTGGCAAGCTCTCATTGCAGGACAACACCGTAAAGGATTCATCGCAAATAGTTGAAAAATGGCTGATTTGTGGTCCAGCGGACTCCAATGCTGTTATCACGGTGAACAAGTCAGCCAGGTCAATTGCAGCACCCTCTCTTTTCAATAGAGTCCTGATTGACAAGGCTCCCGGTGCGTCAATTGATGTTACCGTTCCAACAAGACGTATCGCATTGTATGGCTTGAGCTTTGAACCTGAATATGGAGTTATAATCGATAATTTTTCATTCCGTGGAATCAGCGGCTTTGAACTTGAAAAATTTGATGCCAAGTTTCTTGATACTATTTCTCAAAGCGGCGCTTATGACCTGATTGTCATACAGTACGGTGTCAATGTTATGTTCAGGCCACTTGACAAAAACTATGATTACTACTTTCGCGGTATGAATCCTGCGCTGAAAAAGCTCAGGCAGCATCTCCCGAATACAGAGTTTTTGATGATAAGCTGTTTTGACAGGGCATTTCCTTATGGGCAAAAATGGAAGACTGCTGTAGGACTGGATTCGCTTCTCAAAACACAGGCAACCCTTGCATATAAAAACGGAATTCCATTTTTTAACCTTTACCAGACAATGGGTGGAAACGGGACGATTGTTAAATGGGTTGAGGGCGGTGAACAACTTGCTGCCAAAGATTATATCCATGCATCCCCAAAGGGTGCCCGCATTCTTGGCAAAGAGCTTTACAATGCATTTATGAAGGATTTTCAGAAAACCACCAGTACTTCAACGCATTAATGATGAGTTTATTTGCAATTGATTGGGCTGCTTTTTTCCGGCAGTTTCTTTATGATCCTGAAAACCCGCTGCTTTTCAACAACGGTTTTTTTGTTTACTTCTTTTTCCTGCTCATCCTTCTCTACTATCTGTTCAGAGAGCGATATACTGCAAGAACAACAATTCTCTCCCTTTTTTCACTCTATTTTTTCTACAAAGCCAGTGGAAGTTTTGTATTGCTTGTTATCATTTCTGCCATTATTGATTTTTTTCTCTCCAATCTCATCTTTCGACAAAAAAATCTTGTCGTTAAACGCTTTCTGCTCTTATTGAGTATTGTCATCAATCTCGGTCTTCTTTTTTACTTCAAGTACACGAACTTTTTTATAGAGATATGCAACGAATCTCTCAATACAGGTTTTAATCCTCTGAATATTATTCTGCCTGTTGGTATTTCGTTTTATACGTTTGAAAACCTCAGCTACACGGTTGATGTCTTTCACGGAAAAATCGAGCCTGAAAAAAAGTTTTTAAATTATCTTCTTTTTCTCTCTTTTTTTCCAAAACTGGTCATGGGTCCGATTGTCAGAGCCAGTGACTTTATTCCGCAACTCAAAAAACCCTATGTGGTAACCGACCGTGACTTTGCTGACGGGTTCTATCTTATCATTACCGGTTTGTTCAAAAAAGTCATTATATCCGATTTCATAACCGCTAATTTTGTCAACTACATCTTTGATACACCATCTCTTCATACTGGTCTGGAGTGTCTGCTTGCCGTCTATGGCTACGCTATAGTTATTTATTGCGATTTCAGTGGATACAGCGATGTCGCCATAGGTATAGCAAAATGGCTTGGTATTACCATTCCTGCAAATTTCAATTCACCCTACAAAAGCACTTCGATCACTGATTTCTGGAGAAGATGGCATATCTCGCTTTCAAGTTGGCTCCGCGACTATCTCTACATACCTCTTGGCGGCAACCGGCATGGAACTCTCCGTACCTATAGTAACCTCTTTATCACCATGCTGCTGGGTGGGCTATGGCACGGAGCAAGCTGGAACTTCATTGTCTGGGGTGGATTGCATGGTGGAGCACTTGCGGTACACAAGGTATGGACTCATATCAAGAAAGAGAACTCTGGAAAAGAGCGCGAATGGACGAAGATTTTGTCGATCATCGTTACTTTTCACGTTGTCTGTATTGGCTGGATATTTTTCCGTTCATCAAGTTTTACTCTGGCATTCCAGATGATTCAGCAGATAGCATTCGATTTCTCATTTGAGGGCGTTACACCGTTCATAGAAAATTATGGCCCTGTAGTAATGATGATCGCTTTCGGTTTTATTCTGCATTTTCTTCCGGCAAGCGTCATTCAATTTACCAAAACAAACGTGGAAAAACTGCCCCTTGTCGGCAGCGTGCTGGTTTTTCTGGCGTTTCTCGCCATATATGCCTATTTTAAGACATCAGAGCCCATCATGCCGATATACCTTCAGTTTTGACAAGCTGGAGTATTCAAGGAAACAACCGTGTTGATCACCTGTAACCAACAAAAATAATTTAAGATGCGAGCACGATCACAATTTCTGATTTTTCTTCTTTTGCTCCTTGTCGTGACACCACAAACAGCCCAAACGCGTCCTGCACATAAAAGTCATGCTGCAACTCATGTAAACAAAAGGCATTCAGATGTTCCTGTACACAAAAAGCGCTCGGCGGCTCCTGTACACGGCAGGCATTCAGACGTTCCTGCACACAAAAAACGCTCGGTGACTCCTGCACACGGAAGGCATTCCGTCGTTTCTGCACACAAAAAACGCTCGGCGGCTCGTGGACATGGCAGGCATTCGATCGTTCCTGCGCACAGAAGAGATACTGCGACTCCTTTGCACAACAGGCACTCAGCGGCTCCTGCGCACAGAGAACGTTCAGTCGCGGCAAGAGACAATATGCCGGCATACCGCCCGATACAACGAGTCGAGGTTATGACGGACAGCCTTCGCCACTCAATCATCAACAGCGATAACAACCGGATTACCAACCCGAGCCAGCTTGCCAGATTAAAAGAACAGTTGAAAGAGGCCGTTTCATCCAGAAAAAAGGTTGTAAGATTTGTTCATATCGGTGATTCACATATTCAGGCCGACATGATGACAAGGGTATTGAGATTGGGATTGCAATACCGTTACGGTAATGCTGGCCGCGGAATTGTTTTTCCCTGGCAAATAGCAAATTCAAACGGGCCTACTGACATATTTTCATTTTCAAATAATGCATGGGTATCTGGTCGTCTGTCAGTCGAAAACAACCTGGTAACAAGCGGGATTTGTGGATATGGATTACAGAGTAACTCTGCGAATTGGGCACTGGAAATCGGATCAAAACCAGAACGGGGAGAGGAGGACGCGTTTGATATTGTGCGTTTGTTTACCGGAAAAAATACAGGGTGTTTCAACATCCGCTATAACGGAACGGAAGAGAGCGAGGTGTGTATGGAACCCAAAAACAGTTTTGATACGGCAGAAGTGACACTTCGTGTAAAAACCAACACCATATCCCTTTCCGGAAAGTCGCCTGATTCCAATGCGTTTGCGTTTTACGGTGTTTCACTCGAAAAGAAAAAGGCCTCTGGCGTAATCTATCACTCGATAGGAGTTAACGGCGCTGAATTCGCATCATTTAACAACGACCCATTTTTCTTTGATCAGATTGGTGCGCTGAACGCAGATTGCTACATCATCTCGCTTGGAACCAATGAGGCTCAGAAACAGAATTTGAATGTCGATGAATTTGCCCTGCAGGTCAGGAGCATGCTGAGAAATCTCAGGCGAATATCCCCCAATGCCGTTTTCATCATAACCACTCCACCACCATCATTTTTACATGGTGTTGCAATCAATCCGAAAATCAGGACGGTTACAGAGGTGCTGGCGAGGGTGAGCGACGAAGAGGATATCAGTTTATGGAATTTCCATGATATTATAGGCGGTAAGGAGGGGCTCGCCATGCTTCAGTCTTACGGGTTTTACCGCCCGGATGTGATCCATTTCAACCGGGCGGGATATGAATTGCAGGGCTTCATGTTGCTCTCTGCATTCCTTAAAAGCACCTTGTAGATGATGATTTATCATGCGGTTTGAGCCGTATTGCTCCACCAGCTTTACAACTCAACCGCATAATAATCGCGATACCAGGAGACGAAACGGCTGATGCCCTCCTGCACGGTTGTCTTGGGCTTGTAATGAACGTCCTCCATCAATTGGTCGACGTCGGCGCAAGTGTCGGGCACATCACCGGGTTGCAATGGCAAAAACTCTTTTATGGCAGTCCGGCCAAGCTGGCCTTCAAGAGCTTCAATATAGTCCATAAGCTCGACAGGAGTGCTGTTGCCGATGTTGTAGACTCTCCATGGAGCCTTGCTCGTTCCAGGATCAGGTTTAAGACCTGACCAGTCGGGATTGGGCTCAGCAACGTGGTCGAGCGTCCTCAGCACCCCTTCCGTAATATCATCAATGAAGGTAAAGTCACGGCGATGCTTGCCGTAGTTAAAGACCTGGATGGGTTTGTTGTTCAGAATAGCATCGGTAAAGAGAAAAAGTGCCATATCAGGCCTTCCCCACGGTCCGTAAACGGTAAAAAAGCGTAGCCCGGTGGTAGGCAGATTATAGAGGTTGCTGTAGGTGTGCGCCATCAACTCATTGGCCTTCTTGCTTGCGGCATAAAGGGATAGTGGATGATCGACATTGTCATGCACCGAAAAAGGCATGGTTTCGTTGGCGCCATAGACCGAACTTGATGAGGCATAGACGAGATGCTTCACGTCGTTATGGCGGCACCCTTCCAAAATATTGAGGAACCCTACAATATTGCTTTCAATATAGGCATGGGGATTTTCAATGGAGTAGCGCACACCCGCCTGGGCGGCAAGATTGACTACCCGCTCAAACTCGCCTCTCTTAAAAAGCTCCTCCATCGCGCTTCGGTCAGCAAGATCAGCCTTCACAAAAGTAAACCCGGCAAAAGAGGTCAGCATAGAAAGCCGCGACTCCTTGAGTGAGACATCGTAGTAATCATTCATATTATCGACACCGGTTACCCGCTCTCCCCTTTCGAGCAACCGCTTGCAGACATGAAATCCTATAAATCCGGCGGCACCAGTCACCAGTATATTCATTGTGCTTGATCAGTAATAGATTGCGACCGCGTTATGGGCGACCGTTGAAAAGTTTTCACTGTTTTCTGCAACCATAATAAAAACATTTTACCGCATCAACAAGCCAAAAAAAGGAGTAAAACGGAGGTCAGTTGTTGACAGACAGCACGGACAAACAACACAATGCGTGGCCTTTTATAAAAAATCTGATAAAAGCTCAAAAAGCTTCTCGTTATTTTAACATTATTAGGTATACTTACTTAAATTCCGAAATAATTTAAGTGGAAACTGGCTGCCTGAGTATATTTTTCCATAAACAACAAGAATCCATACCTGTATGATTCGCTTCTTTGAGCGCTACGAAGCCGAAACCTCCCAGTTTTTCGACGAGGTTATCTCAAAAGAGGGAACTCCCCGGCCCCATTACGACAAGATGCTTCACCGCTTCGGCCAGTTTTCGGCAGACGATATCAAAGCGCGCCGGGAAATTGTCAATATTTTTTTCCGGAACCAGGGTATCACCTTTACCGTCTATGGCGAAGAGGAGGGTGTAGAGCGGCTCTTTCCCTTTGATCTTATTCCAAGGGTGGTGCCTGCCCACGAATGGCAGACCATCGAGCGGGGGCTTACGCAGCGCATTACGGCACTCAACGCCTTTTTGCACGACATCTATCATGGCCAGAAAATCCTCAAAGACAAGATCATTCCTGCTGAACTGATTCTCGGAAGCCAGCATTTCAGACGAGAATTTGTAGGGGTCAACCCACCTCTCGGCATCTACATTCACGTTACCGGCAGCGATATCATCCGCGACGGCGCGGGCAACTATCTGGTACTTGAAGACAATCTGCGCACCCCGAGCGGCGTCTCCTATATGCTGCAGAACCGGCAGGCAATGAAACGCGCATTTCCGGTACTGTTCGATAAATACAAGATCCGACCGATAGAGAATTATCCGCAGGAATTGCTCCGTACCCTGCAGGAGATCGGCCCGGTTTCGCGCCGTGATCCGAACGTCGTGGTGCTTACTCCCGGCATCTACAACTCCGCCTATTTCGAGCACAGCTTTCTGGCCCGCCAGATGGGCGTTGAGCTGACTGAGGGAAAAGATCTTGTGGTCAACAACAACAAGGTTTATACCAGAACCACCAGGGGACTTGAACGGGTTGACGTGGTCTACCGGCGCGTTGACGATGCTTATCTCGATCCGCTGGTGTTCCGCCCTGACTCGAAGCTTGGTGTTGCCGGCCTGGTAAACGCATACCGAAAAGGCAATGTGACACTGGCCAACGCCATCGGTTGCGGCGTGGCTGATGACAAGGTGATCTACAGCTTTGTGCCTGAAATCATCAAATACTATCTCGGTGAAGATCCGATTTTGCAGAATGTGCCAACCTGGCTGGCCAGCAACCCTTCCGATCTGAAATATATTCTGGCGAACCTCGACTCACTCGTGGTAAAGGCCGCCAATGAATCGGGAGGCTACGGCATGTTGATAGGGCCGGAATCAACCATTGAGCAGCAGGAGAATTTTGCAGAGATGATTGTGGCCAATCCACGGAACTACATTGCCCAGCCAACCATTTCGCTCTCACGCCACCCAAGCTTTTTTAATGATACCGAGCTCTTTGGTTGCCATATCGACCTTCGTCCCTATGTTTTGTACGGTAAAACTGTTACTATAGTTCCCGGAGGTTTGACAAGGGTGGCCCTCAAGCGTGGTTCACTGGTGGTCAACTCCTCTCAGGGTGGTGGCAGCAAGGATACCTGGGTTGTCGACGAATAAACACTAATTTTTTATTACTTATGTTAAGCCGTGTTGCCGAATCGCTCTTCTGGATGAGTCGTTATTTTGAACGGGCAGAGAATACTGCCAGGTTTCTCGACGTCAATTTTAACCTGCTGCTCGATCTCAATAAAATTACCCACATTGAGAACCCGAGCTACTGGGTGGCGCTTATTCTTGTCACCAGCGACAAGGAGCGTTTCAACAGCCTGTATGATGAGTATTCGGCCCGTACCGTGACCGATTACCTGGTCTTCAACAAAAGCAATCCGAACTCCATCACCTCCTGTATCGGACTTGCAAGAGAAAATGCACGCAGCATCATCGAGAGCATTTCAAGCGAAATGTGGGAGCAGGTCAATAACCTCTACCACTATCTCCAGAATGTAACGCCGCAGTTTGTACAGAACGACCCCTACGGCTTTTACAAGGAGATCAAAAATGCCTCGCATCTCTTTCAGGGCATTACCGATAACACCTTCTCGCACAACGAGGGGTGGGACTTCATACAAATTGCCAAGTATCTTGAGCGCACCGATAACATCGCCCGGCTTATCGATGTAAAATACCACATGCTGCTCTCCGAAGCGCAAAGCCAGCCTGAACTCGTTGCCGGCTCGGAAGATATCATTCAATGGATGGCCGTACTCAAGAGCTGCAGCGCGCTCGAAGCCTTCCGCAAAGTCTATCTTTCAAAAATTGATCCCGACAACATTCTGCGTTTTCTCATTCTCGACCGTACCTTCCCGCGAAGCATCAATTTTTCCGTCTGTGCGGCTGAAGATGCCCTGTGGCGCATTTCAGGAAGCTCCCGTCACCGCTATGTCAACAACGCCGACCGGCTGATTGGAAAGCTGGAAGCCGAACTGAGTTATACGGCCATTGAGGATATCTTTGCGAAAGGATTGCACCACTACCTTGCAGATCTGGAACAGCGGCTGGTGAAAGTTGGAGAACAGGTTCACCTCACCTATTTTGCCTACCACACTCCGGAAATTGAGTCATCAGACATTGAGGAGGCACTTCCCTTTACCGGAATAGCCGGTGGACGAGCCAACTGGAGCCAGGCACAGCAGCATCAGCAACAGCAATAACGAGACGTAAACCACAAGAGCATGATTCTGAAAGTTGAGCACTCTACACTGTTTGAATATGACAATCCAATCTATGAAACAGCGACCGAAGTAAGGCTTCACCCCGACAATAACCCTGCGGCTCCGCAGCGTTGTGCAAGCTTCAAGCTACAGGTCGATCCGCCTGCCACACTTTTTGAATACACCGATTTCTATGGCAACCAGGTCAACCACTTCAACCTGCTCCAAAGTCATAAACGGGTTAAAATTGTTGCAACATCGGTGGTCGAGACCGGCATGGGCCACGCTGATGCCAGCGAGAATGAAGATATCTATCTGATGGATTTTTCATGCCAGAGCCGCTATGTCCATTTCGATGCTGCCATACGTGACTTCACAACCCGTTTTGCCACCAATACCGACAGCTTTCAGCTTGCAGAATCGATCTGCCGCTACATCAACGACACCTTCATCTACGAGCCGGGAGTGACTGACGTTCACAGTACCAGCGCCGTGGTCATGGCACTCGGACGCGGCGTCTGCCAGGATTTTGCCCATATCCTGCTTGCCGCCTGCCGCTACCTCGGCCTTCCCGCCCGCTACGTCAGCGGTTACCTCTACGGAGGCAGCACGCCCGATGGACACGATGAAGCGAGCCACGCCTGGTGCGAAGTCTACTGCGGCAAGGAAAAAGGGTGGATTGGCATGGACCCGACGCATAAAACCCTCTTTGTCGACCAGCGCTACATCAAGATCGGTTCAGGCCGGGATTATGATGACATACCACCGGTTCGCGGCACCTACAAAGGCAATGCTGTTGAAAAACTGACCGTGGCGGTGAGGGTAAGCTCCATGGAGTAGAATTCCAAACACCTTAACATAAAAAAAGAGTTTCAAAAATCCCGTCACGACTACTACATTAGTGCAAAGAAACCAGCAAAACCATTGTTGCAGCAGCGAAAGCACGTTCGTGAAGTTTATGCAGGAATGTGGCGTTGTTGATGCACCATTCACTTATGAGCGGAGGAACTTTCATGGCACAAGAGCAGGCACACAGCGGTCGAAAATGGTGGCTTTTTTTATTGATCTCCAGCCTGGTGATCGCCATGGTGCTTATCCTCCTGACACCCTGGAAGAGTGGGCATCTCGCTTCTCACCCTCACCCGGCTCAAAACTATACCGAGGCATTACACCTCGTTGAACTGTTCAGGGCTGACGAGCCTCAAGGGATGGATCCGCTCAACCGAACCATATTGATGACCCACGGCAAAAAAACTGATCGCGCCATCATTCTGGTTCACGGCTATACGAGCGACCCGCAACAGTTTCAGGAGTTGGGAAGCCGTTTCTATGCTTTGGGCTATAACGTGCTTATTGCTCCACTCCCGCACCACGGTCTGGCGGACCGGATGAATGATGCCCATGCCCTCCTGACGGCCGAAGAGCTGGCAACTTATGCCGATCGTACCGTGGATATTGCCAAAGGAGTTGGCGACAAAGTCGTCATGATGGGTATTTCTGCCGGCGGAGTCACCACCGCATGGGCGGCACAAAACCGGAGCGATATCGACCTGGCGGTCATCATCTCCCCTGCCGTTGGATTCCAAAAAATCCCCACACCATTGACCGCTGCCGCAATGAACGTCTATACTCTCCTGCCCGATGCCCTCGAATGGTGGGATCCGGTGCTGAAAGAGAATGTTCTCCCGCCGCATGGCAATCCGAAGTACTCAATGCACGCCTTGTCGCAGATACTCCGTCTCGGGTTTATTGTTCAGGCCGACGCACAACTCAACCCTCCTGCTGCAAAAAAAATGGTGATTGTTTTCAATGCCAACGACCATACGATCAATAACGAAATGACGATGAAGATGGTCAACATCTGGAAGGAACACCACGCCAGCCTGACGAGCAGCGAGTTCGAAGCTGGTTTGAAGCTCCCCCATGACATCATCGACCCGGCCCAGCCCGACCAGCGTGTCGATATCGTCTATCCGCGACTCCTGGAACTGGTCAACCGGTAGAGAGAGGGAAGACTTTTTTAAAAGCGTTCCCTCTCCAGAGCGCTCAGACGCTTATTTGCCGAAAGGTTGCGGCGGCGGTGTTGCGTCCGTAGATGGCGGAAGAAGCGGAAGCTCAAATTTCGGCTGGTCACCGGTCAAACTCTTCAGGAAGGCAACAATGCTCTTGTTCTCTTCGGTGGTGAACGTTTTACCCACCTGAATCTGGCCCATCACCTCAACAGCCTTCGAGAGTGTTGCCGCGCCACCATCATGGAAATAGGGATAAGTAAGCTCAACATTCCTGAGTGTCGGCACCTTGAATTTGAAACGATCTGCATCATCTTTTGTGACAGCAAAGCGACCTGAAGCCGGATTTTTTGTTTTGTATGGTTCCATAGCCCCCATTTTCTGGAAGGAATTCCCCCCCACAGCCGCGCCGTTATGGCAGTTTGTGCATCCACTGCTCTTGAAAAGCTCGTAACCGGCAAGTTCCTCATTGTTGATTGCCGTATCATCACCACGCAACCATTTATCGAAACGGGCATTGGGAGTGACCAGCGTCTCTTCGAAAGCGGCTATGGCCGATGTCACCTTGTCGATATTGATGGTATCGACCTTGAAAACCTTCTTGAACTCTTCCACATAAGCAGGAATTGATTGCAGCACTGTAACCGCGAGGTCATGGGTAAACGACATTTCACCCGGATTTCCTATCGGGCCACCCGCCTGCTCCTTGAGATCTTTGGCCCGTCCATCCCAGAACTGCGCCAGGTTCATGCTTGAGTTGAGTACGGTTGGTGAATTGATGGGCCCCTGATGCCATTTGTGGCCAATGGAGCTTTTGAGATTGTCACTGCCGCCCATGCTGAGATTATGGCAGGAGTTACATGAAATGAATCCTGATTTTGAAAGCCGTGGATCAAAAAAGAGTTTTTTGCCAAGCTCCACCATAGCCTGATCAGCCACTTTCGGGGCGTCAAGAGGTTTAACAGGCTCCCCCGCCCTTGGCTGAAAAACAGGAGCCGCCACAGGTGCAGCCACAGGTGCCGGCTGCATAACCTCTTCGGGTTGCGGTTTTTTGGTACAAGATGTGATGACACCTGCCGCAAGAAGGGTTACAACCAAGATCTGAGTTTTCATTGTCTGGTTCCGGAAAAATTATCAAAAGTGCCGAAACTACCGGCCATAGTGAATGACTCTTTGAAAATACGGCTTTAGTATCAAAAGTACTCTATTTTTTTCTCGAATCCGGAAAAAGGAAAGCTTGATTTGTCGGCGAAGAGTCACGTATAGCGGATTGAAATGCCGACTGTTTTGTTGCATCTGCATGGCCTCACGGTCTTTCTTGTAAAAGATCGGCACGCCCAAGGATTCCAGACTCGGCCAACAATCTCAGACGCGCCGAGCGCCATTCGGCCACTGCACGAATGCGCTCCTGCTCAGCATCTGCCAATGCCGACTGGCTGTTGAGAACCTCGAGTATATCGGCTGCATTCCGATCATACCGGCGCAGGGAAGACTGTATACTAAATGTTGCCGCCATCATCAGGAGTTCAGTGGCTTTGAGAGTCCCTAACGATGTCAGTGCATCCGCATGCGCCTTCACTACCCCGGTCAGAGCCTGACTTGTTGTCTCCTGCAGTTGCGCCTCACTTTGTTCGGCCTGAGCCTGTGCACCCCAAATTTTGTAGGTTCTGCCAAAACCCTCGAATATCGGCAGGCTAAGCGTAACGCCGGCAGTTGTCACCGACTGATTGATAGACGACAACCCCTGATTGGGGTAGCCGTTGCGGGAGAGAGAGGCCGTTGCATCCAACGATGGCATGCCCTCTGAGCGTGCTACGGTTATTTTGGCCTTATCGGCGGCCAACTTTGCGCGTGCAAACCTGATAGCCGGATGATTCTCTTCTGCCTGGCGCAACAAGCTGTTCAGATCTTTTACATCATCCACCCGATAAAGCTCGAGCGTCTGCGGTAAGCGCACGGGCGTACCCGGTGTCAATCCCATCACCTGTACAAGCAGGCTCAACGACTTGTTGAAGTCGCCCTGCGCGCGCGCCTCATTGAGCCGTGCCTTGGCCAAAGCAGTCAACGCCTGCAGGGTATCGGACAACGGCACAACACCTCGATCCTCTCGTCGTTTGGTTGCGGCAAGGATCCTCTCGGTTAATTCCACCACTTTTTTCCTGGAAATAAAACTTGACTGGGCCGTCATCGCATCAAAATAGGCCTGTATGACCTCCGTCATCGTCTTTTGCAGCGAGGCCTCGTGCGCGGCAAGGGCCGCCACAAGCAATTGTGACGCCACTTTATTGTTAGCGCTTCGACCCCCGAAATCCAGAAGTCTCCAGGTCAGGGTACCATAAAGCTGATTGCCTTTCTGAAAGGAATCGTTGGGGCCAGAGAGAGAGGAAGAGTTGCTCCAGTTCGCCAGTCGGCTCACTGAAGCTTTCACGCTCGGCAAATATGCGGCACGGGCTTCACCCAACACCCCTGACTGAACCTTTATTGCAGCCCAGGCTGAACGGATTTGCGGGTTGTTGCACAAAGCGACATCGATTGCGCTCCCAAGTTCCAGAGGTTGAGACGGATCTACAGAGGACTGGCAGGGAATGAGACTCCCATCAGGGAGCATTGCGCCCGTTTTCAGGCGATCGGGTTGTAGCCCCAGCGGGTCTTTCAGAATATCAGGAAAAGCCAAAGCGGAGACGGGCAACGCCAGCACCCGAATGAGGGTTGCCAAAACGCAGCACCACTTCTTAGCGTTGATTGAAACTCTCATGTGCATGCTGCATCAGTGGGGAAAGGAAATACTCGATAATTCGTCGGTTACCGGTCTTGATTTCGATCGAGACGCTCATACCGGGGGTCAGAGCTACCTGGCGACCATCAATGATCATGGCGGACTGATCCAAAACTACCTTGATGGCATACATCGACCCTTTTGGCGAATCCTTTTTCGTATCATCCTGACGAGCCTGCACAGAAGCCCCGCTGCCCGTCTGGGTATTCGACTCTATCGCATCACGAGATACATGGGAAACTCGACCGGACACCGTACCATATTTGGTGTAATCGAAGGTTTCGATCTTGACCTGAGCACGCTGGCCTTCTGTAACAAATCCGACATCCTTATTTTCAATAAACGCCTCAACTTCGACCTGATGCTGGCGAGGAACAATCACCATTATCGGCTGAGCCGACGGCACCACACCTCCTACCGTATGAACCGTCAACTGCTGCACCGTGCCAGCCACAGGGGCCTTCAGATGCAACAGGTCACTATGCGCAGCGGCACGTTCGGCATCCTGCCCGGATGACTGAGCCACTCTCACTCCCTCATTCAGTGCCTCCTCTGCATTTTTACGCGTCTCGGAAATGTGTGCTTGCCGCTGGTTAGTGACATCAGCAAGCCTGCCTTCCAATTCAATCTGCTCCTGCTCTTTTTCCAGGCAGGCATGGAGCGATACATCATGGTCTCGGGCGAGAGCCTTGTAATCGTACACCCGTTGGGTAACGAGAGGCAACTGACGTTTATAACGTGCGATCTCGCCATCCAAACGAGTCAGCTTCGCATCAAAGTCCTGCCACTGACTTTCCAAATGATGCCGGGCGTCCACAACACGTTCTGCCGATACACCTTCCACACCAACCATCGGCACGAGACGTTTAGCTTCAATGGACGCCAGGAGTGTACGGGAACGCGCAACCTGTAACAGTGCCGTTTGCCGATCACCAGCGGCCTTGTCCTGTTCCCGATCACTCATACGGGTATCGAGTTCAATCAGCAGATCGCCAGCGACAACCGACTGCCCTTCTTTAACAAACAGCCCATTCACACGAGCCGTTTCAACGGAAGCTATGGTTTTGCTGTGGTCAGACGGAATAATCTTGCCCGTGGCATTTACAATAATATCCATCTTGCCCAAAACCGACCACAACAGCAACGACAACAGTAACAAAAGCAGAATACGAGCTACCCAACGTCCGGCTGGAGAAACCGGCGCCATCTGCAACGCCAGTGCTGAGGGTAAAAATTCCGATTCGTGCGCTTTTAGATCAGGTGGTGTTACCTCATGCCGCTGTGCCCAGAAATGGGCAGCATGTTGCTGGTAGCGTTCAATCAGTTCCCGCAAAGCCAGTAGACGTAACCTGAAATTCTGAGCCCTGATTCGAAAAAAGCCGCCTTCCGGACTGATGCTTTGCGCCAGATGTGACAGCCTTCCCATTATTTTCATTGAATAGCGACTCATACGGCCCCCTCTGCTGACTGCATACCCTGCTGCAAATGATACAGATGAGCATAGATACCATCCTTTACACGCAGCAATTCTGCGTGGGTGCCTACCTCGGCAATCTGACCCCGTTCGATCACGATAATTCGGTGCGCATCACGCACTGCTGAAAGACGATGGGCAATGATTAAGACCGTCCGTCCCACGCAAATACGGCGCATATTGTCCTGAATGATCTTCTCGGACTCGTAATCGAGGGCACTGGTTGCCTCATCAAAAATCAAAACCCTCGGATTTGTGATCAGTGCCCGAGCAATGGCGATCCGCTGCCGCTGTCCCCCGGAGAGACCGGTGCCATGTTCTCCGACAACCGTGTCATACCCTTCGGGCAGTTCACAGATAAACTCATGTGCGCCCGCCAATTTGGCAAGTTCGATCACCGTTTCCAGCGGCAACGTCGGATTGGCCAGAGCAATGTTGGCCCGGATCGAGCGGTTGAACAGCGTGTTCTCCTGTAACACCACGCCGATTTGCTGGCGCAATGATACGGCATCCACAACCGCCAGATCGTAACCATCGACGAGGATGCGACCACGATCCGGGACATAGAGCCGCTGAACCAGCCGGGTGAGCGTACTTTTACCCGATCCGGATCTCCCCACGATACCGATCACTTCACCAGGCGCAATCTTCAGATCAACCTGTCGAATGACGTCGGACGCATCCGGGCGGTAACGAAACGAAACCTGGTCGAATTCGATCGCTCCTGCGATTTTCGGTAACCGCGTTCTTTGTGAGGCAACTTCTGTGGGAGCATTAAGGATATCACCCAGACGACTCATGGATATCCCGACTTGCTGGAAATCATTCCAGAGTTGCGCTAAACGCAGAATCGGACTCGACACCTGTCCAGCCAGCATGTTGAATGCGATAAGGGCGCCCACCGTCAATGCATTATCGAGCACCAGACCAGCACCCTTCCAGAGAATGGCAGCGGTGACCAGTTTGCTGACAAGCATGACGCCACCATTGGCTATCGTCGCCACATTGGTTACCGACAGTCCGGCCGTAACATATTCCGCCAGTTGCTGATCCCATTTATGGGTCCAGCGGGGTTCAACCGCCATTGCCTTAACCGTATCAACACCGCTTATGGTTTCTACAAGAAAAGAGTGGTTCTCAGCAGAGCGATTGAATTTCTCGTCAAGACGCAGGCGAATCATTGGCGTAAACAGAACCGACAACGCGACATAAACGGGTATCGAACTGATTACAATCAGCGAAAGTACCGTACTGTACCAAAACATCACCGCAAGAAACACAAACGAAAAAGCAATATCGAGCACCACCGTCAGAGCATTGCCCGTCAGAAATGAGCGGATATTCTCCAGTTCGCGGATACGGGCAACCGAGTCGCCTACCCTGCGACTCTGAAAGTATGCGAGCGGCAGTCTGAGCAAATGACGAAAAAGACGGGCACCAAGTTCAACATCGATCTTGCTGCTCGTATGCGCAAAGACCCAGGTGCGTATGCCGGCCAATACCGCTTCGAACAAGGTCGCTGTGACCAGACCGATCGCAATGACATTGAGGGTTTTCATAGCGTGGTTTACCAGCACCTTATCCATCACTACCTGAAAAAACAGCGGAGTCACCAGACCAATTAACTGAAGAGACAATGAGATCAGCAGTATTTCACCAAGTAATCGGCGATATTTGATAATCACCGGAATAAACCAGGTAAAGTCGAATCGGGCAAGCGCTCCACTAAAGCTTGCCTTGCTCATGAAGAAGATCAATTCACCGGTACTCTGTGAGATAAAATCCTTCACAGAGATGATTTCCGGAGGCTTTCCTGCGTGCTGCACCAGCAGTCGCGGTACTCCCGCCTGCACACCATCGCACGGCCCCCTTTCAAACCGGGCCACGACAAAAAAACGACCGTCTGAATGCCGGGCGATAGCCGGCAATGGCGCCTTGTCAAGACGAAGCGGATCCTGCCGGACAAACCTTGACGTCATACCAAGTTCCTTGGCCGCAAGCAACAGTGACGTATTACCGAATATCGGTTCCCCCGTAGCTTCATCCTGTTCAAGTTCAGCCGACAGGCAATGTTTGAGGGTCATCTCATCCACCACAACCTGATGAAAGGCCCCAATGACCTGCAGGCAGAAAAATCCTGTATCCATAATGTTAAAACAACACTATTTGGCGTCGTACCCTGACTGGCACAACAGCAATCGGGCATGTCAGACCTGAACAACAAGTTCTTGTGCCAGTAAAAACCGATAATTGCCCACGTTTGCACAAAACCAAGGCGCCAAAACTTTCTGCCCAACGTTGCCAGTGCATGCTGCATTTGCGAAAAACCGGTACCGCATGCACTCAACAACAACACTCAACATCTGCCATCTACAACCATGTTAAGGTTCATGATCACCACTCGCTGCGGATTAACCCCAGTTGGCAGCCAACACCGGAGCAAGCTGCGACTGCATGGCCTGTGGCAATTCCATCTCACCAGCCAACGGAGCATTCATGATCGACATCGCCTGAACCAGCGCATCAACATTGACATCGCAGAGCACCTTGCCATCCCCTGCACGAATCTGTTCGACATGATTGGCCGAACCCGAATACCAGTTACTTATGGCTACGGTATCCGTGCCACCAATAATGTTGACAACAAGATCATTGCCAACATGACGCAACCAGAGCTGGTCAAAGGTGACATCACTGGCAAACGCAAGAACATCACGATTGCCTGCCGTAGCGTCCGTATCGACGATGACGTCCTGGCCGCCGCCGCGTGCAAAACGATACAGATCATTGCCCTGACCGCCAGTTAACGTGTCGTTACCGACTCCGCCATCCAGCGTATCGTTACCATCCGCCCCCTGAAGGAGATCGTTACCGGCAAGCCCCAGAAGCACATTATCACCCCGATTCCCCACCACCGTGTTGTTCAGCTCATTGCCTGTCCCATTGATATCTTCCTGCCAGAACTTGACCGGCGCAATGGTATAGATGGCATAACTGCCTGTAACGTTCGCGGCATTGCGGAACGTCTCGACATCAACAAACCGCGTCATATCGCTGACCATACCCCGACCTGAATCAGCGATATAAAATCCCATGAGTGTACCATCCGTCTCCCGGTAGACCGCTCCCGTCAGGGTAATGGCATGGTTAGCACTGCCGTTGCCATTGTAAGCAGCATCACCCCATAGCTGTCCGGCATTCACCCCAAGTATCACGCCGCGACCGCTGCGCACCAGATTCGCAATCCCTGATTCGTTATACCCCATCACCACATCGTTGCGAATGCCATAACTATCCAGAATCGCTTGCTGCTGAGTGATGTTGGACCCACCAAGCTCCCAGGAAGGGAGACTCGGGTTATTCAACGCCCAGTTATTCTGAATTGCCAGATTAATAATTTGACTCTCACTCGTCGGGCGGCCTGCCTGGGTAATCAGATTGGCAATAGAGGTGAGTGCGCAGGTTCCCAGATAGTTCTGAACTGCATCCCCCTGCATATAATCAAGTTCATTACGCTTCGGATAGCCATATACCAGAACACTTTCTCCATCGACAAGGCCTCCTTCCGGTTTCGCAAAATCGAGCAGCAGCAGATTCTCCATATTGCTCCCAAGCTGATAACTGATGCTGCTTTGGGCGATATCGGTACCTTCGCTCGCAAGTTCCGTCACCACATCGCTAACATTATCCACATAATAGATATCGTTTCCCTGCCCGCCGATCATGGTATCGGCACCAGTCACGCCGTCAAGGATGTTGTCTGAACTGTTGCCGATAATCAAGTTATCAATCGCATTGCCCGTACCGTTGATGGCAGCACCCTCAACCAGTCGCAGCTCTTCAATATTGGCATTCAACAGATAGTTCTTGTTTGTGATCACCTTGTCATAACCTTCCCCTGCGGCTTCATAAATCGTGTCGTTGACGCTGTTGACGATATAAGTATCATTGCCCGTGCCGCCAACCATGACATCAGAACCTTCACCTCCATCCAGGTAGTCACTGCCAACGCCGCCGATGAGCGTATCATGGCCTGCACCCCCGTAGAGACAGTCGTCGTCCGTTTCGCCAGCGCTGAGCGTCTGCTTGGTTTCGTTGCTGGCAGAAAAGCCCATCAGCACATCATCGCCCTCACCACCATACAGGGTGTCATCCCCGACTTGTCCAAAGAGATTGTCGTTGCCTCCGTCGCCATACAGGAGGTCACTACCGACACCCCCCTGAAGTTCATCACGTCCATCGCCGCCATAGAGCAGATCAGCCCCAAGGCCGCCAATCAGGATGTCGTTTCCCGCACCGCCAGAGATCGTATCATCATCTGTTTCGCCAACACTGAGCATCTGCTTTGCTTCATTCGTGCCGGTAAATCCCATCAACAGATCGTTACCATCCCCTCCCCATAGGCTGTCATTGCCAACCTGACCAAACAGCTTGTCGTCGCCAGCCCCGCCGACAAGCTTGTCGTTGCCTTCGTTACCCTGCAACTCATCGGCGCCATCGCCGCCAAAAAGGGTATCGATTCCTTGTTCCCCCATCAGAAGATCATTGTCGGCACCACCATCCAGATAATCGTTCCCGAACCCGGCATAAAGGTTGTCGTTGCCACCTTCGCCATAAAGAATGTCATCATCCGTTTCGCCGGCACTGAGCGTCTGCTTGGTTTCGTTTGAAGCCGTAAAGCCAACCAGAATGTCGTTACCATCCCCTCCCCAGAGGCTGTCATTGCCAACCTGACCAAAAATTTTATCGTCGCCAACACCACCGAGAAGCTGATCGTTGCCTTCGTTACCCTGCAACTCATCGACGCCATCGACGCCAAAAAGGGTATCGTTTCCTTGACCACCCATCAGTAGATCATTTTCTGTGCCACCATCCATATAATCGTTGCCCAGTCCGCCATAAAGACTGTCGGTACCGGCACCTCCGTAGAGATAGTCGTCATCCGTTTCACCGGCACTGAGCGTCTGCTTGGCTTCGTTGGTTCCGGTAAATCCCATCAAGAAATCGTTGCCGTCTCCACCCCAGAGAGTATCGTTGCCGACCTGCCCGAATAGTCTGTCGTCGCCCGCAGCGCCTGCAAGCTGATCGTTGCCTTCGTTCCCCTGCAACTCATCTACCCCATCGCCGCCAAAAAGGGTATCGTTACCCTGACCTCCGACGATAACATCGTTGTCGGCGCCTCCATCCAGATAGTCATTGCCCATTCCGCCATAGACACTGTCGGTACCGGCACCTCCGTAGAGATAGTCGTCGTCCGTTTCTCTGGCACTAAGGGTCTGCTTGGCATCGTTCGTCGGCGTAAAGCCCATCATCACGTCGTTACCGTCTCCGCCATTGAGCGTGTCATTGCCGACATAGCCAAACAGCGAGTCATCTCCCACACCTCCATCCAGATAGTCATTACCATCCTGACCCATAAGCGCATCGCTGCCCTCCTCTCCATAGAGCTTGTCGTTGCCGGCATAGCCGTTGAGGGTATCGTTGCCCGTACCACCCCAGATGTTGTCGTTACCGGTTGAGCCCCCAACCCTGTCATTACCACCACCCGCCAGAAAGTTCGTCAGCAGAGTCGGGAACCACGAAGCGTAGGCGCTGTAGTATCCAGAGTCAAAGCTGTCGTTGCCATCCGTGCCGATCAGGGTGTTTCGAGTGCTGTTGTTAATCTTGATCTTACTCGCTGACCAGTCAATCCATTGATAGGATTTGATCCAGTAGCGGTTGTCGGTATCGCGCAGTGTCCGGTAGTTGCTATTAGGCACTGCCTGCGTTTTATTGCTCTGGACAGGCTGGGTAAGCGTCGTGACTGTTGGCTGCTGCACACTTGTTGCCGCAGGAGCCGCAACCTCATAGCCTGCCAGAACCGCATTACCACATGTTACTTTGCTCCAATTCACCGACCTGATAACACTCGTCACCGCATTAAGTTCTCCGGCATCAAGGTGCCCGTTCTCGTTCAAATCTGTCAGCAGTTTCAGACCCGATGCCTCCCCAACACTCAGCACTCCGTCGTGGTTCGCGTCAAGCCCCTGCACTATCGCCAGGCTCACCCGTCGCCCACTGCTATCAACCAGCAACCCCGTCCTGTCAGCAATAGAGGAGGCATTGTCATAAGCCGAACTCTGGCTATCGTAGAATGCGCCGATCGGGTCAAGAGTCAAGTCTTGCCATGAGTATAGGTTTGTACTCGTATACGTATCCGATAGCCACCATTCGGACGCTGAGGTTGTCACATTCCAATAGATATCCTCGGGTATTAAACCGCTTTGAAATGTTTGGGCAAGATAGTATTCCGTATCCTCAATATTATTTGAAAAATCAGCTTTTCCCGAGACAATAATCTCTGGAGCAAGATATCCTAATTCCGGGTCCCAATACACTGTTCCCTGAGCACCGTCACCATGATAAGTGCTGCTCTGGTCAATACCTTTATTCAATCTATATTCATAAGTATTTAAGGAATTATCGACACGTTCAGAATTTAATTGTGGTATAAGAAAACCTTCATATCCTCCCGGATTGAGCCCGTTTCCCTGATTGAGCCCACCGACTTCCATAGCCTTCCATGTGTAATCAACACAGCTATTAAAAACTCCGTTATAATGAAGCTGAAATGATTGATATTTTCCGTTTATGTCTTTGACTGCGACCCAACTGTCAGGCGCCGCTTTGGCTGTAGCTTCACCAAATTCTTTCATCGCATCGTATCTGGCTTGCGATATCCAGACGGTTCGAGTATATGGACGATCAAGATAATTAGAGCTGTCAGTTTTGTTGACAACACCAGACCCGTCTACCGCCGGATCTCCGTTCGGACCAAAACCATAACTATTCATATTCCCATAGTCATCTGTGAGTTGATACCACATATGACCCGTCCACGAAGGCGTACCGTCTGCCTTAGGTGTCAATATTGCAGCTTCATTAATCGTAAGGTATGGCATAGCCTTCTCCATTTAATTCATATTTTCCATAAAACACGTATTTACGTATTTCTGATAAAAGTGGTTCGCATCATATTCCGATACAAAACGACATAAACACATCCACAAATAAAAAAGCAAGTAGCTACCAACATTTTTTGTGAATACAATCAACTATAGTGCGAATAAGCACGATAAAAAACACCGGAAAAAAACAATGAAAAAGAATAATAAATAGATAATTATATATACCATTGACTAACGGATGATAACTTATAGTTGTCATCCAGGTGACAACAGGAATTAAAGGTGATAAAAGTACACATATCAAAACTGATGCATATTTAAAACGAAAGCTTTTAGGAAAAAACGCCACTGGTAACAGGCAAACAAAAACAATATCAGATGTAAGGATGAAAGGATATGGCAAAAAATAGCTCCACTTAGGCACCGGAGCTGATTTTGTAAAAAGAAACATATCCCTCCAGATTATCATCACGAATGAAAGCATAATCAAGCTTGCGAAAAATGCTATTCTGTTCCGTTGCATACACAACATCTTATTAAAATTTAAATAAATGCCCAAAATAACACTTTAATATATCAAGGTTTATATTCTAAAACTGAACAAACGCTAACAAATAAATCATTTTACTGTCGGCATTTTTTCTGAATAAATTTGGTTATTCAACGAATAAAAAAGAACAAGAAGCGCAGGAAATGCGCAATGAAACAAAACAATAAATAAGTAATTATATATACCATTGACCAACGGATGATAACTTATAGTTGTCATCCAGGTGATAACAGGAACCAAAGGTGATAAAAGTACACATATCACAACTGATGCAAATGCAAAACTAAAGCTATCCGTAAAAAGTGCGACTGGCAACAGGCAAATAATAACCATATCAACAGAAGGAAGCTTAAAAAGAAATGGCAAAGATTTGCTCCACTCGGTCAAACGAATAAATTTTGCAAAGAGAAACATATCCCTACAGATTATCATTGCAAATGAAAGCATAATCAGGCTGGCAAAAAATGCTATTCTGTTCCGTTGCATACACAAAAAAACCGGGAGTCCGTTAAGTGGCCTGGGTGAATGAATGGTGTCAGGCGGGGGAACCTGAATATAAAATGCGTTCGTCATATCCATGAAACTGAATTGAGGATTCAGTGGGGTTTTCGGGATAATCGCCTCATGAAACCACCGAGGCAGAAAGCACAATGACCAATTATTCGATGATCGGAAAACTCAACCACAGGAATAACGCCAAAGCAACAACAAATGACAACTGCCAGACAATAGCTCAATCACGTGAGCGACAGGGGATAAGTTTGACTTTTTTTGTTGGGGACTACCTTCATCTCCTCGCCTGAAAAAGGCGTATAAATCGAGTATAATAAACCAATCCAAACTATCAAAATATTTTTTTGAAAACGCGCACTCTGCGGGGTAGGCACAGCTTCTCTCTTAACTCTTTATGCTGCTAAGTTATTCGGATAAATGTTTTTAGCATAGCAGGATCAGCTCTGAGCGACGGATGATTGAGCGGTAAGAAGGGTGAGATGACCTCGCCCGTACAATAATGATATAAGAGATAGAATGGTGCGATGGCAACGGATGTTTTACGATCTGACATATCACAAGGGATTTTAACAACCTGGTTATTCTGCTTTGTTGCGTACCGTGCTGCTGATCGCACACAAGGGCACGCCACTGCGTGCCCCTGCGGAATATTTGGGGGCGTTTTGTTGGGGGGTGGGTGATAGGGGCCGGCTGTTTTCCTGGTTTTTTGGGCGGCTATACCTTTCATTTGGCTTGCTGTTGTTCCCTGTTGGGGAACTTTGTATATTTGGGGCAAAATGTTAACAAAGTGAAGCTTTGAGAGTTATTTCGCGAAAAATCCTGCTTCAGTTTTCGGCTGAGCACAGCGATGCTGAGCAGCCGCTCAAAGCCTGGTTCAGGGAGGTCCGGCAAGCTCATTGGTGTTCACCAAATGAATTGAAACAACACTATCCAACAGCAAGCATTCTCGGCAGCAACCGGGTTGTATTCAACATCAAAGGCAACAAATACCGGCTGATTGCCATGATTAACGTTGATTATGGCCAACTGTTCATCCGCTTTGTGGGCACGCATGCCGAATATGACAAAATTGACGCAACACAAGTTTAAGGAGCGTGTCATGCAGATCAGACCGATAAAGACAGAAGAGGACTACAATCGGGCGCTCAACCGCCTTGATGAGATATTTGCAGCAAAACCGGATTCAACAGAGGGCGACGAACTCGAAATCCTTGGGATTTTGATTGAAAACTATGAAGAGGAGCACTTTTTTGTTGATAGTCCCGACCCGATAGAAGCCATTAAGTTTCGAATGGATCAAATTGGACTTGACCAACAGGATTTGACAAAAAT
>CAJAIK010000120.1 GCA_903939765.1 uncultured Chlorobiaceae bacterium | reverse complement strand
GGTACAGAAGATGGGTATTCCGCTCAAACAGCTTCACAGCTACGACTACGGCGGCCCCTACACTGGCTTTGAGGGTGCGGTAAACTTCTACAAAGACATCGACCGTATGGTAAACAACCCGGTCTGGAAGCTGATCAAGGCGCCATGGGAAAAGGCCGAAAACGGTGCAGGACTTGCAGCCAGTTACGTGACACAGTAATGAGGGAAAACGGAGACTATTAAATTATGCTATTACGACACACATCAAAAGAGGTTAAAGAGCGTGAAGGGCTGACGATCAACCCGGCGAAAACCTGCCAGCCGATCGGCGCCATGTATGCAGCGCTCGGTATTCATGGCTGTCTGCCTCACAGCCATGGTTCACAGGGGTGCTGCTCCTATCATCGCAGCACCCTGACCCGCCATTACAAAGAGCCTGTTATGGCGGCAACAAGTTCGTTCACTGAAGGTGCTTCAGTATTCGGCGGCCAGGCAAACCTTCTTGCGGCTATCGAAACCATCTTTTCGGTCTATGAGCCTGATATCATTGCAGTGCACTCGACCTGCCTCTCTGAAACGATTGGTGATGATTTGCAGCAGATTACAAGAAAAGCCAAAGATGACGGCAAAGTGCCGGAAGGAAAGCATGTTATTTTTGCCAGCACACCGAGCTTTATCGGCTCGCACGTTACCGGCTACGCCAATATGGTTACAGGTATCGCTACCCAGTTTGCTGTTTCAACCGGTGTAAAAAAGAACCAGTACAACATTATTGCGGGCTGGATGGAACCTTCCGACATGCGCGAAATAAAACGCCTGTCGAAAGAGCTGGACGTGAAGATTGTGCTTTTCCCCGACACCTCGGATGTGCTCGATGCTCCGCAGACCGGCAAGCACGTTTTTTACCCCAAAGGCGGCACAACGGTAGCTGAGCTGCAGAGCGCTGGCGACAGCCTCGCTTCGCTTGCACTCGGAAGCATTAGTGCTGAACCGGCAGCAATCGCGCTCGAAAAGAGCTGCAAAGTGCCCTTTGAAACGCTCGACATCCCTATCGGCCTCTCTGCAACTGACCGCTTCATTATGGCGCTCAGCAAGGTTGCCGGTGTACAGGTGCCCGATGAAATTACGGCCGAAAGAGGACGTCTGGTTGATGTGATGGCCGATATGGAACAGTATCTCTACGGCAAAAGGGTGGCGCTCTTCGGCGATCCGGATCAGCTCATACCGCTTACCGAGTTCCTGCTCGATCTGAACATGAAACCGGTTCACATCGTCAGCGGTACACCCGGCCAGCGCTTTGAAAAACAGATGCGCCAGCTTCTTGACGAACGTTCACCGGAAACAAACTTCCGCAACGGGCTTCAGGCCGACATGTTCCTGCTGCACCAGTGGATGAAGAATGAGCCGGTTGACCTGCTTATCGGCAACACGTACGGCAAGTACATGGCGCGTGACGAAGATGTTCCGTTTATCCGCTTCGGCTTTCCGATTCTTGACCGTATCGGTCACAGCTACTTCCCGAGTGTGGGTTACGGCGGCGGCTTGAGACTGGTTGAAAAAATTCTTAACGCACTGATGGATCGTCAGGATCGTGACGCGCTTGAAGAAAAGTTTGAACTGGTCATGTAAAGCAATAGTTCTTCAACCCCGCAGGGGCAGCAGTTTGGAAACACAGGGTGTAAGCCCCGGGGGAAAGAAGGATAACAATTTTTTATGTAAAAGGGGTAGACGCTATGGAACAGATCACGATTCTCGAAGGACGGCAGAAGCAGATCTTCGAAAAGAAAAAAGGGGTGTCGCAACCCGATATCGCCTGCGACACTTCAAGCCTTTCGGGGTCGGTGAGCCAGCGAGCCTGCGTCTTCTGTGGTTCCCGCGTGGTGCTCTATCCCATAGCGGATGCCATTCATGTTGTTCATGGACCGATCGGATGTGCGGCCTATACGTGGGACATCCGGGGTGCTGTCTCTTCAGGCCCCGAATTGCACCGGTTAAGCTTTTCGACCGATTTGCAGGAGATGGATGTCATTTACGGCGGAGAAAAAAAGCTCTACCACTCACTGATTGAGCTGATTGAGCAGTATAAACCAAAAGCGGCTTTTATCTACTCGACCTGCATTGTCGGCCTTATCGGTGACGATATTGAGGCCGTCTGCAGAAAAGTGGCCAAAGAGAGCGGAATTCCGGTGCTGCCGGTTCACTCTGAAGGGTTCAAGGGCACCAAAAAGGATGGCTACAAGGCCGCCTGCCACTCCCTCATGAAGCTGATAGGCACGGGATCGACTGAAGAGATAAGCAAGTACAGTATCAACATCCTTGGCGAATTCAACCTTGCCGGCGAAGCATGGATTATCAGGAAATATTATGAAAAGATGGGCATCGAGGTTGTTGCAACCCTGACCGGCGACGGACGTATTGATGCCGTGCGGCGGGCACACGGAGCAACACTCAACGTGGTGCAGTGCTCAGGATCAATGACCTGGCTTGCCAAGGAGATGGAGGCGAAATATGGCATTCCTTATATCCGGGTCTCCTACTTCGGTATTGAGGATATGTCGAAATCGCTTTACGATGTCGCCAAATATTTTCCCGACCGCCCGGACATTATGGAGGCGGCAAAAGAGGTGGTGAGTGAAGAGGTCAAAAGCCTCTACCCTTCTCTGCAAAAGTTCAAAAAAGCCCTTACGGGTAAAAAAGCGGCCATCTATGTCGGCGGCGCATTCAAGACATTCTCGCTCATCAAGGCGCTGCGCTCCATCGGCATGTCGGTCGTGCTTGCCGGTTCACAGACAGGAGACAAGAATGATTATGCCCGACTGAAGGAGATGTGCGATGAGGGAACGGTGATTGTGGACGACTCCAATCCCGTCGAGCTTTCGAAATTTATTCTTGAAAAAGAGGCTGACCTGCTTATCGGAGGGGTCAAGGAGCGCCCGATAGCCTTCAAGCTCGGTATCGGATTCTGCGATCACAACCATGAGCGGAAGATTCCTCTGGCCGGATTTGTCGGTATGTATAATTTTGCACTGGAGGTCTATCAATCGGTCATGAGCCCGGTATGGCAGTTTGCTCCACGAAAAGGAGGTACCCTATGAAACACGCAAAAACAG
>CAJAIK010000119.1 GCA_903939765.1 uncultured Chlorobiaceae bacterium | reverse complement strand
GCAGGTGATTGTGAAGCGGCTCTCTTCCATCGAAAACTTTGGAAGCATGAACATCCTCTGTTCAGACAAGACCGGCACCATCACCGAGGGAAAGGTGACACTGCACAAAGCATTATCTGTTTCAGGCGAGCCATCCAGCAAGGTGCTGCACTACGCATGGCTCAATGCCTCACTGCAAAAAGGGTTTCATAACCCCATTGATACGGCCATTATCAGCAGCCAGCCCGGCAAGGAGCTGCTCTTTGAGGTGCAGAGTGAAGTGCCCTACGATTTTATACGCAAACGCCTGAGCGTGCAGATTCGGAGCGGCCTGGAAAATATGGTGATCACGAAAGGGGCCTTGAAGCAGGTGCTCGAGGTGTGCAGCAGAGCAGAGAGCGAAAGCGGAACGCTGCTTCCTCTATACGGCGTGCGGGCCCAAATTATGGCTCGCTACGAGCAGCTCAGCAGTGACGGCTACCGCACGCTCGGTGTGGCATGGAAAGCCGGAGACCCTCAGCAGAATTTTACCCGCAAGGATGAGTGCGAGATGATTTTTCTCGGCTTTGTCACCTTTTTTGACCCTCCCAAAGAGAGGATTCAGGAGACCATTCAAAATCTTGAAAAACTCGGGGTAAAGCTGAAAATCATCACGGGTGACAACGCTCTGGTTGCCAGCAGTCTGGGGCGGCAGATCGGAGTTGCAAACCCGACCGTTCTCTCCGGCCCGGAAATCCGCAAAATGAGTGATCTGGCGCTGATGCAGCAATCGGTGCGCACCGATATCTTTGCTGAAGTGGAACCTGACCAGAAGGAGCGTATCATTCGATCCCTGAAAAAGGCGGGGAACGTTGTCGGCTTCATGGGTGACGGGATTAACGACGCATCCGCCCTCCATGCCGCAGATGTGGGCATTTCAGTCGATTCGGCCGTTGATGTGGCCAAGGAGGCGGCCGAGATTGTGCTGCTCAACCACGATCTGAAAGTGCTGGAACAGGGCATTATTGAGGGGCGCAAAACCTTCACCAACACCATGAAGTATGTCTTTATGGCCACAAGTGCCAACTTCGGCAACATGTTCAGCATGGCCGGAGCCTCACTCTTTCTCCCCTTTCTGCCGCTGCTTCCCAAGCAGATACTGCTCACCAACCTGCTCACCGATTTTCCGGAAATCACCATTTCAAGTGACCGGGTCGATACGATCAACATAGCCCAGCCCCACCGCTGGGATATCCGCTTTATCCAGCGCTACATGATCACCTTCGGCATTCTCAGCTCCCTCTTCGACTTCTTCACCTTCGGCGTCCTGCATTATGTGCTGCACGCCGGAGAGGCGGAGTTTCAGACCGGCTGGTTTGTCGAATCGGTCATCTCCGCATCGCTCATTGTGCTGGTGATCCGCACGCGCCTCCCCTTTTTCAAAAGCCCTCCCGGCCGCTACCTGCTGATTGCTACGCTGCTGGTGGTACTGGCGGTGTTTGCGCTCCCTTTCACACCGCTGGCGGTCACCTTCGGATTTGTGCATTTGCCGTTGCTCTTCTATGGATGGATGCTGCTGATTGTGGTGCTCTATATTGTGTCAGCGGAGGTGACAAAGCACTTTTTCTACAAGCGGCTGAAGAATTTGGGATAAGCGAAAGAGCTGGTCGGGCAGATACCTCAAAAGTCAACCCGACCTCTTGCCGCTTTTACGGCTCCGCGTTTCACCTTGCTCTCAATACGCCGTTCCTGTGAGCCTTTGGTGGGTGCAGTGGCTTTGCGTTTTTTGACCGGAAGGGCGGCACGCTGAAGCAGCGCTTGCAGGCGCAACAGGGCATCCGACCGGTTCTTCTCCTGTGAACGGTATCGTTGAGCCTTGATAATGATCACGCCATCCTTCGTTATGCGGTGATCTTTCAAAAGCAACAGCTTTTCGCGAAAATCATCGGGAATCGACGATGCCCTGATGTCAAAACGCAGATGCACCGCAGTTTCGACCTTGTTCACATTTTGCCCGCCAGCCCCCTGCGACCGCATGGTCTGCATCTCGATTTCATCGTCAGGAATGGCAATGGTTCTGGTAATCTGCAACATGGTCGGTACTTATTTTTTCAAAGGTTCAAAGCAACGCAAGGGTATCATCCCAATTCTGAAACAACAGTTCGTGATGAATAAACTGCGCTTGATCGGTGGCATTCTCCGCTACAAGCATCAGCTTTTGGCGGTCAACCTCTCCCAGTCCGATATCGGCAAGGGTGGTCGGCAACCCGATCTCTTCGCTGAAAGAAAATACGGTTGCGAATTCATCCGGCGCCGCGTCCGTGAGCTGCTGGATTGGGGACTGCACTCTCATTTCTTGTGCTGTAGAAGCAGCTTTAGTATTTCATGATATACTGTGACTTGGGATCATGCAGAATGTTGATCCACGACCCGTAGGTGGGGTTTGGCAGCATAAACCATTTTTTCCCCCAGTTGTTTTTGTTTTCACTGACCAGACGATCACGCTCCTGGGGTGTGATATTGGATTTGACATCCGGCAGAAAATCACCAAGGTCGTCCCCGAACAACATCACGATCCGGTATTTTTTTGAGATGTATTCCCTCCTGCTCTTCTTCTCGGAAGTCCAGCCCTCCTCCTCGCCCAGTAACAGGACATCTTCAGGCAGAACACCCGCCACACCGACTTTTGCAAGGTTTGCTATCGTACCGGCCTCCTGGCAAAATCCTGATGCCGGATTGCCAGCTTTCCTGCACTCCCGGTTGGAGATAAAGATGACCTTGACATTTTTGTCTCTCATTGCTTTGATGAACTCGACTGCGCCGGGCACAGCCGTGGCCGATTGCAGGGCGACCCACTCATTCCAGGTCACCGCGTTCCACTCACCGCCTTCAAAAACCACTTTCCCCATATACGGAGAGTTATCGAGCACTGTTTCGTCGATATCCATGACAATGGCAGGCGGCAATGATGAATAATGAGCGATCTGTTCTTTGGCGGCCGTCCATTTGCGATTACCAAGTGCGGCATCAATGTTTCTCAGTGCCGTATTATAAGCCTGTATCGTGTTGGCCTTGTATTCAGCAGACGATTGCATCCAGAGGAGGCTGTTGAAGTTGTTGTTGTCGGCCAAGGCACTACCGGCAGAGAGCAGTAAGAACACACCGGCAAAAATTGAGCGGTAGAAATTGTTCATGGCAAGCACCTCAAGAGGATGGGGTTGGTTCAGATACGAAAAAGCTGGAAACGGCAGCTTTGGAAGTTATCAAAAAAACAGTTGACACGCCATAGCGACAAGCGTTTGGTCAAAAGGCCAAACGTCTCTATTATCATTGAGTGCAAGGTATCCGTGGCTCCGATACTTTCAAGACGGGCGGTCGCTTGTATAATCCCCTGAATTTAAGTATCGTGCGGGATAGTTTCTCATCTTGGGGGTGCTGACTCTTTTCCGCCGTATCTTTGGGGAGAAGGGATAGCTGAGAATAGACCCTTGTAACTTGATGCAGGTAATGCTGACGCAAGAAAAGATGAAGCCGGCTTTGTGTTTCTGGTGATCGTCCCACTATACCCGCTTCTCTCTGGCACTGCCTGCCTGTTTAACCATACGAAAAACATGAATTGTCCGGAGAAGCGCAGTAACAGCATCCCGTCAGAGAAGATCTACGTCAAGGGCTCCCTTTATCCAATTGAAGTGGGCATGAAAAGGCTTTCGCTGAGCAGAACCTACCTCTGCAACAATCAGGAGTTCTCGTCTTTCCCTCTTTATGATACCAGCGGCCCCTCTTCTGATGCATCAATCACGATCGACCCTGAAAAGGGGCTTCCCCGCATACGCGAAAACTGGGGCTTCCGGCGCGAAGCAAAAGCAGGTTCTGCCCTGACACAAATGCACTTCGCCCGGAAGGGAGTCATTACACCGGAGATGGAGTATGTTGCCATCAGGGAGAACCAGCAGCTCGATGAGTGGATCACCTCGTTTTCGAGGGGTGGCGTAAAGGTTTTGCCGATAACGCCGGAGTTTGTCCGCCAGGAGATCGCCGAAGGGCGGGCCATCATTCCGGCCAACATCAACCATCCTGAACTTGAGCCGATGATTATCGGCCGGAAGTTCCGTGTCAAGATCAATGCCAATATCGGCAACTCCGCGCTTGGCTCTTCGATTGAGGAAGAGGTGGAAAAAGCTGTCTGGTCGTGCCGCTGGGGGGCCGACACGGTCATGGATTTGAGTACCGGCGCCAATATTCATCAAACCCGCCAGTGGATTTTGAGAAACTCCCCTGTCCCGATCGGAACGGTGCCTATTTATCAGGCGCTTGAGAAGGCCGGGGGCAAAGCTGAAGCACTCACCTGGGAACTCTACCGCGATACGCTGATTGAGCAGGCGGAACAGGGTGTTGACTATTTCACCATTCATGCGGGCATCCTGCAGGAGCATCTCCCCTTTGCTGAAAAGCGGCTGACCGGCATTGTCTCCCGGGGTGGCTCAATCATGGCAAAGTGGTGCAAATACCACAAGCAGGAGAACTTCCTCTATACCCGCTTTGAAGAGATCTGCGAAATTCTGCAACGTTACGACATCGCCGTCTCGCTTGGTGATGCCCTGCGGCCCGGTTCGATAGTTGACGCCAATGACGAGGCGCAGTTCGGTGAACTCAGGGTGCTCGGTGAACTGACGAAGGTTGCGTGGAAATATGAGGTTCAGGTGATGATTGAGGGCCCTGGGCATGTTCCGCTCCATAAAATCAGGGAGAACATGGATAAGGAGCTTGAGTACTGCCACGAAGCTCCCTTCTATACCCTTGGGCCGCTGATTACCGATATTGCCGCCGGGTATGACCATATCAATTCGGCCATCGGTGGTGCGCTGATTGCAAGCTATGGCTGCTCAATGCTCTGCTATGTCACCCCCAAGGAGCATCTGGGCCTGCCTGACCGCAATGATGTGCGCGAAGGAGTTATTGCCCACAAGGTGGCTGCACATGGCGCCGATCTGGCAAAAGGTGATCCTGTTGCCTGGCTTCATGATGAGCTGATGAGCCGGGCACGTTATGCGTTTGCCTGGGAAGACCAGTTCAACCTCTCGCTTGACCCGGAAAAGACCCGTGAAGTGCATTCACAGAGCATGGCTGCAAGCGGCCACACCGAAAAAAACCCGGAGTTCTGCACCATGTGCGGTCCTGATTTCTGTTCAATGAAAAAGTCGAAGGAAGCGGCGGAGCAGGAGTAACATCAATGGATAATTGACAGTGGACCGTAAGCGCCACTGTCAATTGATCACACAAAATTTTACACTGATGCGGCTTTGACAATGGCCACAAAATCCTCGGCATTGAGCGCGGCTCCGCCGATGAGTCCACCATCAATGTTTGGCATGGCGAAGAGTTCGGCAGCGTTGGATGGTTTGACACTTCCGCCGTACTGGATACGAACTTTCTCTGCGGCTGTTGGGCCGTAGAGCTCTGTGATGAGGGTGCGTATAAAGAGATGCACCTCTTCGGCCTGCGCCGAGCTTGCGGTTTTTCCTGTGCCGATTGCCCATACTGGCTCATAGGCAATGACAATGGCACTGATATCGCTGATACCTTCGAGCCCTTCCCTGGTCTGGGAGGAAATGACGGTTTCCATGACGCCTGATTCACGCTCAGCAAGGGTTTCACCGACGCAGAGAATAACCTTGAGCCCTTCCGACAGGGCTTTTTTCACCCTTAAATTGACGGTGGCGTTGGTTTCACCGAAATACTGGCGGCGCTCGGAATGGCCGATAATCACGGAGGAACAGCCTACGGCAAGAATCATTCTGGCCGATACCTCTCCGGTGAATGCTCCATCATTTTCATAATGGCAGTTCTGGGCAACAAGCTGCACTTCACTGCCGGTAATCACCTTTTCTGTTGCATCAAGGGCGAGATAGGTTGGTGCTATACCAACTTCACAGCCTGAAAAGCCTTCACCAAGTGCCTCAACAACTTCCGTTGCAAGCTGCACCGATTCGGCTACACTGTTATTCATTTTCCAGTTGCCGACTACAATTTTTCTGCGCATTTCTTTTTTAATAATCCGTTTTTATTTCACAGTATACCCGATCGATCTGATTAATGGCGAAGCGATGTTTGCCTGAGCGGGCATCCTTGAGCTTCAGTTCACTGCTGTCGACAGCAATTACTTTACCATGCCACACTCTCGCTTCGTTGGTGACAAGATTAACCTCACGGTTCAGCAGTTCCTGATTGCCGCTGATCCTCTCCTGACGATAGATGATTTGACGTTTCCCCATGGGAGAGCTGATTTAACTGGTTTTTAGTTGGCCCTATTTAACAAAAATCTCCAATATCTCATAGTGAAGTTCCCCTTTTGGTACCACTATCTGAACTTTTTCTCCGACCGCCTTTCCTATCAGCGCCCTTCCGACTGGAGAGCGAACAGAAATTTTGCCAGAATCGGAATCGGCCTCTTCGGAAGAGACCAGTGTATATTCGATGACCTCACCTGGATCATCAAGATTGCGAAGCTTTACTGAGGTAAGAATATAGACCTTGTCGGTCTTGATCTGTTTCGGGTCAAGAATCGTTGCCGATGCAAGCTTGTTTTCGAGGTCAGCAATACGAGCTTCGGTATGGGACTGCTCTTCTCGTGCAGCATCATATTCTGCGTTTTCACTGAGATCGCCATGGGCTCTCGCTTCAGCAATTTTTTCCAGAACTTCCCTCCTGGTTTGATGAACCAGCACGTATAATTCCTCTTTCAGCCGGTTATATCCATCATTTGTCAGGTAAATTCTGTCAGTCATCTCTGGTGCTGTTTTTGTTGAAAATAAAAGAAAATAACTCCATAAGCGCAATGTGCCGGGGCAAACGGACAGCATGGTAAACGAAAAAAAGTAAAGTCAGTAGCTCACCACTGACTTTACTTCAAATCAATGTACCATTCTTAATCATTCAGGCAAAACAACTTTACACATTAAAAGCAAAATATATGTTATTGCCCTTTCTCTCAACCAGCAAAAAGAGCATCTCTCCGCTTTTGATATTTTTGACAAGTGTACTGTACCCGGCAAACGACGTCAGATTCTGCCGGTTGAGCTCTCCGGGGCTTGCAAAATTGCTTATTTCTTGTTCATCAGTTCTTTAAGGTTTTATTATTATGCTTCTGATAAAGCCTCGATGTTTTCAACAGCAGTTAATCCTGCCTTCATTTTATTCATGGTCTCTTCGTATTCAGATTCGGGTTTTGAATCGGCCACAATACCGCCCGCTGCCTGAAAATAGATTATCTTATCCTCAATCACCATCGTCCGGATGGCAATTGCGGTTTTGAGATTACCCTTGAAATCAAGGAATCCAACGGCGCCGCCATATAAACCCCGCTTTTCCTTTTCAAGCTCATAGATAATCTCCATGGCACGGACTTTTGGTGCACCCGTTAAAGTTCCCGCTGGAAAGCAGGACCAGAACGCGTCCATGGCACCAAGTTCGTCGCGCAGCTCTCCGCGAACATTACTGACAATATGCATCACGTGGGAGTATTTTTCAACAACCATCATTTCATTGGTTTCGACAGTACCGATTTTGGCGATTCTGCCGATATCGTTCCGGCTCAAATCGATGAGCATCAGATGCTCGGCCAGCTCTTTTTCGTCGGCAAGCAATTCACGGGCGTTTCGTTCATCCTCTTCAAAAGTGCTTCCACGATGTCTTGTCCCTGCAATCGGCCGGGTATCAACAATACGACGACCCTGACTGTCTCGCTCAACCTTGACCAGCAGTTCGGGTGATGAGCCGACTATCTCGAACTCTTTCAGGTCAAAATAATAGAGATAGGGAGAGGGATTGATTGTTCGCAGCATCCTGTAAACATCAAATGGGCGGGTATTGAGCGGACGACGGAGACGCTGTGAAATCTGTACCTGAAAAATGTCTCCCGCAAGAATATGCTCTTTTGCCTTTTCCACCTTCTGCAGGTACTCAGTTCTCGTCGTATTGGAAACAACACTCTCTGGTCGCTCGGCCTGGAAAACAATCTCCTCACGCTGAAGTGGCCGGAACATCTGTTCGGCTATCAGCTCTATTTTTTTCAATGCCAAGGGCTTGTCGCTCTCGTCAAGGTAGTTGGATACAATGAAAACCTTGCGCATGATATTATCGAACACCACAAGAGTATCACAGAAGAGCAAAAAAACATCGGGCATCCCTGCCGGGTCACCAAATTCAGGCTTTGGAATCTTTTCGACCAGATGCATGGCATCGTAGCCGAAATAGCCAAAGACACCGGAGGTGATCATCTGGGGTGTACCATTCTTTTTTCTCGGTATCTCCTCACTGTCAAATGCAGCAAGTGAGCGGTCAATCTTCAGGCGAAGATCGGCTTCATCTCCGGCAATTCTTCGGAGATCACTGAATTTTTCATCAAGAATTTCAAGTTCCGCCGCCCCGTCAACAAAACCACGGAGAATTGCGACCGGGTCTATGGCGATATAGGAAAAGCGGGCAAGAAGTTCCTCACCCTCTACCGATTCGAGCAGGCAAGAAAAGGGGCGGCGCAATTTGAGATAGACTGAAACCGGTGTCTCGGTATCGGCATGAACCTCCTTGAAGAGCGGCTTTAGGCAATAGGATGCATGCCGTTGATTTTCTGGCATAAAAGCAATGAACTGAACTGGTTATTGTTTACCTTGTCGATACACTTAAGAGATATATTCTGAATCGATAAAAGAAAAAATCCGGCGATATTCACCCGAAACGGATGAAACCAAAAAGTAACCACGGTGCCCCGATTTCCTAAAAAAACGTTCATCATAAACTGGCTGAAGGCATTAATGCTCTCCCCGGGAATGCTTTTTCCTGCTGCATATCTTCTGGTCTATCTTTCCACGAATATCTACCTGAACGCTGATTTCAAAAAGAACCTTTCCCGATCGGTAACCCGGTCAACCGGCAATACCTGGCATGTCAGCATTACATCATTGAACTCTGGCCTGGGTCTTGATTCCATCACGCTCAATACCATAGAGCTCACGCCCGTTGTTCAATCCCATATCCACGGGCAAAGTACCCATCATGCCACTACCATCAAAACCCTCGAAATAGCGTACCCTGAACTCCAGAACATTCTCTTCAGCCCCAAAGAGCGGCTCTCTTCAACGAAAGCGGTCTGCGAAAAAATTCTTTCCGATAAGCGTCTGGTTCAGTGAACCATCAACCCCGGCCGCGTCCACCTTATTGAGCCAAGTTTACCGATAGGGTCAGTAATCAACGAAATATCAGGATCCCACGACCAGTAGACCATCAAAGCCTGACCGACAAGATCCTTTTCCGGTAAAAAGCCCCAGAAACGGCTGTCGAGGCTGTTGTCTCGATTGTCACCCATCGCAAAGCAGTAGTTTTCCTGAACGGTATATTTCTGAACAGGAGATCCGTCAACAAAGACCTCCCTTCCCTGCAAACTCACCTCATGCCCTTCATCAGCAACAAGTGAACTGTAGAGCGGATAGGTTGCCGCTGTAAGCTGCACAACATCCCCCTTGCGCGGAATGCGTATCGGGCCGTAGTTATCCTTGTTGAAATTTGAAAACTGCGGGAAGATCATGTAATCTCCGCTTCCGGCGGGCTCGCGATTTCCGATAAACTGTGCATGTGGCGGCAAAGTCTCCGGTTTTTTATTGATAAAAAGATGCTGGTCATGAATCTCAAGGGTATCACCGCTGAGGGCAACACAACGCTTGATATAGTTCAGTGATCGATCTTTGGGATACTTGAAGACGATGATGTCGCCACGATCAACCTTGTCAACTCCCGGCAGACGAATATCAGTAAAGGGCACTTTTGGCCCATAGACATATTTGTTGACAAAAAGAAAATCACCTGCAAGCAGCGTGCTCTCCATCGAGCCGGTTGGAATACGGTATGATTCAACAACAAAAACCCGAAGAACCGTCGCAAATATTGCAGCAATAATGAGGGCTTCAAACCACTCTCTTGAATGTTTTTTTTCCGGTTTCCCCTTCTGTGTATTCAATGATGCAGCAGTTAAATCGTTAATAGAAACAGATTACTATTCGTCAATATTCAACAATGCAAGGAAGGCCTCCTGGGGTACCTCTACGCGGCCGACCTGCTTCATCCTCTTTTTACCCTCTTTCTGTTTTTCAAGCAGCTTGCGCTTTCGGCTGATATCGCCGCCATAACATTTAGCCAGCACGTTTTTGCGCATCGCCGATATGGTTTCGCGCGAAATAACCTTGCTGCCGATAGCCGCCTGGATAGCCACTTCATACATCTGCTTGGGAATAATCCCTTTCAATTTCAGGCAGAGCTTCTTACCCCAGTCATAGGCTTTTGAGCGGTGAACAACAATCGAGAGGGCATCGACCGTTTCGCCGTTCAACAGCACATCAAGCTTGACCAGATCGGAATCACGGTAACCAACATACTCGTAATCCATTGATGCATAACCTTTTGAAATTGATTTGAGGCGATCGTGAAAATCAAAAACAATTTCAGCCAGCGGAAACTCGAAGTGCATGATCACCCTTGTGGTATCGAGATAATCGGTATTTTTGTACTCGCCACGACGCTCCATGCCAAGCTTCATGACATTGCCAATATAGTCGGCAAGCGTGATGATCTGCATGGTGACATAGGGCTCCTCAACAAGGTTGATACGTCCCGTCTCGGGCATCTTGGAGGGATTGTCAACAATGACAACTTCTCCATTGGTCATGACAACCCGGTACTCAACGTTCGGAACTGTGGTAATGATATTGACACCGTACTCCCGCTCAAGACGCTCCTGGATGATCTCCATGTGGAGCAGGCCAAGAAATCCGCAACGGAAGCCAAAACCAAGGGCAACAGAGGTTTCAGGGGTATAGAGCAGCGAGGCGTCGTTCAGGGCAAGCTTTTCAAGCGACTCGCGAAGATCCTCAAATTCGTTCGAGTTAATCGGGTAGAGGCCGCTGAAAACCATCGGTTTGACCTCCTTGTACCCGGCAAGACGCTCGTGTGCCGGATTATCGGCAAGCGTGACCGTATCGCCAACCTTGGCGTCCTTGACATCCTTGATGGAGCAGATAAGGTAGCCGACATCTCCGGATTCGAGAGAGGATTTCGGTTGGCGTTTCATGCTCATGGTACCAATCTCTTCGGCAAAGAAGATCTTGTTGCTTGCAAAAAATTTGACCCTGTCACCCTTTTTAAGCGATCCCTCAACAATTCGAAGATAGATCACCGCGCCCCGATAGGAGTCGAAGACCGAGTCAAAGATCAGTGCACGCAGGGGCATGTGGTTGTTGTCGGCAGGTGCGGGGATGCGCTGAACAATCGCCTCAATAAGTTCAGCAACTCCGATACCGGCTTTGGCCGATACCTGAAGAATCTCCTCGCGTTTGATACCGATAAGATCCATGATCTGACGGGCAACACCTTCTACATCAGAGGAGGGAAGATCAATTTTATTGATGACCGGAATAATATCGAGCCCGGCATCGAGGGCAAGATAGAGGTTGGCGATGGTCTGCGCCTCTACTCCCTGGGTAGCATCAACAATAAGAAGAGCGCCTTCACAGGCAGCAAGAGAACGTGAAACTTCATAGCTGAAATCAACGTGACCAGGGGTATCAATAAGGTTCAGGGTATACTCAAAACCATCTGCCGCCCTGTGTTTCATCTGGATGGCATGACTTTTTATGGTAATACCCCGCTCGCGCTCCAGATCCATATCATCAAGAACCTGTGCGGAGGCCATCTGGGTTCGGTCAAGCGTATGCGTTATTTCGAGCAGGCGGTCAGCCAGTGTGGATTTTCCGTGATCGATATGTGCGATAATGCAGAAGTTCCTGATACGGTTGACTTCTGTACTGGACAATGCCATAAAAAGAGCGTTTGATTCTGGTTAATAATTCAATGTTTGCCAATATAACCAATTAATGGGATTGTGACACGGCCGGGTCGTCAGACGCATAGTGATGACCCGGCATCAGCTCGGAAACCTCGAAGAAATTCGGAGGCTTCCATCGTTTTACGCCCCTCAAGCTGCAGCGACAGCAACTCAAGCCAGCCATCGAGGCATTTTGCATAGAGTCTACCCTGATCGACAAAAAGGGTGCCAGGAAGAGCTGAAAGAGTTTCAACTGCAAGCTCTGCCGGAGCGGCCCTGAAAATCTTCATGGTTTTACCCCTGAACGTCGTCCATGCCGCAGGCTTCAAGGCGAGCCCTCTGATAAAGTCATGGACGGCCAAAACAGGCTGCGACCAGGCAAGCCGCGTATTGTCGCGGGTAAGTTTTGGTGCCCTTGAAGCAAGCGCGTCATTCTGGTTTGATACAACCACACTCCTGGAAGCAATCAACTGCAGGGTGTCAACAACCACTTGAGCACCGATCACCGAGAGACGACGGGCAAGTTCTGTCGCATTTTCATCAGGAGCAATCGGCGTTTTTTTCTGGAGAATGATATTACCGGTATCGACCCGCTGCTGAAGAAAAAATGTGGTGACACCGGTTTCGCTCTCTCCGCTGATAATGGCCCAATTGATGGGCGCCGCACCACGATAGGCTGGCAAGAGTGATGCGTGAAGATTAAAGGCACCGAGAGAGGCCTGCAGATAGACCGCAGGTGGAAGAATGCGGAATGCCGCAACAACAATGACATCTGGACGGTATGCCGCGACGGTTTCTGCAAAATCAGGACGGGCTACATCATCAATTTCATAAACCGGAAGGGCAAGGGCAAGGGCGGCCTGCTTTACCGCCGAGGGCTCGGTATCGGCATGTTTGCTTTTTCGGGGCTTGTCCGATCCGGTAACAACCAGAACAATTTCAAACTTCTCCTTTTCAGCCGCAACCGCCTGCAACGAGGGAACAGCAAAATCGGGTGTTCCCATAAAAATAATCCGCATGGCACTCAAGAGTGTTTAGATATAACAGCAACATCACGCGTAACAACCGGATAGTCAGCATTGACAATGCCAGAACCAAGCGCCTCAAGTTCCTTCTGGATTTTTTTCCGGTCGCGCTTCTCCATCCTGTCGACAAAGAGGGTACCATCAAGATGATCAATTTCATGCTGAAGCGCCCTTGCAATCATACCGGAAAATTCACCGGTTTGCTCTTCAAAATGCTCATCACGATATTTCAGGGTGATAACCGAGGGACGGGTCACATAGCCTTTAACGCCGGGAACGCTCAAACACCCCTCTTCCATTTCGTTGTAACCCCTGACAGAAAGAAGATGAGGATTAATGACCACCATCGGCTTTTCACGCTCATAGTCGTCGACACAAGAGAGATCAAGCACAATCAGCCGGATCGAACGCCCTACCTGGGGAGCTGCCAAACCAATGCCCGAGGCATTGCGCATCGACTCGAACATGGAGGCAACAAGCTCTTCAATTCCGCTGTCAACACCTTTGAGCGGCTTGGCTTTCTGTCGCAGAATATCATCACTGTAGATATTGATCGGTAAAATCATACTGCTCTAATTTTATATGCAAGTCACACACAACCCTTGGGAAAATATAACTGACCGACTCCGGAAAGAACGACTCTTCTTTACAGATTTTCAATTTTTTTTACCGCTCGCCACTCCTGTTCCCTCGTTGCCAACATAAAATTTATGTCACTGTTTCAGCAACTCCCCTCACATTTTTCCGTTTTCGCATGAAATGCACAAACCCCGCGAAAGCGGGGTTTGTTGCGGAGAGGGAGGGATTCGAACCCTCGGTAGCCCTGTAAGAACTACGTCGGTTTAGCAAACCGGTGCCTTCAGCCGCTCGGCCACCTCTCCATGGTGGTGTTGCGGAGGATGAGGGACTCGAACCCCCATGGGCGTGAACCCGGCAGTTTTCAAGACTGCTGCCTTACCAATTAGGCAAATCCTCCGGATTTATAAAGAACAGTGGACGAATATAATAAATCATCCCGGAAATCATGAAAAAAAAGCCTTACAACGTTATTTCAATAATTTCTCTGGCGGAGAGGGAGGGATTCGAACCCTCGAGGGCTGTGACACCCTACCCGCTTTCCAGGCGAGCGCACTAGACCAACTATGCGACCTCTCCAATAATACAAGGCCGTTAATTTACACTCTATTTTTGATTTTCAAAAATATTCTCTCTCCCGTTCAGCTTTTTAACGCTCATGTTCTTAAGCGTTATCGTTAAAAACTCATTTTTTCTGTTGCATGGTAACCAAGATTAACATTGTCATTCTATGCACACTTTTTGTAAATTGGCAAAATTGATTTTACAGCCATCCATTTATCCCTGTGACCTGCCCATGACGAAGATTCTCTATGAAGCGCTGACATTTGACGATGTGCTTCTTATTCCTGCATATTCCAGCGTTCTGCCAAAGGAAACAACCACTGATAGCAGGCTCACAAAAACAATTACGCTTAAAATACCGCTTATCAGTGCAGCCATGGACACGGTGACAGAATCAAGGCTTGCAATAGCTCTGGCGCGTGCCGGCGGTATCGGTATTATCCATAAAAATCTGACCATCGAAGAACAAGCGCGCGAAGTTGCAAAGGTCAAGCGATATGAAAGCGGCATCATCCGCAACCCCTTTACCCTCTATGAAGATGCAACGATGCAGGATGCGCTTGATCTGATGCTTCGCCATTCCATTTCAGGCATCCCTGTTATTGCTCGTCCAGAATTTGAAGGAAGCCCTGACCGCAAACTCAAGGGAATTGTTACGAACAGGGATCTTCGCATCAAGCCGGAGCCCGATGTGAAAATCATCAATATCATGACCAGCAAAAACCTCATTACAGCCCGTGAAGATGTTGACCTTCAAAAAGCCGAGGAAATCCTGCTCTCCAACAAGATCGAAAAGCTGCTTATTACCGATGATAATGGAAACCTCAAAGGGCTGATTACCTTCAAGGATATCCAGAAACGCAAACAGTTCCCCAATGCCTGCAAGGACTCGCAAGGGCATCTGAGAGTGGGGGCGGCGGTTGGTATCAGCGCAAATACACCTGAAAGGGTCAGAGCCCTCGTTGATGCGGGTGTCGATATTATTGCCGTCGATACCGCACACGGTCACAGCAAGGCGGTGCTTGATATGGTCAAGAGCATCAAAAAGGTTTATCCTGAGCTGCAGGTTATCGCTGGCAATGTCGCAACTCCGGAAGCGGTCAGAGATTTAATCGAAGCTGGAGCGGACTGCATAAAAGTCGGTATCGGCCCCGGCAGTATCTGTACCACCCGCATTGTGGCCGGTGTCGGCATGCCACAGTTGACCGCTATCATGAACTGTGCGGAAGAGGCGGCCAAAACCAACACACCAATCATTGCTGACGGCGGCATCAAATATAGCGGCGATATTGCCAAAGCTCTCGCGGCAGGAGCCGACTCCATCATGATCGGCAGTATTTTTGCCGGAACTGATGAAAGTCCCGGTGAAACGATTCTCTATGAAGGAAGGAAATTCAAAACCTATCGTGGCATGGGCTCTCTCGGGGCCATGTCGGAACCTGATGGAAGCAGCGACCGTTATTTTCAGGACGCATCAAGTGAGTCGAAGAAATATGTGCCTGAAGGAATTGAGGGAAGGATTCCGGCAAAAGGGAACCTTGACGAAGTGGTCTACCAGTTAATCGGCGGACTGAAATCGGCAATGGGTTATTGTGGAGTCACCTGCATTGAGGAGTTGAAAACCAATACCCGGTTTGTGCGCATAACCTCGGCAGGCCTCAGGGAGAGCCACCCGCATGATGTCAAAATCACCAAAGAGGCGCCCAATTATTCGACCGCAATGTAACGCAGGGGCGGGGTCATCCCGCCCTTTTTTTTAGTTCATTCCAACCGGTAATAATTTTGACAACCATTTAGGGACGGGATGACCCCGCCCCTAAGGGTGAATGGATACGATTGCCGGTTTTCCCGCCCCACCCCACCAATGGCTGATTATTTGTCGTCGACGAGACCTTCGAGGCGGTCTTCGAGGTCGGCATAGATCTCCTGCAACTCATCAATCATGCTTTGATCGGCTTTCCACATGCCGCGACCGTGCGCTTCAAGCATTCGGCCTACAATGTTCTTGATTGCCTGCGGGTTAAGGGTCGCGAGCCGCTCCCTCATTTCTGGATCAAGTGCGTAGGTCTCGGCGGTTTTTTTGTAGACCCAGTCATCAACACTCTTGGTTACGGCGTCCCAGCCAAGCATGTAGGTGACACGGTTGCTGATTTCACCGGCACCACTGTGGCCGTGCTTGAGCATCCCTTCAAACCACTTTGGATTGAGTAGTTTTGAACGGTACTCAATGCGGAGCGATTTTTCGGCATCATCAACCTTGATGTCGGAGGTAAACGACTCAACGTAGTTGAGCTTGACGTCACCCGGTTTCGTATTGCGACGGCGGGCAGCCAACTGAAGCGATCCGGATGAGGAGAAGTAATGGTCGATATCGGATATGCCAAACTCGGTAGAGTCAACCTGATGCACCACCCGGTCAACCGAGCCAAGCAGCTTCTGCAGAATGGCGGGCTCATTCTCCCCTTTCCTGCCTCCGCCATAGGCACTGCTGTTGCGGCGAATAAAGAGGTCATCAAGATCATTTTCTGATTCCCATGCCGAATCCTCAATCATGTCGTCAACATAGGTGCCATAAGCGCCCGGTGCCTGGGTAAACTGGCGGGCGGTCGCCGTTTCGAACGCCATGCCCGATGCAATCGCCTCGTCAACATGTTTTTTTACATAGTTCATTTCAAGCGGCTCGTCCGCATTGGCTGCCTCCTTGACAAGGCGGTCGAGCTGATCCATGAGCAGGCCAAACGCGTCCCGGAAAATCGGGCTGAGCTGCATGAGCACATCAATACGGGGGCGGCCAAGCTTGTCGAGAGAGACGAGACTGTAGTGGCTTATTTTACCAAATGCATCGTAAGAGGGTTCGCCTCCGAGCAGCCGGATTACAACGGCAACGGCCTCCCCCTTGGTTTTAATGGTATCAAGGCCCCAGAGCACCTGGGCGATGGTTTCGGGATACTCTCCACCATTTTCTTCACGATGCTTTTTGACGATGCTGTCGGCAATGAGCGTCCCGCGCTTGAACGCGAGTACCGATGGAATTCTCCAGGGATCAATAGAGTGAATGTTGCGGCCCGAGGGAAGCACATTGATACCGTCGCGCACAAGGTCGCCGCCAGGACCGGAGGAGATGTAACGGCCACAGAGCACCTTCATGAGGGAATCGAGCTCACCGGTATTGTCGCGAAGTGCAATAAGAATCTGCGAGCCCTCTCTGGTCAATTGCTCAATAAAGGGCAGATACTCTGCAGGAAGCCTCGCCCCTCCTGTTATCATGGCAAAGGCCGTGGCGGCATTTTTTTTCTCAAAGAGCACCTGCTGGACAAAATCACGGCACGACGTGTCGACCCACTCACGCAGGCGGATAGCCTCTTCCTCACCCTTTCTCGAACGACTGGTCAACTCCTCATAGCTCTTGTAGTGTCCATTCTTCCCTGACGCATTCATGAGAAGAGAGGGTAGAGTCCTTGCATCTTCCGCCCTGTTTTTAAGAGTTTCGGTGACGGTGATAATTTGCGCTTCCAGAGGGCTCGCCTCACCAAAAACATGGAGGGAGTTGGAAATCAGCCGATTTTCGAGTTCGCTTACGTAAATATAGAGCCTGCTGACATAATCGCTGAATCCTTCACTTTCAGGCCGGGGGCAATCGTCCGTCAGATTGAGCAGCTCGGCTTTCTGCATAATGGACTCTTCAAAACCCGAATTCTCTCCCTGCCCTTCAATCGAGCCTGAAAAATTTCTCTCGCGGAAATCGACCAGCAGCTCTTTCAATGCGGGAAGCTCCTTGTAGAGACCGGCACGCGACAGTGGAGGAACGACATGCGAAACCATTGTCGCAAGCCCGCGCCGTTTGGCAATGGTGGATTCACTGGGATTGTTCACCGGATAGAGGTAAATGTGAGGCACCTCTCCGAGAAGGGCATCCGGCCAGCAATCGCCGGTAAGGCCGGTCTGGAGTCCCGGCATCCATTCGACCGATCCATGCATACCGACATGCACCATGGCATGGGCCTGAAACTCCCGGCTTATCCAGCGATAGAAGGCGATGTACTGGTGGTGGGGCGTGTTTGACTTGTCGAAGAGCAACCGCATGGGATCGCCCTGCACCCCGATGCGCGGCTGAACACCAATAAAGATGTTACCAAATTGCAATCCTCCAATAAACACATCATGCTCACCGATCGGCACAATCTCTCCGGGAAATTTCTGCCACCGCTCCTCTATGCGTTCCCGCTCCCGTGAAGAGGTCAGCCCCTTGAAGGCATCATAGCTCACTTTCAGGGCATCCGGCTGGTGCTGTTTGATCTGGTGATCGGTCGCCTGATCAAGCGCCTGAAAAAGCGCTTCGGACGATTCGGGGAGCTGACCAACATTGTATCCTTCCTTTTTCAACCTCTGCAGAGCAGCCAAAAGCGTTCTTGGAACATCGAGGAGGGCCGCAGTGGCTTTTTTGCCAAGACCAGGAGGATAATCGTAAACGACAAAGGCAATTTTTTTATCCCTGTTGGCCGTTGCCCGCAGACGGAGCCACTGACTGACAATGCCTGCAAGCCGGTCAAGGCGCTCAGGAACCGTCTCCACCTTGCCATCCTGCAGGGCTCCAAGCACAACCGGACAAATTGCGCCATCCATCTCTGGAATGGCATAGGTAAAGGTCATCTGCATGGGCGATACACCAAGCTCTTTCCATGATTCAAACCCCTGGGTCAAGAGAGGCTGGGCAACAATATAGGGAGCGTCAAGTTTTGTCATGATTTCGTGACGCGCCTCAGCCGCCGTTCCCGGCTTGGTCGATCCGGCTGGGCCACCCACAAGACCAAAACCCATCATATTGACCAGGAGATCAATCTTCTCCTTGACAAACCAGTCCCGCACCAGTACATGGCCTTCAACTCCCGTCACAAAGGCCGGAAAAAGATGAATTCCCCGTTTTTCAAGCACACGGATGGTGTTGTCGATATAGCTTTTTTCCTGCAGCAGGTGTTTGCGGAAAAACAAAAGGCCTATTTTCTGGCCCTTGTCGATATTGATTCCGCGTTTTTTCAACCAGTTTTTATAACTCTTGATATCTGTAAAAAAAGCCGGAGCATCAGGATGATAGATACCCATGTTTGGCACCTCAACAAGCGCTCCGACAGTAACGGGCTCATTAAAATACTCCCGAAGAATAAGGCGGAACATGTTGGCAATATTTTCTGCCGTAGGCTGCATCCAGTAGGAGTAGACCATCAACCAGTTCTTGAAATCCTTTGCCTTGTTGGGCACAAGAGGCAAGATGGTGCGCATGATCTTCATGAGCTTCATGTAGCCGTAAAGAGCGTCCTCATCGCGCCCCTTCACCAGCATTTTGGCCACTTTTTTGACCATGTCCGGCATTCCGGCCTTTCCATCCCCGACAGAATAGCTCCCTACTTTGGTCAGAGCCATAGCTTCGGGCATGGACTCAAAAATAAAGATGGTCTTTTCGTTACTCGATTGGTCAAGCTGTTGCTTGAACCAGTCGACCTGCTCCTTGAAATTGATCATGCTCATAAAAAGGCAATCAGCCTCCTGAATTGCTTTCGCGGCTTCGGGATGCTTTTTTTCAAGATCAATATCACTTAACTGGGTCAATTCAGCTTCACTGGAAAGAAGTCCCTTGATCTTTTTCCAGAGAGCAGCGTTGTACTGCTCAAGACCGACAATAGCAACAATTTTACGAAGATCAGACATCATATAAAAAGTAAATAAGCGTTAAAGCGCCACGTTTGGAAAAACGTCAAAAGTATATAAATAATATACGAAACGAGATCCAAACATATATTCTTGATATATATGAATAGATTTGAACTATGTCAATAATGTAAATAAAGAAAAGTGATTATTTCACAAAAAGACCTTTCCGGGAGAGATTCCGGAAAGGTCAGCGGGAATCAAAAGCTTAATGCAGCTTCAACAATCTGCTCAGCTTTGGCATTTGGCAGGTAAAAATAACGTCCTCCGAGCTTCTGGGCAAGTTTGGGTGCTTCGCCCCTCGACAGGTAGTTCATCTGCGTATCAATGACTATGGAGGCTACACCATCGGCCTGGATAGAAAGCGAAAGTGCTTCAATCTCCTTTTCAAGCAGCTCCTTGGATAGTTTTTCTGCGTTCGGGTCAAAGGTGGCCTGCAACCCGATATTGCCGCGACCATCGGTGATCAGCACAAACATGATCTGTGAAATACCTTTGGTGCGCGCCTGTTTTGCAGTCTCCCATCCGAGATAGAGTGCCGAAGCAAGAGGAGTGCCGCCGCCGGTGGGAAGCACATCAAGCTCGCGTTTTGCACGGTCAACACTCTGGGACGGTGGTAAAAGAACCTGGGCCTGCTTTCCACGGAACGAGATGAGAGAGACCTGATCGCGATGCACATAGGCATTCTGCAAAAGACTTGCCACTGCGCCCTTGGCCTGGCGCATGCGGTTCAGCGCCATGGAACCCGAGGCATCAACCATGAAAATAAAGAGTGTCCCCGACTTGTCGCGGAACCGCTTGATCTTCACATCATCTTTGGTGATAAGCAGGGCGGTCTTGGGCCTCCCGGCCATCTTGCTGTCACGACGGCGCGTCTCCTGCCAGGGAGCCGCGGAAATGAGTGTCGGGATGAGTGCGACTTTATTGGTGCGCATCTCACCGGGCTGGGCCCGCACAAAACGTCCGCGCTTGTTGTTCAGTGCCTCGCCACGGCTGCCGGTCGTCGTTTTCTTTTTTGATGCAAGGGAGATGTTCAAAATATTGTCAGGCAACTCCATCTCGATAGCGTCCATCATCAACTCCTCGATCATGTCGGGAGTCTCCTTCTTCTCCTCTTCGGCTTCAGCATCCGGAGTATCAGCCTGCGCTTCATCATCTTCACCTTCCGGCTCTTCCTCCTCTGGCGGCTCCTCCTGGGGAGGCATATCGTCCGCAGAGGCTTCCCTTTCGGGCATGCGGGTCGCACGGGGAATAAGCACAAGCTTGATGGCCTGTTTCATATCCTCCTCCTCAACATCGCTGCGCTGAGCGAGAGCGGCTGCGGCTATTGCAGCACGAACCGTAAAGATATCGACACGGTTTCCCTCAACACCGAGACTGATGGCTGTCTGAATCAGGGCCCGAATCTGATCATCGGTAATCGAAACACGCGGCAGTTGCTCACGGGCAGCCTGGATAAAACCGGCAAGCATCTTCAACTCATCACGGGTATCCTCTTCATCTCTCGTGCCAAGTACAATGTTGACAATTTTTTTGCGTGCCCTGTAGTCGTTCTGCGCGGTAAAAGGCACAATAATGCCTACCCTGTCGAGCAGTCCCATGCGTACCTCACCATCGGTAGGATCATAGGTGCCCACCAGCATGAACTTCGCCGGATGCACCTCACTGAGGCCTTCGCGCTCAACAAGGACTTCACCGCGCGAAATGGCATCCATGATGTGCGATACTGCCGAGCTGTCGAGAAGACTGATGGAGTCGACATAGAGTACTCCGCCATGCGCCTTCGAAAGAACGCCGTGCTGGACAACGCGAACTCCGGTTGCAAGGGTTGCCTCCAAATCAACGCCGCCGATCAGACGATCTTCGGTTACGTTCAAGGGGAGTTCCACGAAAGGAGTGCCTTCGGGAAGAATATCAGCAAAAGCCCTGGCGAGCGTCGACTTCCCCGACCCCACGGCCGAAGGAATAACAACACCGCCAAGTTCAGAATCAACGGCCAGCAGCATGAGCGCCTGCTTGGCCAGATCCATCCCTACGATATCGGTAAAAGCTATCATTATACG
>CAJAIK010000118.1 GCA_903939765.1 uncultured Chlorobiaceae bacterium | reverse complement strand
AGCATAGTTTTTATGTCAAACGATTGCATTGTAGTGCCTAAATTTTTGGTCCAATCCTTATTTTACTTACACTTACACGGTTTTATGTATGAAGTCAGGAGTAATGATCACTTACCATTGGAAAAAATAATCAAAAGTTTTAAAGAACAATTCAATAAAACAAGCGCGGTTATTACTCTTGACCAATTTGGTGCTATAGCTGTATCCTGTGATCGTGTTGGTGGGATTTATTTTGCTAAACCTAACGAGGTGTTGCAAGAAATTGAGGACAGTACTGGCGCAGGAGATGCTTTTGGTGCTGGATTTGTAGCAAATCAATATTGCGGAAAAAAAGATTTTATGAGTGCATTGGAGGACGCTCAGGTTTGGGCAGCATATGCATGTACTACCTTAGGTGGAGCTCATGAATGTCCAAATCCGTTGCAACTTAAAGATTTCAAAGAACATTATATAGTTAATAATCAGGAAGAGATTCAAGTTGAATATCATAGCATGAATACGTTACGACGTGAGCTATGGATACTTGATCGCATATATAAACCATCAGTGGATTTAAATAAAGCACAAGTGAGTAGCAAATAATCAGGTTATTATTTCTTGCAATCTTGATTTTTTTCAGGCGCAGGGACGTGCAGTCCTCAAAAAAAATAAGCGATTCGTCTCCCTCTACGAAGTGACCAAGTAACTTAAAAAAGGTTTACAGGCTCCTTAATGGCAGGACGTAAGTATCTACGCCGTAAACTGCTTCAGCATCCGCAAATCATTCTCAAACAGCAACCGGATATCGTCAATCTTGTACCGCAGCAGCACCGTGCGGTCAACGCCCATGCCGAAGGCGTAGCCAGACCACTCTTCGGGGTCTATGCCGCAGTTGCGCAGCACGTTGGGGTGAACCATACCGCAGCCCATGATTTCGAGCCAGCCTGATTTTTTGCAGACTTTACATCCCTTGCCGCCGCAGAGGTAGCAGGTGACGTCCACTTCGGCTGATGGTTCAGTGAAGGGGAAAAAGCTTGGACGGAACCGGAGTTTGACGTCGGTGCCGAACATCTGTTTGGCGAAGGAGTAGATGGTGGCTTTGAGGTCGGCAAAGGAGACTCCCTTGTCGATGTAGAGCCCTTCGAGCTGGTGGAAGACGCAGTAGCTTCGGGAGCTGATGGCTTCGTTGCGGTAGACCTTTCCCGGGCATATTACCCGTATGGGCGGTTTCTGGTCGAGCATGACTCGTACCTGCACCGGGGAGGTGTGGGTTCTGAGGAGCACGTCGGAGCCGGGGTTGCCGCTGGTGACAAAAAAGGTGTCCTGCATATCGCGAGCCGGGTGGTCGGGCGGAAAGTTGAGCAGGTCAAAGTTGTAGCTGTCGAGCTCCAGTTCGGGGCCGGTTGCGATGCCGAATCCCATTGCTGAAAAAATCGACTTCATTTCGCCGAGTACCTTCTGTACCGGATGTTCGCTGCCAGTAAAGTAGCGTCGTCCGGGGAGGGTGAGGTCAATGCCTCTCTTGCCGCTGCTGCTCCCGGTTGATGCAAGCCTCTCCTCTGCTTCTGTGAGCTTAGCATCAGCCGTTTGCTTGAGCTGGTTGAGCAACTGGCCCATTCGCGGCTTGTCAGCAGGGTCAACCGACTTCAGTTGGCCGAAAAGAGCTGCGATAAGCCCTTTTCGCACCGTGTACTTGAGACGGAAGGCTTCGAGATCGGCTGTTGAGGCAATCTCAAACTCGATGATCTCCTGCTGTAAACTGCGAATGGTGTTTTCCATTTGTAACCGGGTGTAAAAACTTATTCGAAAACGCTTTTGACAATCACACTGAATGCTGCTGGATCTTTTACGGCGATCTCTGCAAGGGCCTTGCGATCAATTTCGAGGTTCTTCTTCAGCATGGCGTTGACCAGGCGGGAGTAGGTGGTGTCGTTCAGGCGTGCAGCGGCGTTGATACGCATGATCCAGAGCGAACGGAAAGTGCGTTTTTTGACGCGACGGTCACGGTAGGCGTACTGTTCTGCTTTATCGACCGCGTGCTTGACGACGGTCAGAATATTGCCGCGCGATCCCCAGAATCCTTTGGCTTTTTTGAGTACTCTTTTTCTCCGTGCTTTTGAGGCTACGGCATTATTTGCTTTAGGCATCGTTGTGTCGAGTTAATGTTAATAATTTAGCCCTGAATCATCCGCTTGATCTGCTTGGCCTTCAATCCCAAAAGCAGTGCGCTCTGGTGGAGGCGGCGTGAGCGCTTTCTGTTCTTTTTCTCAAGGTTGTGTGAGCCATTCATGCGTTCACGCTTGATTTTTCCAGATGATGTCGTCTTAAACCGTTTGCATGCTCCACGGTGGGATTTCATTTTAGGCATGATACGTCGTCCTTTATTTATTGATATAAAATTGCTCGAATGTCCTGCTGATTACTCTTCTGTCAGATCCTCGGGAGCCAGAGGCGCAAGTGGTGCTGCCGGTGGCTGGTTTGTTTTTGCCCTGATGCGGTCGTAGGCATCAATTTTCTTTTTGTCGGGCTCGAAATAGACGAAGAGCTTTTTGCCTTCGAATTTCGGGTCGCCGTCACGGGTGCTTACAACGCTGAGGCGCTCGGTTAAGCGTTCTGCAAGTTCAAGCCCCTTATCCTTATAGATGATGGAGCGTCCAAGAAAGACGATGGTGGCCCTGACGCGGTTGCCTTTGCGCAGAAACTCTTCAAGATGTGCGCTCTTGAAGTCGAAGTCGTGCTTGTCGGTATTCGGATGAAAGCGCAGCTCCTTGAGGGTGGTCGTTTTCTGCTTTTTCTTGAGATCCTTGTCCCTCTTGTCCATTTTATAGAGTAACCTGCCGAGGTTGTCGAACTTGCAAACCGGTGGTTCGGCGTTCGGCTGTACTTCGATAAGGTCCTGATTGCGCTCTTCGGCTACCCGCTTGGCGTCAATGGTTTTCATCACCTCCTGTGTTCCGTCCGGAAAAATAATGCGGACTTCCGGAACACGGATCTGCTCATTGACCCGATAGGTGAGTTTCGGCTTTTGAGTCGTAACCTTTTGTTTCTTCATGCGTTCAGGTTTT
>CAJAIK010000117.1 GCA_903939765.1 uncultured Chlorobiaceae bacterium | reverse complement strand
GCGGCCTGTGTATTGCAGCCCCAGTTATGAATAAAAATAACCCCGTCAGCCCTCGATTTTTTAATCTGTTCAATCGTCCATTGCGCTCTTTTTTCGATACTCTGCTCGTACGGATATTCAAGCGTGGCTTTGGCCAGATTATAAAAGGGATCGCCCTCCTCTTCAACCAGTGAAGAGCAATGACTCCATTGATCATCCCTGCCGACCACAATTGCGCCAGCATCTTCACTTCTGGATCCGTTTATTCCTACACAAGAGCCGAGAATAAAAAGCCTCTTTGGATTATCGGCTACCGCATGTCCTTTGACACCATTCTTTACCCGTTCTGCTATATATTTTTTAGCCTCTTTAAGGACACTCAATGATGCCTGCACATCACCATGCACTTCCAGATTTCCAAGCGATACCATCGATGCGCGGTCATCGCTGTTTGTTGGCGGAACATCGGCCGACCACCACAATTCAGCCAATTCCGTTCCAAGTCTTCTCCCTGTGTTATGCAGCTTTATGGCCTTCAACAAATCATCTTCACTGGTTTTTCTGCCGGTTACTTCATCCAGGGTATTGACCAGTCTCCGCAGATTCTGAGCAAAATATTCAATGGCCCATGGCTTGTCGGCCTGATATCGCAATGGGTAATCAACGTTCAGCAGTTTGACATTTTTTTTAGGGCCATGCCGGTGAGCCTCAACTCCGTAGGAGATATCTGAACAGCGAAGAACGGTATAAGGGGCGATGACATCAATACGTAAATCTCCAGCCTGAACATGCTCATAACCGCCTGTCTGGCAAGCCTCAAAGCTCATATCATGAAAGGCTTTCTCTTTAGACTTTTTGCGTCTTAAGTTCTCTTTATTAATATCGTTGCCATACTCCAGGCCGTTGTTCCACTGGTTAACAAGGCCGGGCCGCAAGGCAATGGTGTCTGCGGCCGTATAAGGATCAACCGCCTGCCCTCCCTGAATAAAGGCTATGCTTTTGCCATTGTCTTTTGCCTTTTCCATCCGCGCACTGAAGGTGAGGCCCAGATAGCGGGTCTTCAGCGATGTCGGCAGGGTCTCATCGCGGCTGCCACGATTTCCCTGATAGAGATTGACTTCAAAGGCGCTCGGGTATTTCGCCGGAGCTTCTTCAGTCAAATAGTGCCAAATCTCTTCTGGAGAGACCGTACTCCCGTCATTAAACGTGATGTTGTCACTCTCCAGAAACTTTTCCTTGTTTTCCTCCGAATATCTGAATAACTGCTTACTCATGAATGTGTCCCTCCTTGAGGAGTTTATTTATGATCATTTCTTTAAATGCAATGAGGGTGCTCCAAAAAGAGCATCAGACTGTACCTGTATGTTGTCAGGCCCAAAGCCCCTCTTTTTTGGCAAAGTTGCGTGCAATAACGGCAGCACCGAGAGCTCCGATAAGCTGAGGATCAATTTCCGGTTTGACAATGGTAACTTTCAGCGCTTGTTCGATTGCATTTTTCATGCCACTGTTCTTGGCTACCCCTCCTGAAAAAAAGACATCGCTTTCAATACCGACTCTTGAGAAAAGTCCGGCAATACGATTGGCAATCGAGTGGTGAATACCATTCAGAATATTTTCAGGTTTTTCACCTCTGGCTACCAGGGAGATCGTTTCCGATTCGGCAAAGACGGTGCAGGTGCTGCTCATGGGTACCGTATCGGTGGCCGACAAGGCTATAGCCCCAAGATCTTTAAGCTCAACTTTAAAGACGCCCGCCATCACTTCAAGAAAACGGCCGGTACCTGCCGCACATTTATCATTCATGGCAAAATCGACAACAGCTCCATCCTTATCTATCCGAATGGCTTTACAGTCCTGACCACCCATATCAATAATCGTCCGGACAGTCGGATGCAGATAATTTGCGCCTTTAGCGTGACAGGTAATTTCAGTGACGGCCTTATTGGCATAGGGGGCAGAAACGCGTCCATACCCGGTTCCCACGATATAGGTCAGATCCTCCTGCTTGAGTCCCGCCGACTCCAGAGCCAGGTTCAAAGCATTCAACCCGCTTTCCACAGAGTTGACACCGCTCGGGACAAGCCCTGTGGCAAAAATCTCGCCATCTTTCAGAATCACAGATTTTGCTGCCAGTGAACCGACATCAACACCAGCAAAATAATTTCCACTTAACGACATCGCATACTCCAATTGTTGAGTTATAAAATTTTTCTTGTCAGGATATTTCGCAATCACACTTTATTTTTTATATGATCGCCACATTTATTTGAATTATAATCACAAAAAAAGCCAACTCTCTGACCAGAAGAATCGGCTGCCTTATAAACTTGCCTGTATGCTCAAGTACTATATGGGAACGAATAAATTGGCCTCTTGATTCTCATGGAAGCAACAACAGCAAGAAAAAAAGCCGTCTGACATGTTGTTCATTTTCATCATAAATTAACAGGTTATTATAATTCTTCGATCAGACTGATTATTCCAGTCAGAATTAAATTTGAAAATATTGCATTCAAGCCTTGATAATTAAAATGAAGAATAAACGAGAAGTTACAAATCCCGTTTAAAAGGTATTTTTTATCCCGTAAATAGGTTATGACGAGAAATCAAATTTTTGAATGGGATTTTGTATGGATTTTTCCGCACGAATTAAAAGGCACGACACTGAGAATTGCACATAACGGTGATTCAGTTTTCAGAAAGATTATCCATTAAAAACTTCAAGAAAGCGCACTTCATTCTCTTTTCGAAAATAGAGTATGATTGCCAACGTCAGATATAGAGGTATGAAAATGAGGAAGATGAAACGTGTACCAAAAAACTCTCCAGCCAAGCCACCGATTACGGGACCAATAATGATGCCTAACATAGTAAACAGGGAAAAAACGGCTGCGGTCTTCCCTTTTTCAGCATTCGCATGAGCGACACGGGTAACATTGACAAGATTGAACATGCCAAGACCTATTCCAACAAGCATGGTACCGGCAAACATGAATGCTGGATGCCAGATGCACGAGAGAAATAACAATCCCGCAACAACAAGAACAATACTTGTCAGATAGAAAGAACGTTGACCAAGGTTCTCTAATACTCTCCCAAGAGTGAAAAGTGTTGCGATAAAAATCAACCCTTCAAACGAAACAATAAGTGAAGCGGTTTGTGTCGGAAAATGAAATACACGAATAAGCGCTCGTTAGAAGGTCATTACGTAATGCGTGCCAAAACCGTCTAAGATTTTGCAGACATCTTCTTCAAGAGTTTTGACATTTCGAGTCTTGAATTCCATCAAT
>CAJAIK010000116.1 GCA_903939765.1 uncultured Chlorobiaceae bacterium | reverse complement strand
GATAGGCGAGGTGAAGTGGGTGAAATGCTCAAAGCCAAGACCGTAATGGCCCACATTGTCGCCGGTATAGACCGCCTTCGACATGCAGCGCAGCACCAGTTCGCTGACCAGAAACTCAATATTGGATCCCTTTACCTGCTGCAAAAGTTGCCGAAGCGCTGAGGCTGAAACAATCGGTCCCTCTTTGCCCCGGTTCAGTTTGAGCTCAAAGCCCAGCCTCTTGACAAAGTTGGCAAGAATGAGCACCTTCTCCTGCTGGGGAGCGCCATGCACCCTGTAGATAACCGGCTGGGGCTCCTTCTTGTTCTCCTTGAAGGTCTTGGTCAGATATTTGGCCACCTTGCGGTTGGCAAGGAGCATAAACTCCTCAATAAGCCGATGGCTGCCGAGACGCTCCTTCTTCATCACCTCAAGCGGCTCACCCTTGCTGCCAAGTTTGAAGCGTACCTCTTCGGTTTCAAAATCGAGCCCGCCATGCTTGAAGCGCTTGTCGCGCAAGATAACACTAAGGCGGTCGAGCGCCTGCAACTCATCAACAAAATCACCCTTGCCCCGCTTCAGAATTTCCTCGACATCTTCGTAGGCAAAACGACGTTTGGAGTGAATAACCGTTTTCTGGAACTCGTGCTTGGTCACTTCACCCTCGTTCGTGATGGTCAGGAAGACCGAAAATGCCATCCGGTCAACACCGGGGTTGAGACTGCATATCTGTTCGGAAAGCCGTGCCGGCAGCATCGGAATCACCCGGTCAACCAGATAGACCGAAGTGGCCCTTTTGAGCGCCTCACGGTCGAGGGGAGAATTTTCAGGCACATAGTGCGATACATCAGCAATATGAACGCCTATTTTATACTGCCCATCGTCAAGCATCTCAATCGAGAGTGCATCGTCAAAATCCTTCGCATCGACAGGGTCAATGGTAAAGACAACCTTGTCGCGGATATCGAGACGCCCTTTGAGATCCTCGTCGGTAATTCCCTCACGAATGGAGGCTGCAAAATCGAGCAGCGGCTTATCGAAGGTTTCGTCAATGCCACGGCTTCGGGCAATGGCGCTCACTTCAACCGCCGAGTCGCCAGCAGTACCCAGAATCTCAAGCACCTTGGCCTGAATCTGCCCTTCCTTGCTGAAATCAAGCTCCCCGACAAGCACCTTCTGACCATCAACCGCCTTGCGGGCGTTCTTGATTGGCACAATAATTTCCGGAAGCAGCTTGCGGTCATCAGCCTTAAGCACAAACTTGCGGTTAGCCTTGGTCAGCGTGCCGACAATGGTGGTGATGCGGCGCGAAAGGACCTTCTGTACCGTGCCTTCACAACGCTGATGGGGTGTGGATTTTGAGGAATAGGTATCCGGCACCTTCGAAACAAGCACCTCGACTTCGTCGCCATGAATGGAGAGGCCCATATCTCCGGCCTTGATGAAGATATCATCATCGAATCCCTCAACATCAACAAAGCCGTAGCCATTGGGATGCGTTGTGATATGGCCGGTATAGCTCTTCACCGTGTACTGCTTCTTGCCTGGAAGAGGGAAGGGCTTGGCCAGCTCAAGATGATCTTCGTAGGTGGTTGCCTCCGTGCCCGACATGCCGTAACAGCGATTGGAGTCTTTGTCAATAGCTCCCTCTTCCTGCAATTTGTGCAGCACATACCAGAAACCGGGAAGCTGCTTTGATTCGGTATACCCAAGGGCTTTGGCCAGTTCTACCGACTTGAATCGCTCACCGTCATGATCAGCAAAAAAGGTAACAATTTCAGCCGCAAGAGAACTCTCTCCCCGCCTGAAAAGAAACTCGTTGATAAGAATATGATCATTCGGCTTCACCCTCTCTCCGGTAAACTGCACAGAAGGGCGATGACCCTTGTTGCCGGAAGGTCTTGATTTTCGTTTAAAACGTTCTCTTGCCACTACATTCAATCGTTTATGTTAGCATTCCATGTGTTTTTTTTTTCATGGAACCGCGCACTGTTGCGCAATACCCCGACCTGTTCAAACACAACCTTTTTATGCTTCCGGACGTTAATTACATCAGAATACTTCTGAAAAATATAAGTAATAATATCAGGAAACACCATAAAAAGTCAGGATGCTTCAAATCCCAAAAAGAAAAAATGCCTCTTTGAAAAGAAGGGATTGCCGTAAAAATAAGCTAATTTCCTTTTTCGGGAAAGTTCTCTCAATAAACAGGTCTTGAATGAAACTTTAGACTTTCAACATAATGAAAAGTAGCAACAAAACACCCTTGGCCGCGCCAATTTTCATGGTTTTCGCCCTGTTTGCCTTTTTTATAACAGCAAAAGAGCTCTCTGCCGTGCAACGCCCGTTTAAAACCGTCACGATCGCCACACGGCAATGGATGGCTGAGAACCTCAGCTCCGCCAATTACCGCAACGGTGACCCGATTCCGCAGGTAGACGATCCTGTGGAGTGGGGCCAGCTTAAAACAGGTGCCTGGTGTTATTATGAAAACAGAAGCGAAAACGGCGTTACCTATGGAAAACTGTACAACTGGTTTGCCGTCAACGACCCAAGGGGACTCGCTCCCGCAGGCTGGCATGTTGCCTCAGACAGCGAATGGGAAGAACTGGTTACAGCCCTTGGAGGCGAAAAAGCGGCAGGCACAAAACTGAAATCAGAGGTACTCTGGCGTGAGCCGCTGGTCGGCGCCGACAACAGAACAGGATTTACGGCCATTCCATCAGGATACCGCAGCAGCAATGGCAGTTTCTCGCTTTTCGGCACCAACAGCAGTTTCTGGACATCAACCGAGGACAACAACTTTTCCGCCTGGTATCGCGAGATGTTCAACAGCTATTCAGCCGTCTACCGTATATCGAGCAGCAAAACGCAGGGTTTTGCCGTGAGGTGTATCAAAGATTGAGCATCGTCCACCCCTCATGAACAGAATAACCAGCCGGAAATCGAGCGCTCTTTTTCTGGCTGCTTACTCTCCCCTTAAAACCACCTTCTCGTGCGAAAATAAACCATCATGGCGGCAACCGTGAACCCCATGAATCCAAGCAGTGCAAAAAATCCCCACTCCCACTGAAGACCGGGTATATAGCGGAAGTTCATACCATAGAGTCCGGCCAGGAAGGAGAGCGGCATGAAAATGGTGGCGATCGTAGTAAGCACCTTCATGATTTCGTTCATCCTGTTATTGACTATCGCCAGCCAGGTATCGTACATGCCGAGAACGATATCGCGATAGGTTTCGATGGTTTCGTTGATCAGGATGACGTTGTCGTAGACATCCCTGAAAAACGGCCAGGTTGCTTCATCATCAATAACCTTGTAATGATCCCGGCTGATGCTGTTGATGATCTCCCGCATCGGCCTTACCGATTTCCTTAAAAGAATAAGCTCTTTTTTCAGAGTATAGATCGATTCAAAGGTTTCCCGGCCGGATGTTGTGAAAAGCTCCTGGTCAAGCAGTTCGATACGGCCTTCAAGCTCTTCAAGAACGGTAAAATAACTGTCTACAATAGCATCAATAAGGACGTAGGCAAGATAGTCAGCCCCCCGTTTTCTGATCCCTGTCCCAGGGCTCTTGATTCGCTCCCGTACCGCATCAAACATGTCTCCCGGTTTTTCCTGGAAGGTGAAAACAAAATTTTTTCCGATCAGCATGCTCAACTGCTCATCAACAACAGCATTGGTTATCTCTTCAAGTTCAAGTGTTCTGAGCACCAGGAAGAGATAACTCTCAAAATCCTCAAGTTTAGAGCGCTGATCGGTATGCAGGATATCTTCAAGGATCAGCGGATGAATACTGAACAGCTTCCCGGCCTCCTCAATAACCGACACATCATGCAGTCCGTCAATGTTGATCCAGAGAACCCGCTGCTGATCTATCCATTCCGCACATTCGGCAACGCTCTTCACCGGCATGTGAAATTCACGCTCTTCATCGTAACCAAAAACCGTTATGATGCAATTCGCCGTTTTCTGTTCGCCGATATGAAGCAATGACCCTGCCGGCTGCCCTATCGTTCTTGAAAGGTTGCGCATCACCTTTTTTATGGGTCTGGACGATGCATGAACTGCTTTTCCCTTGCGTCGCACACTCTTTTTGGCTGTCATAACACTGCGCTCTTGTTTACCCGGCTTCTGACCAGTCAGCACTCCCCTTACCTCGTCCATTGCCAATTCCTGATTTCCGGCATATCCTCTCCGTATTTACGGATATACTCCTTGTGGGCGATCAGCTTGTCGCGAACATGCTGTTTCACGTAAGCTGCCCGCTGCCTGAGACGGGGGACCCGCTCCACAACGTCGGCGACAAGATGAAACCGGTCAAGATCGTTCATCACCACCATATCAAACGGCGTAGTGGTTGTACCCTCCTCCTTGTACCCCCTGACATGCAGATTTTTATGGTTGGTACGCCGGTAAGTCAGACGGTGAATCAGCCAGGGATAACCGTGATAGGCAAAAATAATCGGCTTGTCGGTGGTAAAAATATCATCGAAATCCCGCTCTTTCAGCCCGTGAGGATGTTCTTCGCATGGCTGAAGGGTCATCAGATCAACAACATTGACCACACGAATCTTGAGGTCAGGTATTTGTTCCCTTAAAATATCGACAGCGGCGAGCGTTTCAAGCGTGGGAACATCCCCTGCGCAGGCCATGACCACATCCGGCTCTCCATCTGCAGAGTCATTTGAGGCCCACTCCCATATACCAATGCCACTGGTGCAGTGCCGGACAGCAGCATCCATGTCGAGCCACTGCCATGCGGGCTGTTTGCCGGCAACAATCACATTGATATAGTTGCGCGAACGCAGACAGTGGTCAGTAACCGAAAGCAGCGTATTGGCATCAGGCGGAAGATAGACCCGGATCACATCAGCTTTCTTGTTCACCACATGATCAATAAAACCGGGATCCTGATGAGAAAAGCCGTTATTGTCCTGCTGCCACACATGGGAGGTCAACAGATAGTTCAGCGAGGCGATGGGACGACGCCAGGGAATTTCATCATTGGTTATCTTCAGCCACTTTGCATGCTGATTGAACATCGAATCGATGATATGGATAAAGGCCTCATAACAGGAGAAAAAACCGTGCCGGCCAGTCAGCAGGTAGCCCTCAAGCCAGCCCTGGCAGGTATGCTCCGAAAGGATCTCCATAACCCTGCCGTTCCGTGAAAGACTTTCGTCATAGGGCATAACACTCTCCATCCAGGTGCGGTCGGTAACCTCAAAAAGTGATCCAAGCCTGTTGGACGCGGTTTCATCAGGCCCGAATACCCTGAAATTGGAGTCATGCTCGTTCTGTTTCATGACATCCCGTAAAAACGACCCCATCACCCTTGTCGCTTCAGCCCTGACTGAGCCCGGAGAAGAGACAGAGACCGCATACTCCCGGTAATCAGGCAGATGCAGTGACTTCAAAAGCAATCCTCCGTTGGCATGAGGGTTATCGCCCATCCGCCTCTGCCCTTTGGGTGCAAGCTCTCTCAGTTCCGGCTTCAGGGCACCTTCAGCAGTAAACAGCTCTTCGGGGCGGTAGCTCTTCATCCACTCTTCAAGCAGCGCAAGGTGGGCAGGATTTTCGCGCACCGCTGAAAAAGGCACCTGATGGGAACGCCAGAAATCCTCGGTTTTTTTACCGTCAACCTCTTTCGGGCCAGTCCACCCTTTTGGAGAGCGCAGCACAATCATGGGCCACGACGGCCTTTCCGTCATTCCATGCTCCCGTGCTTCGCACTGAATTTCAGCAATTTCATCAAAACAGGTGTCAAGTAAGGCGGCCATCTCCTGATGCATAATTTCAGGATCGGAACCTTCAACAAAATAGGGCTTGTACCCGTACCCAATCATCAGACTCTCCAGCTCATCGTGCGGCAAACGGGCAAGAAAGGCAGGATTGGCAATTTTATACCCGTTCAGATGCAGAATCGGCAGAACAGCTCCGTCACGGGCTGGATTGAGAAACTTGTTCGAATGCCACGATGTGGCAAGAGGGCCCGTTTCAGCTTCACCATCACCCACGACACAGGCTGCAATCAGATCGGGGTTGTCAAAAACCGCGCCGTAAGCATGGGAAAGGGCATAACCGAGCTCCCCCCCTTCATGAATGGAACCAGGAGTTTCAGGCGCAACATGGCTCGGAATGCCCCCCGGAAAAGAGAACTGCCGAAACAACTTCTTCATACCAGCCGCATCTTCCGAAATATTCGGGTAATACTCGCTGTAGGTGCCTTCGAGCCAGACATTGGCCACCAGAGCGGGACCACCATGCCCCGGCCCGGCGAGGTAGATCACGTTCAGGTCGCGCTGGCAAATCGCGCGATTCAGATGCACGTAGATAAAATTCAGCCCCGGAGTTGTCCCCCAGTGCCCCAGAAGACGCGACTTGACCTGCTCAGGCTTCAGCGGTTCGCGGAGCAGCGGATTGTCCATCAGGTAGATCTGCCCGACAGAAAGATAGTTCGCCGCACGCCAGTAAGCATCGATACGCTGCAGTTCATCAACCGATAGCGGGCTTTCAGGAGAAAGTGGAAAGTGATCCATACGTTCAAGGGTTTTAAATTAAGAAGAAGCTGCGTTACGGGCGGTTAACCGTGCCGGCAAGAATAGCCAAAGTGTGCCGGACAATCATCAGCTCTTCGTTTGTTGCAATAACCCTGACAGTAACCGCGCTGCCATCAGGCGAAATAACCGGTGACGAAACATCGTTACGGGACGACTCAACAGCAATACCCAGAAAATCAAGTCCTTCGCAAATACGGCCTCGAATTTCAGCGGCATGTTCACCTATCCCCCCTGAAAAAACAAGGGTATCCAGGCCACCCATCACCGCGGCGTAAGAGCCTATAGACATTTTTGCCCTGTAACAGAACATATCAACAGCTTCGCGGGCTTTAAGGTTCTGCCGTTCCATCGAAAGCAGCACCTGCATGTCATCACTGATTCCTGAAATGCCACGCAGCCCCGATTGACGGTTTACCATCTCCTTGATCTGTGCAGCACTCATTTTATCCTGCTGCAAAAGAAAAAGAATCACCCCCGGATCGAGATCCCCCGTACGGGTACTCATCACGAGCCCGCCCGCAGGAGAAAATCCCATGGTGGTATCGATGCTTCTGCCCTCTTTGACGGCGGCCATGCTGGCGCCATGGCCCAGATGGGCAAGGATGATTCTTCCCTGTGCCACATCACGCCCCCCCTGCCGTTCAAGCTCGCCCAGCAGATACTCATAGGAGAGCCCATGAAAACCGTAACGCTGCACCCCCTCGCTGCGAATCGACTCCGGCAGAGGGTAGAAGCGCGCGACGGGTGGCATGGAGGAGTGAAACGAGGTATCAAAGCAGGTCACCTGCAGCGTTCCGGGAAAGAGTTTCGAGGCCTGACTGACGGCCTTCAAAGCCTGTGGAAGATGCTCGGGAGCATAGGGAACCAGCTCCTCAAGTGAAGCAATAAGCTCAGGAGAAACCACCTGCGGGCTCGAGTATCGGGGGCCGCCATGCACCATGCGGTGACCGATGGCATCAGGCTTGTACGCTTCACCCTGTTTCAGTACCCAATTAGAGAGATAAGCACAGGCTGCATTATGATCCGGTACAGCAACGCTTTCACTCGCAAGAGAGCTTGCATGCCCATCCGTTACAGAAAATGCTCCACCCTCATGGCCAATCCGCGTCAGCGAACCGGTACACAGAAGCTTTTCAACCTCACCGGTTTCGTAAAGCGAAAACTTGATGCTTGATGAACCTGTGTTAATCGCTAAAATCTTTTTTTTCTGATTCATAGCATGAAGTTCAAGCATGATCATTGGGCTTGTTTCAGGAAATACACGCATCATTATACAAAAATAACACACAAGTCATCTGGCAAACCTTCAGAATTATAGATATCCGTTTTACGGCTGAAAAGATCATAACCATCTCAATGTATTTTTTGATTCATCTCTCGTTTCTTCACAAGGTTGCCGAATAGCCGCCAGAAGCCCGGCTAAATGACAAATGCTTAAAAGCTATTCAAGCTGCACTTTTGTTTCTGAAATTAACAGGCAAATAAAACGTACCCTTTAACTATCAAGACACTCTCACACCTCGTACCTTGTACTTCACCCCCCGAATATCACAAAAAAGTGGTGCGGCGACGCTTTTGTGATAAAAAGTCATGCAACGATACAAAAATGTCTGAAATTTTATTATATTTTTTTATTATAGCCTTATTTATTTAGGCTGAATGACCGAGGCACTTAAATTTCAAACTGTCTGGCAATTTTCCTGGCAGAATCTCTTGTTCACTGAAGAAATCATCAGAATATGCGCATAGAGAGCCGCAAAGAGTCTCATTCCGCCATCAGGCCGTGGATTATTGATACAACGCTCAGGGATGGCGAACAGGCCCCTGGTGTTGTTTTCAGCAGTGCGGAAAAAATTGATATTGCCTCCCTGCTTGCTGATGCCGGAGTCGATGAACTCGAAATTGGCTACCCCGCCATCAGCAGCGACGAGCGGAGCACAATCAGAACAATTGTGACTCAAAAGCTGCCACTGCGCCTGACTAGTTGGGCTCGGGCAAAATGGCAGGACATTGAGGATGCATGCCTCTGCGGCACCGAGGCGGTTCATATCAGCTTTCCTCTCTCCCGGTTATACCTTGAGCTTATGGGGAGGGATTACGCATGGATAGAAGAGCAGTTGCAGGAGCTTATTCCGAGAGCAAAACACTATTTCGATTTTGTGAGCGTTGGCGCACAGGATGCTACAAGGGCAGAGCCTGAGATGCTGAAACGCTTCATGCTCGATGCCGAAGCGTGCGGGGCCGACCGGGTGAGAATTGCCGATACGGTCGGCATCGCTACACCAACGTCAATAATGGAACTGGTAAGCTTTCTGCAATCAGCAAGCCATACTGCGCTTGAATTTCATGCCCATAATGATCTCGGCATGGCAACCGCCAATGCCTTTACCGCTTTGGAAGCGGGATGCAAGGCCGTCAGTGTTTCGGTTACAGGGCTTGGCGAACGGGCAGGAAATGCCGCGCTCGAAGAGCTTGCCATAGCGCTGAAGCTCTCGGGAAAATATGAAACAGGCATTGATACCAGAAAGCTTTCACATCTCTGCACGGCAGTAAGCAGGGCCGCAGGAAGAAAAATCGAGGATCAGAAGCCGGTTGTAGGGAAATCGGCATTCCAGCATGAATCGGGTATTCACTGTGCGGCACTGCTGAAACATCCGCTCTCCTACCAGCCCTTTCTCCCCGATCAGGTTGGTCGCGACAAGAGCGAACTGGTAATCGGAAAACACTCGGGGAGCGCCTCCCTGCAACATTTTTTTGCGGGCAGGGGAATTGCCATGACAAGAGATAAAGCAAACCATCTTCTTGCCATTGTCCGCACTGCGGCCAGTGAAAAAAAACGGGCATTGAAGCCAACAGAAGTGGAAGAGATCTACCACAACAACCTTTTTGTCAAACAATGATCATCATACGACAAGCATCATGCTCATAGCACAGGAACAGGAGCACAGCAGTATCAGTCTGCTTGCTGAAGTCAGCAGGACAATAACCAACGAAGATGACATCAACAAGGTGTTACGGCTTGTTCTTTTCATCATGTCGGAGAACATGAACATGCTCAGAGGCATGATCACCATCCTTAACCGCGACAGCGGCGAAATTGTGATCAACGAATCATTCGGGCTGACCGAAAAAGAGAAGGAGAGAGGGCGTTACCAGATCGGCGAAGGTGTGATCGGTCACGTCGTAAAAAGCGGAAAAGCGGTCATTGTTCCCTGCATCAATGATGAACCGCTCTTTCTCGACCGCACCCGGTCACGAAGCAAGGCAAAAAAAGAGAGCCTCTGTTTTATCTGCATTCCAATAAAGGCGGGCACAGAAATTATTGGTACCCTGAGCGCCGACCGTCAACTGGAGCCCGCCGTGACCAACGGGCTGAACAAAAAAGCAAAAGCGGGAGAGGTGCAGAGAGAGATGCTCCAGCACTATGTTGACCAGCTCTCAATTATCGCATCCATGATTTCACAGGCCGTGCGCATCAAACAGCTTGCACACGAAGAGAACGAAAAAAAAACGCAGGGGAGCACCATCACAGGGACGCCTCCATTGAGGCCGACTCACAGAGTGGAAAAGCACGACGAAGAGAGTATTTCAGAAGCCGAGCGCCCGGCAAATATCATCGGCAACGCAAAACCGATGATATCGCTCTACAAAATGATCGACAAAATCGCAAAAACCAATGCAACCACCCTTGTCCTTGGAGAGAGCGGGGTCGGAAAAGAGTTGGTAGCGAGCGCCATTCACTTTAAAAGCCAACGGTTCGACCGCTCATTCATCAAGTTTAACTGCGCGGCATTACCGGAAAGCATTGTTGAAAGCGAGCTTTTCGGGCATGAAAAAGGCGCCTTCACCGGAGCATCGGCAACCAGACAGGGACGGTTTGAACTTGCCCATACCGGCACCATCTTTCTTGATGAAGTCGGCGAGCTCAGCCTGGCCGTTCAGGCCAAATTGCTCAGAATCATACAGGAAAAGGAGTTTGAGCGGGTGGGAGGCTCCAAAACCATCAAGGTTGATGTTCGGGTCATTGCTGCAACAAACCGCAATCTTGAAGAGTTGATACGCAACGGACTCTTCCGCGAAGACCTCTATTACCGGTTGAACATTTTTCCCATAACCGTTCCCCCGCTTCGTGAACGCAAGACCGACATCCTGCTGCTTGCCGATTATTTTGTAGAAAAATACAACGCGGCAAACCAGAGGGGAATCAGGCGAATCTCGACAACATCAATCGACATGCTGATGCGCTACCACTGGCCAGGCAACGTCCGCGAATTGCAAAACTGCATTGAGCGAGCGGTCATTTTAAGCGAAGATAACGTGATCCACGGCTACCATCTCCCGCCGACACTCCAGACGGCTGAGTCGAGCGGGACACCCTATACCGGATCGCTGCAGCAGAAACTCGATGCGATAGAAAAAGAGATGATCATGGAGGCACTCAAACGCACCAAAGGCAATATGACTCGTGCCGCAGTGCAGCTCGGCCTTTCAGACCGCATCATGGGGCTCCGGATAAAAAAGTTCGATATAGACTACCGGAAATTTCGTCCCTGAACAAAAAACAAGCAGAGCGGGGAGCAAGGGTGATAACCACTTGCTTCCCGTTCTGCCTACACTCCGACTGACTCCTTAAACAACCACTACCGACCTGAAACGGATCATCTGATCAGCAAGCATTTCCTTGCCAAAGCTCTTTGCGCCAAAATCAGGTAGTGTACAGTCCCTTATACTTTTCAAGGTTTTCAAGAATCTCTCCAGCTCCCCTTACCACGATAGTCTGAGGCTCTTCACAGATATGAACAGGAACATTGGTCTCCTCATGGATTTTTTTGTCAATACCCTTGATGAGCGCACCACCTCCGACAAGGAAGAGGCCGCGATCAAAAATGTCAACCGAAATTTCCGGTTTAGTGACCAAAGCCTCAAGGCTTTTTTTAATCGACGTGACAATCTGGTTAAGCGGGGTGGCAATAACCTCCCTGATGGTTTCTGAACTGAGCTTTCTCACTTCAGGAAGACCTGACTCAAGGCATATACCCCTGACATTCATGGACAGCTCTTTATCAAGCTTATAGGCAGAACCAATGGTTGTCTTGATATTTTCGACAGTAAGCTCTCCTACAGCCATATTATACTCCTCACGGAGGTGGCGGGTAATCAAATTGTTCATATCTGCACCAGCAACCTTCACACATTCGCCGGAAGCAATGCCACTGAGCGACATAACGGCAATTTCCGTTGTACCACCCCCGATATCAACAACCATGTTGCCCATAGGCTCCCTCACCTCAAGCCCGAGACCAATGGCCGCGGCCATGGCGTTTGTTACCAGATAAACTTTTCTGGCGCCAACATGCTGGGCAAAGTCACGCACGGCCCTTTTTTCAACAGGAGTAATACCAGAAGGAATACTGATAACCATACGGTTAATGCCGTACGAAAAACGTGTTTTTGTCCTGTTGATCAGCCCTCTTATCAGCTCCTGCATTGCCTGATAGTCACCAATTGCACCATTGAAAAGTGGTCGAACGGTGACAATACCGGTATGAATTTTATCGCTCATAATAAGGGCATCCTGCCCTATGGCAAGAACCTTTCCAGTATTGAATTCACGGGCAACAATTGACGGCTCATTTAAAACAATGCCCAAACCGTGGATAAAAATCAACGTATTCGTTGTTCCGAAATCAATAGCAATATCCCGGTACAGATTACTGAACAAACTCATTTTCACCTGACTCTCTTGTGATTTACAAAAAATTAAAAACTGAGCTGGCAATTTACGCGATATAATACGTAATGCAATACAATTATTTTCATCAACTTAATGCTTCTTGATATGCTAAAAGTTTCACAATCGGAGAATATCCTGAAAAATTTCTGACAGCGACACACTTCCCCTCTATTTCGCCATATCAGCAATAAATAGCCCGACAGCATCGATCTCTTCCCCGCTGAGCCTGAACTCCCCAGCCCCGATAATTCCCTCAACCTGTGCAGCATTGCGCCCGCCAACAATAGCTCCGGTCACCGCCGGGTTACGCAGCGTCCAGGCAATAGCCACCTCACCGGCAGAACGGCCATGAGGTGCACCAATCCGTTTAAGCAGCTCAACCAGTTCAAGATTTGCCGAGAGACGCGGCTCCTGAAACTCCTTGTTTTGACGACGCCAGTCATCCTGTGAAAAGTTAGCCGCCCGTTCACGGGTCATTGCTCCGGTCAACATACCGGAAAGCATCGGAGAATAGACAATAACGCCAATATTCTGTTCGAAGCAAAACGGCAGAAGCTCATGTTCAACTGCCGGGCGCAGCATCGAGTATGGTGGTTGAAGGGAGGCTACAGGTGCAAGAGAAATCACCCTGCGCAGTTGCTCAACCGTGAAATTCGAAACGCCGATATGACGCACCAGCCCCTCCTCCTGCAGACGGGCCATCTCCGTCCATCCCTCTTCGAGGTCAGCCTCAGGATTTGGCCAGTGAATCTGGTAAAGATCAATGGCATCCACCTGCAAGCGCTTCAAACTCGCCTCGCACTCTCGCCGTATTGAGTCAGCCTTGAGACTGAAGCTAACCTGACGCTCCGCATTCCAGACCATCGAGCACTTGGTAAAGATATAGGGCTTCTGCTTCATGCCGCCAACCGCCTTACCCACCAGCTCCTCCGAATGGCCAAGCCCGTACACCGCCGCCGTATCAATCCAGTTGATACCGAGCTCAACCGCACGCTCAATTGCCGCTATGGCATCGCCATCATCCTGCGCACCCCACCCGTAGGACCAATCGGCACCCCCGATGGCCCAACTGCCAAATCCGATGGGGGTCAGGTGCATATCCGTATTGCCCAACTGTTTTTTCTGCATCATCGTTTCAACGTGTTTAAAATTATGCCGCCACTGTGTTTTCATAGAATGGCGAAGGAATAGTCGGGTAGGCTCGATAGACATGACGGAAAATCTCTTCTGCCCTCTCTTTAACCTCCGCTTCTGTATAACACTCAACCGGAAGACCGGTATCATCGCTCCAGAGAAAATCCTCGATTGCCGTGCGCACCGCATCGCGGGTTGACTCTTTCTCTTGCCAATGGTCTATCCTCAACTTTTCAGCCTTCAGCGTTTCAAGAAGCTCCTTCGCCACCCTCTTGATTCGACCTCTCTCCTGCGCGCTCAACTCCTGTTTCTTCAAGAGGTCAAAAATAGCGAGCGACTCCTCCGACAGCCCTTCGCGCATAGCCCGGCTCTCCTCCTGATCAAGCTCCTGCACCAGACGCACCAGTTCTTCAAAAGTACCCTCAATCGACACTCGATCTTTCTCCCGATTGTAGGCCTTAACAATACCCTCATAGTGGCTCTGAAAATCGGTGCGAAGCGGATTCCGCTCCATAAGCCGCCGAAGTTTGTTGTCAATCGCCTGACTGAGGTTCTGCACGGCTGTGCGCTTGACCCGGCTCCGCTCAAACTCCTTGCGAAGCCGCTCAAAGTCTATTTTACTGATATCAAACGGCTCCTGCGTTTCGCCAACCGAGCCGGGTATCACCTCAATAACCGCATCAACAAGGTAATGAAACTGCCGGATGATGTCGGAAATGTCGGCCTGCTCACGATCCTCCTGCAGGCTCCTGTAAACCATCGTGATGGCATGGTAAGCGGCCCGCACTCCATTGATCCCCTCAATATTGATACAAGCCTTGAACTTTTTGAAGAGTTCCCGGCACATCACCTCAAAACGCTTGCGGCTCTCATCATTCTCGTTGGCCGCCTCCTTGGCTGCAAGAATGGCGGCATTGCGCTCAAAACCGCCTTTGGTGATAATATCATCGAGAGAGGCGCCGCGCCCGACAAGGAAAGAGCGGATAACCGTAATCGCGTCAACAAGATCAGCAAGCAGCTCCTCATCAGGCCTTACCGGATCATTTTCACCTCCGCTGCCTCCATGCCCATCGTCACCCACACCGGCAAAGGTGGCCAGCGCATGGCGCAGGTGGCGAAGAATGCCGCAATAGTCCACAATAAGGCCGTTGTTCTTTCCCTCATTGACCCGATTGGCCCGAGCAATGGCCTGCATAAGCGTATGCGCCTTGAGCGGCTTGTCGAGATAGATGGTCGCCAGGCTCGGAACGTCAAAACAGGTCAGCCACATCGCGCAAACAAAAACAACTCGAAAAGGGTGCTCCTCCTCCTTGAAAGCATCATCAAGGGCCATGCGCTGCATGTTCCGGAACCGGGGTTTCGTCTTCATAGAGTCCGGCAGCTCCATCCCCTCCTTGATGAGCCGACGGTGAGGAAGAATATCGAGATCCCACTTGCGAAACTTCTCCACCTCACCCTGCTCCTCGCTCACCACAACGGCCATGAGGGTTTCGCGCATCCACGCAATCTTCCGTTGAAGCTGAATCTCCTCCTGCTCGTCGGCAAGCGAAGGCAGCTCACGCTCCAGCTTCCCGAGGCGCTCCTGCCAGTAAAACTCAATCAAGAGATACATGCGCACACAGGTGATTTTGTCGATACAGACCATCATCGCCTTGCCCGACTCCCAGCCGTTGGAATAGTGCTGTACAAAATCCCGGGCAATCTGGTCGAGGCGCTTACCGGCGGTTATAATATGATAATCGCGCCGAAGAGCAGTCTCAAGCCGCTGGGCAACATTGATATCGTCAATCTCAAGGCTCTCAAGCTTAGCGGCAATGCGCTCATTCAGATCACCCAACGCAACGCCAAGCTTTTCACCACGGGCATCATAATAGATCGGCACCGTCGCCTTATCGTCCACCGCCCGCTGAAAATCGTAGGTCGAAACATAATCACCAAATACACGACGGGTAATCTCGTCATCCTTGAAGAGCGGCGTACCGGTAAAGCCGATAAAACTGGCGTTCGGCAGCGCATTGCGCATATTGAGCGCCAGCATCCCATACTGCGTCCGGTGCGCCTCATCGGTAATGACAATAATATCGTCCCGGCTGGTATAGCTCTCCTCCGGCTTCACCTCCATATTGAACTTCTGGATCAGCGAAAAAACATACTTCTTGTGCTGCCCGAGCAAGTCGCAAAGGTGCTGCCCGCTCGAAGCGCGGCACGGGTCGCGGTCGTTATCCACCACACCGCAACCGGCAAAGCTCTTGTAAATCTGCGTATCGAGATCGTCACGGTCGGTGAGAATCAGAAAGGTGAAGTTACCGCCAAGCTTGCGATGCACCTTGCGCGTAAAAAAGAGCATCGAATAGCTCTTCCCCGAGCCTTGGGTATGCCAGAAAACGCCAAGTTTCCCCTGACGCTCTCTGCGCTCCACAACCGCCTCAAGGGCACGGTTCACCCCGAGAAACTGGTGGTTGCGGGCAACAATCTTTTTGGTACCTCCCGAAGAGTCATCAAAGGCAATGAAGTTCTCAAAGAGATCCAGAAAATTACCCTTTTCGCACAACCCCCTGAGCAAGGTCTCCATCTCCACAACCCCCGGCTCACGCTCGGCAAGCCGCTTCCACTCATGAAAATGCTCCCACCGGCTGGTAATGGAACCAAGCTTCGCCTTATGGCCATTGCCAAAAATGAGCAAAGCGTTGTGATGAAAGATATGCGGGATGGTAGCGGTATAATCTTTGAAATTCCTCTCGTAACCCGAGCGAATATCCTTGCCGATATTCTTGAACTCCATAAAAAGCAGCGGCAAACCGTTGACAAAGCCCACAATATCAGGACGCCGCCGGTAGAGGTCTCCGCGAATCCAGAGCTCCCGCACACAGAGAAAATGGTTGTTCAGCGGCTCATCAAAGTCGAACACCCGCAACCGCTGCTTCAGGCGCTCCCCTTTCTCATTCTGAAAGGTGACCATCACCCCGTCGCGAAAGAGCGTATACTTCTCACGATTCGTCGCCAGCAGCGTCTGCGTCGCCGTGGTCGTCACAATCTGGCGCAGCCCGTCATCATAAGCCGTGTCGGGCAGCCCCGGATTCAGCTCCATCAGCTTAGCCCGTAGAATGCGCGTCAGCACCACCTCCCTATCATCCCTGCGCCCAAGGAGACTTTCAGGGCCGAAATCCTCGCGGTTATGGGCATAGACCGACTCCCAGCCAAGTTGCTGCTCCAGATAGTCCGCTGTTGTTTGCTGAACAAGAGAGTCTTCGGTATAGGGCGATGGGGTCATAGGCTCTGCGGTTTCAATGTCGCCACCTTTTCAGTGATTACTCTTGCTGGCATGTTTGCCCTGAAATTAACGTATCTGACCGAATAAAGCATCACACATTTATCGTTTACATCAAAATCGCCCCATTTATCAGGCATTAAAAAAACGAAGGGCCCCTTGTCCTTTAAGAAAAAAAAATTATCCTTTAAGAAAACTATTTTCATCAAGTATGGCTCATGAATAATAAAGAAAGAGGCGAGAACATACGGCGCCAAATCGTCAGGGATGTCAGGCATCATCCTGCTGATATTTGTAAACATATTGCCAAAATATTTTCTATCACTCCTCAAGCAGTAAATAACCATGTAAAACTTCTGGAAAAAGATGAGCGCTTGAAATCTGACGGTACGGGAAAGGGAAAGAGATATTTTTTAGGGGATGTAAGGGAGTACAAGTCACTGTTTCAACTCGAAGATGAATTTACAGAAGATGACGTCTGGAGGGATCACTATGCATTTATCGTTGAAGGATTGCCTGACAACATTGTCGACATAAGCCAATATGGATTTACCGAGATGGTAAATAACGTCATTGATCATTCTGGCGGGCAACATGTTTCTATCTCCGCTATAAGAGACAAGGAAAAAATCATCATCATGGTGGCTGATGATGGAGAGGGCATTTTCAGGAAAATCAAGAGATTATGCAATTTAAACGATGAGCGCCAGGCTCGCTTTGAATTATCTAAAGGAAAATTGACGACAGATCCGGATAATCACACAGGAGAAGGGATATTCTTTACTTCGCGTGTATTTGATGAATTCCGAATCGATTCAAAAGGGGTGAGTTTTCGTCATGATGATCAATTACCATTTGATTTTATTCTGGAGACCGATTTTTCTGACAATGAATCTGGCACTACAGTATATATGCTTGTCAAGCGTGATTCAACGCGTGATATCCAGACGGTTTTTGATGATTATGCCGGACCGGATGAATTTCAGTTTAACAAAACAGTTATTCCTGTTCGGTTAGCACAATACGAAAATGAAAAACTTGTCTCTCGATCCCAGGCTAAAAGGCTGTTGGCTCGTATAGAGAAGTTCAAGCATGTCATTTTTGACTTTGATGAGGTATTGGCTATAGGCCAGGCATTTGCCGACGAAATATTTCGTGTTTATGCCCAAAATCATCCTGACATTGTGTTGTTGCCAGTAAAAATGGAACCGAATGTAGAGAAAATGGTGAAGAGGGCTCTTTCGTCGAGGGGAACGAAGGAGAACGGGTAAGACTGGCAACGACTTTCATCAGCTCGACTGCCAACCGAGCTGATGTTCCAGATACTCCGCCGTTGTTTGCTGAATGAGAAAGTCTTCGGTGTAGGGCGATGGGGTCACAGGCGCTCCTGCTTTGATTGTTGAAGCTCGATTCCTCGCTGGGTGAGCCGATAACACTGAACCCGGCTACGCGGTTTATCCGGGATAGTCATTTCTACAAAGCCAGCATCAAAGGCAGGCTTCAGATAGCTGCCCATAAAATACTTACGATCCTTTAGACCAACTTTCTTCATCAGTTCATCCCGATTCATCTCCCCAACCAAACTTAATATAAGCTTCGTTACATGAGGGGTTACATGAGGGGTTGACTCTGGCTGTTGGTTTTCAACTTGAACGCCAAGGCGCGGAAACGTAACAGTAAACCAGTGCTCCGAAACATCAATCTGCGGTTCAGCAACCCCATAATCGCTGCACAAATTGCGGATACGCCGGATTCCTGAGCCGATATGCTCAACCGCCTCCATGCGGTGCAGCATCCCGAACAAGAGCGGATTTCGGGGAATACTCTTGAAGCCAAGATCAGCCTCGGTCATGCCGGCAGGCAGGCCGCCGGGGCTGACAATTGGTACCAAGAAACAAGGCTCAGGCAACATCAGCGCTGATGGTATATTTCCGAATATCCTTTGCCAGCAGCCAAGCGCCAGCATGGGCCATAGAACCATCCTTGAGGAGGTGCAGATTGGCAAGCGCTGTCAAAGGCTCCATATCCGCCGGAATTTTTGCCCGACGCTGAAAAAGTTTCCAGGCGTCACTTGTCAAATCATCCGGAATCGAAAAGCGGTCGCAGGGTGTTTCATCAAAATGAATCAACCCCTCCCTGAAAAAAAATTTTCGTATCTCCTCGCGAGACATCTGCTGAGATGATGCACCTTCACGCATAAAAAACTTGCCCCCGAACGAATAGGGTTTGCCATGCTGCTCCGGCACTGTGACGCACAGAACCCTGTCAACACCTGCAATATCAACTGCTATAGGAGGTTCAGCGGAACGGGCAGTTGTCTGAACCTCCGACTTGAGACGGTTAAGGTCATCAACACCAGTGATCTCACCATTATCCGCCACACCAATAAGAATCACCCCGCCGGTAGCATTGGCAAAAGCACAGATCTCACGGCCAAGATTCGACGTGCCCGACCGCTTGAACTCGGTTGTGAAACCCTCACCAAGGGCAATGAGATCCATGAGCTGCTTTTTCTTCATCCGTTTCAGGCTTTATTACAAGGTATTGAGCATTCTATTGACACTTTATTGACATTTTGACAAACAGCGTCAATATTGTAAAATATTTTAAAGCAATATTTTAGAGATTTTTCACGGAAGATATTGACGCAAGTTATGGACGTAACGCCCTTTATTCGGGCCAATTGCGTCGATAAAGCGAATGACCGCCTTTCCGTTATTCCTGTACCCCCTTGCGATACAGGGAAATCACTATGATACTGCTTGCCCCTCGCACAAATCAATACTATCCATACGGTGATAGAGCGCCGGGAGATTGACTGACTTTATGCGGAACTGACTGCGTTGTTTCGTGCGTGGCCTGGTTGATGCATTCTCAAGTTTGATACCCGGATCATAATATACCTTGCCTTCTGCCATAGCTTGCAGGTACTTGATAAAATCCGTTCCGGTGCCTATGCGTATCAGGTTTCCATACCAGTATTTTCGTTCCGGTGACTGAACGCATTGACTGGGAATGTATACCGCCTTATTATGCTTCTGGTTCCATTTGGTCATAAGTGCATCATATCCCCACACCGCAGCCTCTTCACCTTCTCTGTTCATCAGAGTTATTCCTCCCGTTGCATCTATGATCTTTCCCTTGATCGAGTCAAACCCCTTTAGCACTATCTGAAGGTTTGTCAGACGGTGATACTCGCCCACCTTGTGAATACCTCCAAAATTGAACCGGTCTCCACGACCAGACGCACCCGTCATATCGGGATAACCGAATTTCCGAATAAACGCTTCAATGCCCGCACTCCTGTAGTACCCGCCTGTTGGCTCGGGGGTCATAAGAGTCAGGACACCACTGTTGATACGCTGAAAGTTGCTGACGCTGTACTGTTTTACCTCGTAGCCAAGATAATCAGGTTCTGAACGGCTGTTGGGGAGAATATCAAGTTCGGCTTCGAGTGTCATCCCTCCGCAATTTGGAGCTTCGCAGGGTAATGTCGCACCGTTGCCGCCCAGTTTTCTTGAACGAATCCAGCCAGTCAGATGAATTTCCCTTAGTTTCTCGATGAGTAACCCTCTTTCATCAATCGAGCTGATATCGAGACCAGGTTCCTGAAAAACCCCGCTTCGGGGTAGTTCAGCAAGTGAAGCAAACTCCCTTGCAAGTTCACTATCCGGATGACAGAGATAACCGATAATTTTGCCGTCAGAACATATACCGAGGAAAAGGATACGCCCTGCCAGTCTCAGGCGCTCATCCATGAGTTCTGACGGGGCGGCCGAACAGCCCTGAAGGAAACCGGAAAACCTGACTTCCGGATATTGGGGATAGAGAATGAGTTGGGCTCGGGGTGCATTGTGCACACTTCCTTCGTCGGAAAGCCACCAGAAATTGAGTAATGCCTTGAATATATGAGACTTGTCGGGATCAGGTGCTATGGAATCAAAGGGAATAATATTGATCGCCTGAAAATCCCCGCCGAAATATACCTGCTGCTTCCGGTTGTCATTTGCGGAGAGTACTTTCGAGTACATCGTCCGGCAACCCTTGTTTCGCATGAGTGATTGCAGTGTCGATAGTCGCATGTTGCCCCCTGATTTCACGTTTTGTTGAGCTTGAAAGCAGCCATTCCGCACAGGAATCAACAATTTCGTCAATTGGCCTTCGCTCCTTGCCTTTCAGGGCACACTCCCAGACAAGCAGAACCCTCCAGCCTTGCCGTGCAAGTTCATCCATAACAGCAAGGTCACGGCATCTGTTTTTGCCAATCTTCTCTTTCCAGAAATCCTTTCTTGTTGCCGGCCACTTGAAAAGTGCGCATTCATGGGCATGCCAGAAACATCCATGTATAAAAATAACTGCACGGTATTTCGGAAAAACAAGATCAGGCTTGCCCGGCAATCCCGGAACATGAAGCCTGAACCTGAACCCCCTTGCATGAACTCCTTTTCGTACCATCATTTCAGGAATGGTGTTTTTAGACCTGATGCCGGACATCATGCGACTTCGTGTTTCCGATGAAACAACATCAGCCATAATGAACAGCATTTTCAGACATCAGAACACCAAAATCAAAACGCAACTGATCAGATGAAACACCATCCATCAGGTACTCAAGCATATATCGGGCTACTGACCTGACCACAGGCACAACAACAGCATTTCCAAACTGCCGGTAAGCCTGGGTATCCGAAACAGGGATCACAAAACTGTTCCCACTCAGAGTGTCAAAGCCCATCAGCCGTGAACACTCCCTCGGGGTGAGCCGGCGGGGATTTTTTCCATCCTGCTTCACCAGTATCTCTGAACCATCCTTGTAATATCTTGCTGAAAGTGTTCTGGCTACATCATGAGGCCCGACAAGACCAAATCCAAATCCATTACCTTTGGCTCGATGTTTTTCAGCGTACTGCTGAAGATAGTGCCAAAGATGATCCGACAGGGTGTAGCGGTCAGATATTCTTGCCAATGGGCCGATGGTATAGGGAGGTTCCTCATCTTCCATGCCGTTTTCAGAATGCAATATGGTTTCTATGACCGGGCGCTCGCTGCCGGTTGGCAGAGCAAAACGGTCAAAGCTGAATCCGCAATCCTCCCGGAAACCAACAATAAATATTCTCTCCCGATGCTGGGGTACCCAGTGACCGGCATCAATAATTTTCCAGTCAAAATAATATCCCAACTCTGCGAGAGTCTCCTTGATAACTTCGAAAGTTTTTCCCTTGTCATGACGCTGAAGATTCTTGACATTTTCAAGCAGGATCGCCTTTGGTCGATGGTACTCAATAATTCTGGCCACATCAAAAAACAGTGTCCCCTGCGTTTTGTCAGCAAATCCATGAGGTTTGCCAAGAGCATTTTTTTTGGAAACTCCTGCAATTGAAAACGGCTGGCAGGGAAAACCCGCTACCAGAATATCATGTGACGGAATATCCCAGGCATCAATTTTGGTTATATCACCGCCAATTTCATGATCACACTCGTAATTGGCAAGATAGGTCTGACGGGAATATTTATCCCACTCGCTTGTAAAAATGCACCTGCCTCCAAGCTCTTCAAAAGCTTTTCTCATGCCTCCAATACCGGCAAAAAGATCAATGAAGGTAAAGCTTGAAAAGCCTTTGCCATAAACCGACAATGGCTGGGCAATCCTTGTGAGCTGGTCAAGAACAATCTTCCTGGGTACAACCTCGTTTTTCTCCCAGCGATACACCTCTCTCTGGCTGTACCCGGTAATATGGGCAATTTTGTCGATGGACAAGCCTGCCTTCTGGCGTAACAATGAAAAGCTTTGCGTCGTATTCATGATAGCCGTCTCCACTGGAAATATTTTGACATTATGGCAAGTATAGTCAAAAACCAGACACCATCAAAACTGCGCTTCCAGTAAAATCAGCCCCATGACCGGCAAAAAGTACTCGTTACTCGCATAGTTCGAGTTGGCCCGCAGAGTATCCGCCGCATTCCAGAGGCGCTTTTCTATAGCTTCAATGTGTTCAAGTTGCGACAAGTGGAGTTCCTCTCTTCATATCCTGTTAAAAATGCTCAAAATTGAAGCCCAAGGTATAAAAGAATCCGATGGGAAGTGAACGCCTATTAGCCCTCACCCATCTGCTGCGACAACTGCTCCCAGCCATTGAGGCCACCCGGCAAGCCTATTTGCGGGGCAAGGTTTTCCAGTGCCTGTAATACCTGTGCCAAGTTCATTGGTTTGGCCATCTGGTAAACTGTTACCCATGAAGTTATAGCATTGGGTACCTCTTCATTTTGCAAATAGATATGCCCCATATTGAACAGCGTTGCGCATAATCCGGCACTGTCGCCGATTTCCTGCTGGATAGCCAGCGAGCGTTTCAAGTAGTCGAGAGCGGTGTCATAGTCACCTCGGGCATCATAAATTTGCGAAATGTTATTGAGCGTGGTTCCTTCGCCCGACTTGTCGCCGATTTCCTGCCTTATAGCCAGCGAGCGTTTCAAGTAGTCGAGTGCGGTGTCATACTGAGCAATATGGTGATGCTGCTTACCAATCTGCCCGAACCCTTCAGCAAGAGTTGTATGACGGGTTGATGAGCAAACCGGCGCCAGCCATGTATCGAGCAAGGTTTGATACAGACCAGCTCGATTCATAGGCCCAACAATCCAATCAAGCGTTATTCGGTAAGCTTCTTCGTTCATATCAGCGGCAATGAGTGCCGCGTAGGTAACGATTGCTTGCTCAACGGTTCGCCGCTCATTTTCAAGAAGCCACTGCAAATATCCGGCAGCTCGCTGAAGCTGCTCACTGGAAACCATTGCAACCTCATGTTGCAGCAGCCAGTCGCGCACCAATGGGGAGACCAGAAATTCTTCGGTTTGCCAGGCTTTATTCTCCGTTCGCTCAATCAGTGACACCGAGAGCAGCGCATCCAGAGCATTTTCGGGCTGCTCAAGCTCATCAAGCACAAGAGCCTTGACCCCTTCAAAAGCTACTGGCACCTCGTAAGCCACCAGACTGTGGAGCAACTGCTGTTCTGCTACCGTTCTGTGGCTATAGACCCGCTCAAGCAGCATGTTGGTTTGTATCTCCTCTGTCGCCTGCCGAAGGCGATGCAACAAGCAGCTCTTCTTCAAGGGTATTCATCTTCTGCAAGGCGGCAGCAAAAAACTCAAGCGCCCGGTAGTTACCTCCGAGCAGGTCATAAGCCTGACGCAAACGTTTGAAGTCAGTCAAAAACTCTTTTGGCAGCTTCTGCTGTTGCGCAACCGCAAGAAAGTCGCGATAGACCGGTTTGCCAAGTGGATAGAGCTGCTCACGCCACTCCGGCAGTGCCCATCGGGAGGTGAGGAGTACCCACAATCCATCTACCTGCAAATCAAGCGCCATAGTAATCAATTCGGACAGCTCGATATCAGTAAGAGTGCAAGTCGAGGGATCCTGAACGGATTCAAGGTTATCAAACAATAAAGCCACTTTTCCATCGAACTGCTCAAGTAACAATGAAAACAAACATTCTGCCTGAAATACAAGATCTTTCTGATTAGAAATTTCTTTTTCATAAGCTTCTCTTCGCTTGTCATCAAGAGAAAACGGGATACGAGACGAAAGCATGAAGCGCCAATTATTTTCTGGACGAAAAGAGAGGCAAAACACCTCATAACCATCAGCTTTGAGGTTCATAATAAGCTTGCCTGCGAGGGCTGTTTTCCCCATTCCTCCAGCGCCAACAAGCAGAAGAGCCCTGGTTGTTCCTTCCCGGAAAGAACGCTGTATCTTGCGCAGTTCACGGCGTCGCCCGATAAACCTGTCCGGTAAAGAGAGCTGCTTAAAAGTCTTGTTTCGATGATTGGTCGGGCGCATCGGCTGCGGAGTAAAGCGACCGGTGACCAACTGGCGATCACACTGATGGCTGAGCAGCATCGGCAGGCACCACTGCCCCAGCGAGATTAAAGCCAATGGTGATTGACGAAATTCCTCATCATCACGGAGAGGCAGCACGATGGCCCGCCGCGCCTGCTGCAAAGCGGCGGCAATGCTCTGCTGCTGCATCAATGCGCCAAGAAAGGCACGGGCAAACTGAAGCCCGGCGCGATCAAGAATAGATTCCCTCATGCCGATAACGTGGGGGATGCCTTTGTCGGCAAGCCTCTGCATCAACCCGTTGTTCAAACTGGCTGACGATGCCTTGCCGGAGTGACATGCCGAGAGAATCACCGCCTGCACGGTTGTGCCGGTAAATACCGCTGCAAGTTGCTCTTCATCAACCAGCTCACCTCCATCGTTGTCGCTCTCAAACAGGAAGTATCCCCGGTCGTTATGGTTGCGGTAATCTTTTTTGAAGGTGCCGTGGCCGCTGAGATAGACAAGGTGCGGCCTGAAGTGGTGAAGTTGGTGGGTAAACTCACTGAATCGCCCGTCATCCGGCATTTCAAGCAGTACATGGCCGCTCTGCCGCCACTGGCCAAGCGCCTCAAGCACCAGCGCCTGCTCCTCCTCAATGCGAAGCTGCTCCTCTTCCCCAATGTCATCAGGCAATGCGGTAAAAAGCAGCACTCTCAACGGCCCATCTTCAATGGCGGGCAACTCTGCTCCGGTGGGGGGCACGGCTCGCGACAGGGTAAAGCCCTCACTGCGGCCAAGAAAACCAGATTCAGGATGATAGAGCGTTTCCCACGGAAGGTGCAGGATCTCCGGTTTGCCGCTCTCAATGACGATGGGCAGAAGATGCTGCCCTGCCCGCTTTCTGGCCTGCAGGAATGCCTCGTCAGCATCGAGCGCACGCCACAAGAGGGTTCCAATGAGCTGCAAGGCGTTATCGGTCACAAGTTTTTCCTGATCGGCATAGACCTCCGAAAGCTCAGCGGCCAACTTCGCCAGTTCAGGGTAGCGGGTGAGGATGCCTTCGTCCGGCCTGAGTATAAGCGGTTCAATCATAACAACAACAGGTTAGTGTAGCAAAGAGGGATCTGACGACTCAAGAATTTCCGGGAGCTGGTAGACGGTTATCTCTTGCGGCTGCGACCTGGCTGCTCCCCGCATCACCGTAATAATGTTCTGTGGTTCACCACCAAAGGCAAGCTTGAGCGGTGCATGGCAGTAGGGGCAGGCCCGCGTGAGGGTCGGCTCTCCTGCGGTGTCGATCAGCAGGGAAAAAATCTCTTTGCACTGCCAGCAGCGAATCTTCTGGCGTTTCATGCTCTCCTGCATGGCTTTATGGTTTATGGGTGGTACAAAAAATGGTGAGTCCGGCAAGGCATATACCGGTAAAAGAGAAGAGCGTTGCCAGAGCAAGCAGACGTCGTTTATACGTTGCCGTGGCCATAAAAAACTCCTCAATGCTCAGCGGCTGGCCCGGTGCGACGGGTATGTTGCTGCGCAGTTTGCTTCGGTCAACCTTCCATTTGCGCGGTCTCAGGCTGAAAAGGCTCAATGCGAGCGCAATGAACCAGCAGACAAATGCACCAATAATCATGATGGCCGAGTTCACCACTGCATCATCACCGCCAATCAGCTTCAGTGCCGTGGCATACAGACCGGGAATGGCAAGATTCAACGTCACCAGTTGTTTGGCCAGCTCGTCAAGCAGTTTCGGCTGGTCAATAATCGCCGCTACAAAGCCTTTTTCAAGCTCTTCGTCACTTTTTGACGGCGGCACGGAGTAGACAATATCATCATCCATGATCGGGCTCTCGTTGCAGGTTTGGGAGGGATGCTGCGATAGTGTCGCAATTTACTCTTTATTTCACTTTTTTGGGGAGTTTACTGATATTATCTGAAACAGTCGATACCTTTGAAAAGGGGCAGCTTGAGTGTTACGCAAAGCCTGTTTTAAAGAATTCTGCGGGAAAAGCCCCGTTAATAATTTTTGGAGCACTTGTTTTATGAAGGAGGAGGAAAAAAGAGATGGATGAGCTACAGGCATTTATCGACGAGCAAAAAGCTCTGGATCCAGAGTTTGCGGAGTCATTTGATGAAGGGTATGAACAGTTCAGGACAATGGTGCTCCTTCGTCAGTCAGACGAGAGTATAAGGCTTAACACAAGAAAAGATTGCCGGTAAACTGAGAATCACAAAATCTACGGATTGATTTTTTAATATTGATCTTTGCGATGCCCAACTTTGATAACCTGAATAACCAGCAGATTTTTTCAATATTTTCTTTTTCTCGTCTTTATGCTCAACGATTTACAAGATAATGAGTTATTGCCGCTTTTACAGAATCCTGATCGGTTGGCGACAAACTCCCCAAACGCTGAATGACAAGTCGCTTGTCGAGGGTAAAGAGCTTGAAGCGAACCTTACAGGGCACTGTCAAATTTGCACTCTGCCAGTCATGCAACTGAATATCACTGGCCCACTCACTGTTTTTTGCAGTGGTTATCATGGCCAAAATAAGATGATTATGGCGATCATCATTGAATGAGTGGCTGGAGATGATCAATGCTGGCCGACGTTTTACTGCAAGCTTGTCGGTAAAGGGAAATGGAACGATAACAACATCGTAAGGCTCAAAGTGCACTCCAAGCCTCCTCATCTTCTGGTGAGGACCATTCATTGATAGTTTCTGAAACTCCTTTCAGATATTCATCGTTCGACACTTTTATTTTTCTGACCAGGAGATAATCTCCCTTGACTTCAAACGTCAAAGTATCGCCAACATTCAAATGAGCCGCTTTACGAATAGAGACGGGGATAGTGGTCTGGCCTTTAGAGGTAATTCTCGCGATGTGCATGTCGGCTTTCTGTTGGTTGGAATTCCTTACAAGTAAGAATATAGATGAAGTGACCACACTTTGCATAAAAAATCATCAAACTCTTGAGATGGCCATTCTGTCTGCATTTTTGTTAAAAACGTCAAGTACCTCGATCGGACGACGCTTCAAGGTATAGATAACAATATTTTTATCAAGAAGATAGCGTAGCATTACAAAGCCTCCCGCTCTGGCTGCTCCCCTGCGTCACGCTCCTCCATAAAATCATCCGTTACCCTTTCCGGCTCAAGGAAAAAACTGTCCCAAGTCTGGCCAACGGGCGCAATTATTCGCTCATTACCTTTTACCCGAATGCTTACTTTTTTAACGTTTTCCGGTAACCGGACATTCACGGGCAATCGTACGGCCTGAGAGCGATTATTGATAAAGACGGTGCTGGTAGTCATTACTGCCTCCTGAAGCTGTGGATAGAGTACTGGTGTATAGCAATTAATCACCGGACCTGCAATCGGCGTAACAAAAACCGCCTATGGCACCACAACCACCCGGAAGCCAACGTAGTTGTAACGATTGGCCGTAATGTCATTATGGCGAGAGGCTGACCGGCAGAACTTCGCACTGTAGTTCCAGCCGCCACCGCGAAGAATGTGGTTTGCGGTGGAATCGCCTGCTGGCCCGGGAGGGTTGACAACGGTGCCCGCAGCTTTGCATGTTTCATAGTAGCTCTCGTCATAAAGGTCGCTGCACCACTCCCATGCGTTGCCGTGCATGTTGTACAAACCCCACGCATTGGGAGCAAAAGCATCAACAGCAACGGTATTCTTTCTGGAAATTCCCTTTCGATTACTTTTGTAAGGATAGATGCCATCAAAGTTGGCCTGCGCAGTTGTCAGGTTCTCTCCGGTATTGAAGGGGGGTGGTGGTTCCTGCCCGGCAGGCATACTCCCATTCCGCTTCAGTTGGCAACCGGAAGTGCTTTCCTGTTTTGGCGGTCATCCACCGGCAATAGGCCACCGCATCATTCCAGCTCACGTAGAGTGCCGGATGGTTGTATTCGGACTGTGGGCGCTTACGGCCAGATACCCCATACCGCCAGTTGCAACGGTCGCCCGCTTTTTCCGCCTCACTCCGATAGCCTGATGCTTCGATAAATGCTTTAAACCTGCCAACCGTTACGGGATATATGCTGAAATAAAAGTCACCGACTTTCACCTGATGGTGGGTCTCGTCGTACACCCGGCCAACTTCGCCTGCGGGGCTGCCCATCGCAAATTCCCCGCCCCGGATGTAAACAAAACCCGATGATTCCTGCGCGGCCTGCATCTCTGCCGACGTTATACCTGCAAGAGCGAGCCCAGCCAGACAATAAATAACCAACATGCGGCGTACGCTTGACCACTTGAACAACTGCTTGCCTTGCCATTGCCCATTCATTTCTCCTCCCTGTTTACTGAATGAGTTTATCAATGTTGATTTTGAGGGATGTCTGGCAGAAAAAAAACGTCGCCAGCGAACCATTGCGTTTTCAGTCTTGGTAAAAAATCCAAAGTTTGACTATTGAGTCTACCGTATTCTTGATTGCCAATACCACGGTTTTCTGTGCATATGAGCTATTGCCCAAATCACGACAGAGTCTCCTTCTACCGAATAAAGAATTTTATAGGGAAACTTTGGGATATAAGCCTTTAAAATATCTTTACTTTCTCGTGGAAACCATTCCGGGTTTTTCCTGATTTTACCAACTTGCAAAACCACCATATCCTGAAAGCGCTTTCCAAGGCCATCCTGAAGTTGATTATACCACTTCACCGCATCAAGCAGTTCTTTGGCGGCTAATTCATGAATGCTCAGCTTCACGGCAATAACGATTCAAAATCGAGCAACGTTGCACGCCCTTCATGTACAGCTTTCATCCGTTCATTAACCTCGCTTATCCAGGTTTCGCTGATTTCATCCTCTTCATGATCAATACTTGCCAGAAGCAACTCGGCCAATGCAACCCGTTGAATGGGCGGCATTTCCATTGCCTTGTCTATCAAAAGCCTGTCCATAATTATATTCCTTGATGAAAATGAAAAACACATACACTCAATGATACACTAAATCCCACGAAAAAGAACAACGCACATTGAGAGACACGCCAGCAACCCCATTTTATAGAAATGCAGGATTTCCGGGCATCAACCGACAGAACACAAAATGCCGAGCCGGAGCCCGGGCGCTCCTGGCAAAAAAAATCCGGCCGCCACGAGGCGGCACGGTGTCGTTCACTGACGAAAAAGAGTTGTGCACAGCCGCTCGTCCCTCGCTGCCGTTCTCAACTCTTTTGTCAGCTATCTCTTTGCTCAAAGTAAAGGCCGGAATGAGCTGCCAACTGACTACGGGACGAAGACCAGGCGGAAGCCAACATCAGCGTTGCGGTCGTCGGGGGTGTCGCGGTAGCGATAAGCCGACCGGCAGTTCCCCGCATTGCTGCTCCAGCTGCCACCACGCAAGACACGGTACGAACCGGTTTGCGCTCCTTCCGGGTTTTCAACCGTACCTTTCTTCTTGCACTCCTCGTAATATTTGTCTCCGTACCAGTCACTACACCACTCATACACATTACCATGCATGTTATACAACCCCCACGCATTGGGCGCAAAACTGTCGACAGCAACCGTGTTCTGCCTGTAGAGTCCTTTCTGATTATTGTTATACGGATAGTTGCCGTCATAATTTGCCTGATCGGTTGTCAGGTTTTCACCGGTATTGAACGGCGTTGTAGTTCCTGCCCGACAAGCATATTCCCACTCCGCTTCTGTCGGCAACCGGAATTTTTTATTGCTGTTTTTCGATAACCAGTCACAATAAGCTATAGCATCCTTCGAACTCACATGCAAAACCGGATGGTTCTCTTCACTCTGAGGTCGCACACTACCTGAGACTCCATAACGCCAGTTTATTCCCGCTCTCTTCTGCCATGCGTTACCATCCCAGGCATAGCTGCCATCTCCTTTTTCGGCATCAGTCTGATACCCCGATGCTTCAACGAATTTCCTGAACTCGGCAACAGTCACCGCATAACGGCACAGATAAAAATCACTCACCTTCACCTGATGCTGGGTCTCATCGCTTTCGTGATCAGGCTCATTCGCAGGGCTCCCCATCGTAAACTCGCCTCCGCGTATCAGAACAAAGTTTGCTGGCACTGCTCTTAATGCTCGCTCTGATTGAACAGTTGCCTGCACCGGTGGTTGTGGCTCAGTTTTGAAATATCGATAGGCAAAACCCGCAAGAAGAACCATCATGACCACCGCAACGGCAATTGCTGTTCGCTGGCTGTGGGCTGGCCATATTCTTATGCCTGCAACTGCTGATATCCCTTTTTCAACCCTCGCACGCAGCGGCTGCAGCTTCGACGTTGAGGATACCTTTACTGGAGCTGAAACCGTATCTGGCGCCCTACCCGGTGTTGTATCCGGGAGAGCTGGTGTTGAAGAAGATATTTTTGAAGTAACAGCATTCACGAGTTCCTTGAATGCTTGATGATAACTGTCATTTTTCCAGTCAGAAAGATCAGCCGCATGAATATGGCTTAATCCAAATGGAGGCTCAACAGCATCAAGAAGCGCTGGAACCAGAATACCCCGTCTATCTGCTTCATCTGCTTCAGCAATGACCCATTTGGAACCGATGGAAAGGTGAGACCAGGCAACGAGCACGCAGCGTGATTCATCCAGCCTCTTCTTGATATAACTCCGCCATGTCTCCCCCGGAGGAATATCCATATCCCAAAAAACGCTCCAGCCATGTTTTTGCAGCTCTTTGACTATTGGCTCAACCCGTTTCAGATCTTTGCGGGTATAGCTTATAAAAATATCAGTCTTGAACTCATTGCAATTCGCCTTGACTGGCATCTCTGCTCTCTTGTCAATACTGGACGGCTCGTACAACGACAAAAAAGCTTTCATTTCGCCAACCCAGCGAGGCCGTTCATGATCGCTCAATCCATCAATGTATCTCTGCCTTTTTTGTTGAAACCTGACCTTGTCGTCACCCCTGAATGGCAACTTCGCCGCTTCGAGTAAAGCGTCGCCAAGAGTTGCAGGATTATCGAGCATCCTGATAATTTCTTCAACAGTCATACTCATTATTATTTCTGAGCGATCCTTTGACTCTTTTTCAGGATAAAAAAATGCCCGTAGTCTTCGAAACGGCTATCCGGCTCGTCCTACCAACAACGGGCATTGCATTGTCTGCTATTTGCCCTGAAAATTACAGGGACAGGGCCATCAATCTGTTCAGAGGCAGTCATCCGACTTTACTTTGAGCTACGGGACGAAGACCAGGCGGAAGCCAACATTAGCGTTGCGGTTGTCGGGGGTGTCGTTGTTGCGATTAGCCGACCGGCAGTTCCTCGCATTGCTGTTCCAGTTGCCACCACGCAAGACACGGTTCGAACCCACGATTGATGCCCTTTCTTATCACGTGCAGACCACGCACTATACGCATTTTTTCTGAATTCTCTTGCGTTGGTATACACTATAAAGGGCACCAATGGCGTGAAACAGGATGCCGTGCTGGGGCTCGGCGCTCCCGGCAAAAAAAACCGGCCGCCACAAGGCGGCACGGTGTCGTTCACTGACGAAAAAGAGTTGTGCACAGCCGCTCGTCCCTCGCTGCTGTTCTCAACTCTTTTGTCAGCTCTCTCTTTGCTCAAAGTAAAGAGCGGAATGAGCAGCCAACTGACTACGGGACGAAGACCAGGCGGAAGCCAACAAAAGCGTAGCGGTAGGCGGGGGCGGCGCGGTTGCGATAAGCCGACCGGCAGTACCCCGCATAGCTGCGCCAGAGGCCACCACGCAAGACACGGTACGAACCGGTTTGCGCTCCTTCCGGGTTTTCAACCGTACCTTTCTGCTTGCACTCCTCGTAATATTTGTCTCCGTACCAGTCACTGCACCACTCATACACATTACCATGCATATTATACAAACCCCACGCATTGGGAGCAAAGCTGTCAACCGCAACCGTATTTTTCCGATACAGCCCTTTCGGATTACTGTTATACGGATAGTTGCCGTCATAATTTGCCTGATCGGTTGTCAGGTTTTCACCGGTATTGAACGGTGTGGTTGTTCCTGCCCGGCAAGCATATTCCCACTCAGATTCTGTCGGCAAACGCAAGCACTTTCCGGTCTTATCCGACATCCACTTGCAATAGGCTACGGCATCATTCCAGCTCACATGCAAAACCGGATGGTTGTGCTCATTTTCCTCCCTTGCCTTGCCCGATACGCCATGCCGCCAGTTGATGCCCTCTTTGTCTTTCCATTCCTTGCCATCCCAAATCCTGCTGCTGTTTGCTTTTTCAGCCTCTGTCTGATACCCTGATTCTTCAATAAATTTTTTAAACTCGGCAAGTGTGACCGCATATTTACAAAGATAAAACTCACTCACCTTGACCTGGTGCTGCGTTTCATCATTATCTCGCTGCGCTTCACCTTTCGGGCTCCCCATGGTAAATTTACCTGCGGGTATGCGCACAAAGTTACGAGGAGGAATTTTTGAATTAATTGCCTCAAGACATTGCTGGAATTGCGGATGTGCTATGTCATTATTCCAGTCAGAGAGATCAGCCGCCTGAATACTCCTGAACCCAAATGGAGGCTCAACATCATCAATAAGCACCGAAATCAGAATATTCCGTTTTTGAGCCTCATCAACTTCTGCATGAACCCAATTGGAATTGATTGAATCACGTGACCAAACAACAAGCACACAATGTGACTCATCCAGCTTTTCTTTTAGATATCCAGGCCATTTTATCCCAGGCGGAATTTTATGATCCCAGAAAACACACCAGCCAATTTTTGCAAGCTCATCTGCAATCGGACGAACCCGCTCAACATCCTTATAAGCAAAGCTAATAAAAACATTTTTTGGGATAGCTCGGCGTCTGATAAGTGAGGGGTCGATATCCATAAGTCGCAAAACATCATCCGGAATTTCAAAAAATACCGGACAGTACTCGTGCTCATTGATCAGATGAATGCTCACCATGTCGGGCAGATCCGTCGCCTGCTCAAGAGTATTGACTAATTGTTTTGCTTTTTTCTCGAACAGCTCTTTATCTGTTTGGGCAAGCAATTCGTAAACGGCAAGTTGCAGGGAGCATTGCTCATAATCTGGTTCGCCCTTGAGTGGAAGGTTCTGGGCGAGCTGATCGTACAAAAATTGATACACCTGGGCTCGCTCTTGCAAACTCAGCCACTGCTGCTGAAGTGCCAAACGAAAAGCAACAGGAATAGTCCCTTTTGTGAACCAGTTGAGACGCAGCAACTGGCTAATATTCTTGTATGAAGGCAATACACTCTTTTCTGTAGAAAACATCTTGCCCAATGCAAGGGTCAGATTCCAGTCAAGTTCGGGGTAGATCGCACAGGCAGCAATCCAGCGCTTTATCTCTGCGCTGAAAAACAACCCGATGTAGTCGAGCTTTTTGCCTCCGGTTTTTATCGGCACTAATGAATAATCGGCGCTCTCTTGCCAATATCTAAGGCAATCAGAGTCAATATTGGAGGCATGCGAAAGATCGGCTGCCATAACCTGCATTCCCTCAACTGAAAAGGGCAATACAAAGGGAAATACCTCTTGCAACAGTCGCTCACGCTCACCCCAGAGGACAGGAGGCACTGAACTGTAAAAATAGCGGTGCTGCCAATGTTTGAAAATATCAGCCCATTCGAACATACGAAGATGAAGCGTATCAATATATTGGAGCCCATAGGTAAAAACCATGAGCGCCGCATGTTCGTGAAGACTCAGAATTTCCGACAGGTCAATGCCAGCAGGATGATGTTCATTACGGCATAGTAGCGGAGAGTTATCGAAATAGAAACGTTCAACAAAGATATTGTTTGCTTTCAGAGTCTCATAGAGGTTGTTATGGAGATGGGCCTTGTGATCACGCAAATTGTGACGGTCAATCAACATCAGATATTCGATATGGCGACGATCCGCAGTATAAACCGGCTTGGCCATGCCCCCTTCATGAATGGTTTGACAAATCGTTTTTTCGATATCAAAAGAACAACGGCCTGACTGTTCCGTGTAGCGAAGTTGACGCACAACCCTGAGCGACACAGGATCGCTCTCAATCTCCGTCGATTGTACAAACCGTTCAAGCATGTATGACCCGCTGCTTCGGGCTTTAAGTGAGGCCACAATTTTTTCATTCTCTTCCTCAGCGTCCATCTCTCTTTGCCGGGGAGGGGCCGCTTTTGTTGCAGCATCGCTCTGCACCTCTGATATTGAAGGTTTTTCTTCCTTTTCTAGAGCTTCAGACTGCTCTTCGAGAAAAGGGATAAAGAGGCGTTTATAGAGTTCAAAAAATGTTGCCTGCTGCTCGGCAGAATGAGCCAGAACGGGACATAACCATAGATCGAGCCGCTCCAGATTACCCGACTCAATGGCTTTTATAACGACATAATGTGCCGTTTCAAAGGTATCGACACCAAAGCTGAAACCCTGGTCTTGCAGGATTGAAAAAAACTCATCAAACGGATAGTGACGGTTTGCTGAAATATATGTTGCCAGCGTATCCGTCATCAGTACTTGAGAGTATTGGTTGTTATGGCCTTGGTAATCTTTTCCCAATCATCAACCTCCTTGACCAAAACAGAGATTCCGCTCAGCAGGGTTTTGGAACTTGCCGCATTTTTATCATAGTGATAAATGTCACTTGGTATAAACCCATGCTTTCGCATCCACCATATCCATAAAATCAATTCGTGTGTGGCTGGTTTTTTGCCTTTAACCAGTTCATGAATCGTAAAAAAGAGTTTGATAAACTCACCGCACTCTTGCTTCTTGATACCGGGTAAAATCGATTTTTTTGCCAGCATAATTTCCATCAATTCTATGGGGCCTGGCATTTGAATATGAAAAAAGACACAACGGCGAAGAAAGGCTTCGGGCAGGGTCTTTTCAGAATTGCTGGTGAGGATGACCACCGGCTTCAACTCTTCATTGCCTATTTTTTTATAAATTGGTTTTTCTTTTCTTGGATATTTTATGCCATCGGCTGTTTTCAGTTGCGGCACTTCAAAGCTCATCTCCTCAATAATTGTCAGGATATCGTTCGGCAAGTCGCGGGGTGCCTTGTCGATTTCGTCAATAAGTACAACCCTGCGTTTGGAAACTTTTTCATCATTGTAACCGATTGAGTCACAGATCGCCCGGCCAAGCGCAACATAGGTTATAAACATCTCTTCAATTTGAGCCGCAGTCAATTCCTCGCTACACTCTTTTTTAATATTCACTTTCTGGAAATGGGCAAGGCTGTCGTACCGGTAGAGCAGATCTGTTGCCACAGAATCGGTTCGTGTTGCAAAATGTTCAACCTCTCCCCAGCCAAAATGGTGAGCAAGATGCCAGGCAAGATCGGACTTTCCTGTTCCGGGTGCACCGGTCAGCAGCAGGGGTTTATGCAGCATCAACGCCACATTGACCGCATGTATCAACGCCTCCGAAGGGTTATACTCTTTGCCCCGTTTGATAGTACCCGTAGATTGGTGATCTTCGTCACGTTTAAGCATGGGAAACTGCTCATCCCGACTCAACTCGAATGGCAACCAGGGGGGTTCGTCCGACTTAAACCTCTTGTTTTCTTCTACCCTATTTTTGTAGAAATTATATTTTTCCATTGTTAGATTTGTCTTCACTATTTTCAAATAATTGTAATTTTTCTACTGCATCAGCGAACGTCATCGGATCGCAGTTACATAATTTGATATATCCAGGTTCAAATGATTTCCCACCAAATAATGCCTGAAAATCTTCACCGACCACTTGTTCATGTTCATGACAACGACACAGGCAATAGTTCGATAAACCTGGAGAATGTGCAGATTCTTTTGGTAGTTCTTTTAGGTGAATAAAAAGAATGATTGTTTTTTCAGGTTGTAAATTGGTCCATAACTTGTAATATTTATTGAAATCAGAAAAATTGAAATCAGAAGTTACCTTTTGCACAATAAAATGAGCTTCAGGCTTTCTCTCTTCCTTCTTTTTAAAACAGGAAGGAATTTGCTCTAATGTGACATTAGTAATGCCAAAATATTTTCGCATATAGTGCATAAAATGTTTTTCGCGATATTTTTTATTTACAATATTCAAATAATCGTCCAGACTTCCTTTTATGCTCCCTTTTATGCGACTTTGAGGTAGACGAAATTCATGTCTATAGTATGAGTACAAAATGTTATGAAGTTGAAGCGAATACGCATTCAAGTTCGGCTCAATCAAAACAACCTTGACTTTTTGTTTTTGATCAAGGCATAAGTCTCTAAAGGCATTTTTCAGATCTTTTTTATCCAAATGATGCCATCTGGGACATGACTCACGAGAATCATCTTCGGCTGAGTCGTCGTCAAATGAATCATCGCAGAGTGACAATAAGTTTTTCATTTCACCAACCCAGCGTGGTCTTTCATGATCACTCAATCCATCAATATATCTCTGCCGTTTTTGTTCAAAGCGCACCTTGTCATCACCCCTGAACGGCAACTTCGCCGCTTCAAGCAAAGCGTCGCCAATGGTCGCCGGATTATCGAGCATTTTGATGATCTCTTCAACGGTCATAGATTCTGAATTTTCAGTGTATTACGAAACAGTGTCAGATATACTGTGCAAGAAAGTTTTTCATTTCGCCAACCCAGCGAGGCCTCTCATAATCACTCAATCCATCAATGTATCTCTGCCTTTTTTGTTGAAACCGAACTTTGTCGTCACCCCTGAAGGGCAACTTTGCGGCGTCAATAAAGGCTTCGCCAATGGTAGCAGGATTATCGAGCAGTTGCAGGATATTATTGCCTGAGTTACTGAAAGGCGAATAAATACTGGTTTCTGTTATTCCCTCCCTTTCGCTCTGCTTCAGGCTTGACTCCCGGTTCTCGTAAGTTTCCGGGTTTGCGGCCATGCGCATCATCTCCATCTTGATCTCTGCAAGTTGAGTGAACATTCTGTCGCGCTCGCTTTTGTCCCTGATATTGGCAATAGTCTGGCAGAGATCATACTGCTGCAAATCCATAACCATAAGCTTCTCTGATACTTTCACAAATTCGGGTGAGAGCTTGAACTGGCCAAGCTTGAGATCAAAATCGGCCAACTCTGAGGAAGAGAGGCCTACAGAGAGGCCACTGAAGTCGAGCGTTTTTGTTGCGTAGGTGAAAAATTTCCGGCAGACTGGTTTTGGAGAGAAGAACGGCATAATTGTTTCCTTGAGTTGAGAGATGAAGCGTAAAACAGTCAGATTACCCTCTGCGAACCTCTTCTTCGGAAAAACTTACGATCAAACCAAACGTGACGACATGCACATTACATCTGAATAAAAACCTGTTACACGCATGTTCATGGCAACTGGGCGCAGTCTGTAATACACATCGCAATTTACTTTTTATTGAGGCTTTATCCATAAAATTCACGAAAAATGTCCGCACTCTTTTTGTGCAGCTTCTCGTATTACACTGAAGTCTCAGTCGATTCAGCATCGGTTCAGGTAGAGGCAATAAGCTCTTTTTTTATCGTGGGCCTCAGGTTTGGAAAAATTAATTGACAGAAAAAAACAACAAGTATGGTTGGCAGACCATTGAATTTTGTTGACTCAAATGGCTGGTGTGGCTTATATTTCATGAGCTGTAAAAAAAATGGCGCCACACTGTATAATCGTCAGTGAGCGAGTATCGCCACTGTTAATATTTATAAAGGGAGGGTTATGAAAACCAGGGTACCACAGGCCACTTTTCAGTTAAAAGCAACGTTGCTTGGCTCAAAGCCTCCGATATGGCGGCGCATCCTGGTACCCGACACGATCACGCTGGCCAAACTTCACGAGGTACTGCAAGTGGCCGTGGGATGGGAGGATGAACAACTCCATCATCTCAGGGCATGACAGGGGATGTGCATGGACAACTTCACAACAGAAAAGATAGTGACTCAGACAAAAATTTAAGCCGCGCTCCTGCGATACAAGATCAAATTTCATACATTTTTGTAGATTTACCTCTCACTGCTGGCCAACATGCAGCCTCTCGCCGAGTATTGAAGAGGCAAGCAACAGGAGAATAATTGATTTTTCGGAGAGGCAATGAGAATTGCTGCCAAAAAAACGCCTTTCTAAAATCCGACATTTCATACAATAATGTAGCTTCAGCCCCTTTCCTACCGATTTGCAGGACTTTTCGCCTTGCATCATAGCGTTGCGTCTAAAAAATTCAACCCCGCAAATAAAAAATCAGCTCCTCAAAAAAAGGTTGAAACCCTTCAGCCATGCCGCTTTGCGCCCTCTTCCCTGTTTTTTCCGAAATCTAATTTTTGAAAAACTTCCACTTTGGCACGCATCTTGCTTAATAAAAGCATAACAATTCAGGAGAAATAGATGTAACGCCTGAAGAGTTGATGATAACGGCGGCAAAAACCTAAAAAAGTACGAAAATGAGAAAAGTAGCTATTTACGGAAAGGGTGGCATCGGCAAGTCAACCACGACACAGAACACGGTTGCCGGTCTTGCAGAAATGGGCAAGAAAATCATGGTTATTGGCTGTGACCCCAAGGCAGACTCAACACGCCTGCTCCTCGGTGGCTTGCAGCAGAAGACGGTGCTCGACACCCTTCGCGAGGAAGGTGAAGAAGTTGAACTTGAAGATATCATCAAAGCGGGATACAGAAACACTCGTTGCACCGAATCCGGTGGTCCTGAGCCAGGTGTCGGTTGCGCAGGTCGCGGTATCATAACGTCAGTCAACCTGCTCGAACAGCTTGGAGCTTTTGATGATGAATGGGATCTCGACTATGTCTTCTACGATGTGCTTGGTGACGTTGTCTGCGGTGGATTCGCCATGCCGATTCGTGACGGTAAAGCTGAAGAGATCTACATCGTTTGCTCGGGCGAGATGATGGCCATGTACGCCGCCAACAACATCTGCAAGGGTATCCTGAAATATGCCGATACCGGTGGAGTTCGCCTTGGTGGCCTTATCTGCAACAGCCGTAACGTTGATAACGAGCGCCAGATGATTGAAGAACTTGCAAAGAAGATCGGGACGCAGATGATCCACTTTGTGCCGCGCAACAACTTTGTGCAGCGTGCCGAGATCAACCGTAAAACCGTTATCGAGTACGATCCGACTCATGAGCAGGCTGATGAATACCGCGCTCTTGCACAGAAAATTAACGACAACAAGATGTTTGTTATCCCCAAGCCGCTTGAAATCGAAGAACTTGAAGCCCTTCTCATTGAATTTGGTATCGCTAACTAAAAAACAGGAGTACACGCGTATGTTAATGATCAGAACAATCGTCAGACCGGAAAAGGTTTATGATGTCATGCAGGGACTGCTCGATGCAGGATTCCCGGCTGTAACGAAAATCTCGGTTGTCGGACGAGGCAAGCAGCGCGGTCTGCGCGTTGGCGATGTGGTCTATGACGAAATCCCCAAAGAGATGCTCTTCGTTGTGGTACCCGACAATGACAAGGATTTTGTGATACGAGCCATCATGGAGAATGCAAAGTCAGGCCCGGAAGGAAAGTTCGGTGACGGAAAGATCTTCATTTCAGGCGTAGAGGAGGTTTACACGATAAGCTCCGGTGAAAGAGAAACAGAACCAATGCTTGCGTCAGCAAAGGAGGCTTGAATGAAAGAGATTATTTCAGTCATACGGATCAACAAGGTGAACGCAACCAAGAAGGCGCTTATCGATGCAGGTATTCCGGCATTCACCGCTACCGGAAGGGTGATGGGTCGCGGCAAGGGCCTGGTTCATTATGATATTCTTAATGGAGCTGCTGAAGGTCATCCTGAAGCTATTGCCCAGCTTGGCAACGCACCGAGGCTTGTGGCTAAAAGGATTCTTACCGTTGTTGTTCCTGATGAATTGTGCCAGAGTGCAATCGATACAATCATCAAGGCCAACCAGACCGGTAAACCCGGTGACGGCAAGATCTTTGTAACGCCGATTGTCGAAACCATAAGGGTCAGAACCAACGAACAGGGTGATGAAGCGCTGAACTAACAGAGCAATATTTAAAAGGTGTAAACGGAGAGAGCTACATGGAGGCGAACATACATTTTCCAGATCCTTCCAAAGTCAGGGAGGAGCTGATACAAAAATACCCGACCAAGGTCGCAAAAAAACGGGCAAAGTCGATCATTGTCAATGACCCGCAAATCATTCCAGAAGTACAGGCAAACGTGCGTACCGTGCCAGGCATCATAACCCAGCGTGGATGTTCTTATGCTGGATGTAAAGGTGTGGTGCTCGGCCCTACCCGTGATATTGTCAACATCGTGCACGGCCCGATCGGTTGCAGCTTTTATGCCTGGTTGACCCGCCGTAACCAGACGAGAACCGAGTCGCTGATGGATGCAAACTATATCCCCTACTGCTTTTCGACTGACATGCAGGAAGAGAATGTGGTCTTCGGCGGTGAAAAGAAGCTGAAAGTGGCAATCCAGGAGGCCTATGACCTCTTTCATCCGAAATCGATTGCCATCTTCTCGACCTGTCCGGTTGGCCTTATTGGTGATGACGTTCATGCGGCATCAAAAGAGATGCGTGAGAAGTTTGGTGACTGCAACGTCTTTGGTTTCAGTTGCGAAGGGTACAGGGGCGTGAGCCAGTCGGCTGGTCACCACATTGCCAACAACGGTGTTTTCAAGCACATGGTTGGTCGCGACAATACGCCAAGCGTGGGCAAGTTCAAGCTGAACCTGCTTGGTGAATATAACATCGGCGGTGACGCTTTTGAAATTGAACGCATTTTTGAGAAGGTCGGCATTACGCTGGTCGCTTCGTTCAGCGGCAACTCAACGGTCAGGCAGATTGAAAATGCTCACACCGCTGATCTCAACGTAATCCTCTGTCACCGTTCCATCAACTACATGGGTGACATGATGGAGACGAAGTATGGTATTCCGTGGATGAAGGTGAACTTTGTCGGGGCAGAATCGACCGCAAAGTCGCTCCGCAAAATTGCAGAATATTTTGGTGACGATGAGCTGAAGGCCAAGGTCGAAGAGGTGATTGCCGAAGAGACTCCGAAGGTGAAAGCGGTTATTGATGAAATCCTGCCGAGAACGACTGGCAAAACGGCCATGCTCTTTGTGGGTGGATCACGTGCCCATCACTACCAGGATCTCTTTGCCGAGCTTGGCATGACAACGGTGGCTGCAGGATACGAATTTGCTCACCGCGATGACTATGAAGGGCGTCACGTACTGCCGGGTATCAAGATTGATGCCGACAGCAAGAACATTGAAGAGCTGAAAGTAGTGCCCGATCCGGAACTCTTCAATCCGAGAAAAACCGAAGCGGAGCTTGAGGCACTGAAAGAGAAAGGGCTTGAAATCAATGGCTATGAGGGTATGATGAAACAGATGACCAAAAAGTCACTGGTTGTTGATGACCTGAGCCATTACGAGTCTGAAAAGCTGATCGAAATCTACAAGCCGGATATTTTCTGCGCCGGTATCAAGGAGAAGTATGTGGTACAGAAGATGGGTATTCCGCTCAAACAGCTTCACAGCTACGATTACGGCGGCCCCTACACTGGCTTTGAAGGTGCGGTAAACTTCTACAAAGATATCGACCGTATGGTGAACAACCCGGTATGGAAGCTGATCAAGGCACCATGGGAAAAGGCCGGAAACGGTGCAGGACTTGCGGCCAGTTACGTGACACAGTAATGAGGGAAAACGGAGACTATTAAATTATGTTATTAAGACACACATCAAAAGAGGTTAAAG
>CAJAIK010000115.1 GCA_903939765.1 uncultured Chlorobiaceae bacterium | reverse complement strand
GGAAGATTGTTTGTGCCCGAAAGGAGACTCGAACTCCTACACCTTGCGGCGCGCGTCCCTGAAACGCGTGCGTCTACCAATTCCGCCATTCGGGCATTTCGTCATGCTCAGACCAGTACAAAAAACCTTACTTTATCTCCTTGTGGAGGGTATGACGCTGCATGTTTGGATTGTACTTCTTCAAGATAAGACGTTCTGTGGTATTTTTCTTGTTTTTTGTAGTGGTATATCTGGAAACCGTTTTCCCCTCTTTTTTTGCTTCAGTGCACTCAAGGGTGATAACGATTCTATTTTCTTTTCCTTTTGCCATGGTAACAGTCAGGTATGAAATTGTAAAGAGAGCCCAATATAAGCTTTGACAGGTGATTTTGCAAGTTATGGGTTTTTTCTTTCTGTGATAACGGGAGAAAAGCTATTTTTATGCTCTTTATAACCCTTTTAACAGGTAACCGTAACTGTGCTTGACAGTAATTATTTTCACTATACCGCGGCAACGCTTCATTGCGATGAAGTCAGTCTTGAAAAGCTTGCTGCCACTTTCGGCACTCCTCTTTTTGTGACCTCCAGAAGAAGCCTTATTGAAAGCTGTCTGACTTTTGAGCACGCATTCAAAGAGCTTCCGCATTTTACCTGCTATTCAGTCAAGGCCAATTTTAATCTTACGGTTATCCGTACTCTGGCTGAACTTGGTTGTGGCTGCGATGTCAATTCAGGAGGAGAGCTTTATCGGGCGTTGCAGGCTGGTGTCGCGGCGGAAAAAATCATTTTTGCCGGTGTCGGCAAGAGGGCTGACGAAATTGCCTATGCCCTTCAGAGCGGGGTGCTCATGCTGAAAGCGGAATCGCTCCCGGAACTCCGGGCCATCAACCAAATCGCTGGAGAGCTTGGCAAAAGAGCCTCTGTTGCCATCCGCATCAATCCGAATGTGACGGCTGAAACTCATCCCTATATTACCACCGGGGACAGCAAAGAGAAATTTGGCGTTGATGAGGCGGAGCTTGCAGAGCTTTTTTCCCTGTTCTCTGAGTTTCCGAATCTTAAACTTGTCGGGCTTGACATGCATATCGGATCACAGATTTTTGATCCGGAATATTATGTGGCCGCCACCACGAAGCTGCTCACAATTTTCAAGCTTTCGAAAGAGCTTGGCTTTGCCATTGAGTTTCTTGATATCGGCGGGGGGTTTCCGGTAACCTATGACCCACTGAAACCGGCAACACCGATTGAGCGGTTTGCCGAAAAGCTGGTTCCGATGCTTCGGTCTCTTGGCGTCAAGGTGATTTTTGAGCCGGGGCGTTATCTGGTTGCCAATGCGTCGGTACTGTTGACCAGAATTCTCTACAAAAAGAGCAATCATACCGGTAAACAGTTTTTTGTGGTCGATGCAGGGATGACTGAACTGATTCGTCCGGCGCTCTACCAGTCGCACCATGAAATTCAGTCTGTGAAGCTTCATGAAAAAACGGTTGTTGCCGATGTTGTCGGCCCGATTTGTGAGTCGAGTGATTTTTTTGCCCGTCAGCGGGCGATTCCGGCAGCAGAAGAGGGTGAACTGCTTGCAGTGATGTCATCGGGAGCTTACGGCGCTGTTATGGGGAGTAATTACAATGGCAGACTTCGCCCGGCGGAGGTCATGGTGAACGGAAGCGAGGTCAAACTTGTCCGTAAACGTGAAACCCTGGAACAGCTCGTAGAGAATGAGCTGTTCTGAGAAGAGGAGTGCTTGCTGTTTTAATGCGGTTACTGGTGGATGTTGTTGAAGATTTTAAGGGTTGCATCGGCCATGTTCAGGGTGTAGAAATGGATTCCCTTGATATGATGGTCGATGAGCTCCTGTACCTGCCTTGTAGCCCACTCAATACCGATTGACGCGACTTCATGGTCGTTTTCTGCGGCAACTATTTTTTTAAGCAGGGGTGCGGGAATTCTTGCGCCCAGCGCCAGTTCCGACATTCTGATCATTCCTTTCCGTGTGGTGATGGGCATGATTCCCGGAATAATGGGCACGGTAATGCCGCCAAGGGCGCACCGCTCAACGAAATCGAAGTAATCGCGGTTATCAAAAAAGAGCTGTGTAACAATATAGTCGGCTCCGGCATCGACCTTTTCTTTCAGATAGTCGATCTCTTTCATCCGGTTTGGTGTTTCAGGGTGTCCTTCAGGAAAGCCTGCAACGCCGATACCGAAATCGGGGTACTCTTTTTTTATGAAGCGAACCAGGTCTATGGCGTAGGGGAAATCCTTAGTGGCATCGGCCATTGATGCAATCCCGGCTGGTTTGTCGCCTCTCAGGGCAAGCACATTGTTGATGCCGTGCTCCCGGTAGTTCTGCAGAATGGCTCCGGTTTCCTCTTTGTCGGAGCAAATGCAGGTCAGGTGCGACACGACGGTCAGGCCGGTCTCTTTCTGTATTTTCGTTACCAGGTTGTGGGTTCTTGAACGGGTCGATCCACCGGCACCATAAGTAACACTGACGTAGGAGGGGTTGAGCGGTGAGAGTGCTGCAATGGTTTCAAACAGTGTTTGCCACTCTTCATCTTTTTTAGGAGGGAAAAACTCAAAACTGAAGACAGGTTTGGCGGCAGAGTTCAGTATTTCTTTGACAAGCATGCAGCGAGTGAGGTTTAGAGCCTTAAAGAAAAAAAAGAATATACAAAAACAATGATTTGCCTAACGTAGAAAAAATAAAGGAGCTGCGGCATTCCCTGAAGTTTTCCCTGGCGCCGTACCCTGCTGCCAGGCTGCTTTTTATTGTTATTTCGGGGATTCTGGCAGGAGTTAATCTCTTCTTTCCGGTTGAGGTTTGGTTGCTTTTATCTGCTCTTGCCTTTGTCACCCTTTTTGCGGGTCTCATTTTTGAAACGGTGCGCAGTAAAGCTCCGTTCCCGCTTTTTTTTACGTCCACCGGCTACCTGCTTTTCGTTTTCTTCTGCTTTGCCGCGTACAGTGATTTCCAGCTCAACTACGCGCCGCGTGACGGACTGTTGCGCTTCAGCGGCAAAAACGCGCTGCTTTACGGGCGTGTGGCCAACAGGCCAAATTTTTCAAAAACAGGAGTTGGCTGGATTATGGAGGTTGAGGAGCTTTTTGAAAGCGGTCGGATCGTGAAACTTCATGACCGGGCAAAGATATTTATGCGAAGTACAGAGCCTCCGGATGTCAAGATTGCGTACGGTGACATGGTTCGAGTGAAGGGAAAGCTCGACCTTGTTGCGGAAGCGGCTAACCGGGGCGAGTTCGACCCCCGCAAAGCGGCACGCATGAAGCAACTCTCGGTGCAACTCTACTGCGCGGGGCCATGGCAGGTGCAGCATGAAGGGGAGGCGAGGCTTAATGCTTTTGAGCGCTTCATTGTGCTGCCGGTCTACGACTCTATCAAAAAGAGCCTTGAAGAACTGTTGCCGCCGGGCGAGGAACGAAAGCTTGCCGCCGGGGTTTTGACGGGCGAAAGGGAGTCGATGTCGGAGGAGGTATTTGAAGCATTCAAGCTTACAGGGACGGCGCATATTCTTGCTGTTTCGGGGCTCAATGTCGGTCTGCTTGCCCTTGTCATTCAAATCTGCCTGCAGCGTTTCAAGGTGACCACTGTTGGGCGTTTGTTCTCTTTTGCATTCTTCTGTTTCATTCTGCTTGTCTACTGCTATGTGACCGGCAACTCTCCGTCGGTCAAGCGTGCCGCCTTCATGTCTCTGGTGTTTATTGGCGGTGAGACGCTTGGCCGGAAGAGCGATCCCATTAACTCACTTGCCCTTGCGGACTTTCTGATTCTCCTTTTCGACCCATTTGACCTCCTTAATCCGGGATTTCTCATGACCAACGCGGCGGTTCTGGGCATTCTTCTGATTTATCCACGCTTTGTCGATTCCCCATCGTCGCAAAAAGGGGGAGGGCTGTTGCGGAACGTTGGTCGTTTCTTGCTCAGCGGCGTGATGATCACCATTTCTTCCATTATTGGGGTCTCGCCCGTTATTGCCTACTATTTCGGCACCTTTTCAGTCATCAGTATTCTGGCCAATATTCCCGTTGTGCTCTTTTCCACCCTTCTGATGTACGCCCTCGTGCCGATGCTGCTGCTCAATCTTGTCTCCGGATACGCCGCCTCATTTTTTGCCGCAACCTCCTTTTTCCTGGCAGAGCTTACCCTTCGTTCGGCCGTTTATTTCAGCCAGCTTCCCTTCGCCTCCATAACCCTCCGTCCTGACGGAGCTGAACTCTGGCTCTACTATGCGCTCGTTGCAGCCCTGCTCTTTTTCGGCTATCGGAAAGCGTGGGGAAAGGTTGCCGTTTCGCTTCTGCTTGGTCTCAACCTGCTCTTCTGGTACTCTTTTGTGCTGCACCCGCGCCCTGTTGCTCCCGACATCGTGACCATCAATCTTGGCAGGAACCTTGCGACACTCTTCTCCTCGGGCAGCGAAACGGTGCAGATCGACGCTGGCAGAGCTCCGCGTGACCAGAAGCGCATTGCACAGCAATTCGATGAGTATGGCGTGGCTGCGCCAAAAGCGGTCATACAGTTTTATACCCCCGACTCTCTTATTGCAAAGGTGCCCGCCCGCCATCACCTGCTGCAGGCCGACAGCACGCTCGCACTCTCCTCCATGGTTATTATCCGCCCGGAAGATAAGGTGCTCAAGCTCTGGAGTCGCCAGCGCTCACTGCTTGTCATTTCGGGCACCAGCCGCCTGAAAGAGGAGGAACTCTATAAAGCCGATGTTGCCCTCCTCTGGGTTTACCGCTTTGGCGCAAAACAGCAGCAGCAGATAATCTCATGGCTCAACTACGCCCATCCAAAGCGCTGCATCCTTGTTCCCGGCTCTTTTCTTCCCCGACTCCATCTCGCTGTGATGCAGCGCTTTGCCGCCGGTCGCCACGGAGTCGAAGTGCGCAGCAAGACACGTCAGGTCGTGGTGCCATGAAAGCGTTCATGCCTGAGGCGTGCACAGGGATAATCAGGCCAATAAGTTTTCATATATTTAGCTATATTTCTCAGATCATAGCGCCTATATACTTTTATAATTTTCGATCTCCTGATTAATCGCTCAACAAGAATTGATACCGAAGTAAAACATGGCCGAACGCTAAGAAATCAGGCTAACCCAACCCAACCCTATATTCTGGAGTAACTTGTGGCTGAGCGCTTGCTATAAGTTTAATGAACAGAATGGAGGTCAAATTCTTTTTTTTGCGCCCCATCAATCTTTACAAGGCCAATCAAAAGTGGTTTGATGGCTGTTGGCTTCGTTGGTATTCTTGGGGTCATCATTAATCGGTGGTTTAATGGGATTTCTGTTTGGAATTGCAATACAAACATCCGCAGATCAGGCAGATCAATCTTATAAATTGTTTGGCTTGTGATCAGGGAGGCTTCATCATGGAACACGAGGGAGCAAATATAGTATGAAAATGATCCGGCTGTGAATATTAGTCCGGAATGGATAAATCGTTTCGACGATACTCAGACCAGAAAGCACATGCTGGAGACATTGAAGGAGGACTTTGCGGTGTATGCCAAAAAGCGCGAATTAGCTACACAGTCATTCAATGTGGTTTTAGGGGCCTTGTTGGGATTTCTATCGGCAACAATAAAGAAAGATGGAGCCTGACTGGTTTCTCTTTCCGGTCAGAAATATGTCTATTATCTGTTATTCTCCTTTTGAAAAATAATTTAATGAGATTGCCAATAGTATTCGAAATCAGCACAAACAACATGATCTCAAGAATTACTCAGTCAACTTAAAAGGATAACTTATGGCAAAGAAGCTTGCAATAGCCATCTCTGGCGCTGTATCGCTCGGAAGTTATGAGGGCGGGGTGTTATATGAAATCATCCGTACCATTAAACATCATAATGGTATCGAACAGGATAAAGCCAAAAAGATTGAAATTGATGTATTGGTCGGTGCCTCTGCTGGAGGGATGACCGCCTCTATTGCAGCCCAGAAATTACTCTTTGAGGCCTCATCTCTGGAGGAGCCCTATAATAACTCTCTTTATCGCGCATGGGTTAAGGATGTATCGTTTGACAGTTTATTCGACCTGCAGGCAGGTGAAAATCCGACACACTCAATTCTCTCGTCAAATCATGTTGAAGACATATCCAAAAAGCATCTCACCGAGCGTTATGCAAGTCAAATATCAACAAAACCAGAAAAACACCCTGCCGCCGCAGATGCCATACAGTTGGGTCTTGCTCTAAGCAACTTGAATGGTGTGGATTATGTGCGTAAACTCCGTACAGGTGGCGATTTCAGCTATACCCGCTATCAGGACAACATGGTAAAAAGATTTGACTCAAGAGATTTGGCGGATGATTCTAAAGAGGCCTGGGATCATATTCGCAATGCAGCCGTCTCTTGCGGCGCGTTCCCATTTGCTTTCAGGGCCAAAGATTTAATTCGTAGCCATGTGGAGTATACCTCCGCATATTTATCGCCTGTTCCTGGGGGTAGTTTTCCTGCGCCAACCCGTTCATTTACCTATACGGACGGTGGCACATTTGAAAACGAACCGCTTGGAATGGCCAAGAAGTTGGTTGATATACTGGACCCTACTCATTCTCAGCATGATGAACGATTTTATCTTTTCGTTTCGCCAGGGAGACGCGCCAGTACTTCAAACTCTCAATTCAATGCAAAACAGGCCAGTTTCAGCGGAACCGCGAAAGCAATTTTTTCATCTGTTTTTAACCAGGCAAGATTTCATGATTGGATTACAGCAGAACAACTTAACGAGAAAATTCATATTCTGGATGATCGTGCAGAAGGTTTACGCACAGCGATAATTGATGGAAAAATTGACTCAACCCAGTTCCGGAATTTATCTTCCAGTTTGCTGCCTTTCCTTTTTGAGTATGATCAAACAGCGCAAACAGCCGCACAAAGTCGACTGCGGTTACAGTATAAAAAAGAATATGATGATCTTAGTCAAAAAGCTGGGATGCCAGTTGCGGACATCTGGATTGATGTGATTCTGGTCTTTGAAAAAGCGGCCAATCTCGGAGATAAGGATGAAATGCAGGTATTCGGTATTACGGCTACAGAAGGGGAGCTTGCGAGCGCCAAACTTGGGGCATTTCTCGGTTTCTTTGACCAGACTTACCGTGACCATGATTATGATATCGGCAGAACCAAGGCGCGTGAATTTGTTCATGCAATACACATGAACGACAACGTAGAGTTATGGTTTCCGCATCATCCTGTGAACAATGCAACAGCTCTGTCAGAACCATGGATGCAGATTCGCCCGATAAATAAGAAGCTGAATGGTCTTGAGTTACAAGATGTTCCCGAAGCGTTGCGGAAGAAATTCAGGGATCGTCTGGCTGTCAGTGCAGATAATTTTTTAAGTGATATGGGCATTTCAAATATCGTGCGTATCGGGCTTAAATCTTTTTTTATCAAGCGGCAACTTAACAAGTGGCTTGGTTTGCAATAAGCGCTGCACAAAAATTGATGCCAAAATAAAACAAGGCTGGAATGATTCGGTGTTACGGAAGAATTTGTTATGAAGCACTTAACAAAATTGAAATTTTTATTAAACACAGCACATGAAATTTCAACTCTTAAAGGGGATTTTATGGAATTGACACGAATTGGCGATGTCGATATCGCCGGAATTGTTGCGCAAAAAACGTACACTCCCTCGCCCTCCGCCTGGGAAGATCAGGTTTTTTATTTCCTGATGGTGGACCGTTTTTCGGACGGAAATGAGGTCGGGTATCGTAATAATAATGGCGTGATCGTCAGCGGCAAAGGGACTCCTCTCTTTTCGCTGGAACATGCTGGCAATATCTCCCGTGAAATGTGGGTTGCCAACGCTCATGGCTGGAAGGGTGGCACTATCAGGGGGTTGACCGCTAAACTCGGTTATCTGCAACGCATGGGGATAACCGCGCTGTGGGTCAGCCCCATATTCCAGCAGGTTGCATTTGCCGAAACCTATCATGGATATGGTATTCAGAATTTTTTGTCCATTGATCCTCACTTTGGTACTGAGCAGGATCTTGTGGATTTGGTAAACACAGCCCATTCCATGGGCATGTATGTTGTGCTTGATATCATCATCAATCATACCGGCAATGTTTTTTCGTACAATCCGGATCGATACCATACGACGAACCAGGATGGTTTCACCTATCATGATCCCCGATGGGATGGAAAGAAGTACGATGTTGCCGGTTTCAACGATGCCTTTGGGATGCCGACCATTCCGTTTTGTTCCGGAGCAACCCAAAATGTGAAAGAGGCGGTATTTCCTGTCGATCTGCAGGATCCAGGAACATTTACCTGCAAAGGGCGAATTGACAATTGGGATTATGACCCGGAATTTTGCGAAGGTGATTTCTGTGATTTAAAAGATGTGCATCATGGTTCTGGATCTGCCGATGACTACAAGCCTTCCAATGCTCTTAAGGTATTGACCGAGGTGTACAAATACTGGATTGCTTTGGCGGATGTTGACGGATTCAGAATTGATACGGTCAAGCACATGGATGTTGGCGCAACACGTTATTTCGCAACAGCAATGCATGAATTTGCCCAGACTCTCGGCAAGGAGAGGTTTTTCCTTATTGGAGAAATTACCGGAGGAAGAACCCGTGCCTTTGATACTCTTGAAACAACGGGACTTGATGCAGCACTCGGTATTGATGAAATTCCTGACAAACTGGAATATCTTGCCAAGGGGTATCGGAACCCGTCAGATTATTTTAATCTGTTTCGCAACTCCATGCTTCTTGGCAAGGAGTCACACACCTGGTTCCGTGACAAAGTCGTCACCGTTTTTGATGATCATGATCAGGTGCGCAAAGGGAAGTGGAAAGGGCGTTTTTGTGCAAAGGAAGAGGGGTGGAAAGTCATCCTCAATGTGCTTGCCCTCAATGCGTTGACACTGGGAATTCCGTGCGTCTATTATGGTTCGGAACAGTCTTTCAATGGTCATGCCACCGAAGAGTGCGACGGAAATGATATTTTCTTGCGTGAGGCCATGTTTGGAGGAGGGTATGGTGCCCTGGAAAGTTCGGGTTATCATTTTTTCAATGAGAGCTCGAATGTTTATGTCGAATTTGCAAAAATCCTTGAAATCCGTAAGGCGGAACTCGCTTTGCGTCGGGGACGTCAGTATCTGCGTGAAATTTCGGGCGACGGAATCAATTTTGGTTTTCCTGAAATGTTGGAAACAGAAATCCGTTCAGTGGTGCCGTGGTCTCGCATCCTTGACAGGGAGGAAATTGTCATTGCTATCAATACTGATTACCATGCGGCTCTTACGGCATGGGTAACAGTCGATGAAGATTTGCACTATTCGGGGCGTACGTTTTCCTGCCTCTATTCGACTGAGAGCAATCGTATTGGTTCGAGGGTTCCTGTGGCACCCCTTAACGGCAAGGCAATAGAGATAACTGTGCCTGCTGCAGGATGCGTTATCTACAAGGCAGGGTAAAATTCGGACTGGAAAGGCTTCTGATTTTTGAACCTGTTGTCCGATCTTTCCTCTGTGTTTACCAGAAAAGAACTGAATGTTTGGTGCAGGCGCAGTTTCATGAGGTTTGACCCGTCAGTTTTTCGGTTTGCTTGCGGGATGCAGTCTCAAGGCTGTCAATAATTTTTGCGATATCAGTGGAGAGGTCAGATGGGCTGATTTTGCTGATGGCCAGGGCAAGGGTACAGATTTTTCCTTCGAGCGGAAGGAACTTGTTGACGATAACGACATTCTCCTCTTTGAGTCGACATTCTCCTCCGAGGAAGTTGCCTTTTTCGTAGCGCACCGTGTAGCCTGCCGTTTTTAATGCGTTCTCAAGCAGCGTGAGTTGTACTGTTTTTTTCATACACGACTCTCTTTTGGTGTCGAAACTCTTCGTGCTTTTCCTCTCATCTCATTCTGGCTATCCTCTCATTCTGGGGTCAAGGGCATCGCGGACGCCGTCACCGATCAAATTGAAGCAGACCACGGTGGTCAGTATTGCAATGCCCGGGAACGTTGAAATCCACCAGTAGTTCAAAAGGCTGTCGCGTCCTTCATTGATAATGTTTCCCCAGCTTGGTGTTGGCGGCTGAACGCCGAGCCCAAGAAAGGAGAGTCCGGCTTCGGTCAAAATAATGCTCCCGATCCGGAGTGTTGCCGCAATGATAACCGGAGTGAGGGTGTTGGGTGCAAGGTGGCGGAAAATGATCCTCATGCTGGAAAGGCCAAGGGATTTGGCGGCAAGGATGAACTCCTGTTCCTTGAGCGAAAGCACCTGGCTCCTCACAATCCTTGCAACTCCCATCCATCCGGTAAAGGAGAGGGTAATGACAATGAGGTAGATTGAGTTACCGAAGGTGGCTATAATGATGAGGATGAGAAAGAGTGCCGGAAAGGCTATAAGGATGTCAACAATCCGCATCATGATTGCGTCGATCCAGCCGCCAAAATAGCCTGATGTGACACCGATGACGGTGCCGAGGGTGACGGAGATCAAAACAACAAGAAAGCCGATGGAGAGTGAGATTTTTGAGCCGTAGATGACCCGGCTGAGAATGTCGCGCCCATACTGGTCTGTTCCGAGGATAAAGATGCGCGTAACGGCGATGTTGTTTGTTTTACCTCCTGCCAACTCCCCGAGGGCGATGTTTTTTGTGCGCATACCCTGACGGTAGATGACGTTGTTGCCTTCAATCCGGTATTCGTTGACAAAGCGGATGGCGTTTGGCTCGTTGCGTGTTTTCAGAAGCTGAAAATCGCTGATGAGGCTGTTGGCAAGATTGACGGTTGTTCCGCTCCCTTGCTGAAGAGGTATGATGAGGTTTTTTGGTTGCCGGAGTACCAGTGCCTCTAATTGGGCGAGGGGTGGCTGATAGGCGGTGACCAAAAAGTCTTGCTGATCGTAGGGGCTGAAGGGGGCGATTAAAGGTGCAAGGAATGCTGCCGAGTAGAGGATAAAGACAATAGCCGAGGCGTATAGTGCTATGGTGTTGCGCATGAAGGCTTTGAGGCTTATTTTACCAAGGCTCAGCTCATCATTTTTTTGTTGTTTGGCAGCGTTTTTTCGGTATGATTTCCAGGCAATAAGCGCCAGAATGATTGGTACGGCAACAAGGTAGATGGCGGCAATCCAAAATTCGAGAATCTCAGCCGTAAAAATCTCCAGGAATGCTTCCGGTTCAGAGATAATCAGCGCTATTGCGGTAAAGAGCGAACGGAAACTGATCAGTACAAGATTGCCCTGGATAATCAGGATAAGCAGAAAAGCAAGAAGAGCGATCAACAGAAAAACGCTCACTCCTTTTTTGTGTGATCTGTTCGGCCCTGCACCGGGGTGAATGTTCAGCAGGGGTGCTGGTGTGCTGCAATCTGTTTTCAAGCTCTTGGTGGCTATCGGTTAATGTTGTCTCCCGGAACCAGAAAAAGCTGCTTTTCGAAAAAGAAAAGCAGCTTTGCATGGTATAAGATACCCCGTTTTGTCAACAGAAGTTGAAATGCTCTCAGCTTGCTGTTGTTGGAGCCACTTCGACAGTAGCATCGGCTGTTTTCGATGCAAGAACGGTAATGACCGGAGCGTCGGGATTATCCATGATCTGCAGGCCGGCGTATGCATCCATCGGGATCTCCTTGACGTGGATGGAATGGCCGATTTCAAGTGCCGTAACATCGACAACAAGGTGATCGGGCATATCTTCCGGTTTGCCTTTGATGGTCAGTGCGTGGAGGATAATCAGCAGTTTTCCGCCTTTTTCAACGCCAGCACTCTCGCCGGAAACAGCAACAGGGACTTCAAGCTCAATAATCTCCTCGGCTGAGAAGAGCTGAAAGTCGGTATGAATGATTTTGTCGGTCACCGGGTGAAATTGAACCTCTTTGATAAAAGAGCGTTTGATTTTGCCATCCGGGAACTGAAGATCGATAATATGCGATTCGGCTGTGTGCACCAGCTTTTTGAGTGCCAGTTCATTGACGCTTATGGCTACGGTCTCTTCGCCCTTATGATAGACTACTGCGGGTACAACACCACTTAAACGAAGTCTTTTGGCATCATTCTTTTTGATGATCCGGGGTGTTACAGCTAATACAATGGTTTCCATGCTCTTCCTTTATCTCTGTTATCGCTTGTGTTTAATGAAGGTTCGTAAGTTTTTCGATGATATTTTTACTGTCGAACAGGCAACTGACAGAATCATCTTCATAAATACGCTTGATAGCTTCGCCGAAGAGATTGCTGACGGTGACGGTCTCAATTTTCGGTGAATAGGCGTGATTGGTGACAACCGAATCGGTTACGATCACCTTTTCAAGTATGGATGCGTCGATTCTCTCGATTGCCGGTCCGGAAAGAATCGGGTGCGTTGTTGCGGCATAGATTTTAAGGCCGCCAGCTTCACGAATCGCTTTTGCGGCGTTGACAATGGTACCGGCAGTGTCGATCATATCGTCAACCAGCAGAACATTCTTGCCGTTGACATCGCCGATAATGTTCATTACTTCAGCAACGTTGGCTGCCGGGCGACGTTTGTCAACAATGACCAGATCGGTACCGAGTTCTTCAGCAAATTTTCGTGCCAGCTTTACACCGCCGACATCCGGGGATGCAACAACAAGGTTGTCGCGAAACTCTCTATGCCGGATATGGTCAATCAGAATGACACTGGAGTACAGGTGATCAAACGGGATGTCAAAAAATCCCTGAATCTGAGGTGCATGAAGATCCATGGTCAGGATTCTATGGGCTCCGGCCTGGGTAAGCAAGTTGGCGACAAGCTTTGCCGTGATGGCGACACGGGGGCGATCTTTTCTGTCCTGTCGGGCATAGCCGTAGTAAGGAATGACTGCGGTGATTCTTGCGGCGGACGATCTTCTCGCAGCATCAATCATGATCAGCAGTTCCATCAGGTTGTCGCCAGGAGGATTGGTTGACTGGATAATGAACATATCCGAGCCGCGGATAGATTCAAAATAGTTTACCGAAATTTCCCCGTCAGAAAAGTTTTGAACCTTGGCGTTGCCAAGTGACATGTCGAGGTACTGAGCAATCTTTTCTGCAAGAGCCGGATTGCTGCGTCCTGCAAAAATTTTAATGGGTTTTGCCGTCATGTCCTGCATATTCGGATGAAAGGGGTTATATTATGGCAGTACGGTTAATGCCCATGAGTGTTTCAGGTTCCTTTTCAGGCCAAACCATTCAAGGGAGGCCAAATATAATTAAAAAGGCCGAAAAGTTAATTAATTTTTTCTTCTTTCTAAAGGGAGTTTATTGACGTGACAAATATGACAATCAAGGATATCCAGAGCTACCTTCGGCAGTTTTTTGATGCTGTTGAACTGGAAGGGGATGGCGATCGGATCATTTCGGCTCCGGCAAAAATTGAAACGGCACAAAAAGGGCAGGTAAGCTTTGTGGCCAACGAGAAGTATGCAAAATATCTTTCCACCACGGCGGCCTCACTTGTTATTGTCCATCATTCGGTTTCTGTTGATCAATTCTGCCACACTATTTCGTTCCTCAAGGTCAGTGACCCCTATACAGCATTCGTTTTTCTTCTCAAGAAATTTGCAACACCCCGAATTGTAGCTGCAAAAGGCATTTCCTCATCGGCGGTTATTGGTGAAGGTGTTACCATGGGTGACGGCGTCTCGATTGGAGCATTCGCCGTGATTGGTGATCGATGCTCGATTGGCAGCAACACCGTCATTGGCGCGCATACGGTTCTTTTGCACGATGTCTCTGTTGGTGACGATTGCATTCTTTTTCCCTCTGTTACCTGTTATGATGGCACCATTATCGGCAAAAGGGTGGTTATTCATTCGGGAAGTGTTATTGGTGCTGATGGTTTTGGTTTTGCTCCACAGAGTGACGGCTCTTATGTAAAGATTCCGCAGATGGGCATTGTTGAAATTGGCGATGATGTTGAAATCGGGGCCAATGCTACTCTTGACCGGGCCACTATGGGCAGTACGGTGATTGGCCGGGGAGCCAAGATTGATAACCTCGTTCAGATTGCCCACAACTGCCGGATTGGTGAAGATACCGTTATTGCTGCCCAGGCGGGTATTTCCGGCAGTGTAACACTCGGACGTCAGTGCGTGATTGGTGGGCAGGCTGGATTTGCCGGTCATCTCGAACTTGCTGACCGAATACAGGTTGCAGCGCAGGCGGGTATTTCGAAATCGTTTCTTCAGCCCGGTATAGCGCTTCGTGGTTATCCGGCTCAGCCTATGCGCGACCAGTTGAAGCACGAGGCGATGCTGCGTAATCTTGGAGCCATGAAAGCAAAGCTCGATCACCTTGAAAGTGAGATGAAAGAGCTTGCCCTGAAATAGACGGGTGGCGCCCTATTGCAGGCTGGTGTTCATATTCCAGTTGTAGGGCAGGTATCGGATGTGAAGGGAATCAAGGTTCTCTTCTGTCCACCCTCTTTTTTCTTCATCCATATACGGCAGCAGCAACAGGATTATGTTGCGCATAGTGCTTCCGAAATCTTCGCCATACCTCTGAAAGAGCGATGACATCCAGAGCGTGTTGTTTTTCCGGTCAATTTTCATCCCGTCACGGTTGATAAAACTTCTTGTTGCGGTATCGAGTTGCCGGTCAATGGGTGCTGCATCGTAGAACTCGATGGGAGCACAGGATGACGATGCGCAGAAGAGTGCGAAATGGATACGGAAATCGAATGAAGTTACCGTAAGCTGGCTGCGTTGATCGAGCGCCGGAAAGGGTTTGAAGGGAAAGTGCGGGTGCGCCCGGTTATGGCGGAGTATGCCGTGCTCAATGTCGTCAGGCGTGAAAAAGAGGTTTCCGATGGTGTAGCCAATCCGGCCAAAAAAATTCGGGATTTCAAACACGGAGCCCTGAATGTCGAATTCAATGACTCCGTGAATAATAAGCACGTTATAGATATTGATCCAGAATGCCTTTTTTTCAGCATCGTTTTGGAGGTGCTCCAGATTGAAGGTGTTGAGCGATCCAGCCAGGTGAAGGTATCGCTCAAACTCTTCGGAGTGCTTCAGTGCCTTGTAATTGACCACGCCCTTTTCTGTATTGAAAAATGCTCCCTGCAGTCGGCCAAGCCTCTTTTTTAATTCGGCCGCGAGAGCGATGGTGGCTTGCGGGTTAGCGATTCGTTCAGGGTTCAGGACTACCTGAAGGGGCATGTTTTGTTCTAACGGCTCTCCGCAACGGGCCTCTGTTCCTGTTTCATGGAGACGGTTCTCTGCTGCCAGAATCGCGGCAACAGCATTGATATAGCCGATATGACTGAAAGCCTGGGGAAAATTGCCCAGCATTTCATGCGTCGAACTCTCAAACTCTTCTGAAAAGAGCCCAAGGTGATTTGATGCGTTCACGGTTTGCTTGAGCAACGCAAGAGCTTCCTCGCTCTTTTCTGAAAGCGCCAGGCACTCTACCAGCCAGAAGTTGCAGAGAATAAATCCTCCCTCATCGCCTTTCAGGCCGTCTTCCGCCTTGTAGCGAAGCAGAAATCCACCCTGCATCAGCTTTTCACGGCATGCGTTGATTGTTCCCAGCACTCTTGCATCTTTTGCGGGAAGAAAGCCGACAATCGGCAGCAGCAAAAGGCTTGCATCAAGCTCTGAAGAGCCATATTTCTGGACAAAACTGTTGAGCGACTTATTGAATCCCTTCGTCAGAATATCCTCACGGATCAGTTCCCGCTCTTTCAGCCAATAATCGAGAGGAGCATCAAAGCCGAAACGGCGGGCAATGGTTATCCCGCGGTCGAGGGCGACCCAGCACATCACTTTTGAATAGACGAAATGGTGCGGACCGTTGCGCACTTCCCATATTCCGTCATCGGGTTTTTGCCAGTTTTCAATGGCAAGGGCGCAGATTTCCCGGAAAAACGGCCAGAGTTCCTCATCAATTTTTCCTGCATAATCCGATAACCGGAGGGCCGCATCCATGACTTCACCGTAAAAGTCCCACTGGTTCTGCCGGTGAGCGTCGTTGCCGATCCGTACAGGCCTTGAATTACGGTACCCTTTCAGGTGGCTGAGCTCTTTTTCGTTAAGCCGGTCGTTGCCGTGCAGGGTGTACATGATCTGCAGGTTACTGCTTCCGTATTTGCGATAGGTTTCGTGCACCCAGCGGAGGTAAGCATCTGCTTCGGCGACGTGGCCGACAGAGAAGAGCGCTTTAAGGGTAAATGCGGCATCTCTCAGCCAACTGAAGCGGTAATCCCAGTTTCTCTCACCGCCAAATGTTTCAGGAAGGGAGGTCGTTGCTGCCGCAGCAATGGCACCGGTAGGCTGAAAGGTCAGTAGTTTGAGCAGCAACAGAGAGCGGTTGATCATCGGGGTGAACTCTCCAAGATAGGCACATCGCTCGCCCAGACAGGGGAGTACCCAATCCTGCCAGAATATCCTGTTTTCTTCAAAAGGACAAGGGAGGGGGTCCTGGCTGTTATGGGTTCCGTAGATCAGGTCTATATGGGCCTCTTCACCAGCTTCAAGTTGCAACGCCAGTCTCAGCTCTCCCGCACGGTTACCAAGGACACTGGCCTGGCAGCCTGCCAGGGCAAGTGAAAGGGTTTTGTCTCCATAACTGACCGTAAAGTGGTTGGCGCCGTCCTCTGTAATGGAGGGAACCACCGTTGCATACTCCGGCCGGGGTGTCAGGGTGAGCGTAAAATGCATGTTGCCCCTGATGACCTTCAGACAGCGATGGATGCGATGTTTTGTCTTTTTGATGTGGGCATTATTTTCCACAACCATAAAGTTATGAAGCAGCGCTTCGGCGCTCCTTGTACGAAACCGGCAGGAGAGAATATTGGTGTTGGTCAGATATTCCTGTTCAGAGGAGAAGGGTTCCGAAGGGTGGAGGCTGAAAAAGCCCCCCTGCTCATCATCGAGCAGTGAGGCGAAGATGGTCGGGGAGTCGAGCCAGGGAAGAGAACAGTAATCAATTGAGCCATCTTTAGAGACAAGGGCGGTAGAGTGGAGATCCCCGATAAGGCCATAGTCAGCAATGCTTCGGTACATTTCGTAATTCCTCTCTTTGGGCGTTGGGTGAAACATTACGGAATTTACGAAAGATTCCTTGGTACCTGCGATGAGTGGTGGTGCAGAATGGGTTTCGGAAGCGATATATCGATGACAAAAGTAAATCGTGAAGGAAAGGAGAGCAGTACCTGGTCGACTTCAAATTCAAAGGAGCAGATGCCGCTCAGAGTATGCAAGGTATCGCTTACTGACTGTTTTCTGAGTGCCTTGTTGTGCAAACGGACACCAAGACCGTCCCGTGTCGCAAGCTGTCCAAAGTAGTCTCTTACTCCCTCGGGGGTTATGACGGTATGGGGAGAAAAGGTAGGAATAAGGACAGCCGATTCATGATAAAGCGCAGCAATGTCGTCGGCATTTCCGCTGCAGACTCGTGTAACCCATTGAAAAAGGACCTCTTCGGCAGTTTTGAAATAGATCATGGTTGGTGCGTTATGTTTTACAAAGGAGAGTGTGCTGACATAATCATCCATTTTGGTCAGGCTTGTTTTGGACGGAGGGAATGTAACCATTTTTTGTTTTTTCCCCCCAGTGCGCCAGTAAAAAAGCCTGAAAAGATGGAGTTCAGGCTTTTTTACTGGATTGACAACTTGCATTAAAAAAAAGAGTTAATACCTCAACTCGCCGGAATCTGCCTGACGTTTCAGGTCGTCGTTCGCATAGATCAGCACTTCCACGCGACGGTTAAGCCTGCGCCCCTCTTCTGTTTCGTTGGTTGAAACGGGACGGGTTTCACCGAACCCGACCGGGGAGACTCTTCTGGAGGAAACACCGTACGCCTCAAGCAGGTTTGCTACCGATTCAGCCCTTCTTTCGGAAAGAGACTGGTTTGCTGTCTCGCTGCCGGTATTGTCGGTATGACCTTCGATGACCAGGGTTGTGTCGTGATAGCGGTTGAGAATGCGTGCAAGTTTTTCAATGTTGTAGCGGCTGGTCGAGGTTATGGTTGCCGAGCCGGTTGAGAAGAGAATGCCGGAGTCGAAAATCACCCTGATGCTTTCGCCGACACGTTCAACACGCGCTCCCTCAACATCGCGGTCGATTTCAGCGGCCTGCTTGTCCATGTAGTTGCCAATAAGTGCTCCCCCAGCTCCGCCGATGACGGCGCCGATAATAGCCCCTTTCGCCCAACTGCCCGAGCGGCTGCCGATAATACCACCAATAACACCGCCAGCCGTTGCACCAATACCTGCACCGCGACCGGCATTCGTTGATGACTCACAGCCCCAGGTCATGCTGGCCATGGCAAGAATGAGCAGAAAAACGAATGATTTGGCAAGTTTTTGAAGAGGTTTCATTGTTTTTGGGGTGTTTTTGTTTAAAAAGTTTTGCATTAACAGCTCATAAAAAACGTCAATACGAAAACAGCAAAACCGGCTGAATAAATCCTCAATTGAGTGACACCTGTAAAGAAATGCGAGCTGTAATCATGTTGCTGCTTCTCTTGCCAGGGAATACGACAACGGTTTGATGCGGACGAAAATTTATAATCTGATTTGTTGGTTTATATCCTTGACAGCAGTAACCCTTTAAGACCAAAGTATTGTCATGAGCCGCTCAAAAGAAGAATGGATTGAACAGCTTGAATCCGGCTTGCCACCGAAGGAGAGGATTGTAGAGCGTAACATAGCCATTACAGCTCAGTATGCGGCGTGGTATTTGCAGAAACCGGAGCTGTTCAAGTGGGCAGGGATGGCTGCGTTTGCTTCGCGGCAGGTTGGTATTGCGCTTGCGTTTTCCGAAATGATGCATGCTCCTGATCAATTTGTCATTCAGGAAGAGGCGACGAATCAAGGTTTTTCATTTGATCCCGCAAGGTTGTTCCGTTCTGCCCTTAACAACCTTTTTTCAGTTCCTTCATTTATGCATTCGGTAGCAGCCCGGCAGCTTTTTCTTGTCGATCTTGATGAAATCCGTCGTGGGAACAATGCTATTTTTGCCGATATCGCCTGGGCACATGCAGCCTATCAGGAAAGCGGTATTGGTGAGATTGAGAAAAACTGCTGCAAAGAAAATGAAGAATATTTGCTGACAGGATTCAGGATGATTGATGAGGGGTTTCGCATACTGGAAAAAGCGGGAAATGAAGAGGAGGCCCGCAGGGTGATATGGAATGGTAATGTACTGTTGCTTCGTCATGAACAGCTCAATACCTTGCAGCCGGTTTTTGATGCGATCAGTCCTCAGGGAAGGATTGTCGTTTCGTTTGGAAGCGAGCTTGATTTTTCCGGAGCGGTTGAAAACGTCAAAGCCTCTTTTTCATCCTTTTCAGGATATTTCGAAACGCTGACTGGTATCAAGAGCGTCACGGACCGGGAGCAGCGCTGGCAGTGGATTGAAAACGATGTGTTGCCATCGTGGGATCGTGTAGACTGTACTTATGGTGAAGGCTCCGGCCTGAAAAAGCAGCTTGAAGCATTTGCTGCCGGTGAATCAACCATGATGCATCAGGTCAAACAGTATGCAGCCAATTTGTTCCATATTTCATGAACAGGCTCAACGTGAGGCTCTATTCCAGGACTTGCCAAACTATCCACCCTACTTTGGTCTCAGAGCTTCCACCGGGTTGAGGTTTGCAGCCTTCCATGCCGGAAAAAGTCCAAAGGCCATACCGATACCGGAACAGACAATCATGGAGACGGTTATCCATACCCATGGAAATATGGGAGGGAGATTGAATTTCCACGCAACAACGTTGCCTGCGGTGATGCCTGCAAGAACGCCAATCACTCCACCAGCAAGGGAAAGAAAAAATGATTCGAAGAGGAACTGGCGAAGAATGGTTCTGCGGGGAGCACCGATCGATTTTCTGATTCCGATCTCCCGGGTTCTTTCGGTGACGCTGACCAGCATGATGTTCATGATTCCCACTCCTGCGGTCAGGAGGGCCATAAAGCTGATGATGAATGCGCCGGTGCCGATGGCGAGTTTTATATCCCTGAACGAGTCGATCAGGGATTCATTGGTTCTGATTTCAAAATCGTTGGCATCCTTGACGGTCAGCCCCCTTGCAAGTCTCATTGCACCGATTGCGCGGTCGATAGTTGGCTGATATTCTTTGCGTGAGAGGGCTTCAATGGTGATGCTTAAACTGCTTTTTTCATTGATGTGGTCGAGGTATCGGGTAATGGGAATGAGCACAAAGTTATCCTGACTTTGACCGAATGCAGCCCCCTTTTTTTCGAAAACTCCGGCAACCGTGTAGATTTCGCCGTTTACCTTGATAAACTTGTTTTGCGGATTTTCGCCAGTCGGAAAGAGTTTTGCGGCAACTTCGCCTCCAAGGATGGCGGCGTTTCTGGCTGATCGGATGTCGGTCTCTGAAAGATTACGTCCTGTTGCTATGGTATAGCCGTTTGAGAGGGAGAAGTTCTCGTCAGCGCCCTGCATGATGACGTCAGGATTGGTTGCCTGGTTGGCATATTTTGCCTGATTGGCCTGGCTGGAAATCATGAAGCCGATTGTTCTGGCTTTTGATCCCATGTTTTTTTTGAAAAGCTGGGCCTGCTTGTAGGTGATGTCTTTCCTGTTGGCCAGTACATTGCGGCCATGCCCGCCACCGAACACGGTCGCTGGATTTTTTTGTATCTGGAAGGTGTTGGCTCCGAGACTTGTCAGGCCTGACTCGACGCTTTTGTCGATGGCATCAAGGGCGGTCATGACGGCAATGATGGAAAATACGCCGACAGCGACGCCCATGATGGTCAGCCATGAGCGGAGCTTGTTGACAGCCAGGGAAGAAAGTGCCTGAATGACGGTTTCACGCAACAACATAAGAACTCCTATTCATAACGCAGCGAGTCTGCCGGGTCGAGCTTTGAGGCCGTTACGGCAGGAGCAAGTCCCGAGATAATACCCGTGGCCACGGAAACAACAAGACTTGCCAGCACAAGATTCAAAGAGAATTGTATCGGAAAATCGGGCACAATTTTTTCAATGGCAAAGGTGATCGTCAGGGCCGTTCCGAGACCAATAACGCCGCCGATGAGGCAGATCATGATCGACTCGATGAGAAATTGCAGCAGAATGGTTCGACGTCTGGCGCCAAGGGCCTTGCGCAGTCCGATCTCTCTGGTACGCTCTTTCACGCTGACAAAGGTGATGTTCATGATACCGATGGCCCCGACAAAGAGCGACATGCCGGTAATGAAGATGCCAGCGATAGCAATGCCGTTTTTGATGGGGTCAAGCTGGCTTTTGAATGCTTGCTGTTCATTGATGGAGAAGTCCTCTTCATTTCCAGGCGAAATTCTCCGGATTCTTCTCATCAATCCGAGCAGCTCCTCTTTTGCTTCAGCAACACGCTCCTGGGCTTTGATTTTTACCCTGATGGTTATGAACATGTTTTTTCCATATACTTTTTCAAAGGCTCCGAGCGGCATGATGATTTGATTGTCAAAACTGAAGAGCCCGAGAAACTTCCCCTGTTTTTTAAAGATGCCGATAATGCGGAGCTTGCGGTTTTTGAGCTGGATTGATTTGCCCAGAGCTGGTTCACCCGGAAAGAGGCCGGTGGCAATATCGTCACCGATGACCGCGACCATCTCCCTGCTGATTGATTCTCCGGCAGTAAAGAATCGTCCGGCGGTAAGATTGCCGGATGCGGTCTGCAGGTACTCATGGGTTGTCCCGAGGGAAAAGACCTGTTCAAGAACTCGTTCACGGTACTTTGCCGATGCCTGGTAGGTTGACATCTGAGGTACAGCAATGAGAAGCTCAGAGCGGGGAGTATCGGCAATAATACGATTGAGTTGATCGGCATAGGTTGTTTTCAGGTCCGGACGGTTCCGGTACCTCCACCATTCCCCCATGGTGCTCCATGATGATTTCTGGACATAGATAACGTCGTAGCCGAGCATGGCAAGGCTTTTTTCGAATCCCAGATCGATACCGTTGATTGCGGTTCCCATCATGGTAATGGCGACAATGCCGATAATCACGCCCAGAGCTGTCAGGAACGAGCGTATTTTATTGGCACGTATCTGATAGAGGGCCATTTTCAGGCTCTCAGTGGTTTCATAACGGAACTGTTGGTATGTCGTCCGGTTCATTGTTTGGTGTCGCTTTCGATTTTTCCATCCCGGAGACGAATGACACGACGGGTATATCGGGCAATATCTTCTTCATGGGTGATCAGGATAATGGTGTTACCTGCTTCGGAAAGCGATCCGAAAATATCCATGATGTCATGGCTTGTGGCGGTGTCGAGGTTTCCTGTTGGTTCATCGGCGAGAATGATGGAGGGCTTGTTGATCAGTGCCCTTGCTATGGCTACCCGCTGAATCTGACCTCCGGAAAGTTCAGCAGGTTTATGGGTCATCCTGTCGCCGAGACCCACTTTGACGAGCGCTTCACGAGCACGTTCCTGCCGCTCTTCAGGCGATACTCCGGCATAGATCAGCGGGAGCTCGACATTGCTCAGGCAATTAAGGCGGGGAAGCAGGTTAAAGGTTTGAAACACAAAACCGATTTCGCGGTTTCTGATACGGGCCAGTTCGTCGTCATCCATTTCTGCAACACTCTGATGGTTGAGTTCATAACTGCCCGAAGTGGGGGTATCAAGACATCCGATAATGTTCATGAGTGTTGATTTTCCGCTCCCTGACGGCCCCATGATGGCCGTATAATCGTTGCGCTGGAAATCAAGATTGATTGAGTCAAGTGCATGGACAACCTGATCGCCCATCTCGTAGAATTTGCAGAGCGATTTCATGGTTATGACAGCCTGATTCTCCATTTTCGGGTTATTTTTGCTGCTGTTTAACCAGGCTGCCCTCTTTGAGCTGGCTGGTAATGGCGGTGTAACTTCCAGAAACAACCTCTTCTCCTCTTCTGAGTCCAGCGGTGATGATAATATGGGTATTGTCGGTCGTGCCTGTTTTAACTGTCCGGAACGATGCCCGTCCTGATTTGACGACAAAAACTCCCTGCCGGCTTTCGGGTTCCTTGCTGGTGGATGTTATGGTTATGGGTGATTTCTCAGTTTTTTTGCTCACAGCATTTTCGGGCTCAGATCTGACGGTAACGCTTTGAATGGGGACGACAAGAGCATTTTTTATCCGCTGTGATTCAATATCCGCCGTTGCGCTCATACCGGGTTTCAGCAGACGGTCATGATTGAAAATGCGGATCTTGACCGAAAAATTGGTTACCTCCTCCTGCGTTCCTGCGGCCTTGGAAATAGCCGAGTTGGATATCTCATGCACGTTTCCCTTGAAGATGCGATCACCGTAAGCATCGACCGTGATGGAGACAGGGTTGCCCGTTTTGACATTGACAATATCGTTTTCATTGACCTCTACTTCGACCTGCATACTGTCAAGGTTTGCCAGTCGCAGTACCTCGGTGCCGGGAAACTGCCCGGTGCCGACGACACGTTCGCCAAGTTTGCTGTTGAGGACAATGATGGAACCATCAATCGGTGCACGGACCACACTCTTTTTCAGACGATCCTGGTTCTGGTCAAGCAGGCTTTTGTTCTGTGCAATAGTATAGATTGAGGCCTGATAAGCTGCCCGTGCTGCTTGTGCATTGGTTCTCGATGTGATATAATCTGATTCGGAGATCAGCTTGTCCTTGTAGAGCAGTGAAGCCTTATGGAAATCATCCTCTGCCTTGATTTTTCTGGCGCTCGTCTCCAGACTTTGCGATTTGGCGGAGTTAAGCTGGGCGAGGCTCTGTTCCACCTGATTGATATAGATGTCAGGCTGGATTTTGAACAGGAGATCTCCTTTCCGAACACTCTGTCCATCACTGATGGGCAACTCGATAATCTCCCCTGAAACGTCGGGTGACATGGCTACCACAAGCGCGGGTTCAATTTTTCCGGTAGCCGTGACGATATGGACAACCTCTTTCACGGAAACCTGTTCGGTTGTTACTTCAATGGGTTTTTCGCGAAGCTTGAAAAAGGTAAAGAGCAATCCGCCAGCGAGCAGAAGTGCTGCGAGGGAGATCCATATTGTTTTTCGATTCAGCAAGGATTTTTGTTTACTCATCTCTGTGGTATACCGGATTCTGGTTGCTGTGGTATGATGACGGTGCCTGTTGTGAAATCAAGAATACTTTTTTGCATCGCAAGATTATAGATGGCCTGGGCTTGATTGGATCGGGCATTGAAAAGGGTGGCTCGTGCTGTGCTGAGTTCCACAAATCCCGCAGCGCCGAGTTCGTATTTTCTTTTGATGCCTTCATATGCCGAGTTCGCTGCTGTAAAACTTACGTTGGCCGTTTCGATCTGCATGAATGCGGATGTATACTCTCCCGCCGCCTGCTGAAGATCGATGGCGATATTTCTTTTCAGATCTGCATAATCGAGTTGCTGGTTCAACTGGTTGACTTTGGCGGATTCAACATTGTAGCGGGTCTGAAACCCGTCAAAGATAGCCCAACTGAGGTTCAGGGCCACCGAGTATCCAACCGTATTACTCAATTGCTCAGATAGCGGGGGATAGGCGTATTCAGGGTGGAAGTACTCGGTTCCCCCCGTACTGACGTTAAAACCAAGGTCAACTCTTGGATACCATGGCGCCCGCGACTCTCTTGTCTGCCATTTGGCCGCATAGGTTTCAAAAAGCTTGCTTTTCAGGTCGTTTCGCCTCTCAAGAGCTATGGCGGCAAGGCTGTCGATATCAAGCTTCGATGAAAGAGGCGCTTGCAGCTCTTCCGGAGAGGGTATGAGGATGATCTTTGTTTGCGGGTCAATTTGCAGGCGGCGAAGCAGTTCAAACATACTGCGCTGCATGCGGGTATCTGCCTTGATGACCTGAAGGCCGCTTTCAGAAGCATCTGCCTGCTGCTGGTAACGATCGGTCATGGATTTGAGGCCAATCTGAAATTGTCGGTCAGTCAGGGTTAGTTGATCCTGGGCAAGAAGGAGGTTTTCGCGAGCAATAGCAAGGAGTTCCTGGTTCAGGCGCACCTGATAATAGGTTTGGGTAACATCGTAAACAACACTTTCGAGCGCTCGCCGAAGGGTAAATTCAGCCGCGCGTTCCTGTTTGAGCGATGCTTGCAGTGCTGCGTAGTCACTGAATCCGTTAAAAAGATTAAGCGAGGTTGAAAGGGTAAGGTCAGCCGATTTGATTGTTGTTTTTTGCACTTCGGCTACGGGGCTCCCCGGAGCATAGGCGCGTCTGAGCGTATAGGGCGAATAGCCAGCCGATACGGAGAGTCGGGGAAGAAAGCTGCCGTAACTTCTCAAAACATCAGCACCTTGGAGCTTCAGGTTTGAGTCGGCCTTTTTTGCTGAAGTTGCATTACTGAGCGCCACCTCGATACAGTTGGCAAGAGTGAGCCTTCTTTCCGCTTGTTCACTGCTCCGGGCCATTGAGGGTGAAGCAAGAAAAAGCACAACGATGCAGAAGCCTGAAAAAATTCTGGAAGTCAAAATACAATATTTTAACCGTTTAAAGTTACTCTTGTGATCACCTGCATTCCAATATACTCCAGTTAACAATAGATATTTCGGTGAAATCGTTTCATTTACGGTTTCCGTTTTCAGTTTTGTTCTTAGAGCTGTTCAAGAAGCGAATCGATTTCCTGCTGGTAAAGTTCAGCGTTTTGCGGTTTCAACTGAATAAGATGGGTGTAAATTTGTATCGCTTTTTTGTAGGCACCCTGCGCCGTGAAGAGGTTGGCAAGGCTTTCAGTGGGTACCGCGATTATTATATCATCCGAAAAAGGCATTTTTTGCTCAAGAATTGAAGTTGGATCAGCGTTTTCTGTTGTTTTTGTCGGTTCAAATTTCATAAGTGCCGCAGTCAGTTGTTCAAGTTCATCGGTGACGGGGTCGAATACAGGAGAGGGATTGATCACCTCCTCGATGTCTGTCGAAGCTTGAAGCACAATAAGCTCTTGCCATGCGACCTGATTTGCGGGAGCTATGGCGCAGCATTTTCGAAAATATTCTCCGGCAAGAGTGTTCTGCCGGAGCCCTTTGAGAGCTTTTGCATAGAGCAGGTGAAAAAGATAGGAGTCCGCAAACTGCTCGGAGCATGGATCGAGTTTGTCAATGCCGGACTGAAATCTTCCTCTTGACAGGTCAAGCGAAACTTCTGCAAAAAAAAGGTATGGTTCACTGATCATGGTCGTACGGTTTGCAGTGCGAACTGCAGCAGGCGTTCAGCAAGTTCCGGAAAAGGTATGCCGCTTGCATTCATGAGACGCGGATACATGCTGATGTCGGTAAAGCCGGGAATGGTATTGACCTCGTTCAGGATAATGCTTCCTGTGTTTTCGTCAACAAAAAAATCTATTCTCGACATACCCCGGCATCCGAGTGCCTTGTATGCCTTGAGCGCAGCACTGCGCACCTCTTCCTGCATGTTGCCGGGAATGCGTGCCGGAATAAAGAGTTTGGCGCTGTTGTGAATGTATTTGTCTTCATAGTCATAAAAATCGCTGCCAGGTTCGATTTCGCCGCAGACTGAAACTTCCGGTTGCTCATTACCAAGCACAGCGACCTCAATCTCCCTGCCACTGATTGCTTTTTCAATCAGCACCTTTGCGTCGAGCGAGCAGGCGCTTTCGAGGGCTGAAGGGAGTTCGGCACGCTGATGCACTTTTGAGATACCAATTGAAGATCCGAGATTTGCCGGTTTGACAAAAAATGGATATGCAAACTGCTGCTCAATCAAGGAGTGCATGCTCTCAGGGTCGGCATGGTAATCGGCGCTGAAGAGTGTTATGGATGGTGCGACAGCAAGACCCGCATCGGCAACGCAAAGTTTGGTGAGCGCCTTGTCCATCGTCAGTGCCGAGGCCAGAACGCCGCACCCGGTATAAGGGATGCCGCAGGTATCCAGAAAACCCTGGATGCGGCCATCCTCACCATAAGTTCCATGAAGCGTGAGGAATGCGACCTCAATGCCCACACTCTTGAAATCAAAGTCAAAAGGCTTCTGGGCGCCCTCTTTTACCATCTCCCGGAGGGTTGAGGCCGTTGCTTCGAGTGAAGAGTTTCTCAGGAGAGCTGAGAGGTCAAGGTTCAGAATATCCTGTGCAATTCCGTCACAGAGCCAATGCCCCTCATGCGTGATATAGAAGGGAATAACCTTGTAGCGTTCGGAGCTGATATTTGCTGCTATTGATTTTGCCGAAATGATCGATATTTCGTGTTCGCTTGACCTGCCTCCAAAAATGAGAGCAACAGTTATACGTGGCATGAGTATGGTAATGACGATTGGTAAGGCTAATGGCACTTTTCCGCAAAATACCCGTCTCACAGGAGACAAACAATGTACTGGGTAAAAATAATTATTATCTTGCTCCGAATTTGCAATTGCACTTGTGTTGCGGCGGCTTGTAGTGTACCCGGGAGAGGTTATAATGGTGAATACTTTTTTTCATAAGGTTTATTGTCTTGACTCAGGGTTTAATAGCGGTGAGGAGAATATGGCTATTGACCGGCAGTTGATGGCCGCCTTTCTGGATGGACGGTTTCAGCAGCGGTATGGCCGTGACTGTTGTCTCTGGCGATTTTATGGCTGGCAGCCTTATGCCGTTACGGTAGGGTATAATCAGGATGTTTCGGGTATTGACCTGCTTAAATGCCGCTCGGAGGGTATTGATGTTGTCCGAAGGCCTACTGGCGGCAGGGCAGTATTTCATGCAGAGGAATTCACCTACAGTTTTTTTGCAGAGTCACTGGTACAGAATTCCGAGCTGTACCGCATGGTGCATGAAGTTATCCAGCTTGCTCTTGAAAGCCTTGGCATTCATGCGCTCTTTTGCCGTTCAACTCTTCCGCAGCATCAGGGGGCAGCGTCCAGAGCGGTCAGTTGCTTTACCGCATCAGCCCGTTATGAGCTTCAGGTTGAAGGGCGGAAACTCGTTGGATCAGCACAGCGAAAGAGCCGTAACGTTCTTTTGCAGCATGGGTCGCTTCCTCTGTCGTCGCGGCACAAAGAGCTTTGCTCCCTTATGACCCATTCCGAAGGAGATGCTTTCGAGGAGATAACGAGTGAGATGGAGCGAAAAACCACCTCTCTTCAGGAGATTCTCGGCTACATTCCCGACTATGCTCAACTGAGTATGCTGATGCACTCTGCCGTAAAAAAACTGCATGGCGTCGAAACCGAGGAACTTTATATTTGCAATATGCAGGATATTCTGGAACATCACGAACACTCAATCCATTAAGTAACAGCCATTATGAACAGAAGTTCCCAGCAGAAATCGGGTCATGTTACCACACGAAGATTGCTCGATATGAAGCAGAACGGCGAGAAGATCTCGATGCTGACCGCCTATGATTATACCATGGCGAGAATTCTTGACCGGGCAGGTCTTGATGTCATTCTTGTTGGCGACTCAGCAAGCAACGTCTTTTCCGGTCACAGTACAACCTTGCCGATCACGATAGAAGAGATGATTTATCATGCCAAGGCCGTTGTAAAAGGTGTGCACGACGAAAGCGGCCGGGCAATGGTGGTCGTTGATATGCCGTTCATGAGCTATCAGATTTCAGGTGATGAGGCTTTGCGCAATGCAGGAAAGATCATGAAGGAGCATGGATGTGATGCGCTCAAGCTGGAGGGAGGCATGATCATTGCCGATACCGTCAAGCGGATAACCGACGTCGGGATTCCCGTCATGGGCCATCTCGGTCTGATGCCGCAGTCGATTTACAAGTACGGGAGTTACCGGGTGAGGGCACAGGAGGAGAGAGAGGCCGAACAACTGCTTGAAGATGCAAGAATCCTTGAGGAGTCGGGTGCATTTGCCATCGTACTCGAAAAAATACCTTCAGCGCTTGCCGCCGAAGCAACCCGCTCACTGACGATTCCCACCATCGGTATTGGCGCCGGAGTTGCCTGTGACGGCCAGGTGCTCGTCATCAACGACATTCTTGGCCTCAACCGGGAGTTTCATCCCCGTTTTGTGCGTCAGTATGCCGATTTGAATACCGTTATTGAGGGAGCCGTACGCCAGTACGTCGAGGATGTCCGCCAAACCAGTTTCCCATCCACCGACGAAAGTTATTAACCGCAGGGGCGGGGTAGTCCCGCCCACATTCCCCCCATATTTCCGATATCCACCCCCAATAAAAAATCCAGAATGTAACAATTGTAGTAACAAGAACCATTCCCGGCAATAATACCAAAATTCAGCGGCTCCTCCCGGGCCCGAGGTATGCAGAATTCCAAAAAGAGTATAAAATTCATTACCTTGATATTCGGTATGAAGAGTGGCTCGAAAACTCACTCTCCGTCGAGGCGTTTTTTGCCTCTTATGAAATTTTTTCCCCGATGATGGATTTTCCTGTATATGAGTGATAGTGGCAAACAAAGGGCTCAGAAGCGCTACCCCCCTTTTCTGAAAAACAGTTCAAAAGAGCGTTCACCATTTTTTCCCTCTGTATCGCGCTCGTTTGTCCCTTCGGTTTTTACCGTCATGAACATGGTGTGCGGCTATATTGCCATTGTGATGTCAGGAGAGGGGAGTTTTGTTGCCGCGTGCTGGTTTATCATTCTTGCGTCATTTTTTGACACCATTGACGGTTTTGTGGCCAGAATCACCAACGGGACCTCTGACTTTGGTGTTGAGCTTGACTCCCTCTCTGATCTTGTCTCTTTCGGAGCCGCTCCGGCATATCTGGTCTACAAGTTTGGTCTTGAAGGGCTGCCGGGCATTACCGGTATCTGTGTCAGCTCTCTGCTTATGATCGGCAGTGGCCTCAGGCTCGCCCGATTCAATATCAGTATGATTGGCTACGACAAGGAGTCGTTTTCGGGTCTTCCTACACCGGCACAGGCGTTGACGGTTGCCGGGTTTGTGCTCTGGATGAGTGCTGATCCAATCTTTCCTTTTTTATCCATGCAGATGTTTCTGGCCGGGCTCTCCACGGTACTTGCCCTGCTCATGGTCAGCAAGGTTAATTATGATGCTTTGCCCAAGCCTACCGTTGACTCTTTCCGGCGTAAGCCTCTGCAAATGGCACTCTATATCGGTGCTATGTTCTGTGTGCTTCTCTTTCACTCGAAAGCTTTTTTTCTTGCCATGTTGTTGTATATTCTGCTCGGTATTGCACGTTCACTTACTCTGTTGTGGCGTCGCCAGTGGCAGACCTGATTTTTTTCATTCAACCATACGCATGATAATGCCCTATACTGCAAAAATAAAGGTGACCCTGCGCCAGTCCATTCTTGATGTTCAAGGCAAGGCGGTCGAGCACGCCTTGAAAAACCTCGGTTACCATACCGTAGAATCAGCCAGAATCGGCAAATATATCGAGGTGATCATTAACGAAGAGAAGTTGCAGGAGGCTGAACGCATCTGCAACGAGATCTGTCAGAAACTCTTATCGAATCCGGTCATGGAGAATTACTCCTTTGAGCTGGAACAAGTCAATTAAATAGTATTCAATTATGGCTGATGTAACTGTAGGGGTCGTTGTCTTTCCGGGTTCAAACTGTGATCATGATACGGAGTATGCCGTTGGTTCGTTCAGCGGTATTAAACCGGTCATGCTCTGGCATAATGACCATGATATCCAGGGAGCAAAGGCAATCATTCTGCCTGGCGGCTTTTCCTATGGCGATTACCTCAGGGCTGGCTCCATTGCCCGTTTTTCTCCTATCATGCAGGAAGTTATCGAGTTTGCCCGCAAAGGTTTTCCTGTGCTTGGCATCTGCAATGGATTTCAGGTGCTGCTCGAAAGTGGACTCCTCGAAGGCGCTCTCTCGAAGAACCGTGATAAAAAGTTTCTTTGTTGCCAAACGACCCTCAAGACGGTGAACTGCTCAACCATCTTTACGAATCGCTACCAGCAGGATCAACTCCTCAGCGTTCCCATTGCGCATGGCCAGGGCAACTACTTTGCCCCGCCCGAAGTTATTGAAAGCCTTGAGGAGCACGAGCAGATTGTGTTCAAATACAGTGATGCAGAGGGAATGGTTACTGATGAAGCCAATCCGAACGGCTCAATCAACAATATTGCCGGAATTATCAACCGCCAGGGCAATGTACTTGGTCTGATGCCTCATCCAGAACGGGCGAGCGAAAAGAGTCTTGGCTCTCTTGATGGAAGAGCGCTTTTTGAATCATTGTTCCAGCATATTGCCGGAGTGTAACCGCTCTATGCAGGAACCACGCACAAGTTAAACATGGAATGTCTATTGTGACGCAGAAATTTAAAGTGTTCTCCTGGCTGCTTTTTGATTTTGCCAACACTTCCTTCAGCGTGATGATGGTCACCTTTGTCTTTCCCCTTTTCTTCAAAAATGTTATCTGCAAAGGTGAGCCTTCGGGCGACGCCTTGTGGGGCTTGAGTATCAGCCTCTCCATGCTGCTTGTCGCTCTCATATCGCCGGTTCTTGGAGCTGCGGCCGATTATTCGGGCAAACGGAAACGCTTTCTTTTCGTGTTTACCATCACCTCGGTTGTTGCTACAGCCTTGCTCTCCTTTTCGGGTCCGGGAATGGCCGTGGTTGCGGTGCTCCTTTTTATTCTGGCTAACATGGGCTTTGAGGGTGGGCTTGTTTTTTATGACGCCTATCTCAAGGAGCTTGCTTCCGCTAAAAGTGTCGGCAGACTTTCCGGCTATGGTTTTGCCATGGGTTACCTTGGAGCACTTTCCATCCTGCTGCTTGTGAAGCCATTGCTCAGTAAAGGGATTGTTTTTTCGAACATGCCGAACGTGCAAATGAGCTTTCTGGTGGCCGCACTGTTTTTTGCACTCTTTGCTGCTCCGCTTTTTCTTGTGCTGCGGGATGAAAAAAAAGAGGAGCGACCGGCGATCTCGTTTGCGGCACTCAGCAACTCCATCAGGGAGGTGAAGTATACGGTTCAGCATATCATGAGTTATCCCGATCTGGCCCGTTTTCTTCTTGCCTACTTTTTTTACAATGACGCCATCTTGACGGTTATAGCATTTTCTTCGATCTATGCCCAAAACAGCCTTGGCTTTACGACCGGAGAGCTGATTGGTTTTTTTATGCTGGTTCAGACGACGGCCATTGCCGGTTCGGTAATTTTCGGCGTTGTGACCGATAAAATCGGGCCCAAAAAAACGATTGTCATTACCCTTTTAATCTGGTTTGTTGTTGTTATAGCGGCTATTTTTGCCGACAGCAAGGAGCTTTTTTTCTATACAGGAATGCTTGCCGGCTTGTCAATGGGTTCATCGCAGGCCGCATCGCGATCCATGATGACCCGACTGACTCCCAAGGAACATGTTGCCGAGTTTTTTGGTTTTTATGACGGAACTTTCGGTAAAGCTTCGGCTGTGGTTGGTCCTCTTGTGTTCGGGTTTGTTTCGGCGCAGGCTGGAAGCCAGAAAGTGGCGCTCGCCTCTCTGTTGCTGTTTTTTACGATCGGCCTGCTGCTGATGACCAGGGTAAGATCGGTCGCGAGCGCACCCCTGTGAAGGATAAAGAAGTTGGGTATCCGGAACATTCTTTTGCTGCATAGAGTGGTTTGAGAACAAAAGGAAGAGAGGATGGAAAGAAGAGTGAGAACATCGAAACAGGCCTTCCATGCTGAAGCTGCGCACTATCTGCGCGCTTTTGGCCCTTTTTTCTGGAAAAATTTTATTCACGACAGGATTTTTCTTGGTGCCGGCTCTCTTGCTTTTCAGACACTCCTCTCGATAGTGCCGATCCTTGCCATCATCCTCTCAATTCTCAATGTGTTTGTGGTCTTTGCACCTTTTAAACGCTCGATTGAGGATTTTCTTGTCCAGAATTTCATGCCGGGCGCAGGGATGGTGCTTAATAACTATCTGACCGATTTTATCGGAAAGACCTCCAGTGTGCCGATTCTTGGTGGCGTTTTTCTTTTTATCATTGCACTCTTTCTCATCTCAACGGTCGATCATACGCTCAATGAAATTTGGGAGGTTCATGCTCCCCGCAAGGCTTTGCAGGGTTTTACCCTCTACTGGACGGTACTGACTCTCGGGCCTGTGCTTATTGGAAGCAGCCTTGCCGCAAGTTCCTATGTCTGGTATATGATCTTTACGGCAGGACCCTTGCTTGAAATGAAACCCAGTTTTCTTTCTCTCTTTCCAGTCATCAACTCGATTGTTGCCTTTTTTCTGCTTTACATGCTTGTTCCAAACCGTCGGGTCAGGTTTGTTCATGCCTTTTCCGGTGCGCTGCTTGCTGCCGTGCTCTTCGAACTTTCCAAGAGGTGGTTTGCCTTCTATATCACTCATATTGCGACGTTTCAGCATATTTACGGTGCGTTATCGGTTATCCCGATGCTTTTTTTCTGGATCTATCTTGGCTGGATTGTGGTGCTGACGGGTGCAGAATTTGTTTTTTGTCTCGGAGCCCTTAAACCTGAAGATACGGTTGCCGAGCCCTTCAACCCCATGCGTGGAATGCCCGAAATTCTTTCAGTATTGGCTCATATCTGGAGTGGCCAAAAGAGCGGCAATGCCATGAACATGAAGAAAATTCTGAAGGTTGTTCACGGCCCGACTCCTTCCGGTTTACGGAAAATTGTCGATATCCTTCTGCTGAACGAACTGGTTCATCTGACTGTAAATGGTGACCTTGCCGTAAGTCGTGATCTCTATGTCCTGACTCTTTACGATCTTTATGCAATCATTCCATCCGGGTTTTGGAGTGATGAAAACGGTTCGCTGATTTCAGAAGCGAATAGCGTACATTTGGAAACGATCAACAGGGGAGTCACGGATTGCCTTAAAAGCAGCATGGATCGACCCCTTGCACCCTTGTTAGAGGATATTAATAAATCACAAGAATGAGTTATCAGGTTATAGCCCGGAAGTACAGACCGGCAAAATTTGCCGACATTACCGCACAGGAACATGTTACCCGTACCATACAGAATTCACTGCGCATGGGCCGGGTCGGGCATGGTTATATTTTTTCGGGATTGCGCGGCGTTGGCAAGACAACCGCAGCAAGGGTTTTTGCCAAAGCGCTGAACTGCCAGAAGATGATGGAGGATGCCGAGTACCTCCAGCAGGTGACCGAACCTTGCGGAGAGTGCGAGAGCTGCCTGGACTTTGATGCCGGCACCAGCATGAATATTGCGGAGTTTGATGCCGCATCCAACAACAGTGTCGATGATATCCGCACCTTGCGTGAAAATGTGCGCTACGGGCCGCAGAAGGGAATCTACCGCGTCTATATTATTGATGAGGTACACATGCTCTCCATTGCCGCATTCAACGCATTTCTGAAAACCCTTGAGGAGCCGCCGCCCCACGCAATTTTCATTTTTGCCACTACCGAACTACACAAGATTCCAGCAACCATTGCCTCCCGCTGCCAGCGTTTCAACTTCAAACGTATTCCGCTTGAAGAGATGCAGAAGCAACTGCAGCTTATCTGTGATGCTGAGCAGATCAAGGTTGACCCCGACGCCTTGCAGCTTATCGGGCGAAAGGCGCAGGGCTCCATGCGTGATGCACAGAGTATTCTTGACCAGGTTATTGCATTTTCAGCCGAGAACGATCATACGGGAAGCATCAGTTACCTTGGCGTCTCTGAATTGCTGAACTATATCGATGATGACCATCTTTTTGAGGTTACGGATGCCGTCGCGGAGCGCAGTGCATCAAAAATGCTTGACGTTGCGCAGTTTGTGATCAGGAATGGATATGACGAACAGGATTTTCTTGAAAAATTGATTGAGCATTTGAGGAATTTTCTTGTAGTACAGAATCTCTCCTCCACCCGTCTGGTTGAGCGACCTGATGCAATCCGTGAGCGCTACCAGCGTGACGCGGCCAATTTCTCCCCTTCTGCCCTCATGCAGATGGTTGACTTTCTTCTGCTGACTCAGAAAGAGTTGAAGTTCCAGTTTGAATACCAGTTTCGTTTTGAGCTTGCGCTGCTGAAATTGATTGACATTGTGCACGCCGTGCCGTTGGCAGCCATTGCGGCGGAAGCGCAACCTCAACTGCAGGCTCAAAAAAAAAAGCACCTGACAAGCCTCTGAAAAAGGAACCCGTTCCTGCTGCACCAATTTCTGAATCATCCACACCTGCACCAGCCGCAAAGCCCTCTGAAAAAGGGGAGTTTGATCTTGGTTCGTGGCAGAAAAAACTCTCAAGTTTTGCCTCAAACTCAGCATTGCCGCAGATGCTTCCCAAGAGTTTATCCGAAACGGTGCATCACGAAGGTGCTGAGCCCTTGGCTGATCTTGCCTTGCTCAAGGTTGAATGGCACCAGTTTCTTGAGTATATGGCCAAAAAGCCTAAAAATCTGATGGCAACGCACCTGCAATCATGCGAACTTGTTGCCTGCACTCCCGGCGGAGTGCTTGACATTGCCTGTTGCCGAAAGTTTTCCTACGAGGAGCTTCAGCAGGAGCGCTCAGAACTTCAGCAGGAAATTTCAGCGTTTTATGCCCTCCCGCTCCAGATCCGTATTTCTTATGATGCAGAAAAAGATGCCTGTACCAGAGAGAAGACGGTCTTTACTATTTTTCAGGAGCTTTCACAACACAATGAGGTCATTCGCTTTCTTGTTACCGAGTTTGGAGGGGAACTGGTCTATTGAGTGATGGTTTCGGGGCCACCGGGTTTTATAAATGAGGAAATATTCTTCATATTCATGCTTTTAAGTTTTTTCAACTTCTCTATACAAAGGACGACAGGAATATTATGACAAAAGCTGCAGAGAGCACGCAAATTCTGAAAAACCGGTTCCGCTCTGATTATTGCGGATTCTTGAGTCCGGAGCGTGAGCATGGCTCTGTCAGGCTGGCCGGCTGGGTTCACAGAAAACGGGATCACGGTGGGCTGATTTTTATTGATCTGAGAGATCATACCGGTATCAGCCAGCTTGTGATCCAGCCTGAGCAGCAGGAGCTCTTTGCAAAAGCAGAGCAACTGCATCTCGAATCAGTTATCTGCATTGAGGGCGTTGTTGTACTCCGCGCTCCGGGCGCCATCAACCCCCGACTGGCATCAGGTGAAATTGAGGTGGTTGTCAGCCAAATCTCGGTTGAGAGCAATGCGCAAACACTGCCCTTTCCGGTGGCCGACGAAGTGCAGACCTCTGAAGAGCTGCGCCTGAAATACCGCTTTATCGACCTGCGCCGCGAAAAAATTCATGAAAATATCATTTTTCGCAGCCGCCTCACCGCAGCCGTGCGCCGCTACCTCGAAGAGCAGGATTTTATCGAAATACAAACTCCGATACTTACCTCCAGCTCACCCGAGGGCGCACGCGACTTCCTGGTTCCAAGCCGCCTCCATCCGGGTAAGTTCTACGCTCTGCCCCAGGCGCCCCAGCAGTTCAAGCAGCTTTTGATGGTATCGGGCTTTCCTCGTTACTTCCAGATAGCCCCCTGTTTCCGCGATGAAGATGCCCGTGCCGATCGCAGCCCGGGCGAGTTCTATCAGCTTGATATGGAGATGGCCTTCATTGAGCAGGACGATCTCTTTGCCATTCTTGAAGGGATGATTGAGCACCTCACCAGCACCATGTCGCACAAGCGCATCACCCAGTTCCCCTTCCCGAGGATCAGCTATAAAGAGGTGATGAACCGGTTCGGCACCGACAAACCCGATCTGCGGATTCCGCTCGAAATCAGCGATGTCACCCCGCTCTTTGTTGGTTCAGCCTTCAAGGTTTTTGCAAACAGCACCGTAGAGGGCTCCTGCGTCAAGGCGCTTGTTGTCAAGGGGCGCGGCAATGAATCGAGGCTTTTTTATGACAAGGCCGAAAAACGGGCCAAAGAGATCGGTTCAGGCGGTCTTGCCTATATCCAGTTCAAGGAAGAGGGGCCAAAAGGGCCGGTAGTCAAGTTTCTCTCCGAAGCCGATCTCTCAACACTCAAAAGTCACCTTGCTCTTGAGACTGGCGACGTCGTCTTTTTTGGAGCAGGGAAGTGGGCCGCGACTTGCAAGATCATGGGCGGGATGAGAACATACTTCGGCGATCTCTTTACGCTCGATAAAGATGAACTCTCTTTCTGCTGGATTGTCGATTTCCCGATGTTTGAGTACAACGAGGAGGCCAAAAAGATTGACTTTTCACACAACCCCTTCTCCATGCCGCAGGGAGAGATGGAGGCGCTCGAAACCATGTCGCCTCTCGATATTCTCGCCTACCAGTACGACATTGTCTGCAACGGCATTGAACTTTCAAGCGGCGCTATCCGCAACCACAAACCGGAGATCATGTACAAGGCCTTCGGTATTGCCGGATACGAAAAAGAAGAGGTTGACGCCCGTTTTGGCCACATGATCGAAGCCTTCAAGCTTGGTGCACCACCGCACGGAGGCATCGCTCCCGGCCTTGACCGCCTCGTTATGATCCTTTGCGACGAGCAGAACATCCGGGAAGTCATAGCCTTCCCGATGAACCAGCAGGCTCAGGATCTCATGATGGGCTCACCTTCAGAAGTGACGCCTGTTCAGCTCAAGGAGCTGCATTTGCAAATCGCTCTGCCGAAAAAATAATTTGCAGTTGATAGTGGACAATTGACAACGAGATGGCAGGTTGGAGGGGACGTTTCTGTATTGAAACTTTTCCTCCAGCCCTGTCGTTTCGTGTCTATTTGTATTGTCAGGAGTTGAAGGCTCGGAATGGTTGATTACAATCCTCTCATTGTGGTCAGTGTTTTTTGTTTTTTTTCATTGAGGCAAAGGAGAAAAACAGATGGATATTGCGGAAATAAAAAAAATGAGCACCTCTGCACGACTCCAGGTCATGGAGGTACTTTGGGACAGTTTCTGTTATGAGCATGATGACATCGAAACTCCCCAGTGGCACGAACATATTCTTCAGGAAAGAAAAGAGGATATTGCAACAGGTACTGCAAAATTCATCTCACTTTCGGAGCTTAAAAAGAGTCGTCCACCATGAAGGTCAAGGATGTTTTTATTCTGGAAGAAGCTGTTACTGACTTGAATGAAGGCAGGGCTTTTTTTGATGTTAAAAGACAATAAGCGTCCATGTGCTGCATGATTGCCTGTATACCAGTTTCTGTGATGTGATCATATTTCTCGGCAATGTTGCGCGCTCAGTACTCCTGAACAATCTTCAATCATTCATTGCATTAAAGCCTGCGACCACATCAAACAGCTCTTCATCCATTCCTGACTGACGTTGGTTATTATAACGCCTGGCAAGTTCTTCGAGCATGTCGTCAATATTTTTTTCTGCCCGTTGCATAGCCGATAATCTACTTGCGTTTTCGCTTGCCAATGATTCTGCACAGGCCCTGAAAAGTGAAACAAAAAGATATTCTCTGACGAGAGCCCATCGAACATTATCCGAACCGCTCAGCATCTCTGGACGAGCCTTTGTCGGCCAGGCTGTATTGCGGATTTCCCGCTCCCAGGATTCGTCAAACGGAAGTAAACGCTTCGAAAGAGAGTGATAGATCTCCCCGCTTTCAGGGCTGTTATAGAACAGGTAAAGCTGGATCATCGCCTCTTTTTCACGAATTTTTTCAACTGCCGCCAACAGTTTACCAACCAGAGGCCCGATAGCATTGACGGAACCCGGAACAGTAAAGAGTTCTTCCTGTTGATAACCAGCATCTGTTAATCGGAACTGAATTCGTTCGCCGACAGCAAGGATCATGCTTTTACCTGATAACTCCTCAAGCTTATGGGTTACAACATCTGCAAGCTGATCATTAAAAGAGCCAACAAGGCCCTGATCGGAGCCAAACACGATAGACACAGTCAGTAGCGTTTTCTTTTCGGATTTTACGACAGGTGAATAGTGACTGTTCAGGCCGGGCAGGCAGGCTGAAAGAGCCAGTTCGATGGTATGATAATAAGCCTCCAGGGCCCGGATTGCCTCCTCGTATTGCCGGATATTCGAGGCAGCCAACATTTTCATGGTATGAACAACCGAGCCAAGTGTTTTGGCTTTTCCGATTTTCTGATGAAAGGCCTCGATGGTGTCAATCATTGTTTATCCCGGAAATGTTGCATGACCAAATTTGCGACCTGTAACATGGCGTTGTGGTCCGGGGTTGAAAGTTTTTTGTTTTCAACTATTCTCTCGACGAGATCAGCATTTGCAAGCTCAAGGATTGACTTGCTTACCTGCATCATTGCACGATGCACATCCTTAAGCTCTATTGTATCGAAATAGCCCTCAGCCAGGGCAAGCAGCACCATGAGCTGTTCCGTGACCGAAAGCAAAAAAAACTCATCCTGTTTGAAGCACTCGCGAATGCGTTCACCATGGTTGATGATTTTTCTGCTCGCTTCATCAAGTCTCATTCCGAAACGGGAAAAACTTTCCAGCTCCTCGAATTGCACATAATCAAGCTTGAGACTGCTGGTTACGGAACGGTATGCCGTAAGCTGTGCTTTTCCGCCTACCCGTGAAACGGATTTGGCGATATCAACTGCAGGGAGTATTCCAAGTTCGAAAAGAGCAGGTGAAAGATAGAGTTGCCCATCGGTGATTGAAATCAGATTCGTCGGAATGTAGGCTGAAATGTTCTGTGCCTGGGTTTCAATGATCGGCAATGCGGTCAGCGAACCACCTCCCAGTTCATCCCGTAAATGCGTTGATCGTTCAAGAAGACGTGAGTGGAGGTAAAAAATATCTCCAGGAAAAGCTTCTCTTCCCGGAGCTCTTTTCAGGAGAAGTGAAAGTTCCCTGTATGCACCGGCATGATTGGTCAGATCATCATACACAATGAGCACATCGTCTCCCCGTTCCATAAAATACTCAGCCATACTTGTCGCCGCATAGGGGGCGATATATTGGAGACCAGATGGATCGTTGCCTTCGGTAACCAAAACGATGGTGTACTCCATCGCACCTTTTTCACGAAGCTCTGCAACGACTTTTGCAACAGCAGAGGCTCTCTGACCGATAGCGCAGTAGACACAGAGAACATGCTTTCCCCGTTGATTAAGTATGGTCGATATGGCAACAGCGCTCTTGCCGGTCTGCCGGTCTCCGAGAATCAGCTCACGCTGTCCCCTCCCGACAGGGATCAAGGCATCAATAACCATTATTCCCGTCTGAAGCGGCTCAGTTACCGGAGCTCGATCCATTATATTGGGAGCCATCCGTTCAATAGGGAGGCGCACGGAACAGTGTACAGGGCCCCGGCCATCGAGTGGCCTGCCAAGAGGATCGATAACCCGGCCTATCAGGGCTTCGCCAACAGGCACATCCATAACCCGCCCTGTTCTTTCAGCCTTGTCGCCCGCCTGGAGTTTTGAGTAATCTCCCAGGAGAACGACTCCGATTTCATCAGGATCGATGTTAAACGCTATTCCATAAATGTCTTTGGGTAATTTAACCAGCTCATCAAACTCAACTCCTGGAAGGCCGCTGATCTTGGCAATTCCGTTCAAAACGGTAGTAATGACACCGGATTCAACTGGTTTCAAACCGGCTGAATACAATTTCGTTGATTTCCGGATAGTGCTCAGAGCATTATCAAGGGCTGTGTTGAGCGGGTTGTTTATCATGAACATGTTCTTTTTCTTTCTTGTCACCTTCAAGGGCAACTTCTACTGTCAGTTGAAGGGCATCGATATATGCCTGGATATTCCATTTGATGCTGTGACCATTCATGCTCAATTCGAGCCCGCTGATCATGTTGGTATCGGTTTCAAACGATATCTTGGCATCAATTGAAAAGAGATCGATAACTGTTTTATTCACGCTGTCGCATTGTTCCGGCGTCAGACTGAATGCACTTCGGATAATCGGAGGATGGTTGCTTTGATGAAACAATCCTCTCATTACCTCAATATCAGCCTTTTCGGTTTTCCGCAGACGTTCACAGAATACTTTTACCATACAATCCTCAAGAGTAACATCGGCAAGTTCGGTCAAAACTTTTTTCGCAATAGAGAATACTTCGGTACTGATACGGCCGATAATTTCCTGCTGGAGATTTTTCTGTTCATTGTGTAACGATTCCTCAAGTCTGGCGCGCAGGTTTTCGGATTCTTTTCTGGCATCAATGAAAAGTTTGGCTTTCTTGTCATCAGCTTCCTTGGCGGCCTGCTGCATAAGGAGCATCCGCTGTTTTTCGAGATCGTCATTTTTTTGTTTCCATTCCGACATACTCTGTTTCGCTTCATTCTCAACCAATGCAGCATGTTGCAGTTCAGAGGCAATTTTTTTCTCCCGCGCATCAAGGGCCGTCACTATCGGCTGATAGAGAAAACGTTTGAGCAACCAGGCAAGAATCAAAAAATTGACGAGTTGAGCAATCAAGGTAAACCAGTCGATCAGCATGGTTCAGTGTCCTCCAGCATGAGCAATCACATGATTCCAGAAAGGATTGGCAAAAATCAGAATCATCGAAATCACCAGACAGTATATCGCCACTGATTCAATCATGGCAAGCCCGACAAACAGTGTCCGGGTTATTGTAGCAGAGGCATCCGGCTGTTGGGCCAGCGATGTCAATGCCGCAGCAACAGCCCTGCCTTCACCGAGTGCAGGAGCTATACATCCGATGCCGGTGGTGAGCCCGGCGGTAATGATAGATGCTACAGCAATAATACTCAGAATGTCCATAGGGTCTCCCGTTTGATGTTAAACAGTTTCTTCATCCTCTCTCCTTGTCGCCGCTGCTATATAGACCGTAGCCAGAATGCTGAATATATAGGCCTGAACCATGCCGGTTAACAGTCCAAGGATGCTCATAAGGAGCGGGAATACAAGGGGAGCAATGGTCAGGAGGATGGCCAGAATCATGGAACCGCTCATCATATTGCCGAATAAACGGACAGCAAGGGCCAGAGTTCTGGAGAACTCACTGATAATATTGAAGGGAAGCATGATAACCGTTGGCTTCAGATAAGATTGCAAGTAATTGCCCAGACCCCGTTCACGAATGCCGTAGAACGGCACCGCAATAAAGGCAGAGAGAGCAAGAGCAGCCGTCGTTGAGAGCGAACCCGTTGGAGGTTCATACCCCGGGATGACCGTGCACAAGTTGGCCATTGCAATAAAAAGAAAGAGTGTCGCAAGATAAGGAAGATATCTCGCGGGTTTCGGTAGTCCCGCCTCTTCAAATTGCTGAAGAAAAAAGGTTACAAGAATTTCAAGAAAACTCTGCCATCTCGGGATATGGATGCTGCCTGACAGTTTTCTGGTCATAAGCGCGGAACCTCCCACGAGAGTGAGCATCAAACCCCATGTTGTAAGAATGGTCAGATTGAGCTTCAGAAAACCATAGTGCCAGACAACAACTTCATCACTGGTCAGATGCATGATTTCGCCTCCTCTTGACGCCTCTCTTTGGTCATTGTGACAACAAGAATGCGGGCTGCCATAAATCCTCCAGAACATAAGAGCAACCGTTTCAGGCTTGTCCCTGCAAGCAGATAAAATCCAGACAGGGCTATGGATGTTCTCAGAACCATACTTGTCAAAAACCAAACCCATGGCCTTTTTGAGACCAGGCTTTTTACGACCGTCAGCCAGAGCCCTCCAAAAAACAATACCCCAAGAAAAAAGCCACCGGCTGTCGCTTCGCTTATTTCAATGATTTCACTCATCTGATCGATCCTCATTATGCATAGCTTTGTTTTCCTCCGCAACCCAGTGCCATGCGTTCAAACAGCCAATGAACAGGCCTGTAACAAGCAGCATAAGTGTCCATGAACGCTCTCCCGGATAATGATTATCGAGCCATACTCCCAGCATTATTCCTCCGATCATGGGCATGACCACTGACCAGCCGACAAGACCGTACACCGCAAAACCTGACCAGACAGTTCTGACAGCCCGTTTTTTTGCCTTAAGCTTGTGGTGTTCCTGAATTCCAACCTTTTTGCTTAAGGGGATATCATCTACCGATAGTTTATTTTTCTCTTTTTCATTCATGATGAAATTCCGCATACCTGCGAATAAAGCTGCTTTCAAGTTTTGCAAGAGAGCTGCGCAGAGTGCGTTCGTGTTCATCAAGATTCAGAAAATCATGTTCTACTGCTTTCTGAAGTTGACCGAGCTCAAACCCACCTATAGCATGACGAACCGAAATAACAACCTTGGCTCCCGTTTTAACCATCACTCCCTGATCAACAGCAATATAGGTCTCACCATCATCCCTGGTTTCATACATCAGAATACCAGGAACAAGCGGAGCAATGCAATCAAGCCTGTTTGGCAAAAAGCCGTAAAACCCGTTCGGCGTTTCGGCAACGATTCTCGACACCAGATTCTTTCTGGCAAACACGCAAAAAGGAACGAGGATTTCAAGATCCATGAATGCAGCTCTCATAACGTTGTTTTATTCATGCATGCTGAACCGGCTTGGCGGTTTGCTTACCGGTCTTTTTTTTTACCTCATCAATATTTCCGATCATATACAGCGCCCGTTCGGGATAACTTGCAAATTCGTCACGAAGAATTCGTTCACAACCCTCAAGCGTATCGCTCAGTGGAACATGCTTGCCTGACATACCGGTAAACTGTTCAGTTGTAAAAAAAGGTTGCGTAAAAAATCTCTCCAGCCTCCGGGCTCTGCCAACAAGTCGACGATCCTCCATAGAGAGCTGTTCCAACCCAAGCATGGCAATAATATCCTTGAGTTCTGAATACTGTGCCAGAATTTTTCTGATATCACGCGCAAGCTGGTAATGGCGTTTACCGATAATAGTGGCACTCGCCATTTTAGAGCCGGATAGCAGTGGATCAATTGCAGGGAAAAATCCCTCACCGGCCCTCTTTCTTGAAAGAACCAGTGATGCTGACAGATGGGAAAATGTATGGACTGCAGCAGGGTCTGTAAAATCATCCGCTGGAACATAAACGGCCTGAATCGAGGTGATTGCTCCGGTATCCGTGTTGGCGATACGCTCTTCAAGCTTCGACAGCTCAGTGCCCATTGTTGGTTGATAGCCCAGTCGTGATGGCATCTGACCCATCATACCGGATATTTCAGAACCTGCCTGGATAAAGCGGAAAATATTATCGATAAGCAAAAGGACATCCTTGTGTTGACTATCCCTGAAATATTCCGCCATAGTCAGTGCAGCATGACCAACCCGAAAACGGCTGCCAGGGGGTTCGTTCATCTGACCGAAAACCATCACCATATTCTTCAACACTCCAGCGGCACTCATATCCCGATAGAGCTCTTCGCCTTCACGGCAACGTTCCCCGATTCCGCAGAAAATGCTTACACCACTTCGATGGCTCACCATATTATGGATTATTTCAGTTAAAAGAACCGTTTTTCCAACTCCTGCTCCACCGAAAAGACCAGCTTTTCCCCCTCGCTCCAGGGGAACAAGCAAGTCGATAATCTTGATACCAGTTTCAAATATTTCAGAGTGAGTGGAGCGTCTTGCAAAAAGTGGTGGACTCTGATGTACAGACCTCCATTCCACCCCCTGAAGTGGGCCCAAGCGGTCAATTGTGTTACCAAACACATCAAACATTCTTGACAGAATCGCCTGACCTACCGGTGCTTGCAAGGGATTTCCAGTATCTTTTACAGTCATGCCGCGGCAAACTCCTTCGGTACCGGTCATGGCTATTGCCCTCACATGACGAGAATCCAATTGCGTAAGCACCTCGGCTTTTACTTCAGAATCCCTCCCTGTGAGTAATGTCGTATAAATAGATGGAAGAATATTATCAAACTTGACATCAAGTATTCCCCCCCTGATCGAGACAATAACCCCAATGTTATCGGTTGCGTCCATCTGACTTATCATTAACAGATATACATGCCAATACAAAACCCGGGAAGAATAGATTTCCATTTATTACTGTTGGTTAACGATAAGTTACGCCAATAAATTCACGTTGATCTTACTTTTGATGTTATTGCTTACTCATCCCCCGAAATTGTAAAATCAGCTCAACGGCGCATTTTGTCGCTCATTCAGGGGGCTCTTCAGGAAAATTGGGTAACGTGTTGCTCATGCCTGGCAAGGATCGCCTGCGAAAGGTGGCCGGCAATCGCTTTTTCTGGAGTCGCGCACTCGGTGCTGGTGAGATGCTCATGAAAGAGAGGCAGGAAACGTTCTCTTTCAGAAGAGATAAATTAACACTCCAAAAGTTCATTCTCTCTCTTCCCTTGCTTATCTTACCTCACAGGGATATTCCCTGAGTTTACAAGAGGTTCAAAAAACGGAAATATTGAGCAACTTGTAAGGTTTTGGCTGATCCTGATATTTTCTTTTTGACTATGTTGTTTTAAAGCAATGGCTTATACCTTCTTTGTTAATAAACGGGTATGAAAACTTCTATTCTTTACGCTGGCGCTGCGACTCCTCATGCCGGGTGGGTGGCTATTGATGAACTGGCGGAGTTGCTGGCACACTATTTTCAGGCTGAAATTCTCTCACCAAAGCCTGTGGCGGGTTCATTGCTGGATCGTTTGCTTCATCCTCATCAGGTCACCTTTGAGCCGTTGCATACAACTGGTGGTGACGTTCTGATTGTGGTGGCGTGCAGTCCCGGTGATCTTGGTCTGATTCGTGCCATACCAGATTGCCGCAAAAAATTTGGCAAGATTTATGGATTTGTCACAGATTCATATTTTCAGGCTGGATTTGTCAAGGAAACCGAGCTTTTTGATGCCATAACGGTCACTGCTCACGAAGATGTTGATTATCCGAAAATCCGTTTTGGCATTCCTGTTCACCAGTTGTATCAGGGTACTGACGCCCTGACCTGGGCGCCACGCAAAGTATTGGCGCGTGAAATTGATCTGATGGGTTTCGGGCGTATACCACCAACCTTTCATAGCCATTTTTCGCAGTGCTTTCATCCAGCAAGTTCGCCTTTTCTCTATCTCCACTCTCCTCTTGGTCATCTCTCTGGCACTGGCGTTCATCTTGAACGGGGCATGTTGTTCAAGCTGTTGCACCGAACACGCATTTCTTTAGCCTTCCATCTTTATGTCGAGCCGCAGCACGATCGACCCCGATCAATGATGGTGACAAGCCGCTGGCTGGAGTCTTTGCTGTCGGGCTGTATTGTTGCCGGACGACGTCCGGTTTCTCGTATGGCAGACGATATGCTTTTTTGGCAGAATTCGACGATTGAACTTTCAGAAAATCCCCTTATTGCGGCTGACGAGTTGATAGCTCTTTTGTCACGCAATGACACTCTGGAGCAACAGCGGTATACCAATATTTTCCAGATACTTCGTCATCATGATTGGCGTTACCGGATAGAGAGCTTTTGTAAAATAATGAATCTACCGCTACCCGAGGCACTCCCTGATGATCTGTTTCGTCTGCATGAGCTTGCCGATTCGTTTGAGCATGCTCATTGAACTTCAATCTCTATAGGAGATATTCCTCGAAGCTCTGCTTGGTGAAGAATTTCTTGAACATGAGCTCATACCCCGTAGCTCTGCTGCGGGGTCGTTGATTAAATTTGATTGGTTTCAGTTGTAGTTTTAAGGCATTTTTAAGCTTGGGTTCAGGCTTTTTAAAGCTCCATTCCGATATATTTTTTCCTGTAATAAAGTTTCCGCAAGAGGGCTTGACCTCACTTCAACCAACAGGAGAATACGATGAAATGTCCATCATGTAGTGCCGATTTGCTTCTCTCCGAACGTCAGGGGATAGAAATTGATTACTGTCCCGCATGTCGGGGTGTCTGGCTTGACAGGGGTGAACTCGATAAAATCATTGAACGTTCGGCTTCTGAAGCACCCCGTTCCCGTCCAGCGGAGTATGACCGGGACTATCGCCGCGAGGAGTCACATCATGGGCACCAGGACGATGATCACGATTACTTTATTGACCCGAAAACCGGGAGAAGAAAGAGACGGGGAGGTCCTTTGGGATTTCTTGGCGAACTGTTCGATTAAACACGTAAATGAGAATATTTAAATACAAATTTCATTATCAATGAGAACCCGTTTTCGTACTCACTTTATTGCGATAATTGCCGTTACGCTCACCTTTCTTTCTGCCTGTGACAATGCGGCTGAGAACTCCAAAAACGCATTGTTGACCACTGGCGCAAAAATTGGCCGTGGCGCCATGCAGGGCTCAATTGCTGAATTCTCAAAAGCAATACAAGTTGATCCAAAATCAGCCAGGGCTTATGCCGGTCGCGGGGCCATCAGGTATGCTGCGGGTGACAGCAAGGGAGGTATGGCGGATCTTACGAAAGCAATAGAGCTTGATCCAAAATCGGTCACAGCATATTCCGGCAGGGGGAGTGCCAGATTTGCCACAGGAGATATTCCCGGAGCAACGGCTGATTTTATCAGTGTGGCAAGGCTTATGCTTTTTTCATCGTTCGTCGGTGAATCTGGTAAGGAGAGTGGGAACGACTCTGGTGGAGATGCAGGGAAGGAGTCAGGCAGTGATTCGGGAAAGGATTCCGGAAAAGAGCAGGAGTCTGGAAAATGACCGGCTTTGATGCCTTTTTGGTGAAGCTTCCAATGAAATAACCGAACAGGAGTCTGGATGAGTGAGGTTGCAGTATGGCATACGTTACAGGTTGATGAGCTTCTTGAAAAACTTGGCTCGACGCCCGGCGGCCTTACTGCTGCCGAGGCTTCCGGCCGTCTTGAGGTTTATGGCCAAAACCGGATACAGACCGAACGCAGGGCAAGTCCCTGGAAGCTGCTTTTCGAGCAGTTCAAAAACGTCCTTATCATAACCCTTCTCATCGCAACAGCTCTTTCGGCTTTTCTGGGCCACGGCATTGAGGCGGTTGCCATTGCCGTTATTGTTCTCTTTGCCGTGCTGCTTGGTTTTGTTCAGGAGTTCAAGGCTGAACGTGCTATTGAGGCGCTCAGGGAGATGGCGGCTCCATTGGCCAGGGTAAGGCGTGATGGCGAGGAGGTTGTGGTCAATGCGGTTGAACTTGTTCCGGGTGATGTGGTGATGCTTGCCGCTGGTGATCGGGTACCGGCTGACGCAAGACTGTTACAGGCCATGAATCTGCGTAGTGATGAGGCCTCGCTTACGGGGGAGTCGCTGCCATCTGAAAAGGATGTCGATGTAATGCTTGCGGAAAATGCTGGCCCCGGCGACCGTAAAAACATGGCTTTTGCCGGTACCTCAATCAGTTACGGTCGTGCTGTTGCGGTTGTGGTCGCGACCGGTATGCAGACAGAATTTGGTCGGATTGCCACCATGCTGCACTCCGTTGAAACGGAAAAAACACCCCTTCAAAAAAATCTTGATAAGGTAGGCTCGGTGCTTGCGCGAGCCGCGTTTGTGATTGTGCTGGTTATTGTTGCTTTTGGAGTCTTCCGTGGCCAGTCTTTCATCGAGATGCTGATTTTTGGTATAGCGCTTGCTGTGGCCGTTGTGCCGGAAGCGCTTCCTGCCGTTGTGACGATCTCTCTTGCTCTTGGCGTACAGCGCATGGTGAAGCGTCATGCCCTCATGCGCCGATTGCCGGTTGTGGAAACCCTTGGCAGTACCACGGTGATTTGCTCCGATAAAACAGGTACTCTGACGCGCGACGAAATGACTGTGCGGGTACTCTTTACCTCGGGTGTGACGGTAGATGTGAGCGGCTCAGGATACCTTCCCGAGGGTTCGTTTACCGTTCCGGGAGAGGGTGCTTTGCCCGAAAGCATGCAGGAGCTGCTTCTGGCCGCCGCACTCTGTAATGATGCCCGGCTTGTCCAAAACGAAGAGGGTGGCTGGCAGATTGCCGGGGATCCGACCGAAGGTGCACTGCTTGTGGTTGCCCGCAAGGCAGGACTTCAAGAGCATGAACTGCAGATGGAGTATCAGCGTCTTGATGAGCAACCCTTCTCCTCCGAAAGCAAACGGATGATTACCCTGCACCGGAGTGGCAAGGGGATGAAGGCGGTGGTTAAGGGCGCTCCTGAAGTGGTGCTTGCCGGTTGTGATTTTGTTCGTGTCGGCGACAGAAGTCACCGGCTTGATGATGCATTAAGGGTAACCCTGCTTGCCGAGGCCGATGCTCTTGGCAAAAGGGCGCTGCGTGTGCTTGCTTTTGCGGTAAAAGAGGTTTCGCAGATTCAGGGAGCTGACGAGGGGACGACCTTTATCGGCTTTGCGGGGATGATTGATCCGCCGAGGGTTGAGGCTGCTGATGCCGTACGTCGCTGTCTTGAAGCGGGGATTCGTCCGGTCATGATTACCGGAGACCATCCATTGACTGCTGAAGCCATCGCCCGTGAGCTTGGTGTTTTGCGTGATGGACGGGTGGTGACCGGAGCTGTGCTGCAGTGCATGAGCGATGAAGAACTTTTCCGCATTGTCGGCTCCGTATCGGTTTTTGCAAGAGTTGCGCCGGAGCACAAGCTTCGCATTGTTGAAGCGCTGCAGAAAAATGGGGAAGTGGTCGCCATGACTGGGGATGGAGTGAATGATGCGCCTGCATTGAAGAGGGCCGATATTGGCATTTCAATGGGTATTACCGGCACTGATGTCTCAAAGGAGGCTTCCGCCATGATGCTGACTGATGACAACTTCGCATCAATTGTAGCGGCAGTGGAAGAGGGAAGGGGAATCTATGACAACATCAAAAAATATCTGACCTATCTCCTCTCCTCCAATATCGGTGAACTTGGCCTGATGGCTGGAGCGACGCTTATGGGTATCCCTCTCCCGCTCTCGGCTGTCCAGATACTCTATGTGAACCTTGCTACCGATGGTCTTCCGGCGCTTGCGCTTGCGGTTGATCCGGCCGAAAAGGATATTATGCTGCGCCATCCGAACGATCCGAAAAAAGGGATCTTTACGCGCTCCATACTCTCCCTTATGCTGACCGGTGGAATCTGGTCGACCATTGTCAATCTCTCGCTTTTCCAGTATGCACTTGCGTCGGGTCGTTCTCTTGAGGAGGCTATGACGATGACCTTTGTTTCGCTGGTGCTCATCCAGTTTTTCAAGGCCTATAATTTCCGCTCTGAACGTGCATCAATTCTCCGGCGTCCTTTTGCGAACAAATGGCTGAATCTTGCAATAGTATGGGAGCTGATGATGTTGACGGCCATTATTACCGTTCCTCTTTTTCGTACACCCTTCGGCACATTTTTTCTTACCGCGCAAGACTGGGCAATTGTGATTGGTGCCGCTGCGACTGTTGTGCCCGTTATTGAGCTGTTAAAATGGTTCTTGCGCCGGGGGCTGTTCGGTAGCGGGCGGCCATGATTTTTTCTGATGGCTTTCTTGATGGCTGGATTATAACTTTTCCTGAATCGTTGCTACATTTCCTCCATGTTCGCGTTTTGCAATTATAAGTATTAACCGTGGGAGAGTGTCATGGCCATCGATTCAAAACTGCAGCTTGCTGCAAATGCAATTCAGGATGCCAAAAAACGCATGGAAAGAGCAAAAGATGATGCGGATGATGATTATGAGATACGTCAGGCGTTGAAAATTCTTGATGAAGCGGCAGAGTATATACGGGGAGCCATTCTGGAACTTCAAAAAGTGAAATAAACCGGATTACAACCCCGGCCACGCAGCCCGGAGGCTGCGCTATGGCGGGACGCGGGCAGGGAAGTGATTTACCAGTCGATCAGCGTGTCACATAAAAACAGGCAAACTTGAGGTAGCCAGTTTCCGGCATGGCAAGCAGTACCGGATGGTCGAAGGGTTGAGTGTTTTTGTGGATCAGCCTGAGCTGGCAGCCCGCAGAAAGCGCAGCAGCGTGTACGCTTTGCAGGAAGTCCTCTTCTGAAACGTGGTGACTGCAGGATGCAGTGGCCAGAAATCCTCCGTTTTTGAGAAGCTGCAACCCGAGTTTGTTGAGCCGTTTGTAGGCCTTCAAGGCACCAGGGAGGTTTTTCCGGCTTTTTGTGAAGCTTGGTGGATCAAGAACGACAAGGTCAAACGACTCTTTTGACTCAACCATCTGGTCGAGGGTATCGAATGCGTCGGCGGCAACAAGACTGTATTCAGAAAATTTGTTCAGTTGTGCGTTGCGATCTGCCCGTTGCAGAGCCTCTTTGGAGGCATCCACAAGAATTGCTGAACGGGCTCCGCCGTAAAGCGCGTTGAGAGCAAACCCGCCGTCGTTGGTAAAGACATCAAGTACCTCTGCGTCTGCGGAAAACTTTCTTACAACTCTGCGGTTTTCACGCTGGTCAAGGAAAAAGCCGGTTTTCTGTCCTTCCAGGAGATCGACTTCATAGCTGATGTCGGCATCGAAAATGGTCTGTTTTGTTTCAGAGCGATCACCCCTGACAACATCCTTGTAAAGCGCCAGCCCTTCGAGTTCCCGCAAGGGAGATTCGTTGCGCACAATAATAACGGCAGGGCTCAGCAATTCCTGCAGGGCATCGCAGATAAGCGGCAGGTGAACGTCCATGCCTGCTGAAAAGGCTTGCAGTACAATTGCCTTGTTGAAGCGGTCTACAATGAGTCCTGGCAGGCCATCCGATTCTCCATGAACGAGGCGATAGGCGTTCGTTTCATCACTTGTGTAGATTTTTTCACGGAGAGTGAGCGCCTCACGAAATTTTTTGAGGAAAAAATCTTTATCAGGCTCTTCATCCTTGCGACTGATAAGTCTTATTGAGATAAGAGAGTGGGGATTGTAGAAGCCGGTTCCGAGAAATTTTTTGTCGTGGGTAAAAAGTTTCACGGTTTCACCCGACGCGATATCACGAGGAAGGGTGGCAAGTTCATTGCTGAACACCCAGAGGTGACCTTTCTGTATTCTGTAATGTTCTTTTGGTTTGAGGTAGAGCGATTGCATAGCTTGAAAAATGTGTTGTGGTTTTGATAGCTCTGCATTTTACCTTAACATGTTTGTAAAGTGTAAAATGCGTTAGTTTCGCCTGGGAGTGACCGGCATTTTTAGCCGCCAACCGCCAAGCCCGATTCTTTACGGTACTGTTACAATGTGCAGCAAAAGCGATGAATCTCAAAGGAAATAAATGCATCTGTGGCAGATGATGAGACCACTAATTATAAACGAAGGGGGAAGATGAGCGGAAGAAGAGTGGTGGTGTTGGTACTGGTCATGCTTGTTTTGGCAGGCGGATGTGCAGATTTCAGGACGGTTGGCAAGCAGGAACTGCCTGCTGAACAGACCGCCCTGGTGTCTGAATATGCTGATTTGTATCGGGAAGTGGCTGAGGCATCACCTTTTATCGAGTCGCTTGATGGATACGCTGATGTCTGGATAAAAACGCCGAAACGGCAGAACCGGGTTTTTTGCAATATCCGGATCAATCGGGGAGGTGAGGCAAGAATGATTGTCAGTGCCGGTCTGCTTGGATGGCCTGTCGCGGATATATTTTTTAACAGCGACTCGCTTTATGTGCACGACATGCTCAATAACCGGCTTTTTCAGGGAAGTAACAGTGAGATGAATGTTGAAAAAATTCTTGGTGTGAATTCAGGCTACAAGCTTCTGTCAGAGTCGCTTCTGGGCGTTGTGAAAATTACAGAGCCGGTAAGTGCCATCAGATCAGTAAAAAAAGGTGCCGGAATGCTGCTTTTCACGCTTGCAACTCATGCAGGAAGCAAAGAGGTGGTAATTGATCCCTCCAACAGGACGCTTTCGGCCCTTCTTGTGAAGGATCGACAGGGGAAGACGCTCACCGAGATTCATTTCAGGAATTTTGAAACGATCACCGTTAGTGGCCACAGTACGCTTCTGCCGAAAGAGATTGAAATGGTGCTTTATAACAGCAGCTCGGAGAGCAGTGGCGAGCATCAGTTGGTGATAGCCTATGATGAACGGCTCTTCAATCAGGAAAATCGGACATTGAAATTTGTGATGCCAAAAAAAGTTAAAGTGGTCAATCTTGATGATGCAGCAACTCTGCCATGGATGTGATGGAGTGTCACGTCACTCATCCCCTCTTGCGCCGGAGAGGGTGAGTGGCTTCATCATCTCTCCGGCGTGGGTTTTTACTGGTCAGTTTATTGTGCTGCGCGGAAATTCTCTGCAGCGAACTCCCAGTTGAGCAGGTTGTCGATCACGGTTGCGACATAGTCGGGGCGACGGTTCTGGTAGTCGAGATAGTAGGCATGTTCCCATACATCGATGGTCAAAATCGGTTTCTGGCCGCTGGTTAAAGGAGTTTGCGCATTGCCGGTTTTTACAACCTTCAACTTCTCCCCATCAAGAACCAGCCATGCCCATCCGCTGCCGAACTGAGTGGCTGCGGCGCTTTTGAGTTCATCTTTAAACTTTTCGAAACTGCCGAAATCCTCGGCAATTTTTGTGCCAAGCTCTCCGGAAGGCTCGCCACCGCTGTTTGGAGCAAGGCAATTCCAGTAGAAAGAGTGATTCCATGCCTGCGCACCGTTATTGAAGATTCCGATTTTCTGGGGGTCAGCGGCTGTTTGAGCAATGACCTCTTCAAGGCTCAGACTCTCAAGAGGCGTTCCCGTCACAAGGTTGTTGTAGTTTGTGATGTATGCAACGTGGTGCTTTCCGTAGTGAAAGCTGAGGGTTTTTGCTGAAACAAATGGTTCAAGGGCATCTTCGGCATAAGGAAGAGCAGGTTGCTTATAAGCCATAATAGCAATTTAATTTAGAGTTTAACAAGACGCTGAAATTATACAATCCTTAAACTTTAAACTTATATTTCAGAGATATAGTTTCTCTGAATCATTAAAATCGACTATTGTGGTCGAAAAGTTTGTCATCATATCAACAGGTGGTGGAACATGAAATTCGGCAATACCTTACGGAACTCGTTATTATGTCTTGTGTTCGTTAGTGTGCTTTCAGGATGCAGCGAAAAGAGGATATCGCCGCTTGACAGGGACGATGTTCATTTTGCGGCATTTTACAGCGATTATCTTTTGGAATCCGGAGTGGCACCCGGCAATGGAGGAACGGAGCTTTCTGTGCTTGATTCCGCCGCTATTAATGAGCTTCTTCTGCGTCACGCGCTTACCCGTGATCGTTTGAATTGGAAGCTTTCGGTGTACAGAAAAAATCATGAACTCTGGAGATCAATTCTTGTGCAGGTGCGTGCAAATATTTTTAAAAAAACTGGTGCCGCCCAATGATGTGTACCGATCCTTTTCTTGTGGGCATCACTGGCGGGCTTGGCAGCGGAAAATCAATGGTTTGCCATTTTCTTGCCGGGATGGGTTGCGCTCTTTTTGAATCTGACCGGGTGGCAAAGGAGTTGCAACTTCATGATACTGAAGTGATTGAGGGAATCAGGGGGCTTTTTGGTGCGGAGGTGTATTCGCTCGATGCTTTCGGTGCACTGGTGCTCGACCGAAAAAAAATTGCCTCTGCGGTTTTTTCCTCTTCCGAAAAACTTGAGGCGCTCAACAGCCTCATCCACCCCAAGGTGTCCGCTGAATTTCGTAAAGCGATACTCAGTGCCCGAAAACAGAAAAAAAAGATTCTTGTAAAAGAGGCTGCCATTCTTTTTGAATCGGGGGGAAACGAGGGGCTTGACGCCGTGGTTGTTGTTGCGGCTGATCTTGAAGAGCGGATTGCGAGGGCGGTGCAGAAAGGGATGGGGACGCGTGAAGAGATCATGCAGCGCATTGCCGCGCAGTGGCCCCAGGAAAAGCTGATTGCCAAAGCTGATTACGTACTGTTCAACAGGGGAACTCCGGATGAGCTGAAAAAAGAGAGTGAAGCGCTCTGCTCCACACTGCTCGCTGCCGCTCAATCACACGGCCATCACCATTGAATTTGTTCCGGCAGTGTGATCGTAATGGCTGGAAATGCTTGTTCCGGCAAGGGGGGGGCGGAGAGTGTACGGCTTCAATAATTCAGCGGTAACCCGTTCGGGCATTTTCTTCTCATCTCAAGGCAGCGTTGTTGCGGTTGACGCGGGCTGAAATCAGAATGCTCAGCTCATAAAGAAGAATCATCGGGAGACCGATGATGAGCTGTGTGACCAGATCGGTTGATGGGGTAACTACCGCAGCAACAATCAGCAGGAAAACAATGGCATGTTTACGGTAAAACTTCATGAAGGCCGGTGTCAGCAGTCCTATTTTTGAAAGAATATAGGAGATAAAGGGGAGCTCAAACACCAGTCCAGCGGTCAGAAGCGTGCCGATAAAAAAGCTGACATAGTCCTGGACGGAGATATTGTTTTTAATCAGGGTTGTACCAAAGCCCGCAAAGAACTGCAGCGAAATTGGCAGAAAGACAAAATAACCGAAAGAGATACCGGCAAAGAAGCAGAGTGAGATAAAAAGGATGGAAAAACGGCTTGCCTTGCGTTCATGCTCATGCAGGCCCGGAGCAACAAACTGCCATATCTGCCAGGCGATAAAGGGAAAGGAGATAATGAATCCTGCAAAAAAAACGACCTGAAAGTAGAGCGAGACCTGACCGTAGGGGACGAGGTTTTGAAGCACCAGTCCTTCGCTGCTTCTTTTGAGCGGCCCGATGAGAATTTCATTAACCAGAAAATCGGCATAGGTGGCACAAAGGGCGGTAACAACAAGCAGTGCGATGGTGGTTTTGATCAGTCGAGATCGTATCTCCTCAAGATGCTCCATAAAATTCAATGAGCCATCCGGCTCGCTCTCTGAGGGGGCCTCATCTCTTTTTTCCTGACTGGCGTCAAAGCCTTCATTTGTGACAAGGGGGGCGTAGGGCGTCATATACTTTTTGTCGGCGCCGGAGTGCCCTTTTGCCGCAGCATCATCACCGCATTCCTGCGGGTTGCTTTCCGGTATCTGCGGTGAAGGTGTAGATTCGTTTTCTTGGCTCATTACTTTGTTGGAGGCTGAAAATAACTGAAAATTACCCAGGAAAGGGCTTCCAATGCAGGCAAATCCTGGAGCATAATACCCCCAAAACATAGCAACAAAGATGCATGTAGCCAAGATGATTTTTTTTGCTCTCCGAAATGTTTACTTTTCACTCTTTTTCAGGAGCTTTGAGAGGTTTGAAGAGCTTGTCACGTAATTGTCCGGGGAATTGGTGAATATCAAGGATGTTGTTGCATCGGTAGCCGATGAGATTGAGATTTTTAAGCAGAGGTACAAGGTGGTGCTTCATGCCCAGAACACGCTGGTCGATAAGGTCACGCGCTATGTGCTCCGGCAGCAGGGAAAGCAGATTCGTCCTGCTATGGTTTTGCTTGCCGCACAGGTGTGTGGAGGGGTGAGCGAATCAACCTATCGGGCAGCCATCATGGTCGAGTTGCTTCATTCGGCAACCCTGATTCATGATGACGTGGTGGACGGTGCTGAAATGAGGCGGGGGATAGCGTCCATCAATGCGCTGTGGAAAAACAAGATTTCGGTGCTTATTGGCGATTATCTTCTTTCGAAGGGGCTGCTGTACTCCCTTGAATACAAGGATTATGGCTTTCTCCATATGGTTTCCGAGGCGGTGCGCCGCATGAGTGAGGGAGAAATTCTCCAGATACAGAAAACCCGCAGTCTTGATATTTCGGAAGAGGATTATCTGAGCGTTATTGCCGACAAGACCGCCTCACTCATCTCTTCATCTTGTGCAATGGGGGCGATGAGCGCGACCACTGATGAGGAAAAAATTGCCGCACTGAAAAGTTACGGGGAGTATCTCGGGCTTGCTTTCCAGATTCGTGATGATTTGCTTGACTATACCGGCGATTCAAAAAAAACCGGCAAGCAGATGGGTATCGACATCAAGGACAAAAAAATAACGCTTCCCCTCATCTACGCGCTGCTTCATGCTCCGGCGGCTGAACAGCGGGCGATCCGCTCCATTTTGAAGAGTTCCCGTAAAAGGGCGGTAAAAAGTGGTGAGGTTATCGCGTTTGTCACAGAAAAGGGAGGGCTCGTCTATGCTGCTGAAGTTGCAGAGGGATTTGCTGCAAAAGCGGTAGCCTCAATCAGCTCATTTCCTGACAGCGCGGCAAAAAAATCGTTGCTGCTGCTGGTGGATTTTGTCATGAAAAGAGAGTATTGAATACTGTCACGGCTTCAGAGAACGGCGTTTTGACCGCAAAAATGATAATTGTATTACAATTAACAACAGGTTGACAGTGATATGAAAAAAGCAGGCTTGATCGTTCTTCTTCTTATCGGGTTTGTTGTGATTTTCGACAAGCTGATTATGCCTTTTTATATTTCTCAGGGACGCGTGAAGGTTGTTCCTGATGTGCTTAACCTGGATTATGAGGATGCTTCGGAGCGGTTGCGACAGGTCGGTTTTGAGGCGATAAAAAGTTACAATGTCAAATACCTGAGCCAGATTGATTCCAATATTGTCCTCTCCCAGATGCCTGAAGCAGGAACAGAGGTCAAGCCCGGCAGAAAGGTCTACCTTGTGGTCAACAAGCGGGAAAAGCCAGCCTTTTTCATGCCTGATTTATTGGGAAGGGCCGAATTTGATGCCCGACAGTTGGCGTACCGTATGGAGATGGTGATTCAGGATATTCAGAGCACTCCCATAACCACACCAGAGATGGACGGAAGGGTAATGAGCCAGTCGATTCCGGCACAAACCATCGTGAAGTCCGGCACGGCTTTTTCCCTTGTTGTCGGCAGGTATCAGGCGCCGACTGAAGGAGCAAAAACAATTGCTGTGCCAAACGTCCTTGGCATGTCTCTTGCCCAGGCACAACAGGTTATTGCCGATGCAGCCCTCCCGATGGGCAAGATCACGACCGAATATTCGTCCCTTCTGGTACCCAATACGGTTATCAGCCAACGGCCCGGCGTTGGCACCCTTGTCTCTGCAGATCAGCCGATTGAACTGACGGTGGTCGTTATGCCAGAGTAGCCGATATCACTTATAGTTGGCTTTTTTGTACTCTTCGCGGAGGTCCTTGATGCCGGTTGTCCGGTCGTTGCCGTCACTGATAATGCCGAAATATTCCAAAATGATGCGGACAACCAGCCAGAGGCCGGCAAAAAAAATGGTGAGTGATCCCCAGAGAGTTTTGAAGGTTTTTATCATCGTTCAGTTTTGTTCATCATAAAAAAAGCCACTCCCACCAAAAAGAATGGCTTTGCAGTATTGAAAAAAATGGCAATACCGATTCAGTCGGTAAGGGAGTCCTCTGCCTCAAACCAGTCATCTGAATCCGACCCCTCTTTCTTCCCTTTTTCCAGCCACCGATAGTATGCCGCCAGTTTCACCTGCTCTTCACGCATTTTTGCCCTGAGTTCAGCCTTGTCAGGCTGGCTCTCTTCGTCCGTGTTTCTCTTTTCCATTTTGTTCTCCTCTTTATTATCGGTGCCGTTTCGGCATTGGATACTCATCCCAAGATAAAAAATAATCATCTCTTTCTGTAACCATGTGTGTGTCAGGACCGGAGAGGGTTTTTCTTTCAGATAGAAGAGGTTACTCCTGCTGCAATCGCCGTCCAAGAGCGCTGAAAGTAATGACGAGCAGGATGGTGAGTGCTTCGATGATCATGAAGATATCCTTTGGAATCCAGGCGTTGACGGTCAGTCCACCATATTCGAGCACCCCGAAAAACAGAGCTGAGAGGAGTATCCACAAAGGGTGGGCACCGGCAAGGAGTGCAACGGCAATGCCTGTAAATCCGACCCCGCCGGTCATTCCTGCTTCAAAGGAGTGTCGGTAGCCGAGCACAATGTTTGCCGCTCCAAGACCTGCGGCAGCCCCGCCGAGCCCCATTGCGGTGAGCGTGTGCATCCCCGCTTTGATTCCGCCGTACCGTGCGGCATCAGGTTGCAGCCCCACAGCCCGCATCTCATAACCGAACCTTGATGAAAAGATGAGCATCCGGAAGAGCAGTGCAATACCAATCGCCAGGATGGTGCTGAGATTTGCCGGTGAGTTGGCAAACCACCCGGTGAGGGTGCCGAATGCCGGTATAACAGCAGCATCAGTGATCGGTGCGGTGTGAACCGTAGAGGGTATTGCAAAGTGCCAGGTCAGAAAATATCCGGTAATGCCCTGGGCAATGAAATTCAGCATGATGGTTCCAATAACCTCATTGACGCCGAAGCGTACCTTGAGCACCGCAGCCAGCAGTGCCCATCCGGCCCCGGCCGCCATGGCCGAAATGATGCAGAGGGTGATGGAGGCAAGCGAAGGCAGCCAGGCAGGAAGCATGGCGCCGGTCATGGCCGCAGCGAAGGCGCCCAGCAGCAACTGCCCTTCAGCTCCGATATTGAAAAGCCTGACCTGGAAAGGAAGGGCAACGGCCAGAGCGACAAAAATGAGCGTTGTCATTCTGAAGAGTACCTGCCCGCTTCCATAAGCTGAGCCAAACGTGGCATGGAACATTTTCAGGAAAATCATGAGAGGATCCCGTCCTGCCATAAAAATGATCAGGGTGCTGACAACAAGGGCAGAGAGTATCGAGAGAAGGGGGATAAGCAATCTTGTGCTCTTTCGATTCATGGCGCGAAAGGTTGTTCAGGTGATGTGGATACCGATCTCTTTCTGGAACTCATGGCCTGAATCTCTTTTGAGCTCGACCTCTTCCAGACTGAATTCATGGCGGATTGAGCCCTTGTAGAGGCAGCCGATACGTGTTGAAAGCGCAATGATCTCTTCAAGTTCAGAGGAAAGAAGAAGAATTGCCATGCCGCTCGCGCGTGCTTCAATAATTTTTTTGTGGATGGTCTCAATTGCTCCGATATCAACCCCGCGGGTTGGCTGGGCAAGGAGAAGCAGGGAGACGGCGGGGCGGCTGAGTTCCCGGGCAAGAACCACCTTCTGCTGGTTGCCACCAGAGAGTGCCCTGAGCGACTGGCGATTAGGCGAGCTGCAACTGAGAGCATAGTCAGCGATCATCTCTTTTGCGTAGCGGTTGAGTCGATGGGTATTGAAGCCGATCCCCTGATGAAAAAAACGCTCACGGTGCCGCCCGAAAAGAAGGTTTTCCGAAACCGTGTAATTTGAAATAACGGCATGGCGCAACCGGTCTTCAGGGATGTGCGAAACGCCCATGTCGGCAATTTCTGCGGGTGAGCGGCCGATGAGTGAGCTCCCCTTGAGCAGCGCTTCGCCAGAGATGATCGCACCCTCGGGCGCAAGACCCCAGAGAATCTGCAGCAGCTCACTCTGTCCGTTCCCTTCAACCCCTGCAATACCGTAAATCTCTCCTGCCCTGATCAAGAGAGAGAGGTCGTGAAGCCGCTCAACGCCTTTTTTTGTTCGAAAACCGAGCCGGTTGATGCTGAGGATGGTTTCTCCTGGGGAGGCCGGAGGGTTGGTGACCCTCATAAGGAGGTTGCGACCCACCATCATTCGCGCAAGCTCTCCTTTTGTTGCCAGGGCGACCGGTATGGTTCCGACAATTTCACCCCTTCGCATCACGCTCACCATGTCGGCCACGGCAAGCACTTCGTCAAGCTTGTGGGTAATAAGAATAATGGTTTTTCCCCTGTCACGAAGCGAGCGGAGCGTTGCAAAAAACCGCTCCGTTTCCAGAGGAGTGAGCACTGCGGTCGGTTCATCAAAAATCATGATGGCCGCTCGACGGAAGAGAAGCTTGAGGATTTCAACCCGCTGCTGCTCTCCGATGCTCAGACTGCCAACCAGAGCGTCAGGGTCAAGAGCCAGACCGTAGGCTTCGGCATCGTTGAGGATAAGAGCCTTGCTTTTTTTCAGGAGAATGCGTTGAAAAAGCCCGCAATGCTCATTGCCGAGAATGATGTTTTCGGTAACCGTCAGCTCCGGTATAAGCATGAAGTGCTGATGAACCATGCCGATGCCCGAATGAATGGCTTCGCGCGGAGATGAGAAGCTGACGCCCTTGCCATCGATGAACATCTCGCCCGAGGTCGGACGGTGCATGCCGTAGATGATTTTTGTCAACGTGCTTTTTCCGGCGCCATTCTCCCCGACAAGCGCATGAATGGTGCCCTTTTCTACCAAAAGCGAGATATTACGGTTCGCAGAAAAGCGTCCGAATTTTTTTGACAGAGCGCTCAAACGGATGGCAACAGCCATGGTACGACGATTTTGAGGGAGTTAGAGCCAGCTCAACACGGTCTTGATGGAATCTTTGCTGTCAAGTGCCCTGCGGTATGCAAGTTCGTACTGCTCAACAGGAAAGACACTGGTAAAAAACTTTTCACTCTCAAGCCGTCCACTCTCAAGCAGGGCGGATGCCGCCTCAAGGTGAGAGAGGGCGGTAATGCCGGAGCTTATGATGACGGGCTCCTTGTGCTGTATCAGACGGTAATCGTAGGCCATAACCTCATAATTGCCCATCAGCAGAACCCTCGCTTGCGGCTTCATCAGGCGCACGGCCTTTTCTATCAGCAAAATCCTTCCTGTGGTTTCAACGATGAGGTCATAACTGTTGTTGAACTCCTGAGTGAAATCGTCTATGGCAAGGGCAATATGCTCGGCATGAGAGAGCTGGCCTCTGATGGTGAAGGTTTCGACGGCATCAATGTGCTTGTAGCCAAGAGCGTGCAGGTACTCCGCAACCATGAGCCCGACCGAACCAAGACCGAGCAGCAGAATTCGCGATGAGGCCTGGAGCTGCACTTTTTCAACGGCGCTTATCGCGTAGGCAAGCAGTCCAGTGAGCAGGTCACGGTGAACCGGAGTACGACCAAGGGCAAAAAGGTTCTGGCGCGACGTCGGGATGAGTTCGGCATGGCAGCCAGCGTACGATTCAATTCCAGTCCAGCGGTCACCCCTGAAGGCATAGACAAAATCGCCGGGATGCAGGTCAGTCACCCCGGAGCCGGTTTCGACAACCTGGCCGATAGCCTCACTGCCCGGCATGATGGGATATTTGAACACCCTCTTCGACACCGCCTTGTTGGTCAACAGCAGTCGGTCAAATCCCGGTGTTATGGTGCTCGCAATGGTTTTTACCAGCGCATCACCGGGTTCAGTGGCTTGATATGCAGCACTTTGCAGTTTAAGCTTGTTGGCCTTCTGTAAAACAATTGCCCGGGCTTCTCCCTTCATGGTCATAAATCGGCAGTTACTTCGTGAACAGTTCATTTCGGTCAGTGAAAGGGAGAAGATAACCAGGGAGGGGGAATATCGAAAACGGAGCCCTTTGATTTCTTCTCCAATTCATCATGATCCTTCCTGCGCGGAAAGGGTTATTTCTGTATGTCTATAGAAAATTCTCATAATGCAATCATACGATAATTCTATTTTTCAATATATTATTCATACAATCTTACATTCATACAATTTGGTTGTAACGGTACAGATTGATAAAAAATGAGAGTTTTGCACAACGAGGCAGGGGAGTTGTTTGGCGTTTGCTAAATTCCCGGTGTTTTATGGCTCTATTCAATAAAAAATCTTTTTTGAAACAAAGATGCTTGATTTTGAAGTAAACAAAGAACGTTGCATCCGTTGCGGTGAGTGTGCTGCTGATTGCCCTGCACGGATCATAGCCATGGCCGAGGATGGATATCCCTCCATTGCCACGGAGAAAGAGGCAAGCTGCTATAAGTGCCAGCACTGCATGGCGATTTGCCCGACCGGGTCGATCTCTATCCTTGGTGTGGAGCCGGCAGAGAGTATTTCCCTCACTGGTGGATATCCAGATCCCGATAAGCTGGAGACGCTGATCAAAGGGCGGCGCTCGGTGCGGCGCTACAAGAGTGAAGATCTTGATCCGGAGCTTTTTCAGCATCTTCTTGATGTTGCATGGCACGCTCCAACCGGTGTGAACTCACGCCAGGTTCTTTTTACGGTGCTCGACAGCAAGGAGAAGATGGCACAATTTCGTGATGAAGTGATGGCCGGGTTGGGAAAACTTGTCAAAGAAAACGTCCTGCCTGCAGGGATGCAGTACTATACCAATTTTGTCAAGATATGGGAAAAGCATCATGTTGATCTTCTCTTCCGTGATGCTCCTCATTTGCTGGTCGCTTCGGCGCCAAAGAGTGTGGCAAGTCCGGCGCAGGACTGTTTGATCGCTCTTTCCTACTTTGAACTCTTCGCCCAGGCCAACGGGGTCGGCACGGTCTGGAATGGCCTGGTATACAAGGTCATCAGCGATCTGTTGCCCTTGAGTCGCCGGCGGCTCGGCATTCCGGATGACCATGTTATTGGTTATGCAATGGTGTTCGGTAAGCCGGATGTTCATTTCGTCTGTACGGTGCAGCACACTCCAGCGCTGATACATCGGGCATAGCGAGGAATGACATTTCAGGAGCGGCACCGTTTTTCGGTATATTGGCTCTTGACCCAATATTTTGAATCAAACAAAACTGATGGAAAATTTCTTCTCAAATCCAGGGCATCTTTACTCAAGGGTGGAAGTCCTCTCAAATCCGTGCCCGGTTCCCAAGGTTCACGGCCTTTATGCGTGGTTCTTCAAAGAGGTACCGAATGGTGTTCCTGTTGATGGGTGCCTTACCTCCGAAGGGTTGAGTTTGCTCTATGTGGGAAGTTCGCCCGATAAAAAAGGGAAAGCCGATTCGACTCAAACGCTCCAGCAAAGGGTTCGTTACCATTTTCAGGGAAATGCCGACAAATCAACCCTTCGACGCTCCCTTGGTATTCTGCTTGCTTCTGAGAGTCACTTTCCCCTGAGGAGGGTCGGGAGTGGCAAAAAAATGACATTAACCAGTCAGGGTGAGCAGTGGCTTGACTCCTGGATGGAGAAAAACGCCTTTGTGACCTGGGTAGAACATGATGAGCCCTGGACGCTTGAAAACGAACTCTTTCAGAGCGTGGCACTGCCGTTGAACATTCAGGGCAATAAACAGCATCCTTTTGCGGCGCGGTTGCTTAAAAAACGTGAAGAGGCAATAGCTATTGCAAAAGAGGCGCCAATTGTTCAGGATATTGCAAAAGGGTAAAAACGCTTATCGATAGGTAATTGGCAGAATAACCGGCTGATATTGCGGGGAATCGGAGTTTGTTCTTTTTATGAGTTTACTATACATTATGAGTGCATGAGGCGTGTTTGTATTTTGTATACTCTATAATGCTTTCTGAAGATACAGTTTCCCCATCGTATTCATTTCAGGTTGTTCAGGTGATTTCGTTTGCTCGCGATTCTTTCCGGAGGATTCATGAGAGGCGTGATAGTCAACGCTGTAGGGGTACTCCTCGTTTCAGCAGTGTGTTGCTATGCAAGAGAAGTGTATCATATCGTGCTTGTTGACGCTCTCAGTGTGGGCCTGAATGTTCTCGTTTTTACCAATAACGCCAAACCATAGTTAATGCGTATCTTGACTTTTACAGGCAAAGGTGGGGTGGGCAAGACCAGTGTTTCAGCGGCTACGGCTGTCCGATTGTCGCAACTGGGCTATCGAACCCTGATCCTTTCAACCGATCCTGCACATAGCCTGTCGGATTCGTTTAACCTATCTCTTGGCCCCGAACCGACAAAAATTTGTGAAAATTTAGATGCTGTTGAGGTCAATCCTTATGTTGATTTAAAAAAGAATTGGCATGCCGTCCAGAAATTCTACAACGGGATATTCCAGGCTCAGGGTGTTTCAGGAGTGGTCGCCGATGAAATGAGCATCCTGCCCGGCATGGAAGAGCTTTTTTCACTCCTGAGGATAAAGCGCTATAAACACTCCGGACGTTATGATGTTCTCGTCCTTGATACGGCCCCGACTGGCGAAACCCTGCGGCTACTCTCCCTTCCCGACACCCTTTCGTGGGGTATGAAGGCGATCAAAAATGTTTCCAAATACATTGTGAGGCCGCTCAGCAAGCCGCTTTCCAAAATGTCGGATAAAATTGCGCAATATATCCCGCCTGAAGATGCTCTTGATTCGGTTGACTTGGTTTTTGATGAGCTTGAAGGCATCCGCGAGATTCTTACGGACAATAATAAATCGACGGTTCGTCTGGTCATGAACGCGGAGAAGATGTCGATCAAGGAGACCATGCGTGCCTTGACCTATCTGAACCTTTATGGTTTCAAGGTTGATATGGTCCTGGTAAACCGATTGCTCGATACAAAAGAGGACAGTGGTTATCTGGAGAACTGGAAGACGATACAGCAGAGGTATCTCAAGCAGATCGAAGAGGGTTTTTCGCCTCTTCCTGTTAAAAAACTCAGGATGTATGAAAAGGAGATTGTCGGTCTCAAGTCACTTGAGATGTTTGCCAAAGACATGTACGGTGAGAGCGATCCCGCCGAGATGATGTACGATGAGTCGCCGATAAAGTTTGTTCGCAATGGCGACGTCTATGAGGTGCAGTTGAAGCTCATGTTTGCCAATCCTGTTGATATCGATGTCTGGGTAACCGGTGATGAACTCTTTGTGCATATCGGCAACCAGCGCAAGATTATCACCCTTCCGATCAGCCTGACCGGTCTTGAACCGGGAGATGCTTTCTTCAAGGATAAATGGCTGCACATTCCTTTTGACATGAATCATCATAAACAGTCCCGGATGACACAGCAGAAGAACAACGTGCACAATTAATCAATTCTTTAGTACCTTGCTGCCCAACACACAAGGTGACGGTGTGATTATTCCGGGGGAAAAGCTTTGCCGTTCAGAGCATCTTGATGGCTGACCGACCGATTTTTTGCCTTAATTTTTTAGTTGTTTTTTTGCTATGGATAATAACGAATTATTACAACAGAGTTACAGAGCCAACGAACTTATTTTTAAAGGTCTTGTTGAGGCTGGCTGTTTCAAGGCGGCTCTTGAACTTGATCTTTTTACCCACCTGGCAGATGAGGCAAAAGATACCGTTTCGCTTGCTGAAAGTCTCGGTGCGATTCCTTCTCGCATCACCATGCTGCTTGAGGCATTGCGGCAAATGGGGGTAACAAAGCTGGATGGAGGTAAATGGAGCCTTACTCCGTTTGCAAAAAAAATGTTTTTGCCGAATCATGCGCACCCAAACCTTTATATGGTACCTTTGGCAAAAGCCATGGCGACCCTTTCGGATAATTTTTATCTGAAAATAGCTGATGCCGTCAGGGGGAAGATGAATTTCAAGACCGATGTCGCCTATCCTCCGGTAACACGTGAAGACAACCTCTATTTTGAAGAAATGCACCGCAGCAATGCCCATTTTGCCATGACGTTGCTCCTTGAAGAGGCCGACCTTTCAACAGCAAAAACCATGGTGGATGTCGGTGGTGGCATTGGCGATATTTCAGCGGCTCTTCTGAAAAAGTTTCCCCAGCTTGACTCCACTATTTTGAACCTGCCCGGTGCTGTTGAACTGGTGAACGAAAACGCCGCTGAAAAAGGAGTGGCTGACCGTCTTCGGGGGGCCTCCGTGGATATCTACCGGGATGCCTATCCCGTTGCAGATGCCGTCATGTTCTGCAGAATATTGTATTCGGCTAATGAGCAGGTGACCGACATGCTGTGCAAAAAAGCATGGGAAGCGCTTCCGTCGGGCGGCAGGTTGATCATTCTTGATATGATTATTGATGATCCTGAAAACCCGAATTTTGATTATCTCAGCCACTACATTCTTGGCGCAGGGATGCCGTTTTCATTCCTTGGATTCAAGGAGCAGGGCACTTACAAGGATATTTTGGAGTCGCTCGGGTTCCGTGATGTCCGAACTGTCAGAAAATATGGTCACCTGTTTTGTGAAGCGCTGAAAGCCTGATGCGTTTCCATCCCGGCAACTTTTTTGAGGTTGCCGGGGTCTCCTTCAATTGTTATTTCCCCGAAACGGTTCATCCCACCTTAAGAGACCACCCCCGATCACTTTGATGGTTATGTACATCTGCATGGTATGTCGGTAATTCGTAGAATATATGACTTGTATCGTAGAGAATAGGAACTTGATTTTTTTGAAGTTTACTGTAAGTTGCTGTGGTGAGTTGGAGGGTGAATGTAATGACTGTGTCCGTGCATGATGAAGACCCAAAGCTTTCCAGTCGTATTCATTTTTTTTGCTGTACGGCTCATTTCCCTTCGTTTGTATCTCATTCAGTGGATTCTGGTGGTGCTTGATTCCTTAACGCTGTCGGGTAGTTATTTCAGCAGCTTCTCTCTGCTCTTGAGACGTTTATCATGTTCTGCTCCATCAAGTGGCGGGTGTGGTTCTGTAATTTTTTTTCTTAACAAAGTTAAGTTTTAGTTTATGCGTATCTTGACTTTTACAGGCAAAGGCGGGGTGGGCAAAACCAGTGTTTCAGCGGCTACGGCTGTCCGATTGTCGCAACTGGGCTATCGAACCCTGATCCTCTCAACCGATCCTGCACATAGCCTGTCGGATTCGTTTAACCTGTCGCTTGGCTCCGAACCGACCAAAATCAGTGAGAATCTTTATGCCATCGAGGTCAATCCTTATGTTGACCTGAAAAAGAACTGGCATGCCGTCCAGAAGTTCTACACGGGGATATTTCAGGCCCAGGGTGTTTCGGGGGTGGTTGCCGATGAAATGACCATTCTGCCTGGCATGGAAGAGCTTTTTTCACTATTGAGGATAAAGCGCTATAAAAACTCCGGACGTTATGATGTTCTCGTCCTTGACACGGCCCCGACTGGCGAGACGTTGCGGCTTCTCTCCCTTCCCGACACCCTTGCATGGGGTATGAAGGCGATCAAAAATGTCACAAAATACATTGTCAGGCCGCTCAGCAAGCCGCTTTCCAAAATGTCGGATAAAATTGCGCAATATATTCCGCCTGAAGATGCTCTTGATTCGGTTGATATCGTTTTTGATGAGCTTGAAGGTATCCGCGAGATTCTTACGGACACTAGTAAATCGACGGTTCGTCTGGTCATGAATGCGGAGAAGATGTCGATCAAGGAGACCATGCGTGCCTTGACCTATCTGAACCTTTATGGTTTCAAAGTTGATATGGTCCTGGTTAACCGATTGCTTGATACAAAAGAGGACAGCGGCTATCTGGAGAACTGGAAGACGATCCAGCAGAAATACCTTGGAGAGATTGAAGAGAGCTTTTCGCCCCTTCCCGTTAAAAAGCTCAAAATGTATGAAAAAGAGATCGTCGGTCTCAAGTCACTTGAGATGTTTGCCAAAGACATGTACGGTGAGAGCGATCCTGCTGAGATGATGTACGATGAGTCGCCGATAAAGTTTGTTCGCAATGGCGACGTCTATGAGGTGCAGTTGAAGCTCATGTTTGCCAATCCTGTTGATATTGATATCTGGGTAACCGGTGATGAACTCTTTGTGCATATCGGCAACCAGCGCAAGATTATCACCCTTCCGATCAGCCTGACCGGGCTTGAACCGGGAGATGCTTTCTTCAAGGATAAATGGCTGCACATTCCTTTTGACCTGAAACATCATAAACAGTCCCGGATGGCACAGCAGAAGAACAACGTGCTTAATTAATCGATTTCGCAGTACCTCCCGCAAGGTCTGTAAATCAGTTTGACCGCGCCATCACGTGGAGGGCATTGCCGTTCCAAAAAGAGGAAGAAAGATCGTATTCGACACGTCCATGTGATTTGATCAGAACCGATAAAACGCATTCAAGCATGAGTAACCCTGAACCGCAACGCCAAAAACCGCTCAAATTTCTCCTCGTAGCCCCGAAGGGAAAAAAAGATTCGAAATCGAACCAGAAGCCATTATTTAACATGGCTATAGGCGTATTGGTGAGCCTTACTCCCGAGCAGCATCACATTGAAATAGTGGATGAGCATTTTGGCGATGTGGTCAATTATGACGGTGATTACGATTTCGTAGGCATAACCTCACGAACGATTGACGCAACAAGAGGTTATGAGATTGCCGACAATTTCCGGAAAAAAGGGACCAAAGTTATCCTTGGCGGATTGCATGTATCGTTCAATCGTGAAGAGGCAAGCGTCCATGCTGATACACTCGTCTGCGGCGAAGCTGAGAATCTTTGGTTAACGATCCTCGAAGATGTTGCCCTTAACCGCCTTGAGCCACTCTATGATTCCAGTGAGTTTCCTCCGGTCAGGGAGGTCGCAGCTCTTGATTATGAACGCATTGCCAAAGCCTCCAGGCGGGAAAAAGTTGATGGAACAAAATCCATTCCGCTCTATATAACCCGGGGTTGTCCCTTTGAGTGTTCGTTTTGCGTTACGCCCAATTTTACCGGAAAGCTCTATCGCGCTCAGAAGCCTGAAGAGCTGAAGAAACAGATTGAAATGGCGAAAAAGTATTTTTTCAAACCAGGCAGGAAATCCTCGAAGCCCTGGTTCATGCTTTGCGATGAGAACCTTGGCGTCAGCAAAAGACGGCTTTGGGAGTCGCTTGAGCTGATCAAGGAGTGCAATATCAACTTCAGCGTTTTTTTCAGCATCAACTTCCTTGAAGACAAGGAGACTGTCAGAAGGCTTGTGGAGGCTGGTTGCATCATGGTGCTGGTCGGATTTGAATCCATAAAGCAAAGTACCCTTGAAGCCTACAATAAAGGCCATGTCAACTCAGCCGATCAATTTTCCCGTCTCATTGAGGAGTGTCGTCAGGCAGGCCTGAATGTTCAGGGTAATTTTTTGGTCAATCCGGAGCTTGACAGTTTTGAGGACATGGATGATCTTGTCCGTTTTGTCGGAAAGAACAATGTCTTTATGCCGATTTTCCAGATTATCACCCCCTATCCGGGCACAACCATGTACTGGGAATACAAAAAGAAAGGGTGGATTACCGATGAGGACTGGGAGAAATACAATGCCATGAATCTTGTCATCAAGTCTGACAAGTACAAGCCGATTGCGTTTCAGCATAAATTCATGACAACCTATTACAAGGCGTACTCCTGGAAAAATATTGCCAACAGGGTCAGAAGGAACCCCTACAAATTGCTCAATCTGGTCACCAGTCTGGCCTTCAGAAAAAACATCCGTGAGCAACTTGAGGTGTTTGAGTTGCAACATAACATACATGAAAATAAACGTTTTGATATTGTTGACTTTTTTGTCAGAAACCGGATTCTGATTTTCAATAATTTTTCCCGTTAGTGTTTCCGTTTCCTGTGTACCCGTTATTGCTCCGTCCACGCAGTTTAAGGTCAAGCAAGCTTTGAGGTTATGAATGACCGGATAATGCCATATCGACAACGAGTTTTTTCCTTTAACTTTAGTCTGTTTTTACCATGGATAACAACGAGTTACTGAAACAAAACCACAGGGCCAATGAACTTATCTTCAAAGGACTTGTAGAGTGCGGCTGTTTCAAGGCAGCCCTTGAGCTCGACCTTTTTACCCACCTTGCCGATGAGGCAAAAGATGTCGCAACCCTTGCAGCCCTTGCGGGTGCAATTCCCTCCCGGCTTGCCATGCTGCTTGAGGCTTTACGGCACATGGGGATTACTTCAGAAGATGGTGGTCAATGGAGTCTTACCTCTTTTGCAAAAAGAATGTTTCTGCCCAGCCACGCGCATCCAAACCTTTTTTTGACCCCTGTGGCAAAAGCCATGGCAAACCTGTCAGATAATTTCTACCTGAAAATAGCCGACGCGGTCAGGGGAAACATGAATTTCAAGGCAGAGGTCGCCTATCCGCCAGTAACCCGCGAAGACAATCTCTATTTTGAGGAAATTCATCGCAGTAATGCCCATTTTGCCATTATGCTGCTGCTTGAAGAGGCTGACCTTTCAACCGCCAAAACCCTGGTGGATGTCGGTGGCGGCATTGGCGATATTTCAGCAGCCCTGCTGAAAAAGTTTCCCCAGCTTGACTCAACGATTCTTAACCTGCCCGGAGCCGTAGAACTGGTGAATGAAAACGCTGTTGAAAAAGGAGTGGCCGACCGTTTAAGGGGTGCTGCCGTTGATATCTACCGGGATGCCTATCCCGTAGCAGATGCCGTCATGTTCTGCCGGATTTTGTATTCGGCTAATGAACAGTTGACCGACATGATGTGCAAAAAAGCATGGGAAGCGCTTCAGCCGGGCGGCAGGCTGCTCATTTTGGATATGATTATTGATGATCCTGAAAACCCGAATTTTGATTATCTCAGCCACTACATTCTTGGCGCGGGGATGCCGTTTTCAGTCCTTGGATTCAAGCAGCAGAGCAGCTACAAGGATATTCTGGAATCGCTTGGCTTCCGTGATGTCCGGACAGTAAGAAAGTATGGCCACCTTTTGTGTGAAGCTGTAAAAGCAGCATAAACAACAATCGTGATCACTCTTTTTTTGGAGGCCGTCGCTGTTGCCTTTGCGTTCATTTTTTTCCAATTTCGTCAACGAAAAAAGTTGGAGAATATTATGATTTACGAGTTAACTACCGAACAAAAAAAAGGCATTGTTGACCAGAATTTTTTCGAAAAGGAAGTTGATGGGCGGACACTGACATGCTTTATTAACACTATTTGGCGATCAGGATACCTTACGTTTGAGTCTGAGGGCATTCCTGATCTCGATTTAAAGAATCAGGACGGCCTGTCGGTGTTTGCAAAGTTTCAGGTTATTGATTTAATTACCGAGAGTTGTTGCGGTTATAAATCCGGATTTTTCAGTGGTTTTTCCGCAAAAGAGGAGGGAGAAGTGCAGAAACTCTTCGATGAAGATGGCTTTAGTGCTCTGGAAAAGAATGGATGGAGGGCGATTGCTATCAAAACCTGGTTTAATGGACCTTTGGTATTGAGAGCATTGACCATAAAGCCGGATACCGTTTCTCCTGAATATCTTGGCGCCTTGTAAGGGTCACACAATCATGTAAAAATACAACCATCTCTGTCCTGATTTTTGCGGCATTCCAGTGAAAAGAATTTTTGATTGCCTCCCGATCAATCATTAAATCATACATGAGATGGGAACGTTGAAGCCCTCTGTCGTAAGTGGCCGATTCACTTGGAGCAGTTTTCCTGAAAACAGCTCTATGGCATTTGACTACACAGAGTCTGATATGCCGCAGACTCAACATCAGATGCCTCAAGAGATAGGAACGGGGTGGTTTCAGTCCATTCACCTGCCCATGAATATGGTACTCAGGCGGGGGGTTGCGCACTTTAAGCCGGAGGTATCGGGCAAACTTTTGCCTGTTGCGACGATTGAAGAGCGTTTTCATGAACCGGTGCTCTGTGTTCAGTCAACAAAAAAAGGACGTCTCGTTCTTTTGGATAACGAGCTTGGCAAGGACTTTATTTTTGGATATCATAACTCTTTGTTTGAGCATATTCATCTCCGTGACAGTTTCGTGAGGCTTGATGCCAGCGAAAATATTGAAATGACGACGCTGATTATCGGTGATTCAGTGCTGAAACAGCTTCTTGGCGAAGAGTATGCAGAATCGCTCTTGTCAGGACTGCGGGTTGCTGCCATACCGTCAACAAGTGTCAATAAGGTTCCACCAAATATTTCCGCTCTGCTTCATTCCAGTATTTCTGATCATCTGATCGGGCATATTGCCAAGCTGCATATTCAGGCAAAAGTACTCGATTATCTCTGTGCACTCGCTCAATATTTTGCGGGATCCATAAAAAACCAGCAGCAGGATTCGGGAATGGAGGAGCTGATCTATCAGATTCATGATGATCTTTTGCAACTGGACGGGAAGGTGCCGTCCCTTAACGAGCTGGCGGCAAGATATGGTATGCCGGGACGGAAGCTCAAAGATGGTTTTTTGAAGATATTTGGAAAATCTCTTTTCAGTTATATCACGGAAGTGCGCCTTGACGAAGCTCACGACAGGCTTTTAAACACCGGCATACCGATGAAAATCATTGCAAAAAATCTCGGATACTCTCATGTAAATCACTTTATCAGTGCTTTTGGAAAGCAATTCGGCTATTCGCCGGGGAGCTTGAGAAAGAAAAATCCTGGCACAGTGCCAATTGAACAAGCTCAATCGACTGAGTCGTAACATGTCGGAAAGTGAATAGTTCAGTAATTGAGCAGTGAACTCAATACCCAGGAAATCACACTGATGACGACCGAACCGGCGACGGCCCATCCGAAGCTGTCGATGGAAAATCCGTTAACAACTGCAGCCGCAAACTGCAAGAGCAAGGCATTGATGACGAGCAGAAAAAGCCCCAGCGTGACAATGATGAAGGGTATTGAAAAAAAAACAAATACCGGGCGTACAACGGCATTGACAAGACCGAGTACCAAGGCAACGAGAATCGCCGCACCAAAACTCTTTATGTGAATTCCGTCAAGTATGTGCGCGGTAGCATAGACCGCAACGGCATTGATCAGCCACTGAATCAGGATGTACATCATTGTCCTCACTTTGAATTTTTCTTGTTCGCCGGATTATACAGTAAAATGTAACCAATTCATTCCATTAATCCATTATCCATTAGCCTCTACCCACTGACATCAAGCTCCTGCAGTGCCTCATAGAGTGTTTTGCATCCAAAGATGGTAATAGAGAGATTGAGCAGTGAGGGTTTCAGTTCGCGGGTATTGGCTTCCGGCAGCACAATGCGCTTGAAACCGAGATGTGCAGCCTCCCTGATACGCCTTTCGCTGTCGCTGATAGCCCTGAGTTCCCCGGCAAGCCCTATCTCACCGCAGCAGACGGTTGCGGGGTCAACCGGACGGTTCATGAGCCCTGAGGCAATGGCCGCAGCAATGGCAAGGTCTGCCGCGGGCTCTGCGAGTTTGAGGCCTCCGGCTATTTTTACAAAGACATCCTGTCCCCATGTTTCGATATGGAGCCTGTTTTCGAGCACGGCAAGGATAATCGACATCCGTTTCAGATCGAACCCTGTGCTGATGCGCTGAGGCATAGAGTAGTTGGTTTTGGAGACCAGAGCCTGAACCTCCACAAGAAGGGCCCTTGTGCCTTCAATGGCGGCAAGGATCGAGTTGCCCGGCACATCGGTTCTCCGACCGGAAATAAAGAATTCTGAGGGGTTACTGACCTCTTCAAGGCCGGTTTCATCCATGCGGAAGACACCGATTTCATTCGTGGAGCCAAATCGGTTCTTGACTGAGCGGATAATGCGGTAGCGCTGGTAGCCTTCTCCCTCAAACTGCAAAACGGTATCGACCATGTGCTCAAGTGCTTTGGGCCCGGCAAGCGCCCCCTCTTTGGTGATATGGCCGATAATCATCAGAATAACGTTCTGCTGCTTGGCTGCCCGGATAAGCGAGGCGGCGCACTCCCGGATTTGTGTAATAGTACCGGCAGAACTCTGGTATTCATCCGAATGAATGGTTTGAATGGAGTCGATAATGATCAGCGCGGGCTTTTCGCGTTCAAGAAGATCAAGAACGCGCTCAAGGCTCACTTCCGGGGCGAGCCAGAGATTTTTTGCCTGAATGGAGAGCCGCTGTGCCCGTTCGCGGATCTGGTTGGGCGACTCTTCGCCTGAAATATAGAGCACTTTTGCCGGGGCGAGGCGTGCCGCGAGTTGCAGCATAAGGGTTGATTTGCCTATGCCCGGCTCACCTCCTACCAGAACGGCTGAACCCTGCATGAGCCCTCCTCCGAGTACCCGGTCAAGTTCACCGATGCCGGTCATGACGCGCAGGAACTCTGAGGGTACGGCATCATGCAGGTTCTGTAAAACCGCAACCCCTCCCAAAGAGCCCGCCCCCTTTTTTTTTGCTTCGGGCTCAATGCGGGTCTCCTGAAGTGTACCCCAGCTCTGGCACTCAAAGCATTTTCCCTGATATTTCAGGGAGATGGCTCCGCAGTTTGAGCATAAGTATCTGGTAGAAGATTTGGCCATACGTCTTTTACAGTCCGTTGATACGCTGGAATGACTGGAGTGTGTTTTTCAGGAGCATGGCAATGGTCATGGGTCCGACTCCTCCGGGTACCGGAGTCATGGCCGAGGCAACAGCCGATACGCCTTCGTAATCCACATCACCAACCAGACGGTAGCCGCTCTTCGTTGCAGCATCCTCAATGCGGTTGATACCGACATCAATGACGACGGCGCCCGGTTTTACCATGTCAGCGGTAATGAATCCCGCTTTGCCGATAGCCGCGATGAGAATGTCGGCCTGTTGGGTGTAGAAGGGGATGTTTTTGGTTGCGGAGTGGCAGATGGTGACGGTACAGTTGGTGGCGTCAAGCTTCTGCAGCATCAGGTTGGCCATCGGTTTTCCGACAATGTTGCTGCGTCCGACCACCACACAGTGTTTGCCCCTGGTTTCGATGTTGTAACGGCTGAGCAGCTCCAGAATGCCATAAGGGGTGCAACTGACAAAACATTTGTCGAGGTGGCCCATCACAAGGCGCCCAAGGTTTTCGGGATGAAATCCGTCTACATCTTTTGATGGATCAATGGCAAGCGTAACGGCAAATTCATCAATCAGCTTTGGCAGCGGCTGCTGAACAAGGATTCCGTGCACAGCCGGGTCGTTGTTCAGTTTGTGAATGGTATCAATCAGGTGTTTCTCGGTGGTGTCGGCGGCCATTTCAATCACGCTGGAAATCATGCCGATCTCTTTGCATGTTTTGGCTTTATTGCGTACATAAACCTGCGATGCCGGATCGTGGCCGACAATGATAACCGTCAGTCCAGGTACTCTGCCTGTGGCGGCCTGACAGCTTTCTACGCTGGCTTTAAGTTCGTTTTTCAGGTCGAGGGAGACCTTTTTTCCGTCAATAATGAGCATGGTGATAGGGCTTTGTTGTGTATGTTCCTCTTTGTGATAATATGGAGGCTCTCAAGGGAAAGCTGCATATAGCTATGAAAAATTCATCGAAGCAGCAAATATGAAAAGCGATGAGTTGGCTGGAAGCCATATTATTTGTGGCTGCGGAGTGAAGAGAGGGTAATAAATTTATTATGAGGACAATCTGTTATGTCGTTGGTTTCCATAGGTGATGTGCTTGTTGACAAGGAGGTTCTGAAGGCTTTTTTTTCATGCGATCTTCATGAGTGCAAGGGAAAGTGCTGCATTGAGGGGGAGCTTGGAGCGCCATTATCTGATGCGGAGGCACTTCAACTTCGGGAGTTGCCTGAAGAGTTGCTGAGGATGCTTCCAGAAAAAGGGTTGCGTCATCTCCGCCGTCACGGCCCTGTTGAGCTCTATCAGGGAGTTCAGTATACCAGAACAGTTGAGAACGAGGAGTGTGTTTTTACCTTGATTCGTGACGGAATAACCTTCTGCGCCATTGAGATTGCATGTCGCGAAGGAATAATCAGCTTCGACAAGCCTCTCTCCTGCCGATTGTTTCCGATAAGGGTAAGAAAAAAGTTTGGTTTGCCTTATCTTGTCTACGAGCAGCACTCCATGTGTCGCTCTGCCCGAAAGGCGGGGTGGGAGTGCAAGGTACAACTTATTGATTATGTTCATCTCGCTCTTGAGTCGCTCTATGGTGCTCAATGGATAGTGAGCTTGAAGGCATTTGTCGATTCTTCCCCCCTGGGTCATGGTTGAAATCAAGCTTCAACAGCGGCAATCGTTACAGCTTTCTGCACAGCAAATTTTAAGCAGCCAGCTTCTTCAGCTTCCGATGCTCAACCTTGAACAGCGCATTTATGAGGAGCTGCAGGAAAATCCGCTGCTCGAACTGGTGGAGGAGCGTAAAGATAGTGCAGGTGATGTTGTTGTGGAGAGTGAGCGTGCAGATAATGACGATATGTTTGACCCGGTTGAGCGGTTCAGTAAAAGTTCTCTCATGCAGCAGCGCTCTGATCCACCGATTTCCAGCGAATATTCTGAAGGAAGGACAAACTTTTCCAATGAAAGTGGCTCCAGGGAGAGGTTTTTTCAGGCAGTTCAGCATGACAGTTTTCATGATACCCTTCTTCGCCAGTTAGCCTTGCATGAAGGGGTAGGGGAGCGGGAGGTAATGATTGCCATTGAGATTCTTGGTAATCTTGATGGCGACGGTTACTTTACTGAAACGTATGATGTAATTGTTGACAGTCTGCTTCTTGGTGGTTTTGATGTCAGCCAGGAGGAGGTTGCCCGGGTTTTGCGCAAAATCCAGTTTCTTGATCCTCCCGGGGTTGCCGTCAGGGATTTGCGTGAACGATTTCTTGTGCAATTGCAGGTCGCTGCCGGGCGTTCGGAATCGAAAAGTTGTGATGTTGCCCACAGGATTCTTCGTGACCATTTCGATGATTTTCTGCACCGCCGCTTTGAACTGCTTATTAAAAAGCTTGCAGAAACAAGGGAGAGTGTTGAAGCGGCGGTTTCGGTCATTATCCGGCTTGATCCCCATCCCGGCATTTTTCAGGATGAAGGTGGTTACTATATAACGCCGGACTTTGTGGTAAGCTACGAAAATGGTGAGCTGACTGCGGTGCTTAACGACAGAAGCGCCCTTTCTGTCAAGGTTACCGATCGTTATCAGGATCTTCTGAAAAACAGGAAAGGGCCAAAAGAGGAAAAGAGGTTTATACGGCAGAATATTCAGCGGGCAAATGAGTTTATGAGTGCCATTGAGACCCGGCGACAGACACTGCTGAAGGTGATTGAGGCGCTGATGAAACGCCAGTATGGCTTTTTTGTTTCCGGCCCTGAGCGTGTGGTGCCACTTGGCATGAAGAGCATCGCGGCAGATACCGGACTCAATATATCGACCATCAGCCGCGCGGTGAATGGCAAGTATGTGCAGACCAGTTTCGGCGTTTTTGAGCTGAAATATTTTTTCAGTACAGGGCTCTCGACAGGGGAGGGTGACGATTTGTCAAGCAAGGTTATTCGTCAGGATATTGCTGAGATGATCCGCAAGGAGGAGCCGGACTCTCCACTGAGTGATGACGCGTTGGCGGAGATGCTGATGAAAAAAGGGGTGCATATTGCCCGGAGAACGGTTGCAAAATATCGTGAACAAATGCAGATTCCAGTTGCAAGATTAAGAAAAAAAATATTTTGATTGATGAAGAATAACCAAAGGCCAGTGATCCGTTCAACAACGGTTATCGGTGTTATCAGGGACGGAAAGGCTGCACTCGGAAGCGATGGACAGATGACACTCGGAAATACGGTCATCAAGCATTCGACGAGGAAAATAAGGAGATTGTATCACGGAAAGCTTGTCGCAGGTTTTGCAGGAGCAACGGCGGATGCCGTGACGCTGCTCGACCGCTTTGAGGAGAAGCTTGAGGCCTACAACGGAAAGCTTGATCGTGCAGCGGTTGAACTTGCCCGTGACTGGAGAACCGACAAGTATCTTCGCCGTCTTGAGGCGATGCTGGCCATTGTCAGTAACGACAAGGCGCTGATTATCTCCGGAACCGGTGATGTCATTGAGCCGGAGGATGGCATTGTCGCCATCGGCAGCGGCAGCATGTATGCTCTCGCGGCAGCCCGTTCGCTCATGAAACATTCAGCTCTCCCGGCAAAGGATATTGTGCTTGAAAGTTTGAAGATAGCTGCAGATATCTGTATTTATACGAACGATCATATTATTGTTGAAGAGGTCTGAGTGCACTCTCGATGCAGTGCCGTCAGTGTCGCTGACCCGAAGCGCTTTTTTTGAAATCTACAATTCATTGCATGGAAACGACTATGAACAGTGAGGGAAATGCACTTGCATTGCCTGAAGCAAGGAGCGGTAAAACAAGTTCCATTGCGACCAGCAATCTGACGCCAAACCAGATTGTTTCGCTCCTTGATAAATATATTATTGGCCAGAAGGATGCAAAAAAATCTGTTGCAATCGCCTTGCGCAACAGACTTCGCCGTCAGCATGTGAGTGATGATCTTCGCGACGAAATCATGCCCAACAATATCATTATGATCGGTCCCACGGGAGTGGGAAAAACCGAAATTGCCCGCAGGCTTGCCAAACTTGCCAGAGCTCCCTTTGTCAAGGTTGAAGCATCTAAATTTACTGAAGTTGGATATGTTGGCCGCGATGTGGAATCGATGATCCGTGATCTTGTCGATCAGTCGGTGGCGATGGTAAGAAGCGAAAAGTCGGAAGAGGTTCGTGAAAAGGCCGTTCTTCTTGTCGAAGAGCGCCTGCTCGACATTCTTTTGCCTCCTGTTGCCTCTTCACGTAATCCGGAAGATGATGATGAAGCCTCTGGTGAAGAGGGTACGCTGGAGCCGCGATCAACTGAAGAGCACGACAAGTCTCTTGAGGTTAACCGGCGCAGCCGCAAAAAAATGCTGGAACGACTCCGCAACGGAAAACTTGAGGATCGTCAGATTGAAATGGATCTCTCCAGCGATTCTCCCGGCGGGATGATGCAGGTTTTCGGCCCTCTCGGTCAAATGGAGGAGATTGGCGGAATCATGCAGGATCTCATGAGCGGCATGCCCCGTAAACGCAAGAAAAGAAGGGTCTCGATTGCCGAAGCCCGCAAGTTACTTGAGCAGGAAGAGGTGCAGAAGCTCATTGATATGGACAGTGTTGTCAAGGAGGCTATCAACAAGGTAGAGCAGTCCGGCATTGTTTTCATTGATGAAATTGATAAAATCGCATCTCCATCGTCAGGTTCGGGCGGCAAGGGACCGGATGTGAGCAGGGAGGGTGTGCAGCGCGATCTTCTGCCGATTGTCGAAGGCTCCAATGTTGCGACCAAACATGGCATGGTGAAAACCGATCATGTGCTCTTTATTGCTTCCGGTGCCTTTCATGTTGCCAAGCCATCAGATCTGATTCCTGAACTGCAGGGTCGTTTCCCGATTCGGGTAGAGCTGAAAAGCCTGACTGAAGAAGACTTTTATCTCATTCTCACGCAACCCGAGAACGCTCTCATCAAGCAGTATTCAGCGCTTCTTGCCACGGAGGGAGTTGATTTGACCTTCAGTGACGGGGCCATTCGCGAAATTGCGAGGATTGCCGCAAGGGTCAATGAGAGTGTTGAAAATATCGGGGCAAGGCGGCTGCATACCATCATGACCAATCTTCTTGAAGAGTTGATGTTCAATATCCCTGAAAATTTTTCAGACGAGCATGTCGAAATTGACGAGGTGATGGTAAAGGAGAAGCTGAACCATGTGGTTGCCGACCGCGATCTCAGCCAGTATATTCTGTAACAATATTTTTTGTCAACCTGTTGAAGCCAGCCACTCCGTTTTCCGGGCTGGCATCAACAATCATGATCATGGTGATGACGATACTTGTGCTCAATGGCCCCAACCTCTCCCGGCTTGGAAAACGCGAGCCGGAGGTGTACGGTCGCCAAACCCTTGACGATATCAACCGTGAACTGGCTGCAAGTTTTCCGGAGCTCTCTTTTGTGTTTTTCCAGACGGAATTCGAGGGCAAGTTGCTTGAAAAACTTTTTGAGAGTGAAGATCAGGGCGGGTTTCAGGGAGTTGTGCTGAATGCGGGAGCGCTTACCCATTACTCCATAGCCCTGCGTGATGCCATCAGCGCCGTGACCATCCCTGTTGTGGAGGTACATCTCTCCAACATCTATGCCCGTGAAGAGTTTCGCCGCCGTTCAGTGATTTCTGAAGTATGCGTTGGCGTCATCAGCGGCTTTGGGGCCAACAGCTACCATCTCGGCGTCAGGGCGCTCCTTGAAATTGCGCCCGAAGGATAGCGATAACTGTAAAAATATTTAAGAGATACGGTCAATGTGATAGGGCATAACCCTTGCTGCAGCTTTTTCTCATGGGTTTATGACAATATGATCAGGGGGTAAGTCAGACTGATATCTCTCGTACATCTCAGTATAAGCATCCTCTATGTGCCTGGTGAAGAGCCTGGTATCAAACAGTGGTGTCGTGAGTCGGTTATGCTCAAGTTTTCGCCTGATTGCTGATAATTTTTCAGGGTTTGTGGCAAGTTCAATGGCCAGAGCTTCGTACTCTTTCTGCGTGGAGGTGATCAGTTCCGGTAACTGAATGGCATTCAGCACACTTGCAGCCACTCTGCTTGCAAAAGATTCGCCAATACAGGTCAATACGGGTAATCCCGCCCACAAGGCGTCAATTGTCGTTGTATGGGCATTGTATGGAAGGGTGTCGAGAAAAAGATCTGCCACCCGATGTCTTGCAAGGTGCTCAGAAAGAAGGGGTATCCGATTTGCAAAAATCAGTCTGTCAGCCTTGATTCCCAGTTCAACAGCTTCCTTTATTAAATTTTCTGCTGCTTTCGGGTTGGCCTCAAAGAGCCAGAGAACGCTGCCCACCACCTTCCTGAGAATTCGAATCCAACCGTCAAAAATTGCCGGGGTGATTTTGAAGTTATTGTTGAAACAGCAAAAGACAAACCCGACGGTCGGCAAGCCAAGCTCTTCACGGGTAAACACCTTGTCGGAAATCTGGCGATTTGACTGGTTCACCATATAACTGCCTGGCAGAGAGACAATTTTTTCACTGTAGTACTGCCTGCTGCTTTCCGGTATCAGTGTCGTATCAGCAATCAGATAATCGATGTACTCTGCGCCCATTGTTCCTGAGAAGCCCAGATAGTTTACCTGTGTTGGCGCTGCCCGCAGGGCAAATATACCTGTTCGGCAATCTCCCGTGAATCCCCCCAGGTCAATGGCGATATCAATCTCAAGGCTTCTGGAAAGATTGGCGATATCTGTGTCAGAGAGGTTTCGCACGTCAATAAAACGGTCAAATGCAGCTTCTGCCCGTTTTCTCATTTCATCCTCTCTGTTTGGTCCGAATGAAAATGCAATAACCTCAAACTTCTCTCTGTCATGTTTTTCAAACAACTCTGCTGTCAAGTACATCACTGGATGGTTACAATAGTCTGCAGAGTAGTATCCGACGCGGATTTTTTTGTGTCGCGCACGCTTTGGAATTACTGGAAGGAGAGAATTTGATGGAAATTTTTCAAGCACGAAAATTTCCGCAGCCTTTCTTTGCAAAGAGGGAGAATCAATCAGTGCAAGGAGAGGAAATGGAGACAATGCTTTTTTGTTGAGCTCTATTTTTTTTGCAAGTTGATCCAGGTCATGCTCAAATGAGTTCCAGTCACACATCCTCATTTTAATATGCAGCCACTGTCCATACAAAAAATCATAGTCAGGCTTCAACGCCAGCGCATGCCCATAATTGAATAAAGCCTCTTCAAGGCGTTTCAATTTCTGGAATGCTACTCCGCGATTGCCATAAGCCTCTGCATAGTCGGGCTTGATTTTGACAGCCCGGTCATAACTCGCAATGGCCTCTTCGTAGCGCTCCAACTCCAGTAACGCATTGCCGCGATTATAGTGGGGTTCCGGATAGTTTGGGTTGAGTGAGATTGTTCTGTCATAACTCAACAGTGCGTCTTCGTAGCGTTTCAACTCAAGCAACAAAAAACTGCGATTATTCCAGGCAAGTGCGTAGCTCGGCCTGAGAGCTATTGCCCTGTCATAACTTGCTACAGCATCTTCATAACGCTTCATGGCCTGCAAAACAACACCGCGATTACACCAGGTATCAGCATTTTCAGGTTGAACAGCTATTGCCCGGTCATAGCTCAACAACGCTTCATCGAAGCGTTTCAGCATCTGCAAGGCATTTCCGCAGTTGTTGAGTGATGCTGGATGAAGGGGATTGATGTTGAGGGCACATTCAAATAGTGTAACGGCGTCACTCAATCTGTTTTGTTGACCGGCAATGGTAGCCAGAAGCTGGAACGCATCAAAGTGGTCGGGCTGAGCGCGCAATATCTCCTTGTAAAGCGTTTCGGCTTCAGCTAACCGCCCTTGCTGATGCAGTACAAGTGCCGTCTGTAACTTCGTCGCCTGAACGGAAGCTGACTGTCCCGGGATTTCGAACGTACTGGAATCTTGATGATCTTGTTCCGGCATTGTTGTATTTCGGTTACGTTATGGCGAAAGAGTTGACGGTTGAGCTGAAGAGTATTTTTTCAAAAGCGCGCGCATCTGCTCGATTCGTCTTTTGTCGCTCGCGAAAAGTACCGGTTTCTCAACGGCAATTTTCATAAGCTGGAGAGCCTCTTCCATGTTCCCTTTATCAATACAGATCAAGGCGAGTTCATGATAGTTTCTGATGATTTTCGGGGCAAGGCTTATTGCTTTTCTGAACGCTTTTTCGGCCTGATCATAATTGCCTTTAGGGACGTTGCCAATGAAGGTGGTGGCTAAAACTCTGTTGAACCATCCAATATTCGCGGCTTCACGGTAATAGGAGCCGAGCAGGGAGAGGGCGGTTTCATCGTTCGGGTTGTGTCGGAGGGCGGAGTCAAGCTCTCGTTTTATTTCGTTGGCCCGGTTTATTTTTTCCTTTGTGCCGATCTTGTCGGCCATGATCCCGAGCGATGCGGCAAGCCATGTGTGTCCTTTCGAGCTTGTACTGTCAAGGCTGATACTTGTGCGGGCATATTCCGCGGCTTTCCGGTAGTGTTGCAGTGCGGCATCCGCATTTTTGGAAGAGATGGATTCGCCCATGCTTACCTCCAGCCGGGCCAGCTTCCAGCAGAGTTCAGCATTTCCGGGATTTTTGCGCAGCTCTGAGGTGTAGAGTGAATCAGCTTTCGGGTAGTTCATTCTCCGCATCTCTTTGTCAGCAAGGTCAATCCCCGTTTTTGCAAGCTCTTTTGCCCGAGGTTCAGGGATAACGGAGGCAATCAGTGCGACCAGTGAAAAGGTCAGAAGTGGGTAGAGCCAGAGACGAAAGGAACGGAATTGATGTGCGGCACTATTCATTTTTTATCTAAACCAGATTGACTCCGGATATTTATGGTGGAGTTGTTTGTCGAGCCCAAGCCAGTGACCTGACGGAAAGAGCATCATCATGATGGCAAAAAGCATAAAGGGAGGGAGAGAAAGGTTGTAGTAGCCGCCTGCCGCAAAATTCAGTACCATGAAGAGTGCAAAAGCCGCATTGGCCCTGACCGCAAAGCCGAAAACAAGTCCAAGACCGATGATAAGCTCTCCTATGGTGACGATCCAGGCAATCGGGTATGCCAGGGGTATGGCAAAGTGCTCAAGGTAGAGAGCCTGGAAGGAGCTGGCGGGAAGTTCACCAAATCGTTTGGTGAAAAATCCCTGCATGAGGTCGCTCCATAGCCACCCCTTTACCAGCTTGTGCCAGAATCCGTAGAGAAAAAATGCGGCAAAGAGATAGCGTACAGCAAGAAAAAGGGTAATCCCGAACATTTTGAAAAGACGCTTTTTCATTGTTGTGCCCGTTACAGTCCGTTTCGTTCAAAGATGACGTCAACACTGCTCTTCAGCTTTTTCAGAATGTTTTCGGAGCTGAAGAGTTCGGCAATCTCTTCAGGGTTGATGTGTTTCAGCAACTCTTCATCCTTCAGCACCAGTTCGCGCAGGTGAACCCTGGTTGACCAGCTCTCCATGGCGTTGCGCTGCACGAGACGGTAGGCATCTTCACGGGTCAATCCTCTGGCAGTAAGGGCAAGAAGGATGGTCTGTGAGATGGTCAGGCCGTAGGATGAGTTGAAGTTTTCCTCCATTCTTTCGGGATAGACAAGCAGGGTATCGACGGCGTCGCTGAAGGTGCGCAGCATGTAGCAGAGCGCGGTGGTGGAGTCGGGCATGATGATGCGCTCAACCGATGAGTGTGAAATGTCACGCTCATGCCAGAGTGCAACGTTTTCCATGGCCGCCAGAGAGTTTGAGCGTACCACGCGGGCAAGACCGGTAAGGCGCTCGAAGGTGATCGGGTTGCGCTTGTGGGGCATGGCGGAGCTGCCTTTCTGTCCCTTGCTGAAAAACTCTTCAGCTTCACGCACCTCCGTACGCTGCAGGTGGCGCAGCTCAACCGAGAATTTCTCGATTGAAGAGGCGATAATAGCCAGCGTTGTGGCAAATTCAGCGTGGCGGTCGCGCTGGAGAATCTGTGTTGATATGGAGGAGGGTTCGAGACCGAGTTTGCGGCATACCGCGGCTTCGATATTGGGCGAAAGGTGCTGATAGGTGCCAACCGCTCCGGAGATTTTGCCGACAGAGATGATGTTGACTGCCTTTTTCATACGGTCGAGGTTTCTGAGCATCTCCTGATGCCACAAGAGCAGTTTCAGGCCGAAAGTGGTCGGTTCAGCATGAATGCCGTGGGTTCTGCCCATCTCAAGGGTGTATTTAAACTCTACCGCCCTTTTTGCGAGAACCTCCACCAGTTGCTCAATATCGGCGACAAGGATTTTTCCGGCATCGCGCATTTGCATGGCAAGAGAGGTATCAACGACATCCGAAGAGGTGAGCCCTTCGTGAATGTAGCGGGAATCGGGGCCGACATTGTTGGCAACATTGGTCAGAAAGGCAATGACGTCGTGTTTCGTCTCTTTCTCGATCTCAAGAATTTCAGCGACATTGAAGGCTGCTTTCTGCCTGATTGTTGCGAGCGCTTCTGCGGGGACAAGACCAGCTTCCATGCGTGCCTCGACCGCTGCAATTTCAAGCTGTAACCAGCGTTCAAATTTTGCATCATCTGTCCAGATGGCTGAAATATCTTTAGGTGAATAACGTGGTATCACTTGTTGAATTTTTGTTTAGTGTTGTTAACAGTAAGTCTGTACAATATAGTGACCGGAACCATGAAAAACCACTCTTCCCGCTAAAAGCGGCTATTGTTTGTCGCCCCTGCCGGTTTCGTCACCAAGTTCACGGTATATCTGGCGGATATAGTTGAGTGCCGCATCGCGGTCGTAGGGGATGAGTCCGTCAATGACCGCATTTTCCATCCTTTTTTTGATCATGCCAACCATTTTTCCCTCTGTCAGATTGAGCGTTGCCATGATATCTTCGCCGCTTAGTGGGGGGCGCCATTTGGCGAGCTGGTCTTTTTCGCCAACTTCGGCAATTTTTTCTTCAACATGATTGAAGTTGCTCATAATCCGCGATACCTTTTTCGGATTTTTGCTGGTGACGTCAGCCCGGCAGAGGTTCATCAGATCCTGAAGATCCTCTCCGGCATCAAACATGAGCCGACGGATGGCCGAATCGGATATCTCCTCTTTTGAGAGAGGGATAGGGCGATGATGGAGGCGTACCATCTTCTGAACGTAGTCGAGCGGGTCGAGCGGCCAGCGCATTTGGCGGAATATTTTGGCCACGATTCTGGTGCCAACGGCATCGTGACCATGGAAGGTCCATCCGGCAGACTTGCTGAACCGTTTTGTAGCAGGTTTCGCAATATCGTGCAGCAGTGCCGCCATTCTGAGCCAGAGGTTTTCGGAGTGCGGAGCAAGATTGTCGATAACCTGAAAAGTGTGGAAGAGGGTATCCTTGTGTCCCAGACCGTCAACCTGTTCAATGCCGGCCATGGCGGAAACTTCCGGCATAATCTCTTTCAGCACGCCTGTTTCATGGAGAATAATCAGTCCCTTCGATGGACGAGGGGAGAGCATGATTTTGAACAATTCCTGACTTACCCGCTCTATTGAAACAATTCCAATTCTTTCGTGCATACTCTTCATTGCCTCAATCACTTCAGGGAGTAGAGTGAAATCGAGCTGGGCAGCAAATCGTGCAGCCCTCATCATGCGCAACGGATCATCCGAAAATGTCTGCATGGGGTCAAGCGGTGTCCTCAGGATGCAGGCATTGAGATCATCTATCCCGTGAAAATGATCGATTATCTGGTTCCGCCCTTCGCTATTGAGCACAAGAGCAAGTGAATTGATGGTGAAATCCCTGCGTGAAAGATCATCGTCGAGTGTTCCGATGAGCGTAACCGGTTTTCTTGAGTCGCTGTTGTACGACTCTTTGCGGGCGCCGACAAGTTCAACCTTGAAAGTGCCCATCGGGTCTGAAAGTTCAAGCTGTGCGGTGCGGAAACGCTCAAAAAGGACAAAATTCCGGCCGTTCAGTTCATCGCGGACCGCTTTTGCAAAAAGGACCGGGTCACCGATGACCATGATGTCGATATCGGCACAGGGCCTCTGCATGATCACGTCGCGGACATAGCCGCCGACAAGGTAACAACTTATGCCGCTTTTATCGGCCATGTCGCCGATGCGGTAGAGGATCTCCGGGATGGACGATTGTGGGAGTATGGTCATTACCAGTTTGCATGTTCATTGGTCAGTCATTCACGTAAGGCTGCATTGGCGGCAATTTCTTCTGCAATTTTGCCTGCAACCATAATTGCCCGACGCCCGTCTGAAGAGCTGACAGTTGCCGGAGTGTTGTTTCTGACGGTATTGATAAAATGTTCGAGTTCGTCGCGCAGTGCGTTAATTTTTGGAACTTCCGGGTTCATATAGTCAAGAACCATCCCTTGCATGGTCTCATGAATTTCTCCGAACTGTTCAAGTATTTTACGTGCGGCAAATGATTTGAGCGGGTTTTTTGAGGAGGCTTCACCCTGTTTTACAAGCCTGAAGATTTCTGATTTTCCAGTTGTCAGATCCAGCGATGCATAACTTTTCGGAGATTCGCAAAAAAAACGGAGCTTGCGCATTTTGATGCGGCTCAGCCTGCTTGCCGTGACATTTGCGGTTGCGCCGTTTGCAAAATCGATTCTGGCGGTTGCCATGTCGAGCTGGTTGGAGAAGACCTTGACTCCTGAAGCAGCAATGTGTTTGATCTCGGACGGTATGAGAGAGAGAACCAGATCGATGTCGTGGATCATAAGGTCGAGCACTACAGAAACATCGGTAACCCGACGGGAAAAACCGCTCAGCCGTTCGGCCTGGATATATAGGGGACGTCCGATATGGGCCTCAACAGCTCGCAACGCAGGATTGAAGCGTTCAATATGGCCGACCTGGATATGTACCCCATTTTCGGCTTCGAGCCGTATCAGCTCATCGGCCTCTTCAACCGTTGTGGTTATGGGTTTTTCAATAAAGAGGTGCAGCCCCTCGCCGAGCAGGGCACGGGCAATTTCGAAGTGGGAGCTTGTCGTGGTGGCAATGATGGCCGCATCGCACGACTTTGCAAGGCGTTCAAGCGAGCTGAAAGTGGCAACGCCATATTTGGCAGCCATCTCTTCAGCCCGCTGAGTGTCGAGATCATAGACTCCGGCGCAATGAAGGTCACCGCAATCCCGCGCGATCTCCGTGAGGAGTTTTGTGTGAAACTCTCCAAGTTTGCCGACTCCGATAACGCCAATATTCATAGGGTTTCCTGTCAGTAGTGATGGCAACTTTCGATCAGCCATTGCAAGCTTCTGTTGCCGTGTCAAGGGCATCAATTTTGTACTTGAAAAGGCTCAGGGCGATGAGAGCTCCTGCAACGGTTAAAATTCCCGCAACAATATAGGGTGCGTGAAAATTCATGCCGTAAAGGACGCTTCCACTGAAGGGGCCCATAATACGGGCAAAGGAGTTGACTGATTGTGAAAGACCGAGAATTTGCCCCTGCTGCTGTTTATAGCTGTAGAGCGAAATCATGGAGAGGTTGATGGGGGCAACCAGACTGGTGCCGATGGCAAAAAAGAAGAGGATGACCAGTCCGAGAGAAAAAAGCGAACTCTGTGGCGCAAAAGGAACAAAAAAGACGCCGATAAAGGTGAAGAGGTGGCCCCACAAAAAAAGCTTGTGCTCGCCCAGTTGTTTGATGAGCTTTCGGATAAGGCCGCCCTGCACGACGACCGACCAGATGCCGACGTAGGCAAAAATGTAGCCGATCTGCTCGTCGGTAGCCTTGAAGTACTCTTTCCAGAGGAGGATGGAGGCAACCTGCATGTTGACGATGGCAAAGGTATAGATATAGTTTGCAATCATGAGCAGCGCAAGGGGGCGTGAACTGAAGGTCAGTTTGAGCCCGTCAACATACTCATCCCGTTTTTCGCCAAGAAAAAGGGAGAGCGATCGCCGGGGTTCGCTGTTGACTGGCCGCTTTTTCAGAAATCCAAATGCAATCTTTTGTGCATTTTTGTTCGACTCGGGAAGCAAAAAGATGGCAAGGATAAAGTCGATAGTGATCAGTGAGGCGGAGACATACCCCACCATAGGAATGCCATAATTGTGTTTCAAAACTCCACCGATGAGCGGGCCGATAATGAAGCCTATGCCAAAAGCTGCCCCGATCATGCCCATTGCACCTGAGCGGCTTTTGCTGTCAGTAACATCGGTGATATAGGCTTGTGCCGCAGCAATATTGGCTGACCCGATACCTGAAAGTCCTCTGGCAAAAATAAGCAGCGGAATGGTTGACGCCTGCGAAAAAACCAGATAGGAGAGGGCTGTGATAAAAATACTGATCAGCATGACCGGTCGCCGGCCGATTTTGTCGCTCAGCTTGCCCCAGAGAGGAGAAAAGATAAACTGCATGATGGAAAAAATCGAGGCAATCAGTCCGATCATGAATGGACTTGCACCGAGATCCTTGGCGTATGTCGGAAGCAGCGGCAGCACAATTCCGAATCCGATGAGATCAAGTAAAACCGTCAGGAGTAAGATGAGCAGGGGAGAGCGCTTCATGCCGTGCATTTTATTATTGTTCCGCTAAAGCCACAAAGATAAAAAAATTAACACCGATTCTGACAGAGAGTGCCAAAAAATCAGGGCGTAGCACGATCATTTGGATAAATCATTCGGCGCAACCGGGCAATCCCTTCGAGCACTCTCGGTCCGGGACGAAGAAAGAGGTTGTTGTCGAGCCGGTCGTAAACCTGGTGGTGCTGCAGGGCCGCAATGCTGCTCCATCCGGGGCGGTTCATCACGTTATCGGCGGCAGAAGACTCTTTTGCCATGTACATGCAGGCAATCACCTCAGGACTTTTCTCAATCACCCACTCCTGTGAAATTTCGAAATACTCCTTTTCAACAACGTCACCAATATTGCGACCACCGGCGCAGGCAATAAGCGCCGAAGTATAACTTCCTTTTCCACCCGTCCAGAAAGGGTCATTCCAGATTTCAAGATAGACGCTTTTTTTGTTCTTTTGATGTGCGGCCATATTTTTGAACAGCGCAAGCCCCTCACTTATTGAGTTGGCCAAGCTGTCGGCCTCTCTTGTGTGGCCGGTCAATTTTCCCAGTTTTCGGAGGGCGGCGGGGATATCATCCGGGCTCTTGCAGGTGATACTCTCTTGCTGAATGCCAAGTGCCGATATTTTTTTTCCCATCTCCTCATCGGCCAAATCGACATCAACCACCATGTCGGGATGGATCGCCGCAAGCACTTCAAGTGAGGGTCGTCCAAAAGATCCCACGACAGGTACTTTGGCCACCGCGGCAGGCCAGTCGCACGCGGTGGTTCTGCCAACGAGCTGGTTACCGGCGCCGATGGCAAAAATCATCTCGGTGAGGCTCGGCGCAAGGCTGACGATGGTGGGCTTGCCGGCGGCGGCATGAGGCTTTCCATCCTCCGTTTTTGTACACCCTGCTGCCATAAAAAGGAGTATCGAAAAAAATAGTGCCAGAAGGGGATTCGTCGGGAAGTTGTTGCGCATAGTGCTGAATGATCTGCAGGTTTTCATTGAAGCGGTATTCTTTTGCATTCCGTTAAATTCTTTTTCATGGTAAACATGGCCGGAGGTGACGGTCGCCTTTTACATTGACACCTATCATAAGGATTTTGGGCGGTTCTCCCAAAAAACAGGTACCCTGCCTGTAGGGGCACGCCATGGCGTGCCCTCTGCTGGAACAAAAAATACCCTCTCATTGCGAACCCAGGGCCCCGACCTCGCCGACGACCTCCTTGATGTACACAATCCGGCATTATGAGCACAAAAACCGGTCATTCTTTAGCCGATCCTTTCTTATTCTCCTGTTTGAGCAATATCTTGCCTACGAGATGAGAATGCAAACGGGAGCTACTGGGCCCGACTTGTTGAAGGATGAAACAGAGTTGCAATCATCGGGTATCTGTGTTCTTATGCAGAAAGGAACTGAATGCTTTTTCAGAATCAGGCAGATCAGTCTGAACAGTGTTATTTGATCTAAAGAGGAGAAAAAAATGAGGGCAATAGGTAACCTCCTGTGGTTTCTTTCAGGTGGTATTATCATGGGGCTTGCGTGGTGGTTTGTTGGCGCAATCGCTTTTATTACGGTAGTTGGCATCCCATGGGGCAGAGCTTGTTTTGTTATTGGCAACTTCTCGTTTTTCCCATTCGGAAAAGAAGCTATAAGTCGAAATGAACTTACACAAAAAAAAGATATTGGTACAGGTGGCTTAGGTTTGCTTGGCAATATCATTTGGTTCATCTTTGCTGGCTTATGGCTTGCATTAGGTCATGTTTCTTCTGCGATATTGAATTTTATAACTATCATTGGCATTCCTTTTGGAATACAGCATTTAAAGCTTGCCGGGATTGCAATCTTTCCTATAGGTAAAACTATAGTCACAAAAGAAGTTGCTGCTGTTGCGCGTGCTACAAATGCGGAGGCAACTGCAGCATCCTTGAGGAACAACACATAACACAGCGCACCAGCCGACGTCAGGCTGTGATTCGGCCTTTCCCGGCTGGGCTTGGCGTTTGGCCAAAATTTTAAAATATTAATAATCAACACTTTAATCGGGTTTGAATACAAAAAACGATTATTTTATAGTAAAATAATCCAATATAATAAGCAGATACGGGAAATACAGAAATATGAATGATCAACCAAACAATCCATTACACGGATTAACTCTTGAAAAAATACTATGTGATCTTGTCGATCACTATGGCTGGGATGAGCTGTATAAAATGATAGAAATTCGTTGTTTTTATAATGATCCAAGTATTAAGTCCAGCTTGAAATTCTTGCGAAAAACAAGTTGGGCCAGGGTGAAAATTGAAGAAATATATAGAGACTTGATTGATCAAAGAAAGAAAGAAATGTAAGGGGTTGTTTTATTTGATATCTGTCCATCAGTTTAATTTGGCTTATCGCGGCAGTCCATTTGCAACCCCGAAGAACTACTTGGAGAAGATGCTGCTGAATGAATGACGAAATCGTAGATTCCCTGGAGAGGTTGATTGCTAATTTCCGACTACACCTGACCACCCAGCTTCCGGTCTACACCCTCAAAGGCTTTTTAGGGTGTCCATTTATTATTGCAAGTCCACTCGCTAAACCCCAGACCTCGCGGCCTGGCATGGTGATTCATTGCAGGTTACCACTGAGTTCCTATATTAACAGAAAACAGTGGGCTCATTGAAATTCAGTTCAGCAAGGGACTGCACTATGCTTTTAAAAGACCGTTACATAAACCCCTTTACCGACTTTGGTTTCAAAAAAATCTTTGGCTCTGAGGTAAACAAAGACCTGCTGATAGCGTTTTTGAATACGCTCTTGCCGGCCGAAGTGGGTACAATTTCCGACCTTTCATTTTTGCCCAATGAACAGGTCGGGCGGAGTGAATACGACCGCAGGGCAATTTTTGACCTTTATTGTGAAAATGAAAAGGGCGAAAAATTTATTGTTGAGATGCAGCGGGCGAAGCAGAACTACTTCAAAGACCGATCGATTTTTTATGCCACCTTTCCTGTTCAACAGCAGGCACAGAGCGGATCGTGGAATTTCTGCCTGAAGTCGGTCTATATGGTCGGTATTCTTGATTTCGTGTTTGATGAGGATAAAGCCGATAACGAGGTCGTTCACCATGAAGTAAAACTGGTTGATCGTTCAACAGGCGCAGTTTTCTCCGACAAGCTTACGTTTATTTACCTCGAACTTCCCAAGTTCACGAAAACGATTGATGAGCTTGTTACTGACTTCGACAAATGGTGTTTTCTGCTCCGCCACCTCCCTGAGTTGACTGACCGCCCGGCTTCTCTTCAGGAGAGGGTCTTTCTCAAAGTATTTGAACTGGCAGAAATTGCGAAGTATTCAACTGTGGAAGCAGCGGCTTATGAAGAGAGCCTCAAGGTCTATCGTGACCTGAAGAATGTTGTCGATACCGCTTACGATGAGGGCAAGGCTGAGGGGATTGTCGAGGGCAAGGCAGAGGGAAGAGCTGAGGGAAGTCAGCAAAAGGCCATGGAAGTTGCAAAAAGCCTTAAAGAGTCAGGTTTGGATATCGAAACGATTTCACGTTGTACTGGTCTGCCGATTACTCTTGTGGAAGGGCTGTAGACAGGGTTTGCGATCCTCCCCTTGGAGAGATCAGCAGTGATACGGCCGCCTGCGCAGCCCTGAAGATCGTGTAATCGTATCCATTCGGTCGTGGGAAACAAATTTCATTAAACGGCACTGATCGCAACGCCAAACTCTGCACCATCATCACCAAAATTGCCGAGGGGTTGGCAGGGTTTTCAACAGACAGCGACACCTTATCAATTCCGAAAAGAAGAAGAGCGGTACTCCCGCCGAGTCTCAATGGATGAAATTGAATCCAATGGTTACAACCTCAATATCTCCCGCTATATCAGCACCGCCAAAGCAGAAGAAGAAATTGACCTCACCGCACTGCACGCTGATTTACTCAACCTCGAAGAGCGAATTGTAAACGCCACCAACAAACACAACGAATTTCTCAAAGAGCTTGGGTTGCTACCGTTGCCGATTGGCAATCAGTGAACACGTCGTGATTAAAATAAAATGCATGAGCCAAATATATTACTTGCAAATCACAGTGAACCCTGTTTACCTTATATCTGGTAAAAAAATCAATGCCTCGACATCAAGGTTATTTCAAAAAAATATGACAAGTCTTGCTGATATTGCCGTTTTGTTTGTTGACGATGAAGTCGAAATCCTCAGCGCCCTGAAGAGTTGTTTTCGCAGGGAGCCCTACGTAAAACTGTTTGCAGAATCTGCTGAACAAGCCCTTGCCTTGCTGGAGGAGAGTAACGGCAAGGCTCCTGTTGTTGTCATTGCTTCAGATATTCACATGCCGGATATAAACGGAATAGAATTGATTCGGAGGGTGAAGAGCCGTTTTCCTGATACTATCTGCATGTTGGTCTCCGGAGCCCATAATATGCATGAGCTTGTCAAAGAAGTTTGTCCCGGCCATATTTTTACCACGCTCACCAAACCCATCGATGTGCCGGTTTTAAAAAAAGCCATAATCGACGCTATCGATTGTTACCAAAACAATAAAACATGTACACGGTGATGTTCTGTACCATCAAACACTCAGCACTTTTGTAACAGGAAGTGAAAACGTAAACACCGTGCCACCTTCCGGCAAACTGACCGCGGAGAGGCTTCCCTTATGCTTGTTGACTATGATGTCATAGCTGACACTTAAGCCAAGCCCGGTACCTTTTCCCGGTTCCTTGGTTGTAAAGAACGGTTCAAATACTTTATTTATGACCGATTCAGGGATTCCCGGACCATCATCCGTAACGGAGCAAAAGACGCCCTCATCAGTTGCCCATGTTTTAATCTCAATCTTGCCAGGAGACTCCCTGTTTTGTGACTTGATGGCATGACTGCTGTTGATAATCAGATTAAGAATCACTTGACTGATTTGAGGCGGATTGCAAAGAAGTTGGGGAAGTTCTTCGAGCTGCAAGCCAACCGTGGCAATTTTACTGTATTCGTGTTTTGCAATAACAACCGCTTCATGAATTGCCTTGTTGAGATCAAAGCGGAATAACTGCTCAGAGGCATTCTTGAAAGAGTAGCTCTTCATGCTGCGGGTGATGGCCGTAATGCGTTGAATCCCGCTTTTTGAGTTTTCAAGCGATTCAGGAATGCTTTTGAGGAGCTGGTCAATATCGAACTCTCTCTCTTTTTCACGAAGCTGCTCGACTTCTCTGGTTTCCGCTTTTCCTGCTATGAAGTTGCCAATGAGACGGCGGTACTGGCCCACAAGCAGGCAAAGATCGTCAAAATCATCCTTAAGGTTATATTCGTTGAGGGTAATGTAATTGAGCGGGTTATTGATTTCGTGCGCAATCCCGGCGGAAAGCTGGCCGATCATCTCCATCTTCATTGATTGCTGAAGCTGGTCAGCAAGCATCTTCTTTTCCTCATCAGCAATCTTTTTGGCAACAATATCCCAGGTATGATTGGCAATCAACTCCATGTATGCAATATCCTTGTCATCATAGTCACTCTGCTTGTTTCCCACTCCCATGATAGCGACGATTTTCCCGTCACGATTGACCGGAATAACCAGTTCACGCCTTATTTCAGCAATGCCCTCCGGCATTCCCGTGCGATGCTTGAGTGAGAGATAATCATTATGGATAATCGCTTTTTTTGCTCGTACAGCATCTGCCCATACACCGGCCTTGTCCAGAGGATAGTGCACTCCCTTTCCTTCCGCCTTGCACACATTCTCAAAAGTATTGGTTGATACAGCCTGCAGCAACAGGGTGTTTTGATCTTCAGCCACAAAAAAGACAAACCCGATTTCACTTCCCGTCAGCTTTTCCGCTTCGTCAAGAGTTGCCATCAGCAGATCCTCAACCGAATGAGTATCAGCTATCTGGAGTATGTGGAGCCGTAACGCATTAATCTGTTCATATCGTTTATTTTCGGTTACGTCGTAAATAATGGCGTTGATCAAATCTTTGTTACCATCATTGATTTTAGTGCTGAGCACATTAACATCACGCACAGATCCGTCTTTCATGACATGACGAAACGAAGAGCTGGCATGGCCCTCGTTGATGACTTTTGCCAGGTTGTTTTTGACGAATTTCAGTTGTATTGCGGAGTTGATTTGTGCTATGTTCATTCGCCTCAACTCATCAACTGACCATCCGTAAAAGTTTGATGCCGCAGGATTGGCATCAATAATATTGCCATTTTCCGGATCAAGAAGGAGCTTGATTGCGGCATTGCGTTCAAAGAGCTTTCTGAACCGCATTTCGCTTTTTTTCAGTGCATCGCTCTGTCGCAGCATCTTGATGCCAAAGGCAAGATTATCCGCAAGTGAAGTGAGCTGCAAAGTCTCGGCAGCATTAAAAGCATCTGGCAGTTCGGAATAAATTGTCAATGCGCCAACCACATGATTGTCGATGGATAACGGTAAACCCAGAGCAGCCGCATAACCATTTTTTATTGCAGGAGGACGCCATAAATCGAACTGTGAATTGGTCAGAATATGATTCACAGAAACAGTTTTGCCAGTACGTATTGCACTTCCTGCAGGTTCCTGTCCATATTGGTCATCAGCCCACGATATGGTAGTCGAATCAAAATAATCACCAATACTGCCTGCCGAGGTGGCCGGGTGCAAGCTTTTTGTTTCATCGTCCAGTGCATACCCAACCCAGGCCATTCGGTAACCACCGATATCAACGATGATGCGGCATATTTTTTGCAGCAATTCTCGTTCATCTTGTGCATGAATCAGAGCTTTGTTACACTGGTCGCTCACCATAAGAACACGATTCAGCCGCTCAAGTTCTTTTTCTGCCAGCTTTCGTTCGGTAATGTCATGGATAATGGCGTGAATAACAGGCTTTCCGTCGATTTCTATCTTGTTACGGAATATCTCCACATCACGAATGGAGCCATCAGCCCTCCTGTGTTGCCCTATGAATTTATTGTGTTCTCTGGCATCTACAGTTTGCAGGCTTTTTTCAATCTCTGCCTGCGAAAGAGTATTGACATCGCGGGTAAACATCTGCTTGAGTTCATCAACGCTCCATCCATACCACTCTGCGGCCGTTTGATTGACGTCGAGTACTTTTCCCGTATCGGGGTCAAGCAAAGCCTGGATTGCTGAACTGCTGTTAAAAAGTGTTCTGAACCGCTCCTCACTTTTCAGTAATGCCTCTTCTGCATGTTTGCGATCAGTGATATCAATACTAACGCCGATAAGAAAGGGAGCACCATCAATCATGATTCTTTTGTCGGTCATGAGGCGCCACTCAAGAGCAGATCCTCCTCGACGCACTACCCGGAATTCTTGAGTTGTTTCCGTGCCATTCTGTATAACATTTTGCAGTGTCTCAAGAGCACGACTTCGATCGTCCGGATGGATGGCTTCTAACCCGATAGTCCCAATCATTTCATCTTCTGATACCCCAGAGCGATTCTTACAGAATTGCTCATTCCAGGCAACAAACTTTCCGTTCGCATCCAGGAGATAAAAATTTCCTGGAATAGCATTGATGATCTGTTTATTAAAGAACTGCTCTTTTTTCAGTAACTGCTCGACATCGGTGATATCCTGTGCAAGGATAAGCAATCGATCAACGTTGCCTTCAGCCGATTTGTAGGGGTAAATGGTACTGCGTGTCAGTTGACCGTTACTTTCATCATCAAAGGTAACAACTTTGGCGGTGCGCACGGCCTCTCGCACCATTGTCATTCGTTCAGCTACGACCTCCTGTGGCAGAAAATCAAAAACATTCAAGCCACAGAATTCTTCCGGGGTTTTATGAAACCGGTCAGCAAAAGCTTGATTTGCATCGAGAATAGTACCCGTGGGAGAAATAACAAAAAACACATCCGGAAAAGAGTGAAACAAGGCAAAGAGTGAGGATTTACCTGGTTTTCTGGTGATTTCAGTTTGTGCTTCCTCATCGAAAGGTTCACAGCTCTTCATGGTAATACCAGTCTCAGGAATTTACAGAAAAGAGTCGGGCTGTAAACCAAACCACTCAGCCTGTATTTAGCAGGAAATCTGTGTTGACACATCACGCTGCTGAAGTCCATTATAATGCGACCATTGGTAATCATCACGGCTTTTATAAAACTGGGAGGGGAGGATCAGCCATTGCCGCGCCTGAAAAGTTTGGCCTGTTGTGGCCAGAGAGAGGCCAGAAACGCCCTGATTAAAGACAAAAAAAACCATATAATTATAACCTTATGGTAGCATTAATCTTGAGAATGAACAAGCCCAATTATTATTTTTCGGTAAATTCACTTTATCGCCTTCATCATCTGTTTGTCCATTCCAGTAGTGCGCAAACTCGCGCCATTCACGCACTCCGTCCCGCCAACCGCCCCCATCCTATTCCTGGCAAAAAAGCCACGCTGTCATACTTTTTGCTAAGTGGAAACATCGGGGAACGATAGATCCTTTATTCGAACTACTCGGCTGAACTGACAAAAGCCGAATATTCGATTTATGTGCTAACGTCGAGTCCTATGAAAAAATATTTATAATCAATCAAACACGGGTAGTCTTATAAAATGCCGCAAGGCTGAAGTCGTAGGTACCGCCGAAATTATTTTGTAAGGTTAAGGTTAAAACCCGTACCTGATTAGACGCCAAGCCTGAGTGTTCGCCCGGAACCACGGTAATGGTTCCAACGCTATTATTCAGGGTTCCGACACAGGTGAGGTTCTTGACTGATTGAGGGAAGGTAACGACATACTCTCCCGCTTGTTTTTGTATGACTGTAATCTGGGAATGGCTACCCCTGATAATTTTCGGGGTTCCACTGCCGTTGTTTTGGACATATACCCATGCGGTTGCCATGTTGTTTAACTTTAAAATTAGGGAAAGTAATGAAAAGCTGATATGCCTGCCAAGGCCGCAGGATATGATGACCAAAAAGGCGCATCAATCGAGCAAAAAAACAATACCTGTTTATCATCCTGGTTTATACCGCTCAGACAAAACGGCACAAGGGTCATGCAAACCTTTTCCTCACTTGTTGAAGGCTTTGACACAATTACAGCCGTACAGATTTTTGTTTCTTAATAGAGGATATTATTAGCAATTGTTACGAATAAAAAAACAAATATCAAAGTTTTCTGGCAATATTACCGCGAAAGCTGAGTGCCGCTTTTCTTCTTGACTGTCGCAAAACAGGGCTGCCGGCCAGCCAAAATCCGGCCAAGCTCCACTTGCTTGTCCAACTTTCGCCCTGCGCACCATTTGCCGTCACGTATAAAATAATACACTGAAGACAGTTATGAAATTCAAAACTCTTGCATACTTTCCCCCTTAAGTTTTTTGTAAGAGAGGCCGTAATCAGGTTTTTTATGCTGATCCGTATAAAAAGCATAAATCAAATCGATTAAATGCGATAACTGTTTTCCATGTATGAGATTAGTCGTATTATAGATCGTGAGTACATGGTCTCTTATGTGAATTGCAAGTCAATAACCCACCGATTATGTGGATTCAGTCTTTTATTGATCTGCACTTTATACTCTCATCCGTAAACGAAATATGGATTTATGATGCAATACGTTAATATCGCTATCGGTGGTTGGCAGGCAGGTCGCTCTGTAAGGTAAAAAACGCAGGAACAATATTGAGGTACTAACTCAAGGAGTGTGGAATAACCAACTGAACGTTTACCCACATCGCTCAGGATGCTTCCGCTCCAAAAACCACACAGACGCAAACCAGTTCTTTATTGATGCGGTCTCAATATTCTTCAACGGAAACACCTCAACCTTAGCTTCCGCCCGCTCAACCGCCAGATACAGCTCCCGATACACCCCCGCCCGCTCACGCTTACCCCGCTTCAGCCAACTGTAGTCGGAAATTAGCAATAACCCAGGCGGTCAGCTCAAAATTGAGCCTTCAGGCAGCCAGTGAAGTCAATAAATTCCGGTGTTCTCTCACGCCTGAAATCATGCGACTTTTTGGATTATTTGAACAGATTTGCAAAAAATTAACTGCAAAGTATTTTGGAATAATAGGTGCGTATAATCTGCAGGTGATTAAAGGCAAGTGGAAGGGCGAGTGCCTCATCAAGCGGAAACCAGGCTATCTCTTCTACTTCGTTTGGCATCAGCTCTATCGAACCAATTCCTTTGCCGTAAAATGCAAGCGCCACGGCATGAAAGTGGTACTCCGGAAAGAGTTCGTTGAAATAGTGAAGAAAAACCGGTGAGGCCAGAAAGAGGCCGGTCTCTTCACGAACTTCGCGAACAACTGCCTCTTCGGCCGTTTCATAGTCGTCAATGTGCCCTCCCGGCAGGCACCAGTGGCCCTGAAAGGGCGAAACACTCCGTTTCGTAAGCAGGATGGTGTCGCGTCGGTCATCATCGGGAGTAATGATAGCGGCAACGGTGGCTTTTGTCATGCAGGAGATTGTTCAATCGACGGTTTTAAAAAAATTGGAGATTTTGAATCAGTAAAAATGGCAAAAAAAGATGAGACACCTGCATAATCGCGGATACGTTTTACCAGAAAAAAATGTTACAGCTTGAACTTGAAAGCATTAACAAAAAGGATTTAACCGTTCAGTATCATGGGATCAAACTCCCTGACCTATAAACAACGCATTCCCGTATCAATGGAGGATGCGTGGAACTTTTTTTCTTCTCCTGCCAACCTTGCCCGGATAACGCCACCGGAAATGATGTTCAGGATAACGAGTGGTGAGGGCAACCAGCCGATTTATGAGGGAATGCTCATTGCCTATACGCTCTATCCCTTCATGATGCTCCCACTCCGGTGGGAGACTGAAATAATAAGGGTTGAGCGGCCATTATTGTTCGAAGACAGTCAGAAATCGGGACCCTATGAGAGCTGGCATCATCTCCATCAGTTTCGTGAAATTCCGGGTGGTGTTGAAATGATCGATCACGTTGTCTATGTCATGCCTATGGACTTTTTTGGCGACATTGTCAATACCTTGATTGTCAGCAGGCGGCTTGAAGAGGTTTTTGCCTACAGACGGAAAAAAATTGAGGAGATTTTAGGTACTCTGTGAACCTTTTGTAACTGTGTTATGGTGGAGAAGCGGTCATGAATGAAACACTTTCGCTCGGCGGCATAGCCATTCTCTTTGCCGGGGGGCTGGCGCTTTTTCTCTATGGCATCAGGCTGATGAGCAGCGGCCTGAAAAAGGCGTCGGGGACACGGATGCGACAGTTGATATCAAAGGTAACCGGCAACAGTTTGTACGGGATGTTTGCCGGAGCGTTTGCCACCATGGTTGTTCAGAGCAGCAGCACCATTATCGCGATCCTTGTTGGTCTGGTGCAATCCCGGCTTATGACCAGCACACAATCGCTGGCCGTCATTCTTGGTGCTGAAATCGGGACAACGGCCATGGCTCAGCTTGTTGCCTTCAGGCTGCACGATTATGCCCTGATCATTTTTGCCTCAGGATTTGCCTTGAGTTCATTGGGAAAAACGGAACCCCTCCGTTTCACCGGCGAGGCACTTTCGGGATTCGGCCTCCTTTTTTTCGGGCTGAAGGTCATGTCGGAGGCGGTCGCACCTCTTGAGCGTTTTGCGCCCTTTCTCTCTCTCTTGCGTTATCTCGACAATCCATTTCTTGGTGTTGCCGCGGGCATGGCCTTGACCGCCCTGATGCACAGCAGTGCGGCTTTTATTGGTATCCTTATAACGCTGGCCTTGCAAGGCGCGTTGAGTCTTGAAGCCGGGATTGCATTGCTGCTTGGCGCCAACATAGGCACCTGTATAACGGGAGTGCTGGCAAGTGCCGGAATGCATCGTGCGGCAAAGAGGGTTGCGCTGGCGCAGGTGCTCTTTAATGTGACCGGAGTGCTCATTTTTTTCCTTTTCATTCCACAGCTTGCCGAATTTATTCGCATTATTTCGCCTTCAGCAGAGGGCGTGGGTGCCGAGAAGTTTGCGCTTGAGGTGCCCCGACAGATTGCCAATGCCCATTCACTGCTCAATATCGCCATGGCATTTCTTATTCTTCCCTTCCTTGTGCCCTTCGACCGGCTGCTTTACCGGCTTCTTCCGGACGACCAGCAGGAGACAAGGCTTATTCCCGCAGCCTGGTATCTGAAAGAGGCGGCTCTCTCTACCCCTGTACTGGCTCTTGGTTATGTCAAGGCTGAAGTGGCAAGGATGGGCAGCATTGCCGCAAAAATGGTGCACGCATCACTCTATCCCTTTCTCAGCACCGATCCCGGCCATGATGTGGTGTTTCCAAAACTCTCCGTGGTCAAGGGTATGAGCATGAGAGAAGAGAAACTTGACTTTCTTGAAGCCCGTATCTCCGATTATCTCATCAAAATCAGCCGCAGTTCCCTCAGCGAACAGGAGTCGAGGGAGGTTTTCGCTCTCATGAACATTATCAAGGGGCTGGAATCCATCGGCGATGTTATTGAGACTCTTGAAGAAAAACTGTTCAACAAAAAACAGGGAGTGGAGAGCGATTTGAGCCAGGAGGGCAAAGATGAGCTTATGGAGATACACCGTCTTGTCTGTCTTGAAATTGATCATCTTGCCGATGCTCTGAAGAAGATGGATGCACAGAAAGCGGGCCAGCTTCTTCAGGGTGATGAGCGGTTTAAACGGCTGGTGGCACAGGCTGAAACCGCCCACTTGAAAAGAGTCTTCCATATTCGCGAAGCAGAGCTGACCCACAATATCCACATGGAACTCATCAACCTGTTCGAACAGGTTCATCATTACTGCAAGAGTATTGCGGGCAGCATCATGACTGCGGTGGAGAGTTAATCTGCATCCCGCTCACTGGTTTACATATTACCGTCGAGTGACAGAATGAAGTTCATGCAAACAGATTCCGTTGGGAACCCTGTCAAAGTTTAGCCCTGTAATTTGCTTAAGTAAGAGTGATATATGTATACTCCCTTACTCGATCATTCATTGACGCCGGATCAGTAATGCAAGCAGAAAAACACCTTTTCGCCACAACCCCTCTCCTCGGCAGCATCCTCAGGAAGAGGGCGGTGGAACGCCTTTTTTCGAGCAATAGCCGGGATGCTGCGGTCAAGCTGGCGCGCGCGGTAGAAGAGGGGCATCCGGAAGCAGATACGATATTCCAGCGTCTTTTGCTTTTGCAGCATGGCAACGAGCCAGTCATGCACAGCGCTCTGTGGAACTACTGGAAATCGTGTCGCTTCGAAGAGCTGCTGAAGAGGACGCACTCTTCCGAAACGCTTCAGCCGGATCTTCTGCAGGCCCTCGTTGCCATGCCGGAAAACGACTGGGGCAACGGCCTTGTGTTCATGCTCTGGACTCTCCTTGACCGGGACGAAATCGCCGACATGATAGAAGCGAATGGTCGCCATGCCCCCGCTCTTGAAATGGATACCCTTTTCGGGCTTGTGCGAGGCAATCCGGGGCGCTACCTCGATCTTGAAGATCCCGATTACTCCATTTTTGAAAAAGCCTGGCTTGCCGCTTCCGGCGCCCAGAGGCAGCGTATCAGCACAACAGTCCTGAAAAGTCAGGATCCCCGGCTTGTCGCAGCTTACGATCATGCCGTCAAGGAGGGGCATGACCCGCAACTGGTCATCGAGGCCCTTAAACTCTGCGGGGATCACGACGCACTGCTCGACCGGCTGCATGGCTTGCCCTTCACCTCTGCGCTCGAGGTTATCGCGTTCTGGGAAGAGGGCGGCGGAAGGCCAAAAAGTCCCTCAAAAAAAGCCGTTGTCGAGCACTCTGTCGCTCTTTATCGTGAACTGGCCGGGCTTATACCGGAATCCCGACCCTCCGCTCTGCCCGGCACAAGAGATATTTTCTCTTTCTGGACGGAACAGCATCGAACGGACGAACTGCTGCAGCAGGATCTCTCAAGCCCGGACCCTTTCAGACGGGCCGGCGCACTCTTTTCAGGTGTGCAGCGCGGATCGATTCCCCGCAACAGGCTGCAGGAGATCTCCCTGAACGGCACGTGGCCTGAAAAACTCGCGCTTCAGTACCTGTTTACCGTGCCGGATGCAAGCTCCCGTCAGGAGCATGTCTGCTGGCTCCAGCCACAGGACAATATCGTGGCCGCCATACTGACGACACGCTTGCCTGGTTCGCTTGAAGAGAGCAGCTCACTGTCCGGAAGAGTTCATGCCGGTGCCGGACCGGCTGATCAGTCGGCAGAGCTACAGCATAAACTCCTGCAATTGCTCAAAGTCCTGCAGGGCTATTTTCTTCGCGGTCTGATCACCGTCGACAGTAATGACGACGCAACAGAAAAAAATGCCGTGGAGACCGAGGAACTGACGGATGTGGAGTGGTAAACAGAAAACCCGACTCACGATATGAGCGAAAATAGTGGCAAAGGCCCGGGCAGACGCATGATTGCATTCATGATCAGGATAACCGTTTGAATTAATGGCTCTCGCTTTTGATTTCGGGACATGCAACAGCGTGGTCGCACGCTGGAACGAAGCCCTGAACGACATAGAGACTCCCGACCTGCCCAACCTCGGAATCTTCTATCCGCAGCCGGGATCGGAGCCTGCGCGGGTTATTCCCTCCGTCATTCATTTCGCCGTGGAGAGCGCTCTTCTTGTCGGCAGCCAGGTTGACGCAGCGGGAGTTGCCAATCATCCGGGTACGTTCAGATGGCTGAAAATGGATATGCTTCGTAACGGTGGTGCCAATCGCGGGCGGCGCGTCAATGGCAGGGTTATTTACCCCCGCCATGCAGCAGACACGCTCGTCGACCGCATCCTGATGTTTGTGCGCGGCTATTTCGGCGACATCGATGAGGAAGTTGTGCTGACAGTCCCTGTCGAAGCCTTCGATCACTATATCGACTGGCTTCGCGAAGCGGCGATAAAACGGTTTCCGGGCGGGATCACCTTCATCGACGAAGCAACCGCCTGTATGCTCGGTTACATCGATCATGTTCTCGACCGCGAACCCTACTGCATCGTGGATTTCGGCGGAGGCACTCTCGATGTTTCGGTCGTTCGTACCGATCTGCTGCGTGCCGGACATGCGAAATGCAGAATACTGGGCCGGGCTGGCGAGGAGATTGGCGGGATTATGATCGATAACTGGCTGCTGGAACATATCCAGGAAGAGGAGAAGCTCACCGATGACGATATCGCCTCGATCGGCCCCTCCCTGCTCGAAGCGATTGAGCAGGCGAAAATTGCTATCTCGAACGGCAGCGAGCAAGCATCCTTCACCCGCTATAACGATTTTACCGGCCGACTCATCGAGGTCACGCTCACTTCCCGCAACCTGAAGGAGGCGCTTGAAAAAAAACGGGAGCCGGACAGGAACAACCTCTACCAGCACATCATCCGCACGCTCGACCGCGCTCTCGATCAGGCACGCGACAGGGCCGGCATCCGCAAGGAGGAACTCAAGGGGATTTTTCTTGTGGGGGGAAGCAGCCTGCTGCCCGGCATCGAAGAGAAAATCCGGGAGTTCTTTCCCCTCAGCGACGTCCATGCCGGTAATCCGTTCGAAGCCATTGCCAGAGGGGCATGCCGCTTCGATGGCGGTATCTTCGACCAGACGCTGACTCACGATTACTGTCTGCGGAGCTGGAACCGGGAACTTCGGGATTTCGAACTGGTTCCCGTCGTTCCACGCGGTACCCCTTACCCGACAGGGAAACCGGTATGCAGCAAATATATCAAGGCCGCTTCGGACCATCAGGATACGCTCGGGCTGGTTATCTATGAGCGGTCGTCGATGAGCCGCCCGCTGATCTCCTATGTCAACGGGGCCGACGGGCTTCGTCCGGTACGGGAAGGGGAGCGAGAGGAGAGTCGGCATAAGCCCCTCAATCCCGAAGACAGCGAGTTCATCCATGCCGTGCCGCCCTGCCGTTCGGGAGAGCGGCGCTTTATAGCAGGATTCGGGGTAGACAGCAACCGCCGCCTCACGCTCTGGCTGCGGGATACGGAGGAGAACAATCGTTCCTGGATCCTGTTGCGGGACGGCTCGCGACTTCCGTTGCCGGTAAGCGATCTGCCGGTGGTGAAACTCTGATGGACAGCTCACTCGAACCGCTCATGACAATTTTAAGAGATGCCCTGATGGCTAAACAAGAAAAACTTAACGCAGCATGGCCTGGCTCGACGAACTCAAACTGAATGTTGACGCGCGGGTAGCCGTCATACACCTCGCAACCATCGATGAAGAGGATGCCATGCGCACTCTTTCCGGCTGGTCGCAATCAGCCCGGTGGCCTGAAGGCATGGGGCTCATCACCTGGGATATCGGCGACCAGTTCCGCCACCTGCGAGAACCAGCGTCAACCTTCAGCAAACTTGCCGCCACCCCGGAATCGGTGCTCGACATCATCGACGACTACAAGGGCTCCGCAACATTCGTGCTCAAAGACTTCCACCATTTCTGGGAACATAGCCGACGTGTTTCGCGCATGCTGCGGAACCTCGCATCGCGTCTTCCTTTCCGCAGCGAAACGGTGAACATCATCATCACCAGCCCCCAGTTTGCGCTTCCCGTCGAACTCCGTCACGACATACCAACCATCGATGTCGGCAAGCCCGACGGCAAACAGATTCTCGAACTGCTCGATCGGGAAACCCGCTCGACGCGATCGCTTGAAAACGCCACGCACGGTTTGCGCGAACGTCTGGTCGAAAGTGCGCTCGGCCTCTCCATCGTCGAAGCGGGAAGGGCCTTTCGCAAAGCCATCGTGGTTGCAGGAGGCCATGGGCTCGACGAACGGAGCGTCCGGCAGGTGCTGAACGAAAAACGTCACATCATCCGCGAAAGCGGCGCTCTCGAACTCTACCCCTATACCGGATCCATGAACAACGTCGGCGGACTTGGCGCTCTGAAGGGGTGGCTCGACGAGCGCCAGGAAGCGTTCAGCCAGGATGCGCGCGAATATGGCCTCAGCATGCCGAAGGGGGTGGCTCTCATCGGGATTCCCGGAACCGGAAAAAGCCTCTGTGCAAAAGTAACCGCAGGCCACTGGGGGATGACGCTGCTGAGAATGGATGTCGGAGCCATCTTCAGCGGTCTGCTCGGTTCGAGCGAACAGAATATTCGCGAAGCCATCCGGATTGCCGAGGTCATCGCTCCCTGCGTGCTCTGGGTTGACGAGATCGAAAAAGCCTTTGCCGGCTCCATGGGCGACAGCGGCACGGCAAGCCGGGTCTTTGCGACCTTTCTTACCTGGATGCAGGAAAAAACTGCCCCGGTATTCGTATTCGCCACCGCCAACAACGTTCGGCGTCTTCCCCCGGAACTCCTGCGCAAAGGCCGGTTTGACGAGGTCTTTTTCCTCGATCTTCCCACCCACGGCGAGCGGATAAAAATACTCGAAGTCCACCTCAGGGAACGCGGCTATACCATGCTTTCGCAGCGCTTCAACCTTGCCGCGGTTGCATCGGCAACCGAGGGGTTCGTCGGCGCCGAACTTCAGGCGCTGGTCAACGATGCCATGTTTCCCGCATTCCGCGACAACCGCCGGGAACTGGAAACGGAGGATCTTCTCAACGCAGCCGCAGAGATGGTTCCCCTTTCGGCATCACATCAAGAGCACATCGAACAGTTGAGGACGATGGTCGTAAACGGACAGGCGCGCAACGCCTCAGACGACCGGAATGCTTTGGCAGCGTCATAGAAACAAGAGAACACAGTGTACTATGAATACACCAGCACATAACGAAATCCTTACCGAACTCAGAAGACTCGCGCTCCGTCCTTCCGGCGGCAAGCTGCCTCCGGTAATCGTCAACGAACAGGACAGTTCTCCCATGGTGCTTGTTCCCGCAGGAAGTTTCACCATGGGAGACGGCTTCGACAAAGAGAGCCCGCAGCACACCGTCTGCCTGGACGCATTCTACATTTCAGTCTATGCCGTCACCAATCGCCAGTACAGGGCTTTCATACAGGCTACGGGCCATCGGCCACCAAACATCGGCGCAAGGATTGACTCACTTTCGGTCTGGCACGAAGATGGCTGTCCCGAAGAGTTCGACGATTACCCGGTCGTGCTCATCAACTGGGACGACGCAGAAGCCTACGCCCGCTGGGCGGGATGCCGATTGCCCACGGAAGCCGAGTGGGAAAAGGCCGCACGCGGGCCGGAAGGATCAATCTACCCGTGGGGAGACCGGTGGGATGAAAACAACTGTCGGAACCGGAACAACCGGGGGGCGGATTCTGTTGCCCCGGCCTACGCCTATCCCGAAGGGGTCTCCGGCTACGGAACCTGGAACCAGAGCGGCAACGTCATGGAGTGGTGTTCCGTCTGGCACGAAGAAACCGATTCCGCAAACATCACCTCCGGTGAAGAATCTCTCCGCCAGGAACGTGGCGGCTGCTGGCGTTATCCCGACAAGTTCGCCTTCCGCTGTTCGCAGCGCTCGTTTGTTGTTTCCAAAGCGGTTAACGATTTCCGGGGATTCCGGCTGGTGTTACCGGTGAAGACGGGGGCGTGAGGAGCAGAAACAGGGGAGGCGGTGCATCTCAGGTTCACGTGCAGGAGACTTTCTTACATGTCAGGTGAAACGGATCGTGAATCGGTGCGCACCTAAGCATGCATAAACAAGAGATTAAGATAAATATTTTGAAATATATCTGTACTTTGTAGCTTGAAAAGTTGGAGCCTTTCACACAGCACAGTGACTAAATAAGCGACGCTGTATTGACGGGTTATTTTTCGTTGGAAGGAGTTGTAAAACTATGATTCAGACCAGCAAAATAAATTACCGGGGCGAGGATCGGTTGAAACTCGTATTTGCCTATAATGATTTCATTATAAATAAGATAAGACATATTGAAGGCGCTGCCTGGAGCAAGACACTCAGAGCTTGGCATATCCCGTTCACCGAGGAAGCTTTTGGCGAATTTATGAAGCTATTTCCGGATATAGTCGTACCAGATCCTGCAGGTTCAACAAATAAGTCAGGTACCGAAGAGCTAACGGAAGCTACCAATGAACCACCGGTGCCAGCACCTTCGGTAAAGGCGCAATCTGAAGTGAAAACTGCGATAAAAGCAGATCTGCAAAATGTTACGCAACACAACGGAATCGCTATCGAAATATCCCCGAAACAAATTACCGTTACAATGCCTAAGAATGAGACGGATATACAGTTCATTCGTACCTTCAAATATGTGAGGTGGAACAGCAATAATTTTTGCTGGGTCATACCGAACTACGGCAAAAATATTGACTTGTTAAGAAATTACTTTGGTCAGCGTATCACAAATATAAAAACCGTAATTGCGCTACCGCAAAATCCGAAATTGAACTACCCGGCAAACGAAGTTATTACCGATTTGCCGTTGTTGGACAAAGTCAACCATGATGAAATTGCCGCCTTCAAACAGTGGATGGAGCACAAGCGATACAGCGAATCAACGATAAAGACCTATACACAAGCCATTACCACTTTTTTGAGGTTTATTAAACCCAAAAGGAGTACCGAAGCGACCAACGATGATATGGTGCGATTCGTTCACCAGTTTATGCTACCGAAGAAGTTAAGCCAATCATATCAAAACCAGACCGTTAACGCAGCAAGATTGTTTTTCAAAACAATTCAAGGTTCAAAGCTCATAACAGAACAGATCGAGCGGCCAAGACCAGAACATAAGCTGCCCAACGTGCTGAGCAAGGAGGATGTTGCAGCTATACTTCATGCATCACAGAACCTCAAACATCGTACGATGTTGAGCTTGATTTATGCCTGTGGTCTTCGACGGGGAGAGTTGTTGAATCTCAAACCTGAGAATGTTGATGCGAAAAGGCATTTATTGATAATAGTCAATGCAAAAGGAAAAAAAGACAGAGTCATTCCCATATCGGACAAAGTGATTGTAATGTTGCGGGAATATTATAAAATATATCGCCCCAGGATTTGGTTGTTTGAGGGTCAAGAACCTGGTACACAGTACAGCGAAACCAGCTTGCAAAAAGTGTTAAAACATGCACTCGATCATGCAAAAATCAAAAAACCAGTAACGCTTCATTGGTTGCGGCACTCTTATGCAACACATTTACTGGAAGCGGGAACTGATCTTCGATACATACAAGAGCTCTTAGGGCATAAGAGCAGTAAGACGACAGAAATCTATACCCATGTATGCGAACAGAGTTTACTAAAAATTTCCAGCCCCTTTGATAATTTGTAAAAAATATTATTCACCTCAAAGGTGTATAAAGCATGACAAAATAGCTGGTTTTATACACCTTTGAGTGTGATACGGTGCATATATAAAGGAGTTATGGGCAAGCTTAAAGACAGACAGACAATGAAAAAAATCACAATTCTACTTTTGACAATTTTGTCATTGAACTCGTGCCAATCAGGTGACGAGCAACAAACCGTAACAATTGAAAATAAATATTCAGTTGCCATACCTTCATTTTTGACCAAAGCAAGCGGACTAAATGATGATGCATCATTACAATATCAACACGCTTGGAAAGAGTTTTATGTAATCGTTATAGACGAATCCAAAGCTGAAATGCAAAAAGCTTTGGACGACAATAACCTCACCGAAACTTACACTAACGATATTAAAGGTTACTCAGAACTACTTATGAACGGATTTGAACAGGCAATATCTGTATCTCATAAGTCTGAAATTATTGATACAACAATTAACAATATGCCTGCAAGACTTTTAACAGTAAGCGGACGAGCTGAAGGAATTGATGCTTATTATTCATTAGCGTTCATTCAAGGAAAAGAGAGATACTATCAAATTATGGCTTGGACTTTATCAAACAAAGAATATGAATACAAAGACAAAATGAACCGAATAATGTATTCATTAAAGGAACTATAAAAACAAACAAAAGATGTTAGATAACACTTGGAATAACATACTCGACTGGTTTCGGGACAGAAGCGAAAGAGCAAAACTTGTTCGCAGTTTCAATGAATCCGCAAGGACTTCATTTGTTGCTGGTATCGCACCAACATTATTGAAAGCAAGCATTTCAAAAGGAGAAAGTTCATATAAACATCAATTTTCAAATTGGCTAAATACTGGCTTTAGAATTCAAGCTTTTACAGGCAGAGTGCTGACAAAAGACGAACTAATTCATATCGGAAAAGTAATTCTTGACGATGATGTTTTGGTTCGCAGACTAATTGTTCTCGGTTGGGACACTTTAGAAATACACGGTGACGCTGGAACATACGGTTGCAGATGGCAATTAAAAGATTATATACCACTTCCTAAATTCAACGAAAATGAATGATACTTTAATACAAGACAGCATCAAAGTAGCAGGACAAGCTATTACAAAAACAACAGAAAATGGAGCACAAACAAATTGGTGGATGTGGCTTGCCATAGCCGAATTTGGGATTATTGCATTTCTAATCTTAAAGGAACAACTCAAACCGAAAGACACAGCCAAACAACGTTTCAAAAACGAATCTTTGAAACAAGATATTGACTTCGGAAACATCATCAACAGTTCTTTCAATTCAATTCAACTTTATGACGAACTAAAAGTAAAGTGCCATCCAGACCGCTTTCCAACAGACAAGGAAAAGAACATAATTGCAGAGAATATCTTTCAAGAGATTTCAAAAAATAAAAATAATGTCAAGCGTTTGCTTGAATTAAAAGAAGAAGCAACTCAAAAATTAAATATTAACTTTTAAAAATAAAATCAAAATGGAAAAAATCGTACTACTTGCAATCGTTGCGGCACTTGTTGCCTTACTTGGTAGAAACCGCAAAATCGGATATGGCTGGAGCTTTGTTCTCTGCCTTTTTCTTTCACCAATTATCGGAGTAATAATAATTCTTTTTTCAAAGAAAGTTGACTCCGTTGACTTTGTAGATGTAAAAAAAGAAAACGAGCAAAACTAAAGGACTATGAAAACAACAGGAATTGTAATACTTGTAATCGGTTGTCTTTCGACACTTGGCGGAATTATGGGTACAATCGCAGGACGACAACCTAATTTTGCGGGTGTGACCTTCATAGTTTTAGGTGCTTTTTTAATAAGTCGTGCTAACAAAAAGAAAGAAGAAGCGGACAAGAAAAAGCAATGGGAACAAGGGACTAATGACGACAAACAGTAGAAAGCCAGCCCATAACAGCACCTACAAGAAATTGGCGGTTCAGTGGTTAAATGAAGCTTTGTGCTTCGCATTAAGTTCAGTGGTGGCTGACAGTTTAGTGCTTCGAAATCGCCAACTTCTTGTAGCTGCAAACCGTTAGGTGTAATTAAAAAAGAAATGGAAGAACTGAATAAAAAAGTACCCCTCAAAGAATATCCATGGCATGATGATGCTGTGCGAATAATCAAGTGGACTAAAAGTAAACCGCCAGAATACAGAGCCTTTATTTTTGACATCTGCATGTCACTTGCTTTTATCGACTCAACATCGGGAATTGAAAAATATGTTGAAACCTGTCCTTCGTGCCCGGAAAGTTATAATGCCCATTTGGGTTTTATAAATCTATGCAGTCCTTGTTATGAAAAGAATGAAACATGGACTTATCAAAAAGCTGCAAAACCGCAATCGGGTGCTTTGGGCAAACTAAGCAGCGAAATGATTCTAAAATTTATTGAGATTTTATTTGACGATTTTAAATGCGTTTTCGCTATTGGAGGGACAGAAGTTGCAGATGCATTAATAGAACATAAAAATGGCTTCGTAATTTTAGCGGAAGTAAAATCTGCACCATTACTCACGTTTCCACTTCTATTTCAAATTCCCAAAACTACAAATCTTGCTCACTCCAAAATATCATTAACAAGTTCACAGTTCAGAGAATTAAACTCTGCTATCTATCTACACGACAAATCATATATCCACTTAGGTAAAGTCAAATCTGAAAATTGGCCATTTAAACCCTTTGCAGATCATTTAGAAGATAAAGGTAACTTAAAAGAACTTGAATCCTCATTCAAAATTTGGCAAAAAACTAAAGTCGCATATGCCGAAAAGGATAGAACTTCTAAGTTTTATTATTTAGCGAATGCTTCAGGGGCACCGCCAAACGTTGCCAAGGAAAAGGATGGATGGCCACAAGGAGAATCAATTAGTGACAGCAAAACTAGCGCTGGAATGGATCGAACTGATGATATCAAAAAAGGTATTTATCAGGTTCTTAAGATTGGCACAAAATACAAACATCAAAATGTTAAAACTGCCATAATCTCTAACTTACCAGCGTTGCGGCATGGGGAAGTTTATGTAGATCCATTTAAAGGTATGCTATGGGGCAACGAAGGAGATTTAGTAACTGATAAATCCTTGACATATCTAAAACGAGAAGACTTGAGATATGTTTTTGATTATATCATTAACTTAACAGATTCAATCCAAGGCGGAAAAGAAATATGAAGGAAATACCAAATCATATTACAAGAGAGTATTCAGGTCTTGTTTTAGAAAGGATAAAGCATTTGGCTCCTGGGGGTAAGATGGGAGATCTTCCCAAACATCTCCAACATGAAAGCTTCGAAAGAAAAGGAGATAAAAAAACAGGTGGGCCAAACATGCGACTTTTAAGATTAGAGAAGGACAAACCTTCCTTAACAGTCACGGCTTTTATATTTAACAAGTTTGTTCATCCAACCGAAGACCGTTATATAACCCCAAGAGAGGCCGCGTGTCTTCAAGATTTTCCACATGACTGGATATTCAAAGGCACGTTAGGTCAAATTCAAAAACAAATTGGAAATGCTGTTCCAGTTAATTTAGGCAAAGCGATTGCGGGCTCAGTTGCTAAATATTTTGAGCGAAAAAATCAAGGTGGAATCAAAACAATTGCATCATATTTTTCAGGAGCAGGTGGACTTGACTTAGGTTTCGAGCAGGCAAAAGATAATTTCATATCATTTGAAACCAAATTTTGTACTGATATCGAAAAGTGGGCACAAGCAACTATTGACACTAACCGTCCCGAATGGAATTTTCATCTCGCTGATATCAGAAAACTAGATCCAGAAACAGTGAAAAAGGTAGTCGGTGGAAATCCTGACATAATTATTGGCGGTCCACCATGCCAACCGTTTAGTGTTGCGGGTAAACAAAATGCTGTTAGCGACCAACTTGGTAAGCTTTATTCAAATTTCATTGACCATGTTTCATATTTATCTCCATCAGTTGTTGTTATGGAAAATGTTTACGGGATGGCGCAGGTAAAGTCTGTTAATATGATAGACTTGATTTACCAGTCCTTTGATAAAATTGGATATGAGGTAACTCATAGAGAACTTTTGGCTGCCGATTATGGTACGCCACAAAAGAGAAGGAGATTAATTTTCATAGCATCAAAAGATTTACATAATTATCAATTTCCAGAGCCGACACATTGTGAAACTTTGAATTTATTAGGATTACCATTGTATAGGGGAGCAGGTGAAGCTATATCAAGACTACCAAAGCCAAAAAATGTGTAAAATAACTACACCTAACAGCGGTTTGGCGTAATGGCGGGTGCCGCGCTTCGTATGAAAGCTTAGTGGTATGTTCAAGTGCAGTTCTTCGATTGAACTATTGTGCTAAAAATCCGCCACTACGCTAAGCCGCAAACCGTTATACATAAAATGGCAATTGATGAGATTATTGAGTAAGGAGAAATTAACATAGAAGTAAGAATGATAAAAGAGAAATATGAACAATTGTTCTTATTCCTCCAATTCGGCGGGATAAGAATAATAACTATACACAATCGTTATGCGCAAATAGCCTGAAATATGATTTTTAGAGCTAACGGTTAGTTCTGTTTTTCAATAATAAATGTAGTTGATTTTTTTATGACTGTATAATTGAAAAATAAACTAATAAAAAACTTTTAGAAACATTGTATACCGAAATATTAAATGCATTCAATACTAATTTCAATAACTTAACAATATAAAGGAATAAAGGACATGAGTATACCGCAAAAACATTTGAATCTGATCCATAAATGGGCTGCTACTGGAGGCGCAACTGCTGGTGCACTTCCTGTCGGTGCCGATGCAGCTGCTCTTATTGCAGAGGAAATATTAATGGTTATACATATTGGGTCACTATTTGGAGTGGATATTGATAAATCCACAGCAAAGGGTATTCAAACTGCTCTTATTGCATCTGCTGTTGGTGTAGGAGCTCACGCTGCTGCTATTACTGGCTTGGAGTCTGCAAATCTTGGTTATCCATGGACAATACCTGTCAAGATAGGTATTGCAGTTGGGATTATTGAACTTCTTGGTCGTGCTGCTTACCGATATTTCGAAGAACATCATTGATAGACAGCAATGTTAGTTTAAGTAATTTTCTCAAATAAGCATAAAATTAAAGATACTTATACAAAAAAGGATTTGTAAATATAAAAGAGCAGCTCAAAAGATTAGACTTGCATTTCAATTATGATTTAGCTTATTCTCTTTGTATAAAATTGAAATAATGATAATAAAGCCCCTAACACTGTATATACAAAATGGGCGATATTGTACTAAATTCAAGGGCTATAGCCCGCTTTAAATTATCACGGTTTGATAAGTTTGAAGTCCGCAATCGCCCACATTTGCATATAGCCTCAACCGTTAGGCTGCATTCTAAAACACCGGAACATAGGCGAAAGATTCAGAAAAATGTTGTTAATTTGTAATTGATTTAAAATCTGAAAATATGTTTAACACAATTGAAATTGACCGAGCCAAACTAACCATAATGGGAGTGGAATTTTTAGACTTGAAAACATTAGAAAGCACAGCAAGTGCTTTAGGAAGTAATATGTTTGAAGGTTTTAACCCAACTCCGAAAGGAATTGAAATAATCAGAGACTATGTCGCTGGGAAAATTTCAATGAGTGAATTGGTGATATTAGCTAAAGAAAAAGCATATGTCTAATTCTTATAAATACATTGACCCTGACTACACCTATACTGACCCAAAGACAGGACTACTAAGAAATATTCAAAATATTACAGACCCTGATGTATTATTATTTGTTGAGAGCGGAGCTGTTACTAAACGACTACAAGAACTTTATGAAAATCTGATAAAGATTAAGGGAATTGAAAGTCTTTTTGAAATTCACAAACAACTATTTCAAGACATATACGCTTGAGCTGGAAAAAAACGGATTGTTGAAATTAGCAAAGACAGAAAACAATTTTTTCCAACTACACATTTTGACAATGCTTACAGATACGTTGAAACTTTAATAACTGAATTCAAGAAAATTCCAAAGAACAACAAAAAGCATTTAGCGGAGAAGTTAGCAGAAATTTTGGACAATGTAAATTATTTACACCCCTTTAGAGAAGGAAACGGGCGAACGCAAAGGGAGTTTGTAAGAATGTTAGCGTTAGAAAAGGGTTTGACTTTAAACCTTAACCCTCCCGACAATAAAAGTGTTTACGAAAGATATATGAAAGGGACTATTGAAAGTGAAGTAGCAATATTAACAGAGTTGATTTTTGAATTAATTGAAACCAATAAATAAAAATAAGAACGGTGCATAACAAACGCTATAGCATGTGCTATAGCAAATGCGGGCTTGCGTGTTCGTTGAAACATTTGAAATCTTTACTTACATTTGTGCTTGCAGACAGTTGAGCAACAATTTATTCCCGCACTTGCCATAGCGTCAGCCGTTAAGTGCAATTAGGGGATGAAGGGACAATCCTGAAATCATGAACTTGCAATCACCGCAATGCAGCGTTAATTTTTTACGATACTAACCTAACAAGTAGAGGCATGCCGAGAGGTACAAGACTCGATTCGTCAGGCACGTTGCAACAGTGCAGGAAATAGGTGATGCGGTGCAATAGACGGACAGAATTTTGTTGTTCTTGCGGTGCTTTGGCTGTAATCGTATATTTCCTTTTTGCAAAACGAGTTATTCTACTCAGAGGTTCCTATAACCCTTGCAGTTTTCCAATGGATAAAAAAACTCTCTCCGAGCTGGATGTCGAGGAAAACAAACACTTCTCTGGCGATGGGATGCAGCCAGCACTCAAGGGCGAACCGATGGCTTGCCTTTTGATAGGCAAGAGGGTGAAGGCATGAGCGGGAGAAAAAAATCAGGTAAGGAGGTCTCTATCGTCCGCTCCTCGGCGGCTGAATATCTGACCTTTATCGCTGCCAGCGGCACTGGCGGCATTGATGCGGTTTATGCAGATGAGAATATCTGGCTTACCCAGAAGATGATGGGGGCGCTCTACGATGTGGCGACTCATACCATCAACTATCACCTGAAAAAAGTTTTTTCAGACAACGAATTACAGGAGGAATCAGTTATTCGAAATTTTCGAATAACTGCCGCCGATGGAAAAAGTTACAACACCAAACACTACAGTCTTGCAGCAGTTATTGCTGTCGGTTATAAGGTAAACTCCGAACGTGCCGTACTGTTCCGTAAGTGGGCGACCTCTATCATTAAGGAGTTCACCATCAAGGGTTATGCCATGGATGATGAACGCCTGAAAAGCGGTGGCTCCATCCTTACCGACCAGTATTTTGAAGAGCAGTTGCAGCGTATTCGGGAGATTCGTCTCTCCGAGCGCAAGTTCTATCAGAAGGTCACCGACATCTATGCAACCTCCATCGACTACGACGTGACAGCCCAGGCCACCAAACGCTTTTTCGCCACCGTGCAGAATAAACTGCACTGGGCCATACATGGTCAGACCGCAGCGGAGGTCATCTTTAACCGGGCAGATGCCGAAAAACAGAATATGGGGCTGACCACATGGAAGGATGCGCCCGGAGGAAAGATCCAGAAGTTCGATGTTGTGGTTGCAAAGAATTACCTGACAGAACACGAAATGGCACAACTTGCACGGTTGGTTTCGGCATACCTCGATGTTGCCGAGGACATGGCGCAGCGCAAGATGCCCATGACCATGCAGGACTGGGAAACCCGCCTTAATCGCTTCATCGCAGCGACCGATCGTGAGATCTTACAGGATCCGGGCAAAGTAACAGCAGAAATTGCCAGAGCACACGCCGAAAGCGAGTTTGAAAAGTACCGGATCGTTCAGGATCGGCTCTTTGAGAGCGACTTTGACCGCATGCTCAAGGAGGTCGAGTCTCTGCAGAAGCCGAAGGAGGGGGGCGATGAGTAGAAGGGATGTATCTATTCAACCCATTCAGCCATTGTTGCCGGGTATTTGCTTGGTAACCGTTGCGGATTTTACCGGAAAATTGAACCGAATGGTTGAACGGGAGTAATGAAACCGTAGCAGAACTAGAATCCTGAACCGAGGATTCGTATTAAGCCGCTCACAACCTACTGTCCTTAGGATTTATCACTCAGAACTGAAAAAAAACTTGACGTGTATTGTTTGTAATCGTATATTTGTTTTCCTTAAGATGAATAAACCTCACATGACTCGGTACGTGGATATATATTTTTTCCCATTAAAATTTTTGAAGAGCCAATTTTATATAACAAACTTAATAGGACACAAATAAAATGAAAAATATGACTTCTATTGAGAACAAAAGGTTTGAAATTAGGGAGCCCATAAAATCGTTTTTATTAACAGTAAAAAAATATTTTAGTTATGATGCGTGTGCATTATACTTGATTTCAGTGCCAGGCTCAATGCATAAAAACGAAAAAGAAGATGAGTTTAAAAAAAGATTTGCAGAGGGGAAAATAATATTCGAATATAAAGTTAATAACGGTGATAACGGCTCTCATCATGAAAGTGGTGTAATCGAATTTGCTGGTAAAAAAGGGAAAATTGAAAAACAAGAAAGCGAACACAAATTTACGTTTACTTTTGAAAATGAAAAAATAGATATCAAAGAAGACGATATCATCAGGCTTACTAATGAAGAAGATGATTCAAAAATCACTAAAGAATTGGTTGAAATTACTTTTACTAATGAAAAGGGAAGAGATAAATCTGCTGGCGCCATTAATAGGGTAATAGTGTATGACGCAAATGATACTCCTTATAAGGTTTTGAAATTCATTGGAGTAGAGGATTCTTATGGTGAAAAAAAAGAAAAAAAACAACACTGGACATATGATTACGAAACTAGGCCAAATAAATATATAGTCATTGATAAGATAGATAAAATAGTTGGTAAAGAAGTTATGCATATAAAAGGAGAAGGTATAACTGCTATGGTTGCGAGACGCAACATTTGTGTAAGAATGATAGAGAATCAAATATATGATAAAAATAGTGATGGCAGTAAGAATGCGAATAGTATAGGTGCTAAGGTACGTGGAAAAAATGATGATACAGAGAGAGGGATACACAGTAAATGTAAAGAGCTTGTTGTTATTCCTATTTGTGATAATATATCAAATGAAATAAAAGGTGTTGTAAGGCTTGATAATTATAACGATTCAGAAGAAGGACGAAATCAAGTATATAAAGATATACGTGAGTTGATGAACAAGGCGCCGGATACTATTGAAATAAAAGGAAAAGAAGATTTGTTGAAAGTTATAAATCAATTGTGTTTGCAAGTTATTGAGGTAAGTCTTGGAATTACTGATATAGGTTCTTATGATCAATTATTTCAAGGAAAAAAAATGATTGATGCTATAATAAATATCAGTAATAAAGTAAATCCAGAAATAAAGGGTAATAGGAAGATTTATGATTTGACAAAACATTTGTTTTTTGTTTTCCAACGACACACATACATAGGTTATGAAGAAATAATGATAAGGACAATGCTTTATATTAAGGATGTTTTTAAGTCTGTTGATATGGAGAAGTATTATGATCTTACAGAGAAAAAATTAATTGATTTTATGGATCATGAAAAGCTGATGCTATATAGTACAGAAAAATATAGAGATCATTTTATGCATCAATTTCATGTTTTTGTTATGGGATATATATTTATAAATGCTATTGGTATAGGTGAAATAAAGAAAAAGATTAATAAAAGGCTTCAAAATGTTGAAGAATATCAAGAAATAGAAATTGATGATGAGGGGGTGCTGAGAATATGGGTTTTAATTGCTCTATTTCATGATATTGCATATATTTTTCAGCAATATGATAAGACAATGCAAAAATTTATATCAGATAATTTACTTGCGGATATCCCTGTTCATATAGATTGGGGAAGCATTTTGTCAAGTAAGAAAAATAAGGCAAGCTATATTGATACAATAACAGAATTGACAAGATTTTTTGTTTCTCAAGATGAAGATAAACGGACGAATAAAACTGAATTGCTAAAAAATTATATTCAAGCTATAGAGGACAACCAAGATCATGGAGTGCTAAGCGCCATATTATTAATAAATCTTTTTATGAAAACTATAGAGGGTAACTATATTGGCGATCATGGTTCTACGAGTAAAAGAATTGTAGAGATATATCTTGCTGCATTAGCAATATCTATGCATAATTCATGTACTTATAAAACGCTTAAAGAGGATACTAACATTGGCTATATTTGTTTTGAGTCGTTTCCACTGGAGTTTTTATTAATGTATTGTGATACAGCGCAAGAATGGGGAAGAAAAAAAGAGGTAGATAAAGTGTTTTACGATGCTCCAGTATTAGAGTCTATAACAGTGGATATTCCAAATGGAAAAGAAATAAACGAAAAGGCAAATATCACTGGCCATAATGAGCATGGTAAAGGTAATTATAAAATAACTCAAATAATATGTAAACTAAAATACGAAGGTTTAAATCACCCAAATGAAGAAAAGTTAAATAGTTTTTTTCTTGAAAAGTTATCTAAATTTCGTTCAAATAAGGTAAGCTTTGGTGTGCAGTATGAGTATAAAACAAGCAAAAAAAGGAAAACAAAATTTAATTTCTCATGCACAGATTATAATGACAAGTTGAAAATTGATTCTGCGAAATATCTGTCCGATTATGCAATTCGGATAAGATTTAACGATGGAAATGAAAGACTTGTTGATTTCAAACCTTTTTTATCAAAATCGCTTCATCCATCGATTAAGAAATATTTGGACGAAAGTAAATTCGCCAGCTTTTCATTGATTGATGGAAATTTGAACTGGAATGATTCCGATTTGTTTTTTCCAATCTATGACTTATATAAAGGACAGATCGGTGCATAAATTGGCGCTGATGACTAATCATGCGCATATCCTTCTCAAAAGCGGTCAACCGGGACTCTCTGCATTCATGAGGAAGTTTCTTGCCGGATACTCGATCAGTTGCAATCGATGCAATTACAGGTACGGCCATCTATTTCAGAACAGATACAAGTCAATCGCCTGTGAAGAAGAGGTGTTCCTTGAAAGAGTACATCGGAAGCTGGTTGTCAAAAAGAAGTTGACATCCAAAGATTTGTGTGGGCATGACCCTCTCAACAGAAAGGCATCGGAAACAACACGGTACTTTTTTTGAAAGCACACCGTGGGATTTACGATTATTCAGTGAAAGTACATAACCGTTAACTTTTTTAAGATGGGTCAGTTTTTCCGAAAACAGCTTCCAGAGTAGGGGCCGAAAGAACAGCTTCACTCCATGTTTCTAACTCCTCCTCTTTGGCGCTCCCTAACCGCTCTGAAACCCACTCAGGCAACGGGCCAAAGCGACGCTCAAGCTGCCTTTTCAATAACCTTGATTCTCCCTCGACGCGGCCTTCAACACGGCCCTCAACACGGCCTTTGGCCATACCCTTGGCAATGCCAATACGTTCTACGCTTGTAATGTATTGCACTTTTTCTCTCTCCTCAATTGTTTCAAGTTCTTGCCAGACCTTGCTATTCAACCATTCCGGCAGTTGCATTAACCAGTCGATGACATTGAATAAGTTGATTACCCGTTGTTTATCCCAATGCCGGTCATACAATATCCGCAGTAAACGGAGTTTTGCGTTGTACCGTTCCTGATCCTCTGTTCTGGTCTTTTTGGTCAGGATGTGTGCCGCCGTAATCCATCCAAAAGCGTTATCCGATGCCAGCAGCTCGTCGAGTTTGTCTTCATAATCAGTCAGTTTGGCAACCGGGAACTCCAGCGTATGGCGACATCCCAGCACAGAAAAACCATAAGAGGTTGGTTTCCAAAGCTTGTGTTCATCGGCCAGCACCGCCAAACTTGCTACAGGTCGTTTGTATCGGTCGAAAATCCGGTAATTGTACACAAACATCCGTTCGGCAAACTCAGCCTGTTTTGTGCCCTGCACTTCAACATGGATGTATATCCAGCTTTCATTGCCACAAAGCTCAGTCACCCTGACAAGTCGATCAACAAAGCGTCTCCCCAGCTCAGCATCCTGCACCACTGCCCGCAACTCTTGATCCAGAAAAACATGCTCCTGTGACCAATCTATTTCAGCATGGGCATCCGGGAAATAGGGCAATGTACCGATCAGGAACAATCGGTATGAGTCACACCAAGCTATTTATCAGATCAAATATAGAGGGGAGTGCGCTTAAAACAAAATCCATTCAGCTACCCTGTGCATTCACATCCATTGCAGTGATGCTGTGCGGAGATAATGGGAGCAATCGGCAAAAGTTGTTCTGCACAAAACAAAATGAGGGTCGCGCTCGGTTTCGGGATTTACGAAGGTGTTTTTCCTGGATTTCTTGACGGATCTCCATTTATTCTGTAATTTTTCCGTCAATCTGTTATTGCCGAAATCAGAGGATGAAATCAAGCTTTTAATCCTGACTGGAGCGGAAAGGAGGTCAGGTTTCTGCAAGCTATCTGGACAGGGCGATTATAATAATCTTCGGATACAGGGATACTGAATGAAACAAATCGTATCAGATCAGGAGCGCAGCTATCGCGCTGAGGCGGAAGTGCAGCAGTATGCAAAATCACTCTTTCTGGACCGGGAGCTGTTTGCTACCCGGAAAAGGAGGGGCATACTGAGAACCACCTGCCGGGAAGCAGCGGAAAACGAACTGCCCAATGAAATTATCGAGGAGGAGGGACTATGAAGAGACGATTGATCATCCTGTTACTTCCGATCATGCTGATGATCAGCACGATACTTCCTGCTGCAGACGTTCCTTATCTGACCGGCAGGATCACGGACAATGCGCAGCTTCTCTCCCAGGAGGTAAACCGGACATTGTCGGATAGTAGGGATTCATGGTGGGTTTTCGGCCGAAACGTAGCGGTTGATGGGACGTTGCAGAATTGCCCTGTGAGGAGGTGACGTTCCTGAAATCATGAACTTGCAATGATCACAATGCAGAGTTACCTTTCTGCGTATCAGTAAGACGCTTCTTTGTTGCGCTTATTCATAGAATATGTCGTGTAAGGCGCAATAGAGTAGAGCATATAAGCAAGTTAGCGGTCATTGTAACGTGACACAGCAGACAGCAACTACAATATATAAATTACCATTCCTTTGGACAGAAAAATTCAAAATGACAGTATTGGTAACATTCAAATCATGAGTAACATAAAAATATCAATACGTTTTTTTGACGACCGCGAAGTGCGAGCTGTTTGGGACGAGCAAAATGCCAAGTGGTGGTTTAGTGTTTTGGATATTGTAGCTTTGCTTACCGACCAGGACGACTACACCAAAACTCGCAACTATTGGAAATATCTTAAAGCCAAATTGAAAAAAGAAAAAAACGAGTTGGTTAGTACCACTACCCAACTGAAGCTTTTGGCAAATGACGGTAAACGATATTTAACTGATGTGTTGGATTATACTGGCATTATTGCCTTAGGCAAAGAATTTCCGAGCAAAAAGGCAAACCGATTTATTGAATGGTTTACATATAGTGATGAAAGTGTAGACGGAAAAAGCAAGACAAAAGCGTATGCATTGTTTGAAAGTACTTTTATCAATAGCTTGGAAATTGGTTCAACCAAAGGTTTACAACAAATACACGCGTATTTGTTTGGTGGATTATATGATTTTGCAGGGCAGATCAGACAAAAAAACATTTCAAAAGGCGGGTTTCAATTTGCCGTATTACTTTTTTTAGGTAACACATTAAAGCAAATAGAAGCAATGCCTGAAACTACATTTGACGAAATCGTAAACAAATATGTAGAAATGAACATTGCCCACCCGTTTATGGAAGGTAATGGAAGAAGCACCAGAATATGGTTGGATTTGATACTAAAAAAACGCCTTAAAAAATGCGTTGATTGGAGTAAAATAAGCAAACAAGATTACATGAATGCGATGATGTTAAGTCCAACCAAAAGTAGTGTTCTAAAAACACTTTTGGAAAAAGCGCTTACCACCAAAATAAACGACCGCGAAATGTTTATGAAAGGCATCGACTACTCATATTACTTTGAAGAGAATGTCTAATGAAAAACGGTAAAAAAGTCTTGGGGACGTTCATGAAATCATGAAATTGTAATGATAATAATTCAGAGCTATCCTTCTACGGTACAAATCAACCAGTAGAGGTAAACCGCGAACCCTATGGACTATCAACAGTTACTTGCCCTCTTCAAAGAGACCCACCTCGAGTTGCAGCAGAGAGCTGCCCGGTCGGTCGACACCTCCCTTGTGATCCGGAACTGGCTTTTCGGGTGGTACATTGTGGAGTTTGAGCAGGGTGGAGCCGAACGATCTGAACTCTATGGCAAAGGCCTGATTAATCGGCTCTCAAAAGAACTCAAAACCCTTGGGCTAAAGGGTATCTCTTCGACTAACCTCAAATTGTGCAGAACTTTTTATCTGGCTTATCAAAAGATTGGTCAGACGCCGCCTGACCAATCTTTTGAGGTTTCGGCTGGTTTGCAAAAGATTCAACAGATGCTGCCTGTTACATCTTTTGATGTCATTGCCAGTGCTCCAAAAATGCTCCAGAAACTCTCTGCAACACTGGCAGGCAGCTTCGCTCTCGGGTGGTCGCATTACGTTGCTTTGCTGACCATTTCGAATGCTGATGAGCGTCGGTTCTATGAAATTGAAGCCCGCGAAAACAGTTGGGGTGCCAGAGAGCTGGAGCGGCAGATAGCGGCTTCGCTTTATGAACGGCTGGCTCTCAGTCGTGACAAGGAGGGAATCAGGCAGCTCTCTCAAAAGGGGCTTGTGGTTGAAAAGCCGGGTGATGTGATTAAGAACCCCATTGTGCTTGAGTTTCTGGATATGGAAGAGAAGATTGCTTATTCAGAACATGCACTTGAAACGGCCATTATCGACCATCTCGAACACTTTTTGCTGGAACTGGGCAAGGGGTTTCTCTTTGAGGCTCGCCAGAAACGGTTCACCTTCGACAATGACCACTTCTATGTTGATCTGGTTTTTTACAATCGCCTGTTGCGCTGCTATGTGCTCATTGATCTCAAGCGCGACAAGCTGACGCATCAGGATCTTGGGCAGATGCAGATGTATGTCAACTATTTTGACCGCTATGTCAAAACCGACGATGAACTGCCGACCATCGGCATTCTGTTGTGCCATCGCAAGCATGATGCGCTGGTTGAGCTTACTCTCCCCAAGGATTCAAATATTTTCGCATCGAAGTATCAGCTCTATCTGCCATCAAAAGAGGAGCTGAAGAGGCAATTGGAGGAGGCCGCAGGCATTGAGCATCGGGAAAATCCGGATCAGGAGGGCACAGGCGATGTTCGATAAATGGTTCAATCAGGATATCGGGAAAATCTTCGATCGGCGAAACCGGGAGATTGTTGAGCGGCTGAAGGGCATCCAACACAGTTGCGGATAAGCCGGTGATCAGGGACCGGATGGGGCATTCAAGCTTCGATGTGCTCTGTTTTCCTGAGCAGAATCCTGAAGAAGGTGTTGAAGTCCTGATCCAGCCATTTCCGCTCGAATCTGGTGTCAAATTGCGGCGGTATGGTGCTGCTTTCAACCTCGAAGCCGGTGCAAGGGAGCTGCTTCAGCACCCAGTTGCAGTAATCTTCGCTGTCGGTCACAATGAGCGCTTCGCCGCCTGAAATAAGCCGGTTGTTGAGCAGGCGCAGGTATTGCGTCGAAAAGAGTCTGTATTTGATATGCCTTTTTTTTGGCCAGGGATCGGGAAAGAGCGAATAGGCCCGTGAAAGAGAACAGGCAGGGAAGAGGTAGGTAAAGACGTTGCTGGCGCACGAATCGAGCAGCCGGATGTTCTCAAGGTTAAGGCTTGCAACCTTTTTTGCAACTTCCGTTATCAGGCCGGATTTCTTTTCGATGCCGATAAACAGTCTGTCGGGGTATTCCGATGCCCTCCTGAGAAGATACTCGCCGCTGCCGAAGCCTATTTCAACCTCGATCGTTCCGGCATCCTTCAGATTTATCTGCTCCCATGCTTCCCGATCTTCGATAATGACAGGGCTTTCGTACAATGACACTCTGGTATCCATAAACATACAGGATTGCGTTATGACTCATGGGAACCTCTAAAACGTTATTGCACGCCAGCATTGCCGCGTTGTCCCGACTCTGACGGTGCGTCTGAACTTGCGCACCTTTATAGAGGTTCCTGTAAAAATGGCCGGAATATAAGCAAAGTCCTGACAGAGGTCTCAACGAGTTTGAAGACAAAATCGATGACGCGTTGTTTACTGCAGGAGTTTGCCGGGGTGTTCGGCAAAAAATGTGCGGAACGGGTGGAAAAATCAGCAATAAATGCTGTTCTCTGTTTTTTTTATCGGGGAATTTTCTTAAAATGGCGCACCACAATTGTTCTTTCGTAGCTGGTGCCGGTTTAAAAGCCGGAGAATAGGGAATTACGTGAAAATCGTAAACTGTACCCGCAACTGTACAACGGATAACCCCCAAAAGCAACGCATGGCCTCATGCAAAAGTTTTTGAGGGTCGTTTCAGGTCACTGCACACCTTTCCTCCTCGGAAAAGTGCGGGAAGGCCCGGAACAGAGTCAAGCCGTTAAAGTCAGGAGACCTGCCAGTTATTTTTGCATTACAAGATCGGACTACGGGTTATAGTCGGGGCAAAGCTGTACCACTTTTGCATTGCTTTCCATTTGATCTTTTTGCACGGCATTGTTGCTGGATATTGCAGAGTTAACCGAACCTTCAGGGCTATTTCCCAGGGTTTGTCTTATCTGTTTTCATCCGCCAATCCATGTTGCAAAAAAATCATCAGCACTGTTTTATATCAGTTACACGCCGCCTTTAGATAGCCCCTGTCAGTTGATGTATTTCTAAAACTGAAAACAGGTGAAAAACAAATGAACAAAAAAGTATTTCTCATTGTCATGGCCGCCATCCTCAGCAGCAGGGGGCTTTTGGCCGAGGAGCAGCCAGGAAGCTTTACCGGGGAGGAGATGGTTGTGACGTCAAGTCGTGTTGAAGAACCTAAAAAAAATGTGACGTCAAACATTACCATAATCAGCAGTGAGGAGATTAAACAATCTTCCGCTCAGGATCTCGGAGAACTGCTTGCTGAAAAAAGCATTGGTCATATCCAGAAATATCCCGGTACATCAACGACTGTTGGAATAAGAGGATTCCGCTCCGAGACCCACGGCATTGATTTAAGAGGCAAGGTACTTATTCTTCTTAACGGAAGGCGCATTGGCACGGGTAATCTGGCCAAGATTTCCACCGGAAATATTGAGCGTATTGAGATTATTCGTGGCCCGGCAGCGGTACAGTACGGATCTGCCGCAATCGGTGGCATCGTGAATGTTATTACCGCTAAAGGCAACGGAACACCCACTCTCTTTATTGAGCAGAGAGCAGGCAGTTATGGCTTTGCAAAAACAACTGCGGGCACAAGCGGGAGTGCAGGAAAGTTTGATTTTTCCGGAGTTGTTTCTCAATCAAAAATGGGAGACTATAAAACGGGAAATGGAAAGAAGTATGTCAATACCGGTTATGACGATGAAAAAACAGGTAGTTTCAACATAGGGTATGAGTTTCAGCCCGGAAACAGGATCGGTATAGTCTATAATCATTTCGAAGTGGGAAAGGCAGGTGCGCCATCTTATCTGAGTCAGAATGATTTTGATGACTACACCGTGCAGAAGAACCATTCCATCGATTTCATTTATGATGGATCAACAGCCGATAAGCGTTTTACCTGGATGACCCGTTACTTTACCGGTCAAGACAAGTACACCTTTTTCAATCCGATCCTAAGCAACCCGGATTTTTGGGATGATGGTATTCCCTATAGCAAAAATGTTGATCACAAGGGTGCACAGGCCCAGGTTACCTACAATCATGACTTTTTCAGAGTTACAACCGGTGTCGATTGGGCCAAGTATGAAGAAGTTTCGACGCCTTATGCTCCGTTTAAGTCAGAGTACGATAATCCGGCCTGGTTTTTGTTGCTTAAAGGATTTCTGATGGATGAACAGCTTGTGTTGTCAGCCGGATGTCGTTATGATTCTTATAACCTTATGTATCAGAGGTTTACATCTTCCGAGCAGCAAAAGCAGGGTTCTGACAGTATCACTAAACAATTTGGTGTTGCATGGAATTTGCCGGAAAATATCAAGCTTCGGGCTTCTTACGGAGAAGGGTTCAGAATGCCGGCAACTGATGAGCTTGCCGCCAACTTTGTGTCGCCATGGGGAACGCATTACGTCGGCAATGCATCTCTTAAACCAGAAAAAAGCAAAACCTATGAAGCCGGTATTGATCTTGCCTGCAAGGGATTAACCTCTTCACTGACCTGGTTCACGACCTATTTCAAGGACAAGATACAGGCGACCAGTATCGGCGGAAATGCAAGCTGGCATAATCTGGGGGGAGCGACGATTTCAGGCCTGGAAGCTGAATTTTCGAAATCACTTCAGCCGTTCAGTGCTGATTGGACCGTCATCCCTTATGTCAATTATACCTATTTGACAAGGTATCGTGATGATTCTACGAACGCCCTGCTTCTTTATACACCTCAGTGGAATGCAACTGCAGGAGTGAGATGGCACGATAAACGGGGTCTTAACGGAGTTTTTAACCTTGCCTATACCGGTGCTACCCAGATTGAGAACTATGAGGACAACATCTATCCAAATCCTGTTGATCTCATAACCAAGGGAGGATTTGCCGTTGCCAATATGACGGTTTCAAAAAAATTCGCTTTTGATGAGTCACAAAAAAATGGTAAGGCTTTAACAATATCCTGTGAAGTCGATAATCTTTTTGATCGTGAATATCAGTACGCAAAGGGGTATCCCATGGCGGGACGAACTGTTACCATTGGTATCCGTGGCGATATATAGTTTCGCCTCCGTTAGTTGTGCAAGGAGTGCTCATTTATGCGAGCACTCCTTTTTCAATCATAAAAAAATGAAACAGTTATGAACATGACTATTACCGAGGCGGAACGCGAAGCTCTCTACAAGGTGATCTACAGTCGGCGCGATGTCAGGGGGCAGTTCCTCCCTGACCCGGTGCCGGAAGAGGTGATAGCAAGGCTCCTTGATGCGGCGCATCACGCGCCAAGTGTCGGCTTTATGCAGCCTTGGGATTTTATTGTGGTGAAAGATGTTGAGACGCGCAGCAAAGTAAAGGCAGGGTTTGAAATTGCCCATGCGGAGGCAGCCGGAATGTTCAGCGGTGAAAAGCAGGATGCTTACCGCACGTTCAAGCTGGAGGGCATTATGGAGTCACCGCTTGGTATCTGCGTCACCTGCGACCGCTCGCGCAGCGGGGAGGTGGTGATTGGCCGGACAGCGAACCCGGAGATGGATCTCTACAGTTCGGTCTGTGCCGTGCAGAACCTCTGGCTGGCTGCGAGGGCTGAAAATCTGGGAGTGGGATGGGTAAGCATCATCCATCACGACCATATCCGCGAGACGCTTGGCATTCCTGACCACATTGTGCCGGTAGCGTATCTCACTGTCGGTTATGTCAGCTTTTTTCATGCAACGCCGGAGCTTGAGCAGGCTGGCTGGCTGCCAAGAATGGAACTCGACTCCCTTGTCCACCACGAAACATGGTAATGGCTGAAAAAAAATCACGGGCCCTTGCCATTTTTGGTACGGCATCTGACGTTGGCAAAAGCATTGTTGCCACGGCGCTCTGCCGGATTTTCAGCAATGCCGGTATTGATGTTGCCCCCTACAAGGCGCAGAATATGTCGAATAACTCCGGCGTCACTCCGGACGGCTTTGAAATCGGCCGGGCGCAGATTGCCCAGGCCGAGGCCGCCCGGGTTGTGCCAACGCCTGACATGAATCCTGTGCTTTTGAAACCGAACTCCGATACCGGAGCGCAGGTGGTGCTGCAGGGCAAAGTCTGCTCGACAGAGACAGCAAAAGGCTATTTCAGGGATACTTCCCTCTGGGCCGAGGCAGCCCGCGAAAGTCTTGAGCGGCTCATGGAGCACCACGAGCTGGTGGTGATTGAAGGGGCTGGTTCTTGCGCCGAGATGAACCTCTACGACCGCGATTTTGTCAATTTCAGAACGGCCAGGCTCTCTCGAGCGCCGGTTATTCTTGTTGCCGACATTGACCGTGGCGGTGTGTTCGGCCAGGTGGTTGGAACTCTCGCCGTTCTTCCGCCCGAAGATCGCGCGCTGGTCAAAGGGGTGATCATCAACCGTTTTCGCGGTGATATCGACCTGTTCCGTGATGGCGTAGAGATGCTTGAGTCGATGACCGGCATTCCTGTGCTCGGTGTTATTCCTTATTTCAGGGGGTTCACCATTGATGCCGAAGATGCCGTGCCGCTCTCGTCCAAAGTGGATCCCGCAGGCGGGCCTGAAGAGGGCAAAATCGGGATTGCGGCCATCTATTTTCCCCATATATCCAATTTTACCGATCTTTCGCCGCTTGAGCATGACCCGGCAGTTGCGCTGCATTATCTCCATTATCCGAGGTCATTGAAGGGGTACAAGGCGCTCATCTTGCCGGGATCAAAAAATGTGAGGGGTGATCTCGACTGGCTTTACTCGCTTGGCTGGGAGGCTGAAATTCAGGCTTTCAGGGCAGACGGCGGGATTATCATTGGAATTTGCGGGGGTTACCAGATGCTTGGAAACTCCATCGCCGACCCGCACGGTATTGAAGGCCTTGCCGGTACAACCCGTGCCCTCGGCCTGCTCGATGTTGAAACGGTGCTTGAAAAGGATAAATACCTCTCAAATGCAGGGGGTGTTATATTTGGAACAACCTTTGAAGTTTCGGGTTATGAAATTCACCATGGCCGGAGTGTTGTTTCTGATACATGCCATCCCTTTATTAAAATGTTGGCGCGGAACAACTGCCCGGTGGATGACCTTGATGGAACGGTGAGCAGTGATGGCAGGGTTATGGGCACCTATTTTCATGGCCTTTTTGATGAGCCAGCCATAAAACATTGGTTTCTTTCCCTTATGGAGTTATCATACCGGCCGCAAAAGCATGAAAAAGGCCGTCAGGAGAGCTATGAACTCCTTGCAGACCACTTTTCCAGCCACCTTGACTTGAAAAAAATTTTTACAATTATTGACCATTCAGTTCCATGACCACTCTTTATCACCATCAGCATGGCGGAGCGCATCTTAACCACGCGACGCAGGATGGCAGAGCGGTGCTTGATTTCAGCATCAATATCAGTCCGATCGCTCCTCCAATCGGCACTCTTTCGCTTGACAACTTTTCACTCCAGAGCTACCCTTCGATTGATGGACGAGGCATAAAGGATTTTTATAAAGGAAAGTTTGGCTTCAACGGTACCATGGTGCTGCCCCTCAATGGCGCGACTGAAGGCATCTATCTTCTGCCAAGGGCGTTGGGGCTTCGCCGTATGCTCCTGCTCTCACCCTCCTTTTATGAGTACGAACGGGCAGGAAGGGCGGTCGGAGCAGAGATTACTTTTCTTCCTCTTCTTGCCGAAAACGGGTTTCAGTTACCCTCTATTGAGCTGCTGGCCGAGGCTCTGCTTCTTGCCGACGCCTTTGTTGTGGCGAATCCCAATAACCCCACAGGAACGGAGGTGCCGCCGGAGATTATCATGGCGCTCGCAAGCCGTTTTCCTGAAAAATGGTTTATCCTTGATGAGGCATTCATACAGTTCACTCCCGACTTTCCCGATAATTCCCTTATGGACAGGGTAATGGCACTGAAAAATGTCATCGTGCTCCATTCACTCACCAAATTCTATGCATTACCGGGGTTGCGTCTTGGAGCCATCATAGCCCATCCAACGATTATTCAGCGATTGCTCCACTACAAAGAGCCCTGGACGGTCAATGCCATTGCCGAGTCGGTTGCCCCGTTGCTGCTTGAGTTTGGCGCCTATGAAGAGGAGGTTCGAACCATGATATTTTCAGAAAGAGAGCGAATAACTGATTCGTTTTTGCAGATTGAAGGGATAAAACTTGCCGGTGGTGCAGCCAATTTTTTTCTTGCCCAATGGAATGGAGGCAGCCCGCTCTATGTTTTGCTCTCCTGGCTTGCCGAGCGTCAGCTTTATGTCAGGGATTGCCGAAACTTTACCGGCCTTGAGGAAAACTATTTCCGCTTTGCCATCCGCCAGCCTGTTGAGAATGATCGTCTGCTTGACGCACTGCGTTCGTCCATGCGTTCCATAGTCGGCCCATCGAAAACAAACCCGTTGCCGGAAAATTTCAGCCCTCAATCCTCTAACTGAGCGCAGATGGTTACTGCTGACACTCTTCTCCTGGCAGCTTATCTGCTCGATCTCATTGCCGGTGATCCACGCTGGATGCCTCATCCGGTCAAGGGGATCGGCTGGCTTGCCATGCAGAGTGAGGCATTGCTGAGAGGCACCGTTCTTCCACTTCGTCTGGCGGGTATTCTTGCTGTTCTGATTGTTGTTGGCGGCTCTGCCGGAGTTGCCGGATTGCTCGTGATTCTGGCGGCGAAGCTGCATCCGTGGGCAGGGATGGCTGTGGCGATGTATCTTATGTACAGTTGCTTTGCCGTCAAGGATCTTTGCGATCATGCACGGGCCGTCGAGCAGGCGCTTGATGCCGGAGATATCGAACTGGCCCGCCGGAAGGTCTCCTTTATGGTCGGGCGCGACACGGCCTCCTTGACTGTGGGAGGTATAGCTCTTGCAGCAACGGAGAGTGTTGCAGAGAACAGTGTTGACGGTGTCACTGCCCCTCTCTTTTATGCGCTGCTCTTCGGTCCCGTCGGTGCCATTGCCTACAAGGCCATCAACACCATCGACTCTACCTTTGGCTATAAAAACGAACGCTATTTGGAGTTTGGCTGGGCTGCCGCCAAGCTTGACGACCTTGCCAACTACCTGCCTGCAAGAGTGACGGTGTTCGTGATTGCACTGGCAGCGGCTCTCAGCAACCTTCGATTTTTTGATATCTTTCAAGCAGTCCGTCAGGGGGCGCGGCGTCATGCAAGCCCCAACTCAGGTTATCCCGAATGCGCCTGCGCCGGAGCGCTTGGCGTCACCTTCGGAGGCGCAAGAAGTTATGGCGGAGAGTTTCACGATGCTCCGCAGCTCGGCATCAGGGCGGGGGAGTGTACGCCGCTCACCATTCGGCGAAGTGTACAGTTGATGCGCCTGACGGCCGCGTTGTTTCTTGTTCTTGGGGTTGGAATTCGAATTGTCGTGCAATCAGTGTTATAGGTTCAAGTGCTACCCCCAGGAGAGGATTTTGTGCGTAGAGGGATGGAAAATCAGTACATTTGGAGAGTGGTTCTGAGTTGAAAAAAGTTGCAGGTCAATTTAAGGAGATTTCAATCACAGATTCAAGCTACTTGAATACATTTGAATTCTAAAATTCACAGATTATGAGACTTGAAGCAATTGACATTAAAAACAATAAAGGAGTTCAAGCTATCAGGATTCCAAAGAAAATGAGGATAAACGATGATAAAGTTTACCTCAAAAAAGTGGGTAATACGCTTTATCTTATTCCATACCATAGTCCTTGGCAAAATTTGATTGACAGTACAGATTCTTTTACATCAGATTTTATGGAGGAAAGAAACCAGCATGATCAACAACAAAGAGAATCTTTAGACTAATGGAATACTTGCTTGATACAAATATCTGCATTTATATCATAAAGAAGAAACCTGCTGAGGTTTTTGAAAAATTCAAAAACCTTACAATTGGAGATGTGGGGATTTCGTCTATAACGTTAGCGGAGTTGCAATACGGGATCGAAAAAAGCTCTAACGCAGAGAAGAATCGAGAGGCATTGGAGAAATTCCTGACTCCAATTGAAATTATTGATTACGGCTATGAAGCGACTCTTGAATATGGGAAAATAAGAGCTGAATTAGAGAAGAAAGGAATTGTGATCGGGTCCTTGGATATGCTTATTGCTTCGCATGCTAAAAGCCTTGGTATGATTTTAGTGACCAATAATGTGAGAGAATTCGAAAGAGTAGCAGGTTTAAAAATAGAAAACTGGACAAAATAACACTTGCATTTCATGGATATTAATAAAGAAGGCTTAAGTTACCACAGCGCATTCCCTTATACTCAATAAAATCATGACCATTCTCGAACTTATTCAACACTTGTCAATTGTTGCCACCAGAAACCAAAGTAGTCGTTCGTGGTTATGAGGATGGTTATAACGATATTCTGCATTGAGTATAATGCCCAAGATACATGCGTTTTGGTGGGATGGAGAGTATGAAGAGAGCCATGACATGAATGCAATTGATGCTGTTGAATTGTATGGCGAAAACCAAAATCCTTTGGAAGGTTTGAGGTGAAAACAAAGTGTATTAGTGGTGTGTATGACCGTATACATCGACTAAATACACTTCTTATTGTGCACGTCGAATTTTATGTAAAAGTATAAATATTGTACAAAAATTTCTCATGAAACAACAACGTATCCTCCTCTTCACAGGCAACGGTAAAGGCAAAAGCACGGCGGCATTCGGAATGCTGGCAAGGGCACTGGGCCACGGTATGAAAGCCCGAGTGATCCAGTTTGTCAAATCCGACAATTCGGTCGGCGAACAGAAGTTTTTCAGCCAGCTTGAGGGGGTGGAGTGGCAACAATTCGGTGAGGGATTCCTTCCGAGAGATTCCGAAAGCCCGAGCATGGAGCTCCACAGGGTTGCGGCCCGCAAAGGGCTTGATGCCGCCATCGATGCGCTGCGTTCGCCCGATTACGATTTTGTGCTGCTTGATGAACTCTGTTTCGCCCTTGGCCAGAACCTTATCCCCCTTGAGCCTCTGCTTGAAGCGCTCAGTTCGGCAGGGGATGGCAAGATTGTGGTGATGACCGGCCGGAATGCTCCGGAGGCGCTTGTTGCCGCCGCCGATACGGTTACGGAGATGAAGATGGTCAAACATGGCTATGAGCAGGGCATTGCGGCACAAAAGGGTGTTGAAAACTGATGGGTATGAAGGGTTCGCCGATATGTGCCGATAACAACTTTACCGGTAAAGGCAAGATGAGGGCAAGGCTGAGGATTGCACTCTTTCTTGTCATATTTCCTTTGCTGCTTGCCCTCTCCCTGCTGCTCGGCCCTTCGGGTATCGGTATTCCTGATCTACAGTCGCCTTCGGGCAGTGCAATTCTGTCGCTCCGGTTCAGCCGTCTTTTGATGGGGATGATGACCGGTGCAGCGCTCTCGGCCTCCGGTGTTGTGTTTCAGGCGCTGCTGCGCAACCCTCTGGCCGAGCCCTATGTTCTGGGGGTGAGCGGCGGGGCTGGTCTTGGAGCCACGCTTACCATTCTTGCGGGGTCAGGAGTGCTGTCCACTCTCGGCTTGCCAGTCGTTGCCTTTGTTTCCGCCGTTTTGACGCTGATGGTGGTCTATGGTATTGCAAGCCAGGGATCAAGCGGCCAGCCATCGGTGTACAGTCTCATTCTCAGTGGTGTTATCGTCAGCTCAATTTGCTCGAGTATTGTTATGTTTCTGGTCTCTACGGCAAGTGTTGAAGGGATGCACAATGTGATCTGGTGGATGCTCGGCAGCCTGCAACCGGTTACCGCCAGTCAGCAGTTTCTCTCCGCCGTTCTTATTTTTACCGGTCTTGGCGGAATCTGGCTGCTCTCCCCGCAGCTCAACGCCCTTGCGCTCGGCCGCGAGATGGCTCATTACCAGGGATTGCGAGCCGATTTCATCATTGTCATCGGTCTCCTGTTTGCGACCCTTCTTGCCGCAACGGCCGTCTCCCTTTCGGGCATGATCGGCTTTGTCGGCCTTATTGTGCCCCATGTCATGCGTGCCATGTTTGGGCCGGATCATCGCAAGCTTGTTCCTCTTGCCGCTCTTGGCGGTGGGACCTTTCTTGTTCTCTGCGATGCGGTCGCCCGCACCCTGCTTGCTCCGGTTGAGATACCCGTTGGTGTTGTGACTGCCCTTGCCGGGGGGCCCTTTTTTCTCATTATTCTCCAGCGGAGAATGAAACAGGCATGGATTGCATAACATGGGACAGGATGCACTGATATTCAAAAATGTTTCAGCCGGATACAAGCAGAGACGGGTGCTCGACAGCGTCAGCTTTACGGTGAGGGAGGGGGAGTTTGTCTCCCTTATCGGCCCCAACGGTTGCGGCAAAAGCACTTTGCTGAAAACTGCCGCCGCACTCCTGAAACCCTTGTCCGGAACCGTTGAGCTTTTTGGCCGTGATGTTCAGCACATCAAGCCAGCCATCCGAGCTTCAATGCTTGGCGTTGTGCCGCAGAAAATCGACTCACCCATGGCCTTTACTGTCAGCCAGATTGTGATGAACGGTCGAATCAGCTCGATGGGGCGCTGGGGAACTCCCTCTTCGCTCGATCATGACCTTGTCGAGCGCTCCATGATCTATACCGATGTTCTCGACTTGCGCGACCGCTTCTTTACCGAGCTGAGCGGGGGGGAGCAGCAGCGAGTTGCCCTTGCGATGGTACTTGCGCAGGAGCCGAAGATCATCATGCTCGACGAGTCGATTTCCCATCTCGATATCAACCATCGTCAGGAGGTGCTCCAGATTCTCATGAAGCTCAATCGTGAAAAACGGATGACCATTTTGCTGGTGAGCCATGACCTGACTCTCTCAGCCGGTATCTCCGACCGCTTTTTGCTCATGGAGGCCGGTACTCTTGCAAAAGCGGGAACGCCCGCCGAAGTGCTGGAGCCAGAACTGTTGAGCCGGGTCTACAATTGCGACCTCACGGTGCAGCAGGATCCCTATACCGGTTATTTGCAGGTTTCGGGCGCGATGGACAGCCTGAGGCGGCGCAAAAAGCTGGAGAGGAGTGTTCATGTTATTGCCGGCGGGGGCAGCGGCATTGAGCTCTACCGCAGGCTTCTCATTGAGGGGTATGAGGTGACGACCGGTGTGCTGAACCGCCTTGATTCGGATGCTGAAGCGGCCAGGGCGCTCAACATTCCGGCTGTGCTTGAGCAGCCCTTTTCGCCGGTCGGCGCTGCGGCCATTGCAAAGGCGATGGAGATGATCATGAGCGCTGACGCAGTCGTACTCAGCCAGGTGCCTTTCGGCTCCGGAAACCTTGTCAACCTTCAGCTTGCCGAAGCGGCCATTCAACGGGGGAAAATGGTTTTGCTCGCTGCCGGTATCGGAGAGAGGGACTATACCGAAGGCAAAGCAGCGGTTGATTTTGCCGCCCGCCTGAAACGTGACGGGGCCCTCAACTGGAACTCCATTCATGAACTGATGGCCCAGCTTCAGCAACAACCACACTACTGACCACTATGACCTGTAAACAGCAGTTTCCCTTTCGTTTCGGAACAAGTTCCTACATCATTCCTGCCGATATTATTCCAAATGTCGAGTTTCTCAAGGATAAGGTGGACGATATTGAGCTGGTACTCTTTGAGTCGGATGAATTCAGCAATCTGCCTTCGCCCGCTGATATGCAGAAGCTTGCGGAGTTGGCCGAAGAGAATGAGTTGACCTACTCGGTGCACCTCCCGCTCGACGTCTATCTCGGCCATCCTGACCGCCTGGAGCGGGAGCGCTCCGTCGAAAAATGCCTGCGCATTATCGAACTGACCCGTGATCTGCCGAAATCAGCCTGTGTCATGCACTTTGAGGCGGGTCCTGGTGTCGATATCAACGGATTTTCTGCGGATGAAAACAGACTCTTTACGGAGTCGCTGCGTGATTCTATAGCAATGCTTCTGCAAGGTACCGCTGTACCAGCATCAGAATTCTGCGTTGAAAATCTCAACTACCCCTTTGAGCTTGTCTGGCCCGTGGTCGAAGAGTTTGGCCTCTCCGTCACGCTTGATGTGGGCCATCTTGAGTTTTACGGATTCCCGACTGCGGACTATCTCAAGCGATACCTCCAATACGCCAAAGTGCTGCATGTTCATGGCACTCTGGACGGCAAAGATCACAATTCACTGAGCTACCTGAAACCGGAGGCGCTTGAGTTGCTTATGGGTGAACTTGCGCTTCAGCCATTGGCCAGCCGTGTCTTTACCATGGAGATTTTTTCGCATGAGGATTTTGACTCCTCGTGCCGGGTGATGGAGCGGTTTGTGGCCGTTGCCAGAGAGAATGAGTTTTAAAGCGATTTTGGAAGGGGCAGAAGGAGATGCACACTCACCATTGTTTGTTCCGGAAAGGAATCGTTCTTGATAAAATGCAAAAAGGGCATACCTTTTATGTTTACACCAAATCCTCCCCTTGATTTCTCCCTGCTGCCGCTTCCGGCAATTCATTTTGGTGCCGGGCGGTTTTCGGGGCTTGCGGAACTTGCCGGAAGCTTTGGCAACAATATTCTGGTTGTTACTGGCGCTCATGCCCTGCAGCGGTCAGGTCGTTCGACGGAGCTGATGGAGAGCCTGCAATCTGGAGGAATGCGTCCTTTTCTCCTTGTCGTTGATAGGGAACCCTCTCCGGAACTTGTAAACGGTGCTGTTTCAAAGTATCGGGAGCTTGCGATTGATGTTGTTCTGGCGGTCGGTGGCGGCAGTGTGCTTGATGCTGGCAAGGCCATTTCAGCCATGCTGCTTTGTGATTTACCGGTTGAGCGCTTTATTGAGGGACAAGAGGGTTTCATGCAGCATGACGGGCGGAAGGTGCCCTTTATTGCTGTGCCGACAACATCGGGTACCGGCAGCGAGGTGACAAATAACGCGGTCATCAGCCGGATTGGCCGGAACGGTTTCAAGCGCTCCCTCCGCCATGCAGCGTTTGTGCCCGATATTGCCCTGATTGACCCGGAACTGATGACGACCGTATCTCCGGAACTGACGGCAGCATCAGGGATGGACGGCTGTACCCAGCTTCTTGAAGCCTTTACCTCTCCCTTTGCAACGCCCTATACTGACGCCATAACTTGCAGTGGGCTTGAGCGCTTCAGCCGCTCCTTTCTTTCTGCCTGCACCGACGGTTCTGGCGACAGCGCTGTGCGGGGTGACGTTGCCTATGCCGCACTGATGTCGGGTATTGCGCTTGCCAATGCCGGTCTCGGGATTGTGCACGGCTTTGCCTCGTCGGTGGGTGGCTTGATCGACATTCCGCACGGCACACTCTGCGCCACACTGCTTGCCGAAGCGACGCGGGAGAATATTGTCCAGCTTCGCGCCATTTTTGAGAGCCATCCTGCGTTGCAGAAATATGCAAAGGCGGGCGCCATCCTCTCGGGAGTTGCCGACAGGGATGTTCATGCAGGATGCGAAAGGCTGGTGGAAACGCTTGAGGAGTGGCAGGCGTTGCTCTCTTTTCCCCGACTGCGCAGTTTCGGGCTCGCTTTTGAAGATCTTGATGGCATTGTCGCCGCTACCCGCAGCAAGAGCAATGCTGTGCAACTTGACGAAGCGGCCATGAAGCGGATTCTTTTAAAGCGCTGGTGAATTTCTGCATCATGCTCTGGTGGCCCACCATTCATCTCCGTAGCTGTAGAAAAGTTCTTCACCCTTGCTGATATTGCGCAACGCATAGAGGACAAGTTCCACCCCGAGTTCTCCCTGCTCGCGGTAGTAGGCGACGTTGGGTGTTGATGAGTGGTTAAAGAGCATCCCATTACCCATCACCACCAGCCGGGCGCTCTCTGTGCTGCCGTAAAAAACATAGTTCAGCAGTTCCCCCCCGACGTCTTTGTCAGTCACCTCAAGGGCCGGACAGCGCTCGATAGTGTCGCCCTCGCTGATCTTCTTCAGGGCAAAAGCACCCCGCCCGCTTACGGTTGATGGGCCGATCGTGACAAGCTCACCCCGGCCTGCCGAAGCTTTTTTTGCAATGAAGAGACCGATTTCTAAGCCAGCCATCATGCCGATAACCAGCACGACAGAAATGATAACGAAGATGTTTACGTCCATAAGCTTTTTGCTGTTGGAAAGAGAGTGTATGCAGGAGCCGAAGCAGCGCAGTTGGTGTTGAAATTTCAGGGAAAATAAGAAATTTTCAGAGGTTGCAAGAGTGCTCAGCAGAAGATTCCTCTGCGGGGACTTTTGACCAAACAAGAAAAAATAGAGGAATGATGTATATTTGATCGTATTTTCGGGATCATTCAGGGAGTTCCTCTGCGGAAGCCATTTCCCTGTTTTTAAAGTGACAGCGTTTACCTGTCGTGCATGGATGGAATCGTTGACCTGAAGATTCTCAAACAGTCATCTTGTTGGTACAGGGAAAAAAAGGCGGGTATGCTTATATTGCCGCTCAAACCTTGACTGACCGAACGATAAATACGGATACTGAATATGAGTGAGTTCCCGAAAAAAAAACTTGCCACTACGGTAACGATGGGAAAAGAAGAGCAGAAAAGCCTGGAACGAAACCGGAAAAAGGCTCTCTACCAGGCAACAATTCAGCAAATCGTTGATGGTTGGGCCTCGGGTAAGCCAGCGCTTGAGTCAACCGGGAAGCCGAGTGGATACTACCGACTCACCAACTATCTCCGTGAGTATATTATTGCCCATGAGAGCCTGCCCAAAGGAATTCACACCATGCCTGAAGGACGTGACAGCTTTAACAAGATAGAACCCTCTTTCCCGGTTGATTTTGACAGCATCATCGGGGAGGTCACCTTGCCGGAATGAGGGTCGTATGCTCTGTTTGATGGCTGCCGAACGTTTTTTGTTTTGAAACTCTTTTTGCACTGTTGTTATTATTCCTTACCATCAAGTAAGGAACCATTTATAGAGTAAGGAGTTCGACGATGGCTATTGCAACAATGACGAACAAAGGTCAAGTGACCATACCGAAAGAGGTTCGTGAAATTTTCGGACTGCATTCAGGCGACAAACTTGATTTTTCCTGCGAAAAGGGGGGGCGGATTATTGTGACGCCAATCAAAAAAAATGTTGACGATCTTTACGGAAAACTGTTTAACGCGGAAAGAAAAGCACTCTCAATCGAGGCAATCGGTGACGCTCTCAAGCGAAAATTCCAGCAACCAGAGCTATGAATGCCCTTGATACCAATATTCTTGCCCGCTTTCTCGTTCGTGACGACGTCGATCAGGCTGAACGCGTCTACCGGTTGTTTAAAGCTGCCGAGGCGGAAAAAACAGTTTTCTTTGTCTCTATTCCTGTTCTTCTTGAGCTGATATGGGTGCTCGACTCTGCTTATAAAATTCCACGGCAAGAAATTCTTGATGCACTTGGAGAGCTTTTGCTGCTTCCCATCCTTGTTTTTGATGCACAGTCGGCGGTAAGGTCGTTTATTTCAGATGCCAAAAAAAATAATCTCGACCTTTCAGACCTTTTGATTGCCTTCGATGCGGTATCGTCCGGTTGTGAACAGGTGATTACTTTCGATAAAAAAGCGGCAAAATCAGATTTTTTTATCCTTCTTTCGAAGTAAGGGCTGTTGTACAGGATTTTCTTGGTTGCTTTATCCGTTTGGGCCTCGTTAGCCTGCTGTTCATTGCGGATACTCTGTGTTGTGCTGCTGGTAACTCGTTTTTTTTGTGAGGAGGTTGCTGAACAAAAGTTGCAATAAACCACATTGAATAAAGAAAAAAAGGGAGAAGAGCCTATGAACGCACCTGAATTATCGCCCTGCTTCGTCACCAGGAATGTCGACGCCTGCCGCGATTTTTATCAGCGTCATTTTTCAGCAAAGGCCATTTTTGATTGCGGTTGGTATCTCAACCTGCGCATTGCAGGAGATGGACCTTCGATTCAGTTCATGCAACCGAAAGAGGGCATGGCGGAATACTGTGCAGAGGGAGTTATGCTCAATTTCAGGGTTGACGATGTTGATGCAGAACATTCAAGACTATTGGGGGAGGGAGTGCAGCCTGTCATGGCGCTTGAAGATCATCCATGGGGCGACAGGGGATTTTCGATTATTGATCCCATTGGAACGTCACTCTACATCTACTCTGAACGGCAACCCTCAGATGAATTCAAACAATTCTACACAGCCGGATAATCCATCGGACAGAGGGCAGCACGTGGAGGTGCTCACCATCACTGACCTGTCGAAATTCTACACGATGGGGGAGGTGCGGGTTGATGCGCTGAAGCATATTTCGCTGGAGTTTCATGCGGGGGAGTTGGCGGTGCTGCTGGGGGCTTCCGGCAGCGGGAAATCGACCTTGCTCAATATTATTGGCGGGCTTGATGTGCCCTCTTCAGGGAAACTATTTTTTCACGGGCGTGAGATTACTGCGGCTACTGAGGCGGAGCTGACCGCTTACCGGCGCCGCTCGATCGGTTTTGTCTTCCAGTTTTACAATCTGATATCAAGCCTTTCGGCGCTTGAAAATGTGCAGCTTGTGACCGAAATTGCTGTGAATCCGATGGATGCGGTGGAGGCGCTCAGGCTGGTTGGTCTTGGTGACCGTCTGAACCATTTTCCGGCCCAGCTTTCCGGCGGGGAGCAGCAGCGTGTGGCCATTGCGAGGGCGGTTGCGAAGCGGCCTGAGCTGTTGCTCTGTGATGAGCCCACGGGGGCACTCGATTTTCAGACTGGTAAACTGGTGCTTGATGTGATTGAGAAGGTCAATCGCGAACTGGGTACGACAACCTTGGTCATCACCCATAACGCTTCGATTGCGGGGATGGCTGACCGGGTTGTACGTCTGCGGAGCGGCGAGCTCTCCGAGGACCGGCGAAACCTCACCCGGATGTCACCTTCGGAACTGGTCTGGTAGGGCGAGCGATGAAAGTCCTTCATAGAAAGCTGTTGCGCGAACTGATGCGCCTCAAGGGGCAGATGCTTGCCGTTGCGGCTGTTGTGGCTTGCGGCATTTCGGTTTTTGTCTCCATGAGCAGTGTGAAATATTCGCTTGAGGCGTCGCGGCAGCGCTATTACAACCGTTTTCGTTTTGCAGATGTTTTTGTGCAGGTGAAGCGTGCTCCGGAGTTTTACCGCGAAGCGGTGAGCCGTATTCCGGGGGTGGCATCGGTCAGCACGCGCATTACGGCTGACGTCACTCTCGATGTGCCTGGGCTTGATGAACCCGCCTCCGCCCGGCTTGTCTCGATTCCTGACTACCGTACTCCGGTACTGAATGATCTTTTTCTGAAAAAGGGGCGCTATATCGAGCCGGGCAAGCCTGAAGAGGTGATAGCGAGCAAACCCTTTCTCGAAGCCAACCACCTTGCTCCCGGCGACCGGATCAGTGCGGTGATCAATGGTCGAAAGCGTGAGTTGCTGATTGTCGGTATGGGGCTCTCGCCCGAGTATATCTATGAGGTGCAGCCCGGCTCATTTTTCCCCGACAAGCGCCGCTTCGGGGTTTTCTGGATGGGTCGCCGTTCGCTTGGGTCGGCGCTCGACATGAGCGGTGCCTTCAACGACCTGTCGCTGACACTGGCTCACGGAGCATCGGAAAAAGATGTTATCATGCGGCTCGATAACCTCTTTAAACGCTACGGTTCGCTTGGTGCTTACGGGCGGAGTGAGCATCTTTCAGACCGATTTATTGTTGATGAGATCAAGCAGGTCGGCATCCAGATTACTTTTCTGCCAGTTGTCTTTCTGGCTGTGGCGGTCTTTTTGCTCAATATCGTGCTTCGCCGTATTGTGGCCACACAGCGCGACCAGATTGCTGTGCTCAAGGCCATCGGCTACTCAAACGAGGATGTCGGGCTGCACTATCTCGGGTTTGCCATGATCCCCACGGCATTCGGGGCGGTTGTGGGTACACTGCTCGGGGCGTGGCTTGGCAGGGGGCTGATGAACATCTATGCCGAGTTTTACAATTTTGCCGAGCTGGTCTATTACTTCCGCTTCGAGGATGTTGCCCTCTCGGTTCTGTTGAGTTTTGCAGCGGCCATTGTTGGAGCACTTGGCGCAGTACGCAGCGCAGTGCAACTCCCTCCGGCTGAGGCGATGCGCCCGGACTCTCCGGTGCTCTATAAGCCGGGCATTTTCGATCGGGAGTCGTTGCGTAAAAAGATCCCGGTATCGGTGAGGATTATTGTGCGTAACCTGGAGCGCCGTCCCTGGAAAGCAGCGCTCTCGGTACTGATGATCTCCCTTTCCGTGGCAATTCTTATTGCGGGCCGTTACACCTACGACTCCCTTGACCGGATGGTACAGGTGGAGTTCAACGAAAAGCACCGCGAGGATGTTACGGTGATTTTCAATAACCCCATGCCTCCTTCGGTGCGATTTAACATTGCTTCGCTCGACGGGGTGGTTGAGCATGAATATTACCGTGAAGAGCCGGTGAAGATGAGTTTCGGTCACCGTGTCCGGCGGCAGTCGATCAAGGGGATGGAGTCGGCAGAGGGGTTGCAGCGGCTGGTTGACAAGTCGAACCGTCGGCTCAGCCTTCCGCCTGAGGGCGTTCTGCTTACCTCAACGCTGGCAACATTGCTTGGTGTAAAGCCGGGCGACAAATTGCAGATTGATTTTTTGCAGGGGCGCCAGCGTCATGCAGAGCTTTTTGTGAGCGGCACCATTGATGAAATTCTCGGTCTTTCGGCCTACATGAATCTTGCTGCGCTGAACCGTCTGGCAGGTGATGGAGGTGCGCTGAATGCGGCATATCTGCGTCTCGATCCCGCAAAGTCAGAGAAGCTTTACACCACCTTCAAGAGGATGCCGGGAGTTTCGGGCATCATGATGCTCAAGGCGATGAAGCAGAGTTTTGATGAGCTGATTGCCCGGAGCATGAATACCTCGACCCTCATTCTTACCTCTTTCGCCTGTGTGCTTGCTTTTGCGGTGGTCTACAATGGCGCCCGTATCTCCCTCTCCGAGCGGGCACGCGAACTGACAAGCCTCAGGGTGCTTGGCATGACAAAAGGGGAAATTTCCTTTATTTTGCTTGGTGAACAGGCGCTGCTGACGATGGCGGCCATCCCGGTCGGTTTTCTGATCGGCATCGGGCTCTCCGCACTGCTTGCCCATGCACTCAGTTCGGAACTCTACCGTCTCCCTCTGGTCTTCAGCGCCTTTAACTTTCTCTTTGCCTTTTTGGTTATTGTTCTTGTCTCGGTTGTTTCTGCTTTTCTGGTTAGAAGACGGCTTACGGGGCTTGATCTTGTCGAGGTTTTAAAAACAAGGGAATAAATTCTATGGTACTCTCAAAAACACAGCGCATTGCTGCGATCTCCGTTGCTGTGGCGGCACTTATCCTTTTTTTTGTCTTCCGGCCATCTCCATTTCCTGTGGATTCAGCCGTAGTGAGGCGTGGCCCGTTGCAGGTCACTCTTGAAGGGGAGGGAGTGACCCGTGTGAATGACCGTTTTGTGGTTGCCGCTCCAGTCAGCGGGCAGTTGGTGAGGGTGGCGCTTGAAGAGGGTGACAGCGTTCGCAAGGGGAGTGTGGTGGCTTCACTGCTGCCTGCCCAGCTTGACAGCCGAGAATATCGTGAAGCCTCTTCGAGGTCTGGAGCTGCCCGTGCAACCCTTGATGAGGCGGTTGCCAGGCAACGCCGGGCTGCGCTCTCGCTTGCACAGGCAGAACGCCGCTACGAGCGTTATCGCAACCTCTATGGTGAGGGGGCCGTTTCAAAAGAGGCTTATGAGCTTGCAGAAAACGAGGCTCAAACGCTGCGCAAAGAGGGTGACGCGGCCCGTTCAGGGGTTGAGGCAGCCCGCTATAACTTTGGTGCGCTGCAGGCGGTTGTCGATCAGCAGTTGTCAAAAAAACCGGTGTATGCGCTCTCACCGGTTGATGGGCGTGTGCTCCGTATTCATGAGCAAAGTGAACGGGTTGTCGTTGCCGGTTCCCCGCTTGTTGATATCGGTGATCCTTCGGCCATTGAAATTGTTATTGACGTGCTCTCTTCAGATGCCATCAGGGTAAAACCCGGAAGCCGTGTAGTGATAATGGATTGGGGCGGTGACAGGGAGTTGCAGGGAGTGGTGAAAACGGTCGGGCCTGCCGCCTTTACCAAAACCTCGGCACTCGGCATCGAAGAGAAACGGGTGAACATTGTGGCGGTTCTCAGCCGGGATGAGCCTTTGCTTGGTGATAACTTCCGTGTTCAGGCAAGCATTGTGCTCCGTGAAGCGTCCGATGTGCTTCAGGTGCCGGTCAGCAGCCTTTTCAGGGGCAAAGAGGGGTGGCATCTTTTTGTTATTGAGGATGGGCGGGCGGTTGATAAGGGGGTGACGGTCGGGATGCGGGGGACTTTGCAGGCGCAGGTGCTTGCAGGGGTCAATGTTGGGCAGCGGGTGGTTGTGCATCCCGCCAATGAACTCAAGGATGGCATGTCGGTTAAGGCGCAGGAGTGAGCTCTTGCATGGTTCTGGCAAGGGAGGCAATGAAAAAGAGTGCTTGCACGATTCCCGGTTCGGAGTAACTTTACCCCCATGAGGAAAAATGAAACAACAGCAGAGGGAGCGGGCCAGCTCCATTCCACGATTCTCGTTATTGGCGGTGGTGCGGCAGGGATGGTTGCGGCCATTGCTGCCCGTCGAAGCGCAAAGGGTCCCAGCCAGCCCTGTTCCATAACCCTCCTTGAGCGGAATGCGCGCCCCGGAGCGAAAATCAGGATATCGGGGGGCGGTAAATGTAATGTGACCCACCGGGGCACTCCGGCGGAGCTGCTTGAGGAGGGCTTTTTGCGCCGCAATGAAGCGCGTTTTTTGCGTCACGCCCTCTACAGTTTTTCAAACAGCGACCTTCTTGAACTCCTTCGTTTACGGGGTGTTGAAATCGAAGAGAGGGCTGACGGAAAGGTTTTTCCTGTCAGCGGAGATGCTGCAACGGTGGTCCGAGCTTTTGAGGAGCTGCTGCGGGAGTCGCGGGTAGAGGCGCACTATTCCTGCAGGGTTCGAAGTGTGGAGCGCAAGGGGGAGCTCTTTGTGGTGACAACTGCAGAGGATGTGTTCACGGCAGATCATCTCATTCTGGCAACTGGCGGCGTCTCTTACTCAAAAACCGGCACAACGGGTGATGGCCTTGCAATTGCCCGATCGTTTGGCCACACCATCACCAAGCCTTCGGCTGCACTGGCACCGCTCTTCACCATCAAGCCGCCTCCCGCCTCACTTTCAGGGCTTGCGCTCCGTGGGGTAAGCCTTGTTGCCACTGCTGGAGGAAAGAGTGCTGAGCGGCGCGGCGACCTGCTCTTTACGCATCGTGGCTTCAGTGGCCCAGCGGCCCTGTCGCTTTCGCGCGATGTTGCTGAACTGATGGGTGTGGCGCGCAATTGCGCTCTCTTTGCTGACCTCTTTGCGCAGCACAGCAGCGCCGAACTTGAGGCTGAGCTTTTGAAACAGGCGCGCAAGAGTGGTACGCAGATGGTGCGCAAGTTCTTGCAAAGCTGCCCGATAACTCCCCCTAACGGTTCATTTGGAGCGGCTCCGCACGGCACAATTCCCACGGCACTTGTCACCTTCATCATGCGCCATGCGGGCCTTGAGAACGATCTGACCTGGAGCGGACTTGCGAGGGAGAAGCGGCAGTCGCTGCTTTTGGCGCTCAAGCGATTTCCGCTTGGCAGCGTGCGTGATGTGCCGCTTGACCAGGGCGAAATTTCTGCCGGAGGTGTTTCGCTCTCGGAGGTGAACCCCAAAACCCTCTGCTCAAGAGTTGTGCCAAACCTTTTTTTCTGTGGGGAGATTCTCGACTACGCCGGTGAAATTGGCGGTTTCAACCTGCAGGCCGCATTCTCAACCGGTTGGGTTGCAGGCGTGAATGCGGCCAAGTCGGGGTGATGAATAGCATGTTTTTATTCTGAGCAGAAATAAGCTGGTTCCTTCGTTACGGCGTCCATCATTCGTACTTCAAACCGGTAGGCTTCGATGTCGAAGGAGAAGGCGGGATTGTCGTGAAAGATCACCTGCCTCTTTTCGAAACGCACTTTCATGGGGATGCTCACCTTGCGCTCATCACCACAGACGTTATTCTTTACCCCTGGATGGAAGAGTTCTGCCGCACCACCGGACGCCAGAACCTGGATGGCATGGTCTACCGTACTGAGCGCCTCTATGGAGCCGTCCTCCGCAAGCTGGACAGAGTTGACGTCGCCGTGGATCCCGTTCGGCTCGTTATCGTATGAGGTAATCATCCCGATCGGGGTAAGAATATCCATTTTTTTGAGTGGCTCAAAAGAGCGGATAGCCCCTGACTCATAGAATGCTAACCCTTTTCTCACCGTGACAGCCCCCATTGGCGTCTCAATCGTCATGGTCTGACCAGGCCAGAGAGTGATGCTTTTCAATGCACCGCTTTCATAAAACTGCAAACCAATCACCTTGGAAGAGAGAGTTCCCAGTGGTGAACGGAAGGTAAGTGTCGTGGCAAGGGCGAACTCGTTCTTCCACGACCAGAAACCGCTCAGTTTGCCGTCAAGCGGAAAAATCCGTTTGATGTTCCCATTTTTATGAAAGGTAACCAACTCCGCCGGAATAGTGCCGACCGGTGTTTCAAGCATGGTTTGCGATTGCAGGGCAATTGATTTCAGCGAACCATCTTTATAAAAGTACATTGGCTTGACCGCCCGCCGACCCATGTCCTCTGCTTCGTATTGGGGCACCAGCGTGCCGTAGGGGGTGGCCAGTGTGTTGGCTTCGGTGACAAGGCAGCCATCTGTTTTGCCGTTTGAATAAAGTGTGCGGAACTCGACACCCGAAAGGTCGCCGTATATGGTGCTTGCTGTGCTCATGATCTCTCCCGTTGTGTTTTTTCGACTCTTTTCACATTCCTTTTCTATTTTAATTGCAAGTATCGTGCCAAAGAGTGGGTTGATAGCAGAAGAGATAGTTTTACAAGAGGTTAGCTCGTTATTTTTTTTGGCGAAGAAGGCTGAAAAGAGCTACAAAAAGGTAGGGATTGCCGGGCAAGCTGCATTATGGTAGAAAACAGGGCTACGGAAAGCCATTGCTGACGCGTTTTCCCGTTCTGCTGACAGGGTTCCCAAACCTTACCGAAAGTTGCGGGGAGTGGGGCAGAATGTGCAGCAACGCAGGATGGGGCGTTGCTGCACTGTTTCTCCAGAAAAAGCTTATTGATAGGCTACGGTCACCAAAAAGCTGCCTGTGTAAGTACCGACAGGCTGGTTTGGTTCGACCTTTAACGTTCCTCCAATATTAAATGTCGCCTGACCCTGATTATCAAGCGTTACAGAGCCAGGGGGGTATACGGTTAAGCTCTGCACCGTCATGATGTTGCTGCCACTGGAGATATTGATGGTATCGGTATCGGGTAACGCAATGGTGAAGGCGGTGTTGGCACCTCCGTAGACATTGAATGATGCTGCTCCGGTGGTTGAGGCAACAAGCACTACACCTCCATTATGCGTGCGGTCAGAGGTTGACGGGGAAATCGTAACCGTACCCGACGACTCCCCGGGAATGATGACACCAAAAGCAAGATCACCACCGGAGGGAGTTGTGGTGTTTTTGGAAGCGGAGATTGCGGGCATTATGGTTGCCGTGCATCTGCCCTCGGCTGCCCAACCCTCATTTGCGCAAAAGAGCAATGCCAAAAAGCAGGAGAAAACGATAAGTCTGTTTTTCATGGGTAACCTCCCATTTTTCTTCTATGACGGAGACCCCATTTATGCAGATCTTGATAATAGCGCTTAATTACTTCATTTTAAGGCGGTTATCAGTTGAAGTCAAACCCTCATACACAAAGGTATAAATGATTTCGATGAAAGCAAACCGGGAATGAAGAATAGTTTTCCCTGTTCAAGGCTTGGGAGTTTGCGTCGGTTTCTCTTTGCCCGAGTCGACGGGAGTTCCTCCAGTTGGTTCTGCCGGTGTATTCACCGTCGGTTCAACAGGAAGTTCTTCAAGCACCAGATTGACATTGTCGATATAATTGCCCTCCGGCGGAATGGTTACCTGCTGTACAGGGGAGTTAGTGCCAAGTTTTGCCGCCTGATCGGGCGATATGCGCACAATGTACTTGCCGGTTGGCAGCGCTCCGAGAATGTAGATTCCGTCATATTCCGACCGCGCCTTCCCGATCACCTTATCCTCCATGTTGATGGCTTCTATGCTGATACCAGAAGCCGGACTGTCAACACCCTCTTTTTTTCTGTAGACCGTACCGCTTATTTCACCCGTGACCCATACAGGGAATTTTACCTGCACGGCATAGCCTGGTCGTGGCACCACGCGCACACCCTTATCGGCTGGCACCCAGAGCAGCTCTTTCAGTGTTCCCGGTGAGAGGGCGATATCTGTGGGATTGTTCGGTGCAATCCCCTGGAGAAAGGCAATGCCGTTTGTTCTTGTGACGGTACGGTGGCTTTGCTGATTGACAAAAAATCCCGCATCCTTGATGGTGCTCTCACCTGGATCAAACTCCCGGTTTCGATTGCTGTCGAGATAGGCAAGGGCGGAAATGGCGGCCTGCTGGCTGCTCATCGTGCCGTCGGTTTTCCATTGACCTCCTTTCGAGTCGTGACTGATATTGGTTGAGAGCTGTATGCCCATACTCCATGCTCCGCCGGGAGTATAGTTGGCTGTAATGCCCATTGCCGCGGCGCTGAAGGTATGGTTGATCCCCAGCGAGCTTGTCAGCGCCTTGCTCAGGGGAGTGTAGGCGATGTTGCCTACCAGCAGCCACTCATGCGGCAGACGAAGCTCGCAGGTGGTTCCAACCGTGTTGATTATTCTCACTGGCAGAAGCTGATAGTCGACTTCTGCCCTGAAGGCGAGGCTCCTGTGAGTCATGCTTGCATAGGAACTGCCCGAAACAGCATCACTCTCGGTATCACCACTCCCTATCCGATCAACGGTAATGGTGTGCCTGTGGTCGATACCCCATGTTCGCTGGCTGCTCGTCATGGTGGCACTTTTTGACTTGCGAAGCTCGTCATACTCGGTCTGTGCCAACGACATGGAGAAGCGCGAATTGGTTAAAAAGAAGAGGGGGTTGAAACCGTCGAGTCGTAGATCCCACTTCCTCAGGTAAGAAATTGTGCTGGTGGTTGTATGCCAATCTTTGTCATACTCTTGCAGTGTGGCGGAGAGGCTGATCGGGCCCAGGCGCGTCTGGGCGCCTGCCTGCCGGGCTTGCTGGCTTGTAGCAAGGTTTTTGACCATTTGCACGTCAAGCTGTATCATCCTGAGGTAGCCGCTGATACCTGCCCCGGCAAAGTATTGCCGTTTTCCTCCGATGAGGGCAGATGCAAGATAGTTTGTTGCCGTGAGCCACTTGCTGATGCCGAAGGTGCTTTTCCATGTCATGAGCGGCGCCCGTTCACCGACTGGTGAGGTGAGCAGTGAACGCTGCGATGCGTCGGATGCGGTGATCTGGTAGTTGAAGCTCCCCGGTTCGATCATGTTGCGTCCGACATTGTAGATATGACTCTCGACCCGTTTTTCACCCTGGGGTCCGTGGAAGATCAATCGCAGTTCATTGAGGCCATAAATAAGCGGAATATCGACAAACGCATAACTCTCCTGAGGATTTGAGGGGCGATAATCGAGCAGGTCGGCGTTATTGTATAACTCAACATCCCACCCCTTGGCAAGAAAACCGCGCAGGGTGAGCTTGTCAAAAAATGAGGATTGATTCAAGGGGTAGTTGCTGACCATAAATCCAGCCCCGACGCTGCCGCCGATGAGCGGAAGCGATTCAGGCTGGATATCCCCTATGGCAAACTTACGGGCATTGAGGAGCCACAACATGCCGCCAGAAGGATGTTCACGCTCAAGGATCAAGGAGGCGTTATTAATTCCTATAATTGATTTTCCGGCAGCCGCAATCTGACCTGAAAGATCAAGCCGCCCGCTCATCCAGAGAAAATCGCCGGTCAGGCGGGTATAATAGCTGTTGTTTCCAGCAGTTATTTTTTCCACCCCCTCTCCGGTCAGCGAAGAGGAGAGAGAGAGGTCGATGCTCGGCCCTGCAAGGAGGCGGTAGGGAGTGTTGAGCATTGGATAACCCGAATCCGAGTAATTGCCGTAGCCCCAGGTATTGGCGCCGCGCTGGCTGCGCGCCATTCTCTCCTGTATGGGGAGTGGCATAAAGGGGCGGATGTCGATCGCCGCATCGAGGCGGTTGGCCTCGATGCGCATCGAAAGCCACTCGGCAAGCAGCCTGCTCTCGACATAGATATCGTCCGAAAGAGCCACCACCAGTGCCGGGTCGTACCGGTATGATTTGCCGGAGACGGTAATGGAAGAGGTGGCCATGTTGAGGCTGAATGGTTGTGAGGGGGTGGCTACATGGCCTGATCCGTTCCCTTTGGCGGGGTCAACCGTAATGCCTAGCTCAAGCATGCGGCTCAGTTCGCCAAGGGGGAGAAAATGCCCCGGAGGGGCGGTGTAGGTGACGAGGTTACCCTCAAGGGTCGCTCCGCCAAGCCGAACGACGCAGAGCAGCATAAAGTCATCACTGAGGGTGGTTGGAGACCCTGCAATTTTGCTCTCTTCGCCATGCAGAAGCCTTGTTACGGAGGCGTTCAGAATGCAGAGCCCGAAGAGCAAGAGGAGTGAACGCTGTAAAACGCTGAAAAAATTATGCAATGACAATCTGGCTCCTGGCCAGTATTTGTTCAGTGCCGTTTTCCTGATTGTTGCTGTGAACGAACAGGTGTGGCACATTCAAACTACATTCTACAAAAGAGAACATTACTTTCCAAAAAGGCAGAAGTTGTAATGGCTGTGCCAAAAGGGAGTAATGGATTCTTGATGTTACGGTGAACAAATCAGTTATAAGCTGCGGTCACCATAAACGTACCGGTATAGGAGCCTGGAGTCTGATCGGCCGCAACGTGCAGTTTTCCACCAACCTTGAATGAACCTCCTGTTCCAACCAGCGTACCCGTTACGACGAGTCCTGTTCCTGATAATGTAGAGGTAAAGGTATCCACCGTCATTGTCTCCGTGCCCCCGGTTTTGGTGATCGTAGCAGTTGATGGTAATGTTACCGCGTAAGTTGCATTCGATTCACCGGAGAGGGTAAATGCTGCCGGGCCAAAGGTTGAGGCAATAACCTGCACACCCGATGGTGTACGCGCGCCACTGCCAAAAGGATTGATGACCACTGTGCCGCCGATTGCATTTGGCACAATTGAGCCAAAGGCCAAGTCACCAGATGTAGGGGTCGTTCCATCCTTGGTAATGGTTAGTGAGCCAAAGATTCTTGCCGTAGCGTTGGCTGTACCATCAGCCTTGACATCACTTCCGAAAGCGAACAACGCCGCCAAACAGGCGATTGCTATAATGTTCTTTTTCATGATAATTCCTCCCTGGTTATGCAAATATCTCTGTTCTTTATGTTTTCTGAATTCTATATTTAATATATACTATTTTTCGTTTAATATATAAAAATCGTATATGTTTTTTTTGCGGTACCGGGCAAGCAATGAGTTATTACTCTTTATTTACGCCATTCCACCAAAAGAAGCACTTGTTCTTTTGGTGGTTGTATAGAGCAAAGAGAGTCGGGGAGTAGACGCAGATTGGTTGCCAGCCAATCCTGAGAGAAGAGGATTGAGCTGGCAAAAAAAGCTTGATTGCAAGTGATTATTGCTATGGGAGTGACGGAGTGAAGGGGCTAAAACTTATGGAACGGCAATCTGGCCTTCGGCGATAAGCTGTTCTTTATCGTTTTCTTTGCCCATATAGCGCACGATCATTTCGCCACCCCTGAGCTCGACACCCTTGGGGGGGGAGAGGGCCATTGATACTGTGCGTTCTGGATTAGGGGTATAGACCGCTATACCATTTATTTCGCCAACAGTGATCGCTTTTCCCTTGCCTTTCCATTGAACCACCAAGTCGCCATAGGTGGAGCGGTTTCCCTCGCGCTCAATGGTCAGGCGAAGCCCTTTGGCATCAAAGTGAAGACCGCTGAGCCGCGTTGTAGCTTTCAGCGAACCCTGGCGCACAATAACCGGAATCGTTACGCCGTAAATGGGTATCAGCTTGATCTGTATGCCACTGCTTACTGAATCGGGTTTGACAGCATTCTCGGCAGAGGGGATGAGGCGAAAGCTCAGGTGTGAGCGGTATTCACCCTCGGCCAGGTCAGCGGGCTTGCGCAGCATCATGCGCACCATCTGTACCTGACGGGGCTCAAGGATTACCCGGCGCGGTGTGAAGCGTACCAGGGAGTCAGCAAAGTGCTCCTGCGGGTCTGGCGGGGTAGTTGCATCGATCTCCTTTATTTCACCGGTTTCGCTCATGCGGCACTGCACAAAGGAGATGGCGTAAGTATGCGGCTTCTCGCTTCGATTGACCAGCGCCAGTTCAGTGGTTGGCATATTTCCCTCAAAGACAACCCGTGTAGGGGTTACCAGCAGATCCTGGATTGAAGAGACGGGTTCATCGGCGGCCATCGCCGTTTTGGCAGAACCGAAGAGTGCGGTCGCCATCAAGAGGGTCGAAAACAAGCGCTTGATCTTCATAGGGCTTCACAAAAATGGTTTCTTTATCATTGCAATAATGCTTTTTTTCATGATAAGAAATATTCAGGGAAATATTTAATTGTAGGCTGCATCGATGTTAAAGCTTCCCGTGTAGCTGCCGGTCGCCTGGCCACTCGAAACCGAGAGCACTCCGCCAACCTTGAATACCTCCTCACCGCGTCCATCGAGAGTTCTTGTGGCGTTATGCTCCAAACCGTTCACCGTCATTGAACCGCCACTGCCATTGGTGATGGTGGTCATGGAGTCCATGGTTATGGAATAATGAAAATTGGCTTCACCGGTGACTTTAAATTGAGCCGGTCCCGTTGGTAACTGAGTGGTTAACGTCAGACCGGAAGAGGGGGTAACAACTCCGGAAGAGGTAACGGTAACCGTTCCGCCTGTGCCAGGAATAATGTGTCCGAAAGCAAGATCGCCACGCGTTACATTTGCAGCAGTAATGCTGTCTGTTTCGGGATTGGTAATGTCTACAGAAATGGATATTGCTGTTCCGATTTTTGCTGAAGCAGTGCCCGACGCGGCATAGAGATAAAAACCAGGAGTGAACAAGGTGGCCATGCAGGAGATGGCAAAAAATATTTTTTTCATACCTGATTTCTTTGTTATTGAAACTTGTTACATCGCCCTTATTTTTTTACTTACAAGCCTCAATGTAAAATAAATCACGAATGATTATAACTGTTTTTTTTATAGATAATTGGAGGAGATATGCTTTTTTATGCAGGCATGTACTTTGTATGAGCAGAGGAGGTTCAGTTGTACTGGACAGTCACGGGAAAGGTCCCTTCGTAGACTCCAGTAGCCTGATTTGCCGCCACCGTCAGCGTTCCTCCAATCTTGAATGAACCATTGCCGGTATTATCAAGTCTGCCGTGTTGTGACCCGTCGAGGTTATTACTGAATGAAAACGTTACCCTCATCGTTTGAGTACCACCTATTTTAGTGATATTGATGTTGTTCGGTACACTCCTTACATGGTAAGTCTGACGCTTGCCCCCGATAATAGAAAAAAGTGCAGGGTGGTATTCCGAGCTTACCCGGATCACTGCTCCGGTCGAAGAACGGGATTGCATATCAGGTTGATCAGGATCTATTATGACAGTGCCGCCAGTTCCGGGAACAATGGTGCCAAAAGCCAAGTCACTCAGAACACTGAGGCCTATCGGACTTGCAATTGATGCGGTTGCGGTACCCTGGGCTGCTTGCGCATCATTTCCTGATGCGAGCAATAAAGCCGCCAGTCCTATGATGTATAAAAATTTTTTGTGCAAGCTGAAACCCGATTATCATCTCTTTTTCCGGGATACGACTCCCAAAGAGATAGCGTTTGCCAAACAGGAAGAGTTTTCATAACACGACAACAGTGAAAGGCAGGAGGTATGTCCCAGCCTTTCACTGTTGAGGTAACGACTTACTTAATTGTATGCTGCGGTTATCGCAAAGGTTCCGGTGTAGACACCAGCCGCCTGACCTGCAGCGACAGTCAGTATTCCGCCAACATGGAAGACTTCCTGTCCAGCTCCTGACAGGGTACCGGTTGAATCAGAGTTTAAACCAGTCACATTCATCGTATGAGTCCCGTCGCTGATAGTCGTTGACGTTGAGGCCAATGTTGCTGTATAGTGCAGACCCGCATCACCTGTAACCTTAAAATATGCAGGTCCTTTAGGTAACTGTGTGGTCGAAATTATACCGGTAGGAGTAATTACTCCTGCAGGTGTAATCGTTATCGATCCGCCTCCATTAGGGATGATGTGTCCAAAAGCAAGATCGCCGCCAGTTGTAGAGCCGCTGCCTACGCTTGTATCCTGAGTTATGCTTATTGCCGTTCCGATCGTCGCTGTCGCCGTGCCATTAACAGCAAATGCGTCAGAACTGAAAGCAACCAAAGCTGCCATACATCCGAGTGCTAAAATTCCTTTTTTCATGATAGTATCCTGTTTGTGATTGAGTAGTTGCTTTCTATTAAAAAAATCTGTTATTCTGTAACCCGATCGTCTGGTAAAGCTTCGACTGTATCACCTGACTTTACCAACTCCATCTTGTTTCTGGGAGAAATATATATAATTCAGTAATAAATAAAAAAAAATATATATGCATTTTATAGTCTTTAGAATGTTTTTTTTCGGTTATTAGAGTGCTTTTCGTGTTGAAAAATTGGCTATATACTTTTTTTAAAAAGAGTTATTTTTTTTTGTAAAAAAAGCAGTTGTGGCGGGCCTCATGAGACTATTTATATATATAGGCCGTATAGTTTTTTTTGTTCAGTTATGCAGGGCTTTTTTTCCAGCAGGGGGTGTGAGTATAGTGTGGAAAGGGGAAGTAAATGTAAAAAAATAGTTTACTATATTCTGTACCGCCTGATGGCGGGAGTTGTTACCGGTTGTTTCGCTGTTGCGGGCCATAACTCGCGCCGGGGAATATTTTTTTTCATCAAGCCATTTTTTTTCAATGGTAACCGAGAGCACTGCGAAGATCGTCTACGTGACCGGTGGGGCACGGAGTGGCAAGAGCTCCTTTGCCCTGCAACGGGCCGCAAACTACAACAACCGTGTCTTTTTGGCGACGGCGGAGCCTTTTGACGGGGAGATGGTGCAGCGGATTCAGAAGCACCGGGAGGAGCGGGGTGAGCAGTTCACAACGGTTGAGGAGCCGCTCGCTCTTGACTGCGCCATGCAGGCACTGCCGGCTGGAACAGAGGTGGTTTTGCTCGACTGCCTGACGGTCTGGGCAGGAAACCTTATGCATTACGCTGAAGGGCAGGGAGAGGGGGAGATGGAGCAACAGATTGAACGCTTCCTTGAAGCATTGCGTCATCCACCCTGCGATATCATTGTGGTTTCCAATGAGGTGGGGATGGGCATTGTGCCGGAGAATGCCATGGCCCGAAGGTTTCGTGATATAGCCGGTATCATTAACCAGCGCGTTGCCTCACTTGCTACAGAGGCCTGGCTGCTTTGCAGTGGTCTGCCGATTCGTTTGAAGTAGCCAAGGGTTCAAGTGCCTTGAGTAATCAATAACTTTATATAGAGAGAATCATGCCTGAAGAGTTGCAGCAGTTGCTGGATGGTATCAAGCCGGTCTCACGGTCGCTGAGCGTGGCGGCCCGAGCCCATCTTGATGATTTGACCAAGCCGCAGGGGAGCCTGGGCCGACTGGAAGAGATTGCCCTGAACTATGTTCTGGCGACCGGGAGCCTGAAGCCGCAGCTTGTGAAAAAGAAAATATGCTGTTTTGCGGCCGATCACGGTGTGGCAGTTGAAGGGGTTTCGGCCTTTCCGGCAGAGGTGACTCCACAGATGGTTTATAACATGCTCAGTGGCGGCGCGGCTATCAATGTTTTAACGCGTCATGCGGGGGTTGACCTTGATGTGGTGGATATGGGGGTCAACCACGATTTTGCGGATACGCCAGGGCTTGTAAAAAGAAAGGTGCGGCCCGGCAGCGCCAATATGGCGGTTGGGCCAGCCATGAGTGAAGAGGATGCCCTGCAGGCCCTGCTTTGCGGGGCGGAACTGGCGACGGCAGCCAAGGAGGCGGGCTACCATCTCCTTGGAACCGGAGAGATGGGGATTGCCAATACCACTCCGGCAACGGCGCTCTATTCGGTGCTGCTTGATGTGCCGGTTGAGGGTATCACGGGCAGGGGCACCGGTATTGATGATGAGCGCCTGCACCACAAGATTGCGGTTATTAAACAGGCGATTTCAGTTAATGCCTCCCGTTGCATAACGCCCTTTGGAACACTTGCGGCGCTTGGCGGTTACGAAATTGCCGCCATAGCAGGCTTCATTCTTGGTGCGGCCGCAGCTCGCGTTCCGGTGGTGGTCGATGGCTTTATCTCTTCCGCCGGAGCGGTGGTGGCGTTGAAGCTCTGCCCGGAAGTTGAAGGCTATCTCTTTTTCAGCCACCTTTCAAACGAGCAGGGGCACAGGGCGGTTATGGAGAAGCTTGGCGCTAAACCGATTCTTGATCTTGATCTTCGTCTTGGGGAGGGAACGGGAGCGGCAATCGCCATGCAGCTTATTGAGGGTGCTGTGAAAATCTACAATGAGATGGCCACCTTCAGCGCGGCAAAGGTCAGTGAAAAAAGCGGGGAGTAAGAGGTGCTGAGCGGCCTTGTTACAGCTCTCAGAACCCTCACCGTGATCCCGGTTCCGGGAAAAGAGTGCGACAGTTTCAGCCACTCGCTTTTCTGGTTTCCGGTTGTCGGCCTGCTGCTCGGGCTCATGGTGGCGTCGATAGGCTTTTTCAGCTCCCTGACCGGCTGGAATGAGCTTTCGGCGGCGCTGGTGCTGCTTGGCGGCATCGTCTTGAGCCGGGGTATGCATGCCGATGGCCTGGCCGATCTGGCCGATGGATTCTGGGGAGGCAGGACGAGGGAGGCTATACTGCGGATCATGAAAGATCCCAACGTCGGCTCCTTTGGTGCCATTGCGCTCTCTGCCATGATGCTGCTCAAATGGATAGCCCTCTTTAAACTTGTCAGCCTTGGAGCGTTTGAGTTCATTGCTGCCGGTGTTTTGCTTGCCCGCCAGGTGCAGGTGCTCCTTGCTTCATCTCTCCCTTATGCCCGTAAGGAGGGAGGCACGGCGCAGGCTTTTGTGAGCGGTGCAGGAGCGCTCCATATTGTGGTTACCGCACTGCTGACACTCTTGTTTCTCATTCCTCTGCTTCATGCTGACCTCTATGCGCTCGTTACGGTGGTAGCGGCTGCACTGGTTGGGGCGCTGTTGACCGGAGGGTTGAGCTGGCGCAAAATCGGGGGGGTTACCGGTGATGTGCTGGGCGCAGGAAGCGAGGTGACCGAGCTTTTCGTCTGGATTGCGGCGGCGCTTTATTCGGCCTTCAGGGCGTAGCGCAGTTGCCTCTCTGGCTCAAGTGTTAGCTGTGGCGGCTGACTTCATGAAGCGATCCGGTATTTCATGGCAACGGTTATCTCAAGCTCTTTTTTGTCGAGCGTGAAAACGGAATCCTGAAATTTTGGTCCGCCAAATCCGATTTTCGGGTTGTTTGAAACGCCCACTCCCTCTTTTGGTATCCCGATAAAGTTGGTATCGAGTTTTCCGTTGTTGTTTTCGTCGTGCATGATGCTGACGGCATAGCTGCCGTAGGGAAGGTGTTCAAACACAACGGTATCGGTACTGCTGCTCACTTTTTTGCGGAGTGAGGCACATGCCTGTTCGTATTTGCCGGGAAACCCTTTTTTTGAGTTGTAGAGTGAAACGCCAAACATGCCAACAAGATTTGTCATGCCGGTGATGTGCACCGTGATGGTGCCAAATTGAGCCGTGGGTATCTGCGTGGTTTCGGCCGCAAAAAGGGTGACGGAGGTAGCACAAAAGAGGAAAGTAAAAATCGTGAACAGTTTTTTCATCTGGCCTGGGGGAAAGAGGTTTCAGTGTTTAAGCCGAAATATCGCTAATCGTTGTTTCCCATACAAGAGAAAGATGGAGGGTGACAATAACCCCTGCTTTTGTTTGTAAAGCAGATGATTATGAAGTAAATTTAAGGACATACGTTATTCCAAAAACCTGCTCAACAAGAGAAGATTTATGCAGAAAGAGCTACCCCCTCATCCGGACGTTGAGGCCGAAGATTCCGGGCCTGCGCATTTACAACAGCTCAATTTTCCGGTTGTCGGAATTGGTTCTTCAGCGGGCGGTCTGGAAGCCCTTGAGATTTTTTTCAGGAATGTTCCGTCGCAATGCGGTATTGCTTTTGTGATTGTCCAGCATCTTGATCCGACGCACAAGGGTATTATGGTGGAACTGCTTCAGCGGGTTACCGATATGAAGGTTGTTCAGGTCAGCGATCGTCTTCTTATTGAGAGTGATCATGTTTACCTCATTCCTCCGAACAAGGTTATGTCGATGTTGAACGGGATGTTGCATTTGCTTGATCCTGTTGAGCCACGGGGATTGCGTCTGCCAATTGACTCTTTTTTTCGTTCCATGGCTTGTGATCTTCGCCAGCACTCCATTGGAGTCATTCTTTCAGGTATGGGTTCTGATGGTACGCTGGGTCTTCGTGCCATTCAGGAGAAGGGTGGTGGTGTTTTTGTTCAGGACCCCGCATCGGCCAAGTTTGACGGAATGCCTCGCAGCGCAATCAACACCGGTCTGGCTGATGTTGTCGCCTCGGTTGAGGAACTCCCTGCAAGAATCTTCTCTTATCTCAAGCATCTGCATTTTTCAGGAGAAGAGAATCGACTCTTTGCCTATCTCAAGATGGATCATCCTTATTCCGGAGAAAAGCATCGCATTGAGGAGATTGCCCAGAGTGCCCTCGAAAAAGTGATCATCCTGTTGCGTGTGCAAACCGGCCATGATTTTTCGCTGTACAAAAAAAATACCCTCTACCGCCGGATTGAACGTCGCATGGGTATTCACGAGATTGAAAAGATGGACAGTTATGTTCATTTTTTGCAGGAGAATCCGCACGAAGTTACCTTGCTTTTCAAGGAGCTGCTGATTGGGGTAACCAACTTTTTTCGGGATACTTCAGTTTGGGATGTGTTGAAAAAGAGAGCGATTCTTCCTCTTCTCTCTTCCCGACCGGTTGACGATCTCATCAGGGCATGGGTGATCGGCTGTTCTACCGGAGAGGAGGCCTATTCTCTTGCCATTGCCTTCAGGGAGGCGGTTGAAGAGATCAAACCGGCACGGAATTACCGGCTCCAGATTTTTGCAACCGACCTCGATAAAGATGCTATTGACAAGGCGCGTCAGGGAATTTATCCGCTCAATATCTCGGCTGATGTTTCCATTGAACGTTTGGAGCGCTTTTTTGTAAAAGATGCACATCACAGCCTCAGGATATCGAGAGAGATTCGCGAGACCATTGTTTTTGCGCCCCATAATGTCATCATGGATCCTCCGTTCACCAAACTTGACATTATTGTATGCCGAAATCTCTTGATCTATATGGAGCAGGAGTTGCAGCAAAAGCTCTTTCCCTTGTTTCATTACAGCCTTAACCCGGGAGGCCTTCTTTTTCTTGGTACGGCCGAAAGCATCGGTTCGTTCACCTATCTGTTTGAAGTTGTTGATGCAAAATCACGGATTTTTCGGAAGCTTCCGTACGGGCATCGGGCTGAGCCTGTTGAATTTCCAGCCTCTTTTGCCCCGATTTTGCTTAAAGCACCGGAGATTAGCCAGCAAACAGCAATGAAAATAAACAACGTGAACCTGCAATCAATAACTGACCAGTTTTTGCTTCAGCATTATACCCCTGCGGCGGTGCTGACCAATGAGAAGGGCGATATCATCTATATCAGTGGACGAACCGGCAAATATCTTGAGCCAGCCGCAGGCAAGGCCAACTGGAATGTTTTTGCGATGGCCCGCGAAGGGCTTCGCTATCAACTGAATATACTGTTCGGGAGTGTACGTCATAAAAAAACAACCCTTACCAAAAAGGGGATAACCGTTGGTACAAACGGTGGGTCGCAGCGGCTGGATCTGACGGTTGAGCTGCTTGAGCAGCCCGACCTTTTGAAAGGGTTGATCCTGATTACGTTTAAAGATGTGGATGGTCTTGAATCCGGATTGGCAAAGGGGAGTGCTGTGACGGCAGATGGTGGAGGCAGCCATCCTGAGTTGACCGATCAGGATCTTATGGATGCTCGTCAAGAGATTTTGACCATTCGCGAAGAGATGCAGAGTTCGCAGGAGGAGTTAAAATCGATGAATGAAGAGATGCAGTCGGCCAATGAAGAGTTGCAGAGCACCAACGAGGAGCTGACCACATCCAAGGAGGAGATGCAGTCATTGAATGAGGAGTTGCAGACGGTCAATCAGGAGCTGCAATCGAAGGTGATTGATTTGTCGGATAGCAATAATGACATGAAAAACCTGCTGAACAGTACCGATATTGCAACGCTCTTTCTTGATGATGCCCTCAAAATACGTCGTTTCACCAACCGGATTTCTGCGATCATCAAAGTTATTCCTACGGATGTTGGCCGTCCCATAACCGATATTGTCAGTGATCTGAACTATCCTGAGCTGGTTAATGATGCGATGGAGGTGCTTCGCACCCTTGTGTACAGCGAAAAGCAGATATCGGCAAGTGATGGGCGTTGGTTTGTCGTGAAAATCATGCCCTATCGTACCCAGGAAAACAGGATCGTCGGGCTGGTGATTACGTTTACCGATATCACGGTTGCCAAAAAGCTTGAAGGGTGTTTACGTGAAACTGAAGAGCGCTTTCGTTTTTTGTTTGAAGCTATGCCGGGTGGCGCTTTTCTTCAGGATAATCAAGGCCGAATTCTGATGGCCAATGGAGAGATGGAGGGTATTTTTCGGATTTCTATAAAAGAGATGCTCGCAAGGGAAATGGAAGAGCTGCAATGGAGAGCTGTTCACGAAGACGGATCGCCTTTCCCGGTTGACGAATATCCCTTTCAGCTTGCATTGCGTTCCGGCAAGCCGGTAAAAAATATTGTCATGGGTCTGTTACAGGATCATGACAAGGGGTGGCGGTGGTTCAAGGTCAGCGCATTGCCCCGTTTCAAGGCGGAGAGGGCAGAAGTATTCCAGGTTGTCTCAACATTTATTGAAATCAGTGCCCCCGTGCAGGGAACGAAGAGCTCCTGAAACAAATCCTCGTCAATGATGAAAAAAAGCAAAGTATTTTTAGAGGATATCTCGGCATTGCGGCGCACGGCCGAAAAGCGATTACTCGAAAACAAGCAGAAAAATCAGGACGTTTCTTTGTCAACTGTTGATATGCACCGCTTGATTCATGAGTTGTCGGTTCACCAGATTGAGCTTGAAATGCAGCATGAGGAGCTTCTGCAGTCGCGCGATCATCTGGAAAAGGGGTTGGAGCGCTATACAGAGCTTTATGACTTCGCGCCGGTGGGTTACCTGACACTTGAGCGCGACAGTACCATACTGGAGGTGAATCTGAAGGCAACCAGGATGCTTGGTGTGGAGCGCTCGCTCTTGAAGGGCGCGCGATTCGCACTCTTTGTTGATCAGGCAGGGGTCAGGGTGTTTAATACATTGATGGAGCGGGTCTTCAGTCATCAGGAGCCAGCTTTCTGCGAGGTTATGCTTGTGCATGAAGCTGACCCTTTGGCACAGCAAAGTGAGGTACGCATTGAGGCGGTCGTTCAGAATGATGGACAGTCATGCTGGATGGTGCTTTCTGACATCACCCGGCAAAAGCAGATTGAGAGGGAGAATGTCCGGTTGCAGGAAACTCTGGTTCAGGCCCGGAAGATGGAGTCAATCGGTCGGCTGGCAGGTGGTATTGCCCATGAGTTTAACAATATGCTGCAGGTGATGCTGGGCAATATTGACATGCTGATCGCCAGGGAGGATCTTGACGTCAGTGCGCATCGCTCATTTACCACAGTGCGGAATTCTATTATGAAGGCCGCTGGCATTGTTCGTCAATTGCTTGCTTTTGGCGGAAAGCAGATTATTTCACCAACGACACTCGACCTTCATGTTGTGGTTGTGGATATGGTGAAGATTCTTAAGCCTTTGATGGGAGAGCATATCAAGGTGATTGTTACTTCGGTCGACAGGCTCTGGCCAGTGAGGATTGATTCGACGCAAATAGATCAGGTTATGATCAATCTTGCCCTCAATGCAAGGGCTGCCATCAAGGAGTGCGGAACACTAAACATCACCACAAGAAATATTGTTGTTGATGCAGCATTTTGTGCCGTTCATTCTGAAATAGTGCCCGGCGATTATGTGTTGCTTGAGGTGCATGATGACGGATGTGGCATAGACCAGGAGACGCTTGACTCTGTTTTTGAGCCGTTTTTTACCACAAAATCGATGATAGAGGGTACCGGCCTCGGGCTTGCCACGGTCTATGGTATTGTCCGGCAAAATCGGGGTGCGATATTCGCCTCCAGCACGCAGGGAGCCGGGGCGACATTTATGATTTATTTGCCCCGAAGCGCAGCCAATTGAACAGCCTGATTGTTGCGTGAAGTTTTGGTATGTTGCGAGCCTGTAGCTTGTGATGCCCCTCGCGGCAAATTTCCGTTGTTGTTAAACTGTTTCGATTTGCAGAGCAGCTTTGGTCTGCATGAGAACAACGAACCCTTTTTGGTGCATGACCCATTATTGCCATTCAATACCACCCGCCGTTTCTGAAAATGTCTCTCTTGCCGGGAGAGGGTATTACGGGATAGGGGGGAGTGCCCGTTATTTTGCCGAGCCAGGCTCTCTGGCGGAGCTTGCCGATATACTGCTTTGGAGTGTTGAACAGCGCCTCCCGCTCGCGCTTATGGGAAGCGGGAGCAATATCCTTTTTTCGGACGCCGATTTTGCGGGTATGGTGATCTCCCTTGGCCGGATGGAGCGCATGCACTGGCTTTCTGATGATGAGCTTTTTTGCGAGGCGGGTGTGGAGAACAGCCGAATTGCCGAAGAGCTGTTGCGGGCTGGCAGGGGAGGGGGCGAGTGGCTCTACCGGCTCCCCGGTCAGATCGGGGCAACGGTGAGGATGAATGCCCGCTGTTTCGGGGGAGAGGTTTCGGCCATTACGGCGGCGGTTTTGACGCTTTCAGTTGAGGGATGCCTGCGCTGGCGGTTGCCGGAAGAGATCTTTTACGGCTACAAGCATACCGCCCTGATGGAGAGTCCGGAGATTGTGGTTGCCTCTCTTTTGCGTTTTGCAGAAACTCGGCCCGTGGAGGAGACAAGAGCGTTGATGGAGGGCCATAAAGGGGAGCGGGAGGCAAAGCACCATTTTGATTTTCCGAGTTGCGGCTCGACCTTCAAGAACAATTATGCGGTGGGTCGTTCGAGCGGCAGCATTTTTGAGGAGCTTGGTTTCAAGGGGACGAGGGAGGGTGGCGCCATGGTGAGCCCGCATCATGCCAACTTTATTTTTAACAAGGGCGGGGCAACGGCCCGGGAGGTACTCACGCTTGCTGCACGCATGAAACATGCAGCGCTTGCTGAGGCCGGGGCCGAACTTGATCTTGAAGTGCAGTGCATCGGGCTGTTTGATGGCGATTTGCTTGCATCGTGCGGCGTCGCTTCTGCGGCCGACAAACTGGATCCTTCGAAAAAGTGGGCCGGCCTGTTGTGGAATCCGCAGGAGGAGGGCGCGGCGGCAAATCCGGATTCCCTCTTTCCCCGAATGCTCATGCAGGGGCCGCTGGTGGGTTATGCGGCTCTCGACCGGGAGTTTCCTGCCGGAGCGTTTGTCGCTGTTGAGCAGTTGCGTTCGCTTGAGGATGCGAAGCTTGATTCCGAAGCGCCCTTTCTTCGCTGGACAACCAGCAGCCGGGATACTGCCATTTTTGCACTCAAGCCGCCCTCAACCATTCCGGCAGGAAGCTTTACTGATGGACTATGGCAATACGGCGTCTCTGAATTGTTTCTTGCTTCCGGAGTTCCGGGTGGAGGCTATCTTGAGTTTGAAATGAGTCCGGAGGGTAACTGGGTTGCGCTTCGTTTTGATACTCCAAGAAAGAGGACAAAAGGGTTTGAAGTTCTTTCAGCGGAACCGTGGATTAATGCGGTGCATAAGGTGCAGGGTGAGGGGCTCTTTGGTATGGAGTTTTCAAGGGAACTTTTGCAGCCCTTCGTCAACGGGGGGATTCTTGCCTTGCAGTGCTGCGCCTCTTCCGGCAGGGGTGAGCTTGGTCTCTTCCCCTGGTGGAATAACGCGCCAAAGCCGGCTGATTTTCATCAACCGGAGCGCTTTTTCCGGATTCGTCTGCTTTGAAAATATTCTGTTACAGATCGGCGGCTGGCATACGCGATACCTCTTCTGCCGTAAAGACCGGTCCCTCCTTGCAGACATAGACCGACCCCACATTGCAGCGTCCGCACTTGCCGACGCCGCATTTCATGCGGTTTTCGAGCGTTGTGTAGACGTTTTTTTCATCAAAGCCAAGCTTCTTGAGCGAGATCAGTGTGAACTTGATCATGATTGGCGGCCCGCATATCACGGCGATGCAGTTATCGGGAGAGGGGGCTGCCTCTTCGAGCACGGTGGGCACAAAGCCGACACGGTATTTCCAGTCGGGTGACTCTCCACCGGGATCGACGGTGAGGACAAGGTCAACATCCGGACGCTCCTGCCACTCGTCCAGTTCATGCTTGTAGACCAGATCGGCCACGGTTCGGGCTCCATAAACAATGGTGACCTTGCCGAATTTTTCACGTTGATCGAGGCACGACCAGATAACGCTCCGCGTCGGTGGCAGGGCGATTCCTCCTGAAATGAAGAGAAGGTTTTTGCCGTGGAACTGCTCAATGGGAAAGCGGTTGCCGTAGGGGCCCCTGAAGGTGACGAGGTCACCGATATCCGCATTGGCCAGAGCCGAAGTCACCCTGCCGGATTGACGGAAGGTGCATTCGATATACTCGTTCCGGGTCTCAGGGCTTGCGACGCAGAAGGTACTCTCTCCCTCACCGTAAACGCCGTAGAGACCGAACATGCCTGTACGGAAGGTTTTTTTGAACTGCTCATGGTCGGCCGGGTCTTGAAACTCGAGCCTCATGGTTCTTACGCCGGGCGCTTCGTCGTGGCGGGCGACGATTTTCATGATAGCCGGCTTGTAAATGTTCTGTTGCGCGTTTTGGATGGTTTCTGTCACGGCTATAATTTTGATATCTCTTGTAAAGTCTCGGTAATACCCATGTCAACCGGGCACTGGCGTGAGCATCGGCCGCATCCGCTGCAACTGTTCACGCTGAACTTGCCTGGAAAATAGTTGAATTTGTGCATGATGCGCTGGCGCCATCGTGCCGATTGCGTCGCACGGGGGTTGTGGCCCGAGGTGTGCATGGTAAAGAGGGCAAAGGAGCAACTGTCCCAGTTTTTCCGTCTGATGCCGCTGTAGGTGTCGCCTTCGTCCTGGATGTCGAAGCAGTGGCAGGTGGGACAGAGGTAGGTGCACGAAGCGCAGCCGATACAGCGCATGGAAATCTCTTTCCAGAATTTGCTGTCGAAGTTGTCGGGGTTCTGCAGCCAGGCAACGCAGGTGTCGAGATTGAACTTTTCCGGCACTTCAACGGTCGGAAGGGCGGTTTCGTCGCTCTCCTTGATGTGTTCGGAGATGAGCGTGAAGGCTTCACGTCCACGGTCGGTCAGCTCTTCAACCACCCATCCCCGGTTGTTGTCGAGGGGACGAAGCAACACGTCGGAGCCTTTGGTGCAGTCGGGGGCCTGTTTGAGTGAGGTGCACATGCAGAAATCATCCGCTTTTGTACAGGCAATGGTTACAATGACTGATTCATTGCGCCGCTGAAACCAGTATTCATCCTTGTAATCCCATCCGAAAAGAGGATCATCAATTGCGAGACCAGATGCATCACACGGCCTGGCACCAAAAATGATTCTTGGGGCTGCAGGGGGAGTGAAGTCCGCCGTTTCGATCTCATTTTTCTTGATGGTGTAGCGCAGCATCGGCTCAGTTTGCGGAAAAAAGAGCTCCTTGAGTGAACGGTCGGGGAGCACCATGCCGAAAGAGAGATCGCCGGCTTTTTCAACTGCGGCATAGCTTGAAAGTGACTCTCCCTGCACAGGACCAATCACGGTCATTCCTGCCGAGCGCCATTTTGCGACACAATTGTCAAGTTTATCACTGAAAAGGATTCTTGTCATAGGTGTTGGTTACTTAGAGAATGAATGTCTCAGTGTCGTCCTTTTTAAAGCTTGCAAGTACCGGCTCCTGGGTCGGGCTTAAACCGGCAAAATGATCGAATCCATCAACCACCTCTTTGGCCATTCTCTGGTTGATGAGGCGAAGCGGAATGTTGACAGGGCACGCCCGGTCGCAGTTGCCACACTGGACGCATCGACCGGAAAGATGAAATGCCCGAACAACATTCCATTCAAAATTTCCAAGTGTATGCGACGAGGTGTTGATCCATTGCGGTTGATTGCTGTCCACAATGCAGCGGCGGCAATAACACATGGGGCAGGCCTGACGGCAGGCGTAGCACTTGATGCATCGGGAGAATTCCTCCTGCCAGAAGTCGAACCGCTCTTTTGCGTTCATCTTCTCGACGCGCTCAAGGAGTGGCTCTTTCGAGGTAAGAGGAGGGTTCTCCTTGATTTCGGTGAGCAGTGCTGAAAAGTCTCCTGCATTTCGGCCCTGCAGCGGCCTGACTTCGCGGCCTGTTGAGTCAAATCCGAAAATGACGATCTGATCCACATTGAGCTGGTACTCTGCAGCAAGGATATTGATGGAGCGGATTCCTTCGGGGCGCAGAAAGATGCCAACCTGTTTTTCATCGCTCAAGAGCCCTTCGGTGACGAGGTATCCCGAAAGGTTCGTTATGCAGGTACTGTCGAGCACAAGCTGGTCGGCCTCTTCCGAGGTGCGGATAAAGAGCGGGCGGCGCCGGTCGGGAGTTGAGCCGGGCCTGTAGCCGATCGCCATTTTTATCGTGCCATTGGCAAGAAGCTCTTTTACGGTCGTTCTGTATTTTTCCTGTGTAATCATTGCCTCTTGTTTTTAAAGTGTCGCCGGTGATTCAGTTTCCGTGATCAACTCCTGATACTGATCAAAAGGGCCAAGTTTACGGATATCTTCCGTGACGCTGTTGATGAGATCGGCAAATTTGCTGCCTTCTGCTGCACTGATCCATGAAAACATGACCCGTTCTGGTGGTATGCCGGTGAAGTCGAGCAGGGCGCGAAAGACCATCCATCGGCGGCGTGCATGGTAGTTTCCGTGGGTGAAATGGCAGTCACCCGGGTGGCAGCCACTGACCAGCACACCGTCTGCCCCCTTCTGCAGCGCTTTAAGGATAAACATGGGGCTGATTCTTCCAGTGCAGGGAAGACGCACAATGCGCACATTGGGCGCGTATTTCAGCCTGCTCGTTCCTGCCAGGTCAGCTCCTGCGTAGGTGCAGTAGGTACAGACAAAAGCGACGATCTTTGGTTCAAATGGTTCACTCATCGGCGTACTCCGGTAGCAAAGTTCTGTTTGTTCAAGGTAAAAATGGAAGCTTTTCAGAGCCCCATCACTTCTGCAAAGATCTGTTTTTCGGTAAAGCCTGCCAGGTCAAGGCTGTTTGAACGGCAGAAGGTGACGCAGGTGCCGCATCCCTGGCAAAGGCCGGGATTGACGTAGGCCACCTGTTTGACAAGTTTTCCCGAACGGTCGCGAATATCCTTTTTCTCAATGGCGTTGTAGGGACAGGCAAGAACGCAGCCCCAGCATCCGGCGCAGGTTGCCTCGTTGTTGACGGCAATAACCGGTTCCCGCTCAAGTTTCTCCTTGCTGAAAAGGGCAAGCACCTTGCTGGCCGATGCCGATGCCTGTGCCACCGAGTCAGGAATATCTTTGGGCGACTGGCATGCTCCGGCAAGAAAAACTCCGGCGGTTGATGATTCAACGGGGCGAAGTTTGAGATGGGCCTCGTTGTAGAAACCATATTCATCGTAAGCAATGCCGATGGTTTTGGCAAACTCTTTTGCGTTAGGCTGCGGCACCATTGCGGTGGCCAGAACGACCATGTCGGCCACAACGGTCACCGGCTTGCCGAGAAGGGTATCGACACCGCGTACCATCAGTTTGCCGTTCTCCTGCCAGAGCTTGCTCACCCTGCCACGGACGTAGGAGGCTTCATCCTCCTCAATGGCCCGGCGGGTAAATTCATCATATCCTTTGCCTGCCGCACGGATATCCATATAGAAAATATGGGTTTTTCCGTCGTGCACCTTGTGGGCGTAGAGCATGGCATGTTTTGCGGTGTACATGCAGCAGATTTTGGAGCAGTAGCGCACTCCCTTTGAGGGGTCGCGCGATCCGGCGCACTGTATAAAAACAACATTTTCGGGTTCCTTGCCGTCGGAGGGGCGAAGAATTTTTCCTGCAGTAGGACCGCTTGCCGAAGCGAGGCGCTCAAACTGAAGGCCGGTGATGACGTCCGGAAATTTGCCATAGCCATACTCTCCGTAGAGAGCGGTATTCTGAACCTGGAAGCCGGTGGCCACAACAATTGCCCCGATTTCAAGGTCGATGAATTCATCCTGCATCTCAAAGTCGATAGCGTTGAGTTCACAGGATTTCTGGCATGTTTTGCATTTGCCGTTCTTGAAGTAGATGCAGCTTGCCTTGTCGATGACCGGCATATTGGGGACTGACTGGGCAAAAGGGGTATAAATGGCGGTACGCTTGCCAAGGCCGCAGTCAAATTCACTCGATATTTTTTTGACCGGACATTTGGTGATGCAGTCGCCGCAACCCGTACATTTTTTCATGTCAACATAGCGCGATTTCATGCGAACCCTCACCTTGAAGTTGCCGATATAGCCATCAACACTCTCAATTTCGGCATAGGTAAGGAGCCTGATTTTGGGATGTTGGGCGGTTTCGACCATTCGGGGGGTCATGATGCACTGGGAGCAGTCGAGTGTGGGGAAGGTCTCCGACAACTGTGCCATGTGGCCGCCGAGGGAGGGCTCACGCTCGACGAGGACAACTTCCTGACCGGCATTGGCAATATCGAGCGCGGCCTGAAGACCGGCAATACCGCCTCCGATAACCAGTGCCCGGCGGGTTACCGGAACTTCAATTGGCTGGAGTTTGTTGTTGCGCTTGACCTTTTCAACCATCGAACGGACAATATCCGCCGCTTTCTCGGTCGCCATATCCTTGTCGGTATGCACCCATGAACATTGTTCGCGGATGTTGGCTATTTCACAAAGATAGGGGTTCAGCCCCGCTTCCGCACATGCTTTGCGGAAGGTGGCTTCATGCATTCGTGGTGAGCAGGCGGCTATGACGATACCGCTCAGGTTATTTTCGCGAATCGCTTTTTTGACGCTCTCCTGGCCGGGATCGGAGCAGAAATATTTGTATTCGACAGAGACCGCAACCCCGGGATGTTCACCCATGGCGGCAGCCAATTTGGTACAATCAACCTTTGCAGCGATATTTTCGCCGCAGTGACATATAAATACCCCGATTTTTGCCATTATTCAATCTTTTAGTATGAAGCCGCTGACCGGAACGGCCCGGCATGGAACGCCCTTGAACCCTGGCTTTGCCTCAGGTGTTCAAGGGTTTGGTCGTACCCTAAAGTTTTGAGACAAGGTCGAGCGCAGGCACAAAATGCTCTCCCACAGCTACTTCCGCAGGGTCGGCACCGCAGGCGATGGCGACAAGCTCCGAAATGTAGTAAACCGGCATCTCTTTGACATCGCCGAACCGCTTTCTCATGCTTCCCTGACGCATGTCGAGATTGGCCTGGCAGAGGGGACAGGCGACAACAAAGGCTTCGGCACCGTTGTCAGCCGCGTTTTTGGCAATGGTGTGTGTCAGCTCTTCGACAAGCGGTTGCTGGGCAAGCGTCAGCCCGGCTCCGCAGCACTCAATCTTGAATGCCCAGTCTATCGGGGTGGCCCCAAGAGCGGTCATGATCGCCTCCATTTTGAGCGGGTTTTCCGGATCATCAAAACCCATGGCTTCCATCGGGCGAACCAGAAGGCAACCATAATAGCAGGCAAGACGCAGACCCGTAAGGGGCTTTTTAACCCTTCTCTTGATGTCCTCCGGATCCATCGCTTCAAGAAGCTGTGTAACACCTATAAATTCAGCCGCGCAGGTTGGCACAATGCCGGTAATTGCGCGAACCTCTTCACGAAGTTCCTCAGAGTCAAGCAGTGACTGGCGCGTGGTCACCTGACGGTTCTGGCAGGCGGCGCAGGGCGCAAGCACCAGCTTCAGCCCCTGTGCATCGGCAAGAGCCTGGTTGCGTGCAGGAAGAAGCACGGCAAGCTTGTGGTTGGTGGCGTGTGCCGATGTTGCTCCGCAGCAGTTCCAGTCATCAATCTCCTGAAGATTGATGCCGAGCAGGGCGCACATTTTTTTGACTGAAATATCATATTCCCGTGCTGTTCCACTCAGCGAGCATCCGGGATAGTAGCCGATGGTCATGCCCGGCTTGATAGAACGGGGAGCTGACGGGGTGAACTCCTTTTTGATCGGACGTCGTTTCGGGGCAGCCAGATGAGCCTCTTTTTTGGAAGCTTCAAAAATTTTTGCGATCTGCTCCTTACCCTTTACTCCACCTTTACCGGTAAGGGTATGCAGCGGATTGATCTTTCCGCTCATGATCATCTTGACGCCCGATTCGGCATCCTGCAGGAAGGTCCTTGTTCGGAGCTTGTAGCTGTTGATGAGTGAAAGCTCCTCAAGACGGCCATGTTTGCGCACGTTGTTGAGGAAGGAGACATGGAATGCAGTGACCAGTTTTTTCGCCCTGTTTTCTGAAACAATGCCCTTCTCAAGTGCCATAGCCCTGAGAGAGTCCATTGTTGCGGCAATATCCATGTTCTGTGGACATCGTGAAGTACAGGTCATGCAACCGACACAGAACCAGAGTGCATCGCTTTTCAGGGCATCTTCAATATAGCCCGCCTGGACGAGACGCATGATTCTTGCAGGAGGACTATCCATAAATGCTCCCGCAGGACAACCAGCGGTACACTTGCCGCACTGGTAGCAGCAGTTATAGTCATTTCCGGTGGATTCCTCAAGCTGATGCTTCAGGGTATCCTTTACTGTCATCTTGATTTTTGACACGTGGTATAGGTTACTTTACGTGGAGCGGGAAGCGAAATGACACCAACATAGCATGTTAAAGAAAATTACAATAATGTCAAATAAATCGGATTCATTTATTTGCGTTCAGTTTGGAACAAAAAAGAGCCTCAAAACCCCTAAAGGTGCGCCACCACTCAGTTTTCAGCTTTTAAGCGGCTTGTCATTCCTGTAACTTTTTTCAACGATTGTTAACCAACAATGGGATGAGTCAATGCGTTCACCTCTTTTTAATTTTATTTGTGAGGATGCTCAAGCCAGAGAGCGGGCTATATTTCGGCTTATTTCACTTGAGCGATGAACTTTACCTTTTCGAGTGAAAAATATCCGGAATGCCATTGATATGATACTCTTTTTGCTTATGATACAATGACTTTCCATTTTTTTTTATCATGAATTGTTTTTTCATTACGAGACCATGTTTGATGAAATAGAGTTTGACAAGATCAAGCGTCTGCCCAAGTATGTTTTTGCTGCGGTCAATGAGCTCAAAATGGCTGAACGGCGTGCAGGAGAGGATGTTATTGATTTTTCAATGGGTAATCCTGATGGCCCGACTCCTCAGCACATCGTTGACAAACTGATCGAAAGTATCAATAAACCGAGAACCCACGGATATTCTGTATCGAAGGGCATCTACAAGCTTCGCGGCGCGGTGGGAACCTGGTATCAGCGGAAATATAATGTTGATCTCGACCTGGACCGTGAAGTTGTTGCGACGATGGGTTCAAAAGAGGGTTATGTTCACCTTGTGCAGGCAATCACCAATCCCGGCGATCTTGCCATGGTGCCCGACCCCTGTTATCCCATCCATTCCCAGGCATTCATTCTTGCCGGTGGCAACGTCCATCGCCTGAAACTTGAACTGAACGACGATTTCACCCTTGACGAAGAGGGCTTTTTCCGGAACATTGAAAAAGCGCTGCGCGAATCGTCGCCAAAACCCAAGTTCATTGTTGTGAATTTCCCCAACAACCCGACCACAGCCACCGTTGAACTTCCTTTTTATCAGAAGCTGGTCGATCTTGCCCGCCAGGAGCGGTTTTACATTATCAGTGACATTGCTTACGCGGAACTGACCTATGATGGTTACGTCACTCCCTCAATCCTCCAGATTCCCGGCGCAAAGGATGTTGCTGTCGAGAGCTATACCCTCTCAAAAACCTACAACATGGCCGGATGGCGTGTCGGGTTCATGGTCGGAAACGCCAAACTGATCGGTGCCCTCGAAAAAATCAAGAGCTGGCTTGATTACGGCACCTTTACCCCGATTCAGGTTGCCTCAACCATTGCCCTTACTGAAGACCAGAGCTGCGTCCAGGAGATCTGCGAGGTCTACCGCAAACGGCGAGATGTTATGGTTAAAAGTTTTATCAATGCAGGCTGGCCGGTCGTCTCACCCCGCGCAAGCATGTTTGTCTGGGCCCGGATTCCCGAACCCTTCCGCCCGATGGGAAGCCTTGAGTTCAGCAAGAAGCTGCTCAGCGAAGCCAAGGTTGCCGTCAGTCCCGGCATAGGATTCGGCGCCTACGGCGATGAGTATGTGCGTGTCGCCATGATCGAAAACGAAGAACGCATCCGCCAGGCCGCGCGGAATATCCGCAAATTTTTGCGCGAATAATTGGCGTAGGGGCACGGCATGCCGTGCCCCTGCAATGGTGCCAGAAACGTTCATCCTGCAACCCACCCTAAATCTATCTGTTTCTCATTCCTGCTGATTATCGTCCCTGCTGTGGCCGAATTAATTGATTTTTCCTTTCAGAAAGCCTGCCGGAGATGAAAACCATCTCTCCGGCAGGCTTGTAATTCGGGTTATTTTTTTTCTGGATATCCCGATACTCAGTGGGAAAATCTTTCAGTGTATCGGAAGAATGGAACGCGGTATCTTTGTTACAGTCACGACACCTGTTGCCATTTATTTTGATGTGATTTCTTCATGAGTATACTTTTTAGCGGATGCAATTTCTTTGGCAATTTTTTTTGCAGCTTCATTCATGAATGTGTCGGGAGTTTGTCCTGATGCCATTATACCACCCAAAGCCCAACTGTTTTTATCAACAACAATTTCCCCCAACTCGGCATTACTTTCGGAGTCAGCGATCTTTACATCAGCATCAAAGTGAGAACTGCCAGCCCCAAAACCGATCAATAGCCTGAGTCCTGCGCTGCCTTCAGCATATTTTGTGACGGCGCCTGAAATAATAACGCATTTTTCCGTTAATGGTGTTCTGGAAACCTTTTTGAAAACTCCCTGCTCACTGATATTTGCAGCAATCCGATCAGCAAAATTTTTTCCTACGAATGCAGGTGTATTAGATTTTTTCGTGCCATCTGAAAAATCTAAAACCACAGCATTTTCATAGGAAGAGAGATTTAAATTATTCTCCCCCTTCACATTTTTAATTTCACTCGTTGAACCACAAGCTGCTAACGATAAAACCAGGCAGAGAATAAAAAAATGCTTCATTGTGATCTCCTCACCATTAGTTGTTAAAAAATGTGATAGCCCCGCGAAACATAATGCGGGGGACTTTTTTTGACTTAGGAGCGTAACATCTTCTTTGGGAAGCTATTATGATAAAATTTATTTTAATTTTATACAATTATATTTCGGTTTGAATGGCGTTTTTTTATAAACGGTTACGGTGAGTGTTTTTTTTGATGCATGGCAACCAAGGGCTCATTCGTAAATAATATTTGATGGCGGGGGACGCAAACTGATCCAATCAAGAACGGTTTAGCCGTATCAGTGCAATTTACGGGTTGCGTAACGGTAGGGGACACGGCACGGGAAGGGCACGGCATGCCGTGCCCCTACGGTTTTTGTGATACCTCAAAAATCTCGCTGATTGCCTGCTGTATGGCGTCGACGACCATGCCGGAGGAGACCAGGCTGGCGATGTCACTTGCGAGGTCGCCAGCCCTGCCGTGAAACCATGTGGCTGCGGCAGCAGCGGCGTTGATGGGGGAGGCCCCTTTTGCGGCGAAGGCAACAATCATGCCGGAGAGTACATCGCCTGAACCGGCCGTGGCAAGCGCCTCGGTGCCGCTGGTGTTGATGAGAGCGGGCCCTTCGGGTTCTGCAATAACGGTGGGAGCGCCTTTCAGAAGAACGGTTACCCCATGGAGAGCGGCAAAGCTCCGGGCGCACTCGATCGGGTCGGCGGTAATCTCTTCGATTGGCCGAGAGGTGAGGCGGCTGAACTCTCCGTAATGCGGTGTGAGCAGCACATCGCGGCACTGGCTCAGCGCGTCCGCCATGCCGATAACCGAGAGGGCGTAGAGGGCATCGGCGTCAAGGATCAGCTTTTTTGAAGCGACGAAGGAATTTTTCAAAAGCTCCCGGACCAGATCAATGGCCTCCTGGTCGCGTCCGAGGCCGCAGCCGATCAGGATGGCATCGGCCCAGCGCGCTTTTTCGGCAATGGCGGCAAGATCCCTGGCAATCACCACCGCTTCCGGCACGGCAAGATGGATGACGGCGGCAAGTGAAATCGGTAAGGAGATGCAGACGTACCCTGCGCCGCTTTTCAGAGCGGCTCTGGCGGAGAGGATGGCTGCGCCAACCATTGAGCTTTCGTTGTTTTGCGATCCGGCAATGATGAGTACCCTGCCGTTGGTGTGTTTTGCGCTGGATGGCTCTCTCAGTATGAATTGTTCAGACGCAAATTCCTGGTCGATAAGGAGGCTGGAGGAGGGTTCAGCGAGAAAGCGGGGGATGGAGATTTCTGCTACATGCAGCTCTCCGCAGCATTCCGGTCCTTCGTTCAGGTAGAATCCTCTTTTCAGGAAGGCCATGGTGATGGTCATATCCGCGAGGATTGACGGGGTGGCTGAGTGGCCGGTAGTTGCATCGAGCCCTGATGGCACGTCAATAGCTATGAGGGGGGCGTCCGTTCGGTCGCGGAGGGTGTTGAGCAGCTCAATGCCTTCCGCAAGGGGTGAGGCAAGAGCCATCCCCGGTTCGCTGAGGCGGAGGCCGGTGCCGGTCATGGCGTCGATGAGGGCATTGTAGCGGGTTTCGGCCACAAAGGGGAGTGCTTCGTCATGGCTGGCAAAGATGCGCAGTTCGGAGCCGTGCTCCCCGTAGGCTTCAAGAATGGTGAGCCCCTCCTGATTAACGCCTTGCAGCAGTGATTCGGGGTAGAGGAGCACAAGATCGACTGAAGCTTCAAGGTTGAGGAGGTGGCGGGCGAGTACGAAGCCGTCGCCCCCATTGTTTCCCTTGCCGCAGAGCAGAAGAAACGAGCAGCCAGCCAGCGACTCCTTTTGCAGGCTCTCCCTGATAATGCGGAGGCATTCACGACCGGCAAGCTCCATAAGGCGGGTTTCGCCAATATGGAGTTGCTCAATTGCCGCCTTGTCGGCCCTTTGCATCTCTTGCGCGGTTACAACAGGCAGCATGACAGGGTTCCTTTTTTTCCCTCAACGGGAGGGGTTAGAGTTCGTCAAGGTGGAGGGAGTGCTCAAGAGCGTGATAGTACGCCCCCGAGAGCTCCTCAATGCTGAAATGAAGCAGTTCCTCTCCATTCATGGCGATGATGGCATCTTTTTCAACAACTTTTCCGATGACGCGGATTGGTACCTGGCGCTCCATGGCTTCCGCAATCACCTCTTTGGCTTTTTCAGGAGAGGTGCTCACAATGACCCGTCCCTGCGCCTCTGAAAAGAGCTGCTCCTGGATGGAGAACGGGGAGTTGTTTGCATTTTCAAGATCAACGGTGAATCCGAGCGGGGCATCAGCGTTCATGATGGCCTTCTCGGCAAGTGCCACAAAGAGCCCTCCGTCGGAAATGTCGTGGGCGGAGTGCACCAGTTTTTTTGCTGCAAGCGCCACAAGCAGATCCTGAAGGTTTTTTTCGTGTACCAGGTCGATTGATGGAGCGTCCTGGCCGGGGGTGCCGTACTGCATGACGAGGTACTCTGAAGCGTCAAGCGTCAGTTCCGGATAGCCCAGAAGAAGGATGGCGTCACCCGGGGTGGTGTATGTTGAGCCGACAAGGTTGTCGATATCGTCAAGCAGGCCGATCATGCCGATGGTCGGAGTAGGGTAGATGGCCGTGCGGACACCACCGATGAAGGTTTCGTTGTAGAAGCTCACATTGCCGCCGGTTACCGGGGTATTGAAGGCCCGGCACGCTTCGCCCATGCCCTGAACCGCAGTTTTGAACTGGAAGTAAACCTCCGGTTTGTAGGGGTTGCCAAAATTGAGGCAGTTGGTTATGGCCAGTGGCTGCGCGCCTGAACAGGCAATATTTCTTGCACATTCAGCAACGGCAATTTTGCCGCCAGCCAGAGGGTTCAGATAGACGTAGCGGGCGTTGCAGTCGGTTTTCATGGCAAGCCCCTTGCGCGATCCCTTGATACGGATAACGGCCGCATCGGTATGGCCTACCGGTGTGACGGTGTTGGTCAGCACCATGGAGTCGTACTGGCGATAGACCCACTGCTTGCTTGCAATATTCGGGCGTGAGAGCAGCTCAAGGCTGATTGCATGAAAATCGAGAGTATTGTCGGCTTCAAGTTTGGCGACAGGGGTTTCCGGCTTTTTTTCGATGGCTTCGCGGATATAGATGGGTGCGCCTCCTCCAAGTACCAGTGTTTCGGCTGGAATTTCAGCGACAACTGCGCCATGCTGTGAGACCCTCAGCATGTTGTCGCTCGTGACTTGCCCAATGACGACGGCGAGCACATCCCATTTGCGGTAGACCTCCATGATTTTCTCTTCAAATCCCTTTTCGGCTACAATCAGCATCCGTTCCTGCGACTCGGAGAGCATGATTTCGTAGGCGCTCATGCCTGCTTCGCGAATCGGGACAAGGTCAAGGTCAATTTCTATGCCGCCTGATCCGGTTTTTTCGATACCGCGAGCGCTCATTTCGGAGGTTGAACTGGTGATTCCGGCGGCGCCCATATCCTGAAGGCCAACAATGTAACCCGTGGCAATGGCTTCAAGGGTTGCTTCGAGAAGAAGTTTTTCGGCAAAAGGGTCGCCGACCTGAACGCTTGGCCGTTTGTCTTCGGAGGCTTCGCTGAGATCTTCGGAGGCGAAGGTTGCGCCGTGAATGCCGTCTCGTCCTGTTGAGGAGCCGACAATCAGCACGGGGTTGCCTTCACCGAGGGCGGTTGCGCTGACGGTTTTGTGGTGTTCAACGATGCCGACCGACATGGCATTGACCAGCGGGTTGCCGGTATAACCCTCTTCAAAATAGATTTCGCCACCAACGGTCGGTACTCCGAATGAGTTGCCGTAATCGCCGATGCCACGCACCACGCCGTCAACAAGGTAACGGACATGGGGGTCTTTCGGTGAGCCGAAGCGGAGCGAGTTGAGTGATGCCACCGGGCGTGCACCCATGGTGAAAATGTCGCGATGAATTCCGCCAACGCCGGTCGCCGCTCCCTGGTAGGGTTCAACAGCGGAGGGGTGGTTGTGCGATTCTATTTTAAAGGCGACGGCCATGTTGTCGCCGATATCAACCAGACCGGCGTTCTCCTCTCCGGCACTGGTCAAAAGGGCTCCGCCATCACGGGGCAGGGTTTTGAGCACCGCAATGGAATTTTTATAACTGCAGTGTTCTGACCACATGACGGAAAAAATCCCGAGTTCGGTAAACGAGGGGACTCTTCCGAGTATGGTACATATTTTACCATACTCTTCACCATTCAGGCCATGTTCTGCGGCAAGGGCAAGGGTGACTTCAACTTCAGTGTGTTTCATAGCTCCTTTTCGGGGTGGTTCATTTCAAGGTGAATCATGATGGTTCAAGCGTGCTGGCCGCAACAGGTTTTATATTTTTTGCCACTTCCGCAAGGGCAGTCGTCATTGCGACCGGGCTTGTTTTCGGCTACTGCTGGCTGCTGAACCCTCTCTTCACCCGCAGGTTCCTCATCCTGATTAACGATGGTATAGACGCTTTCGGCGGCTTGATGCTGTGCAACGAGCCGTTCCTGCCGGCCGGCAGCTTTTCGCTGGCGTTCTTCCATCTCCCGGGCCTCATCGGGGTTGACGGGGAAGAGCTTGAAGGCAAGCGAGAGGGTTTCGAGTTCTATGTCGTGCAAGAGATCGATGAAGAGTCGGAATGCCTCCTGCTTGTATTCGAGCAGGGGATCTTTCTGGCCATAAGCGCGCAAATTGATTCCTTCACGCAGAGAGTCGATTTCGCGGAGGTGCTCTCTCCAGCGAAGGTCAATGACGCTTAAAACGGCATATTTTTCAATCTGCTGCATGATCTCTTCCGGTAAAGCCGCCTCTTTTCTGCGGTAGAAGGCGAGGGCGGTCTGATAGAGCTTTTCGGCCGTGACGTCTACCCCTTCGCGTTCAAAGCTTTCACGTTCAGGCTTGAATTCAATGGAGAGTTCGCGCATGAGCTGCTCCTCGATGGCGTCCACATCAAACTGGCGGTAATGCTTTTTGATTACCAGCTCACTGTAATCTTTCAGGAGGTCAAGAATGTCACTGGTCAGCCGATCTTTGAGCAGGCCATTGCGGCGGCGTGAATAGATCACCTCGCGCTGCTGGCTCAGTACATCGTCATATTCAAGCAGTCGTTTACGGATGGCAAAGTTCTGCTCTTCAACTTTTTTCTGTGCACGCTCGATTGATTTGGTGATCATGGAGTGCTCAATCACATCGCCTTCCTCATGTCCAAGGCGATCCATAACCGAGATGACCCGGTCGGAGCCAAAGAGGCGCATCAGTTCATCCTCAAGAGAGACAAAAAAGACCGACTCTCCCGGGTCGCCCTGTCGTCCGGCACGTCCACGGAGCTGGCGATCGATGCGGCGTGATTCATGGCGCTCGGAACCAAGAATGAAGAGCCCACCCAGTTCACGGACACCAGCACCGAGCTTGATATCGGTTCCACGACCAGCCATGTTGGTGGCGATGGTTACCGCATTTTTCTGGCCCGCTTCGGCTACAATTTCCGCTTCACGATCGTTTTGACGGGCGTTGAGCACGTTGTGGACAATTTTTCTGGCGCGGAGCATTCTTGAGAGGGTCTCCGACACCTCGACACTTGTTGTGCCGACAAGCACCGGCTGTCCCTTTTTCTGCAGCTCCTCAACCTTCAAAACAACGGCATTATATTTTTCACGACGGGTTTTATAGACAAGATCGTCCATATCCTTGCGAACAATGCTTGCATTGGTCGGAATGACAACAACATCGAGCTTGTAGATTTCATAGAACTCCGAGGCTTCGGTTTCTGCCGTACCGGTCATGCCGGCGAGCTTTTTATAGAGGCGGAAAAAGTTCTGGATGGTGATGGTCGCCATGGTCTGCGTCTCACCCTCAATCTTGACATTCTCCTTTGCCTCGATGGCCTGATGCAATCCGTCGCTGTAGCGGCGACCAGGAAGGATTCGACCGGTAAACTCATCGACAATCATCACCTGCCCGTTCTGCACCACATATTCATCATCACGTTCAAAGAGCGAGTAGGCTTTCAGCAACTGGCTGATATTATGCAGCCGCTCTGAACGTTCGGCATAAAGGCGGTAAACCTCATCTTTTTTCTGAATTTTATCGGCAACGGCGACCGAAGCATCACTTTCAATGATGGCCACTTCAGAGCCGACATCAGGAAGCATGAAGATGTCGCTGTCCTGGTGGCTAAGCTTGCTGAGAAATTCGCGCCCCTTGTCGGTCAAGTCAATCGTTCCGCCTTTTTCGTCAACCGCGTAATAGAGTTCATCATCAACCTCCTGCATCCGGCTTGAATTGTCTTTCAGATATTCGTTCTCGGTCACTTGCACCAGTTTTGCTACTCCGGCCTGCGAGAGCATTTTGATGTAGCGGGTATTTTTTGGCTGTCCGCGTTTGACGCGAAGCAGTGCAAGACCGGCATCAACATCGCCGGGTTTGGTTTTAAGGAGTTTTTCGGCATTACCAAGATAGATGGCCACGAGCTGCTGCTGTGCACGTACCAATTGCTCAATCCATGGTTTGATGTTTTGGAAATTACTGTTGTCGGCATTGGGCACAGGTCCTGAAATGATCAGCGGCGTTCTGGCTTCATCAATCAGCACGCTGTCTACTTCATCAACAATGGCGTAGTAAAAGTTTCGCTGCACCATCTCTTCAGGGGTTCCGGCCATATTGTCGCGCAGATAGTCGAAGCCGAACTCGTTATTGGTGCCGTAGGTGATATCGCAGGCATACTGCGCCCGTCGCTCTTCGGGACTCATGGTGTTGAGGATAACGCCTACAGAGATGTTGTGAAAGGCAAAAACCGGGTTCATCCACTCTTTGTCTCTCTGGGCAAGGTAGTCATTGACCGTCACGACGTGCACGCCTCTGCCGGTCAGTGCATTGAGAAAGACCGGGAGCGTTGAAACGAGGGTTTTTCCCTCACCGGTGGCCATTTCGGAGATCTTGCCCGAATGGAGGACAATTCCGCCGATAAGCTGGACATCGTAAGGCACCATATCCCAGACCATACCACGTCCCATGACCTGGTAGACGTGTCCTTTAAGGCGCACACAGCTCTCTTTGACGAGGGCAAATGTTTCAGGAAGAAGCTCCTCAAGCACGGCGGCGGTAGCCTGTTCATACTCTTCGCCGAGGGCATCAAGTCGGGCGTTGATGGTTTCAGCCTCTTCAAGGTTGATATCCGGGTTGTCGAGTTTCTGCGAGAGCGATTTTTTCTCCAGCTCAAGAGGCTCAAGAGTTGCCCTGACTCTCTGTTTCAGCGCTCGTCCCCTCTCGCGGAGTTGATCGTCACTGAGCGATGCCATGGCAACCTGCAGTTGGTTAATGCTGCTGATTATGGGCTGGATTTTTTTGACGTCCTTTTCGTGTTTGGAGCCGAAGATCTTTTCAAAAATTTTCAACATGTACAGGCCTTTGTTCGCTCTAAGGGTTCAGATAGTTTGTTTGCAATGGAGTGGGGGAGTCGCTTTTCTCCCTCCTCTCCGCTATGTCTAATTGATGCTCAAGGTATTGAATTAGACAGTGAGAAAAAAGCGGGATGCTTTGAAAAAAAACAGTGCCGGAAAATGGTCATCATTTCCGGCTCAACTGTAAAGGAGGGAATGGCTTTCTTATTTCGTGCCGGCGGCAAGTTCAGCAAAAAAATCTGTCAGGTGGCGGGTGCCGTAAGGCGGTGCCACATGGTCGAGTTTAAGCGCTTCAACGGCAAAAGAGAGGAGGTCGGCCAGGTTGCGATTAAAAAGCCCGGTCACCATGAGGCCACCTTCGGCAAGCCACATCGGGAGCGGTGTGATCCACGGGTTTTTGCCGACGGCATGGAATGCAAGCTCCATAACTTCACGAAAGGTATAGATATCGGGTCCACCAACAGCAATTTCCCTGTTTTCGCCCTCGAGCGCGTCAACACAAACTTTGGCAAGGTCGGCACCGTGAACGGGATTGATTTTTTTTTCCCCTTCCCCAACCATGAAGATGTGGCCGCTTTGAGCCATGGAAAAAAATCGCCCCATGTCCGAAAAGTAGCCATTGGGGCGTATAACAGCCCAGGAGAGCCCGGATTTTTTAAGATCCGCAACAAAGAGTTCGTGCGCCTTGATGGAGAGTATCTCGGCCATTTTATCCTGGTTGAAGACTGATATATAAATAAAGCGAGAAACATGCTCTTCGATGGCCTGATCAAGGATGCGTTTATTGCCAAGATAATCGACCTCATTACTGGTGAGCTTTGGGTCAGGAGAGGTAAGACCGAGTGAGGAAAAAACAAAATCAATTCCTTTGCAGATTCCCTTGATGCTTTCGGGATTGGTGACATCACCGACAACAATTTCATCGACAAGATGGTAAATCGCCGGTTCCAGGTGCGCACCGATGGTTTTGAGCTTTTCAGGATCCCTTACCAGAGCGCGTACAGAATAGCCCCGATCCTTAAACTCTTTGACGGCGTATCTGCCGATATAGCCGGAGGCTCCGGCAACCAGTACTTTTTTTGTGACGCTCATGTTTATTTCAACTCCTTGTTTCGGTGGTTGGGCGTATGAATCATGTAAAGTGAAGCATTTTTTCAGCTAAAACGTTCGCAGCCCTTTTACTTCCCTGCGCCAGCAGTGAAAGAGGATATGTCCGGCGTAACCCGCAAGATCCGGATTCAATAAAGTTCGGGCCTCTCTGTCGAGGGCAAGGTAGGTGGCCTGGCTCAGGGAGCGACGGGCGGTTGTGCTGTTGAACCATTCTGCGAGGTATTGTTTGACATGGGTATCGATCGGGAAAGCATCAAAACGGCCAAGACCAAAAAGTGCTATGCAGTCGGCAATTTTATAGCCGATGCCCCCATTCCTGCAAAGTATGCTGCGCAGTTCTGACAGGGGGAGTGCCGGATTGCAAAGCGCATCAAGGTCAACCCGTCCTTCAGCCACGCTTCGGGCTGCAAGAATAATATTGCGGGCCCTGATACGATTATTGTTGGTGCAACGGCTGAGCAGAGCGGGGTCGGCCGCAGCAAGTTTTTCAGGGGAAGGGAAGTGGTGCAGTACGATCTTGTTGCCAAGAAACGAAACGCTCACGTTTTCGCCATAGGTTTGGCGAAGCATGGTAACCTGTTTTCTGATCAGGTGCATGCCTATACCCTGGGCGCACATAAATGAGATCATGGTTTCGAACGGATCCTGCCTCATAATGCGCAGCGAAAAATATGGCGCAAGGAGCTGCCACAGCTCAGGATACAATCGACTGAAATCCTCAGAGAACGCAAGTTTTGTGTCGATATCAAGTGTAAAGTATCGGCTGATAAAATCAGGAATTGTCACTCCATCAACAGAGTTTTTTGTGGAATGAATTATAAATTCATTCTCAGATATTTCGTTTATTATACATGGTATTGATTTTATTATTGCTGAATAAAATTGCTTAACATTACCATGAATTTCCCACAAAAAGGTTTGGCCACTAAATAGTGTTTGCATGATATTTATAAAGTTTTCAGTTTTTATTTTATAGCAATATTTCAAGGATATAGCTTTTTAATTTTTATGTAAATAATGGATCTTGTTTTGCTTAAGATTGTTTGGTTCTTAAAGTTATATAAAGTATTTTAATTGAATAATATAAACGCTGTTGCCTAAAATTATTCTCTTGTTTGATAATGGTTGTTTTTGCTCTTTTAAGTGTATGATTTTGTTGTTTTTTTTTGCTTTTTTATCTTGTATTTTTCTTGTTTTATATTTTTTCTATTACTGTTTAATTATTTATTACTGTTATTTTTTTATTTATATTTTTTTGTTTGATAGTGTGCTTTTGTTTTCTTTCTTGGTGTATAACTGTTGCTGTTTTTGTTTTGTATGGTGATAATTTGTTGTTTGTAAATAGATGGTTGGTACGTATTATTGTTGTTAATAATCTTGATTTATTATTCCTTATTGTAAAGGATAACCCGGTCGAAGTGTTGTGATGATTGCGGGTGAACCCTCAGTGAAACCGGCAAAAATAACCAGATTTTATGGGGGTTCCTGCTTGACGAAGAGGACGTTCAGGATTGCGTCAGCTTGAAAAAGCGGCTGAGCGAGGAGAGCTGAGCGGCTTCAGACTGTATAAGTTCGAAGGTGAGGTTGTGTGCTTCTGGGGTAAAAAGGGAGATGACGGCAGCTTCAGCGACGTCACTTCGGTCGATAATACCAGTAGCAATTCGGTCTCCGGTATCAAAAATAAGGTTGTGCATCAGTGGTGGACCGTCAATCAGCCCGCCTGGCCGGAGGATGGTGTATGAGTATCCTGTTTCCGAGTAGAGCTTGCGAAGCTCATTTTCACCCTCAAGTTTCATGGTGAGCACCTGCCCATATTTGTTCAGGGGATGCTCAGGCCTGGTCACTGCAAGAGAGCTCACAAGCACAAACTTTTTGATGCTACGCTCTTTGGCAAGTGCCGCAAGCCTTTTGACTCCGTCACGATCGATGGCCGATGGAGGCGGGGCCTCAGGGTCAGTTGCCTTGCCGCCGATTGTGCAGATAACCGCATCAGCATGGCTCAAGGCCGCCTTGATCTCTTCAGGATTTTCTACTGATCCAACGGTCAGTTTATCGATGATTTCAGGGCCGAAAAGCTCAATTGCCTTTGCCGTGGAACGGACAAAAAGATGGTATTTAATGTGGTGACTTTGCAGGCGTTTGACCACCCATACGCCTGTTCTGCCGGTAGCCCCGACAACCAGAACGGTTCCGTCAAATGATTTCATAGCTCTCTGTCAGTTTGAGTTGTGGTTTTATGGCACCCTGAACAACCATTTTTCGGTGTTTTTAAGGGTGCCACGAGTAGGGGGATATGTTGGAATCGCAGGGTACCAACACGAAAAATGTGTTCAGTTGAACAGTGGAAATCGGACATTGCATACCATGGTCAAATCAACCAGTGCGTGGAGGAAAATGACGCTTCTGACGTCGCGATACCAGAAAAAACTCAGGGCCCAACTGCCGGCAATCAACAGTTGAATTGGCATGAAAAATGGTTTGTAGGGACTTGTCTGTATGACATGCTCAGGCAGGATATTGATCCAGAAGAGACCGTGAATAAGGCCGCTGTAGATGATAAAAAAGAGAAAGCCAGTGATAAAGAGTGCCCAGGAGTTTTGTGTGAAGCGGCCTGCAAGAGCGTTGCCGATACGGAACATTGCATAAAACATGAAGGTTTCAGCAATGCCGTTGCCGATGGTGAAGACCAGAGCTGTCAGGGGATCAAGCGCACGACCACCGTCAGTGGTAGAGTGGTTGTAGACCCAGGCATTGATTGCAACAACAATGAGGGATACCGCCAGCAGGGTAATTCTTCTGGTGTCGAATTCGCGGTTGAAGGCGAGGATATCTTTCTTGAAAAAGAGAATCCCAACGAGAAACGCAAAGGCCCAGTAGGCATAAATCATCATCGGTACGGAGAGTTCCATGTGGCTCAGGTGAGGTTTAAGAGGTTAAGAAACGGTTTCTGGGTTCGTTGTTAATGCTTTTGCATGATAGGAACTTCGGACGAAAGGGCCGGATTGCACATTCAGGAAGCCTGCACTTTCGGCTACTATTCGGTAGTGCTCAAACTCTTCCGGAGTGATATAGCGCTCAACCGGCAGATGCAAAGCAGATGGCTGCAGGTACTGGCCGATGGTCACCATATCGCAGCCATGACGGGCGAGGTCGCTGAGCGAGCGTGTAACCTCCTCTTCCGTCTCACCCATCCCCACCATCAACCCTGACTTAGTGGTAAGGCCGTGCTTCTGTTTTGCCCGTTCTAAAAGCTCGAGCGATGCCCGGTAGCTTGCCTGAGGCCGCACTTTTGCGTAGAGGGATAGAACGGTTTCAATGTTGTGGTTCAGCACTTCAGGAGCCTCCGCCATGAGCAGGTCGAGCGCCCGTTCATTACCCTGAAAATCCGGAATGAGGCATTCGATGGTCACCAAAGGGGTCAAAGAACGGATTGCCCTTATGCTTTTTACCCAGTGTTCTGCGCCACCGTCATGGAGGTCGTCACGGGTTACACTGGTCAGAACGGCGTGTTTCAGGCGCATTGATTGAACCGCAAGCGCGATCTTTTGGGGTTCGAGAGGGTCCGGGGCTGGCGGGTTTGCAGCCTTGCCAACGGCACAGAACCTGCAACTCCGTGTGCAGATATTGCCGAGCAAAAGGAATGTTGCCGTCCCGTGTGACCAGCACTCCTGAAGGTTCGGGCACATTGCAGACCGGCAGACCGTGTGCAGGCTGTGACGGTCGAGCAGTTGCCTTGTTGCCGCAAACGATGCGCCGCCAGTCAATCGTATTTTCAGCCAGTCCGGTTTTTTTCCGGGTCCACGTTTCATGTGAAGGGTCTGATGCGTGAGAGTTAATGATTCCAAGGGCTCAATATAGCTAATCAGGAAGTTCTTTTTCTGGCGAATAATTCTTCGCCGAATCGAGTGCTCTTTTCAGAATCGTCAGGGGAGGCAATAAAAAAAGTCCACCACATACAACCATGATGGTGGACTTAAAGAGAGTGAAGAGGTCAGACGTTCATGATGGTCAGACCATCAAATCCTTCAGGAGTTTCCCCGGTTTAAACTTGACAACTTTTTTTGCAGCAATGGTAATGGCCGCACCGGTCATTGGATTGCGTCCTTCACGCTCAGCGCGGTCAACAATGGTGAAGGTTCCGAATCCGGTAAGGGGAACATCGACACCATTCTTTAACGAGTCGGAAATAACACCGATAAAGGCTTTGAGGGCGCGATCGGCATCGGTTTTGTTCAGCCCGGCCTCATCGGCAATTTTTTCTACTAAAGCAGCTTTTGACATAGTGCAGATTATTTTGGTTGTTGAAGAGTGTCTTGAAAGAAAACTACGACCGCAACCGGGAGTGCTGGAGTGTTTTTCTTCTCCGGCTCTGGCGGTTATAAATTTATGTCACAGGATTAAGGACAATCTTTTTCAAATAAAACACAATACCTGCACATCACCTAAACTTGTACGGCAATTATACGTTTTTTTTTAGAATTTTATATTAGTCACTTATACCAGAAAGGCGAGTAGCTCGAAGCTCTTTGTGGTGTCTGTTTTTGCAGGTAATCGATATTACGATACTTTTTGCTACGTTTCAGGGGGGTAGTTGTTGTGGAGCTTTTTATGGGCAGGGTAGAGGCGGCATGATGATTGAAGGCGCAGGAAGAGGGTTTGGTAAAGGATTTTGCCGGGGACGAGTAAAAATGTAGTATGGGGCTTGGGGTATACCAATAAAATTTAAGTATTGTCAGAATGAAACGATTTTTCTTGGTGGTGGGTATGGGGTTGCTGTTCAACACGGCAGCAGATGCAGCAACGAAAGCCCTGGATGGCCAGGCAATTTTTGACAGGAACTGCACGGCCTGTCACGCAATGAACCCGCCGCCAAAATCAGCTCCTCCGATTGTTGGTGTGATATCGCAATATCATACCAAATTTCAGACAAAAGAGAATGGAGTCAATCACCTTGTTGCCTATCTGAAATTACCGAAAAAGCAAAACGCCGTTGAGCAACAAGCTATTACACGGTTTGGCCTTATGCCGCCATCATCCCTTTCGGAACCGGAATTGAGAGCTGTAGCCGAATGGGTCTGGGATCAATATAACCCGGCTATGGGCGCATGTGGCCGTTTCAGTGGTCAGGGCGGAATGAACAACAATTGCAATCAGGAAATACCATGAAAAAATCATTCAGGTGGCGGGTATTTATCAGCTTCGGGCTTTTTATTGCACTCTTCATGATGCTCGTTTCGGGCGTCATCCTCTATATCTCACCTCCCGGCAGGGTTGCAAACTGGACGGATTGGCGATTGGCAGGTCTTACAAAAACCGGCTGGCGAAATCAGCACCTTATTTTTGGATTTGCCTTTATGCTGCTCTCACTGTTCCATCTTTTTCTGGTTAACTGGCATGCGTTTTTGTGCTACCTCAAAACAAAAACAGCGGAAGGTGTCAGGCGTCCAACAGAGTTGCTGGCCATTCTGCTTCTTTCATCCTTTTTTGGAGTTGGAACCTATTATGGTCTTGAACCCTTTTCGGCAATCATACAGTTTGGCAACAGGATCTCCAGTTCATGGGAGAGCCAGGAGAAGAGAGCACCCGTTCCTCATGCTGAACTTATGACGCTGACAGAGCTTTCGCAGCAGCCGGGCATGGGCGGCGATCCTGAAGCCCTGAAAGTAAAACTTGAAAAAGCTGGATTAACTGTAGCCTCTTCGAAAGAGACGCTTGCCGCAATCGCCGAGGCCAATGGCATGGCGGCAGAACATGTATACGAGATGCTTGCGCCCGGAGAAAACGGGCGGTCAAAACTGAGTGGAAAGGGGTTTGGACAAAGAACCCTGCAACAGATAGCCGATGATGCGGGTGTTTCAGCCACTTCACTGCAGCTCGCACTCCGCCAGAAAGGTATTGAGGCAAAAATCGATACGCCGCTCAAATCGATTGCTGAAGAGAATGGTATCGAGATGAGGGAGTTGAGGCAACTGCTTGAAACGATGATCAGGCGGTAATGAATCGGTGTCCCCAAGATATGTTCTACTTGAATCAGGTGATGCCATAAGGGGCTGTATTTTTGGCCCAGCGCTGATATTATACCAACCGCTCTTCGACAGGCGCAGCTTTAAATAATACATGAATGACGCAGGCTTTGCGCAGCGCTGATATTGTGGGAACCGCTCTTTGAAATGCGCAGCTTTACATAATAAATAATTAAGGGGGGAAGGCAAAAGTGGAAAAGAAAAAGAGGTGATCGACTTGATTTATTGTTGACATATGCTTATAATTGAGCTTTACTTTTACAGCAACCATCATAAGGATACTGATTGTATGAAAAGCGAAATGATCATCACAATAGGGGAGGGGAAAAAGGTTGATGCTGAAATCAATGGGTTTACCATTCATACCGATCAGTCTGTCCATTCTGGTGGTGAAGGTTCTGCGCCTGAGCCCTTCACGCTTTTTCTTGCCTCCATCGCCACCTGTGCAGGAATCTTTGTCTCTTCATTCTGCCAGCGCCGGGGGATATCTACAGAGGGGATACGCCTCGTGCAGTCCCATTTTTTTAACGAGTCAGGCCATGGCGTCGAGAAAATAGAGCTGGTCATCGAATTGCCGCTGGACTTTCCTGAAAAATACAAGGACGCTGTTATCAGTGCTGCCAATCTTTGTACCGTTAAAAAACACATCCTCAATCCGCCGGAATTTGTTGTAACGGCGGTAGCCAAATAATTATTACGGAATCAACAAGGGAATCGCTTGATGAAAAAAGTACTCATTTTGGGTGGCGGGATTGCCGGTGTCGCAGCGGCTATCGCTTTTCGCAAAAAAGGGTTTGAGGTTGAGCTGGTTTCTGAACGGGACTATCTTTTTGTTTATCCAATATCTATCTGGCTCCCTGTGGGTATGGCTGAATTCAGGGAGGTTTCGATGTCCTTGTCTGAACTTGCCCGCAACCATGCTTTTTTGCTCACGATCGACAAGGTAACTGCCCTGGATGGCATTCAAAAAACAGTTACCCTTGAAAAAAAAGGTCTCCGACATACTCCACCTCTTGTTGTTGTCGCCCTTGGAGCCTCCAAGCTGAAACATGAAGGCATTGAGCATACTTTTTCAATCTGCGGGAAACCTGAGGATTCCCTCTTGCTCAAGAAAAAGATTGACGAGCTTGTTGCACGGGGAAGCGGAAGCATCGCTTTCGGATTTGGCGGAAACCCAAAAGATTTGAGTGCAGTTAGGGGTGGTCCGGCATTTGAGCTATTTTTCAATCTGTATCACCACCTTCAAAAGCTTGGCATTCGTGACCGTTACGAGATGACCTTTTTTGCCCCTATGGCAGAGCCCGGTGCCCGAATGGGAAAAAAGGCGTTTTCGGCGATGCAGGAGCTGTTTAAGACAAAGAGTTTCAAGACTTGTTATGGAAAAAAAATCAGTCGCTTTGAGCCGGATGGCGTTGTTTTTGAAGATCAGAGCAAGCTAAAGAGTGACCTTACCATGTTTATTGCTGCCGGAAGTGGGCATGAAGCAATTCAGTCGTCAAACCTGCCTAAAAGCGACGCAGGATTTATCCGCATTGATAATTTCTGCAGGATAGAGGGGCTCTCGGGATGGTATGCGGTGGGTGATGTTGCCGCTCTCGAAGGACCGGACTGGAAAGCAAAGCAGGGGCACCTGGCCGAATTGATGGCTGGAAATGCCGCATGTAATGCATCGGTAGAGCATTTGGGTCAAAAGGGTGAGATGAAAGGTTACCAAAAGCATTTGACCATTCTCTGTGTTATGGATATGGGAGATGGCGCCGGGTTTGTTTATAAAAACAGCGCCATAGAGATTTTTATTCCCATGCCGGTTGTTGGTCATTGGCTCAAGAAAGGCTGGGGTCATTACTATAAGCTTTCTAAACGTTGGTTATGAAAACAAAGAGAGTCGGCAGGCCAACACTATGCCGCTGTGTTCAGGATTTACCCAAGACCACCTGTTTCAGGCCGGATGGTATACCTCACAATGAGCTTGCAACGGTTCTTTTGACGATTGATGAACTGGAAGCCATACGGCTTGCAGATAAGGAGGGTTTATACCAGGCTGTTGCTGCCGTGCAGATGAATGTCTCCCGCCCAACCTTTGGTCGTATTCTTGATGCCGCTCACAAGAAGGTAGCCGAAGCCATTGTTGATGGCAAACAGCTCTGTATTCAGGGGGGAGTTATCAGCTCACTCTGCGACTCTGTGCCAACTGATCGTCCGGATATTTGTGTCTGTTCTGAATGCGGTTTTGAGTTTCCGCACATCAAGGGAGAACCTTGCAGGGAGACACGCTGTTCCCAGTGTGGTGCCTCCCTGAAACGCAAGGGTGGCTGCATTCCTGAACTGCAACCCTGATTGCTGCTTATTGTAATTGAACAACATTTTACTTTTTCTCATTATGGCTGGTACATGGAACAGTGCCGATAAATTTAATCGCGAGGCATCGCAATGGGATGAAAATCCGCAACGCAGAGCGGTTGCCCTTGGTGTTGCGCAGGCAATCATTGAGGCGGTCAACCCCGGGAAAACCATGCGCGCTCTGGAGTTCGGGTGCGGTACTGGTCTGGTCAGCCTGGAAATTGCGCAGTTTGTGAAAACGCTTTCAGCAATTGATACCTCCCCGGAGATGCTTGCTGTGCTCGAGGAGAAAATCAGCAGATCCGGAATAACGAATATTGAAACAAGCTGTACCAATCTTTCAGCATCCTCTGAAACCACACTCAAGGAAAAACGGTTTGAGCTGATTTACAGCAGCATGACGCTTCACCATATTGATGATACAGCAGCTTTTTTAAACAGGCTTGCTGATCTCCTCTCTCCTGGTGGCATTGTCGCCCTCGCAGATCTTGATCTGGAAGATGGCTTGTTTCATGACGATCCACTTGAAAAGGTCCATCATGGATTTGACCGCGCCGAGCTTGCCGCCTTGTTGAATGGTGCAGGGTTGCTGGTAACGTCGTTTGAGACCATCTACACCTTTAACAAAACAAACAGGGCAGGTATAACCGCAGCATATCCGGTATTTCTGGTGACTGCCACAAAAAATCAACCAGTAACTCAAGAGTGATGTATAGAGGAAATCGGCTCCTGATAACCGGAGTAGTGGCCTTCATGCTTTTATCAGCAGCGGCGTGCAGCGGCCGGCCAGAACATGTTGTTGATCGTGACGGCAACAGCTACAAGGCCATTCAGATTGGATCGATGATATGGACAGGAAAAAATCTTGATGTTGCACACTACCGGAATGGTGATCCAATTCCTGAAGTAACGGATCCTGAAAAATGGGCAATGCTCACAACGGGTGCCTGGTGTTATAATGATAACAAGCAGGAAAACGGCACAAGCTATGGAAAGCTTTATAACTGGTATGCTGTCAACGATCCAAGGGGTCTTGCTCCGAAAGGGTGGCATGTAGCTTCCGATGCTGAATGGAGCGCTCTTGGAGATGTGCTCGGCGGAACGGAAAATGCCGGTGGTGCACTGAAGGCTTCAAGACTCTGGAAAGAGCAGAACAGTCAGGATGACAATAAAAGCGGTTTTGAAGCCCTTCCTGCCGGGGCACGGCGGGATAGTGACGGGAGGTTCATGCAACCGGGAGAATACAGCCGCTTATGGTCTGCTACAGAAGCTGCATCAAAAAGTGCGTGGTGCCGCTCACTTGGTTATTTCGATGCAGCATTGCGGAGAGGCAAGGCAAATAAAAATACCGGGTTTTCAGTCAGATGCGTCAAGGATTAAGCTTCATGTATAAATCATATTTTTAGTTAACCGTTTAATACCCATTGCCATGAATATCGATCGCGTTGTCTTTGCAATTGCAGGCTTTTTAGTGCTTTCAAGCGTTTTACTCTCAGTCTATCACAACCAGAACTGGCTCTGGCTTACCGGTTTTGTGGGATTAAACCTTTTTCAAGCTTTATTTACAGGATTCTGCCCGGCGGCCAAACTTCTCAAGGCTCTCGGTGTTGAACCCGGTCACGCGTTCAAATAGGGCGAAGCAGCCCTCTTGATTTGCGCGGTTTGGATGAACGCATACAGGCAGCAACCTTCGCATTGACGCTTGGGGTTGCTGCCTGTTTCTATTACGCAGAGCGCAAAGAGAAAGGGTGAACTCTGGAGAGTTTACTTGCTCTGCTGAACCATATAGGCGGTGGCATTGCCAACCTGAAGATCCGTAAGTTTTGCATTACCACCTTTTGGTGCCATAATTCCTTTTTTGCCCTTGAAGCCTTTGATTGAATGGCTGACGAGCAAAGCCTCGCCCTGAGCGATACGAGGAGCCCACGCTGGCTTGTCGCCTGTTTTTGGGGCGCCCATGATGCCAGTTTTGTGGCATGCCGCGCAATTGGCATCATAAACCGCTTTCCCAGCGGCGGTATTATAGGCCGCGTTGGCGTCGATAGAGAGTGCTGAAACAACGAAAAAGGTACAAAGTGCGGCTGAAACGAAACGAGACATCATCAGGTGCTCCTTAATTTTTTTTGTTTTGGTTGGCTGGAAAATCTTTTCGAAAGAGTACGTTCTTCATTTTAACATTATAATGCGTTTTATCAAAATGCCGGTTTCTGTATCACTTCTCGCCCAATATATCACTCTTTATTGCGTCGGATTATACATTTTTTCGCCCTAAAGGGTTGTGCCAATACGCTTGATATGCTCAGAATGAGACCAATTGCATTGATAATTGGCGAGCCAGAAGACACGGATTCACTCTTTGAATTGTTTTTTCTATGGCCAGTGACGTTAACGGGCGATCTGCGGTCTTCCGTTTTTGGCGAAATAATCGTTCAGCGCCTCTCCGACCATTTGCTGGATGGACATATCCTTGTCCAGCCCGATCATTTTCAGTTGTTTCAGGACGTCCGCATCAAACCAGCCAGTGATAGACTTTTTTCCAAGACGGTTTGAAGGTGTTGGTGAAACCGTCCGCGTTTTCTCTGCAGGCTGAATGGCGGCTTTGTCGGCCACGACACTCTCTTTTTGACTATCTGATGACTGCCGCAATGCTGAGGCAAGGCTTGTTTTTTTTTGCATGGTATATTCTCCGTTCGCTGTAAATTATTTTTTTATATCAATAAAGCGGCAAATCCACTGATATACGCTCTGTATCTCCTGGGCTGCTTTTCCTGCAGGCTCATATTCAATGACACCCAGCCCTACCGTTAAAGAGTGCACAAAAGCAGCTCGCTGGCCGAGATATTCAGGGATGATTTTCAGGTCGTAACATTTTATTGCCTCAAGAGCCTCCTCGGTGAGTGAGCCTCTTGGCGGAACTGAATTCAGAATGGCGACTGCCGGTTTTTTTGCCATGGCAGCAATATCGACCGACGTTGCAATGGCACGCAAATCAAGAATCGAGGGCTTGCAGGGGATAATCACCAAATCAGCAGCCCGTGCCACCTGCAATGCAGCGGCATCCGAATGAGGTGCTGTGTCGATAATAACAAGATTGGCCCCATGCTCGTGAGCTGTTTGTAGGATTGCATTAATGCGGATCGGCTGTGCTGAAATAACGACAGGGCTCTCTTTTGTGCGGGTGTCTTGCCACCCCATCGCACTGCCCTGAGGGTCTATATCGATAACAACACACGAATGCCCCTGGCTCTCAGCCACCACAGCAAGGTTGATTGCCAGGGTGGTTTTGCCTGCCCCGCCTTTCTGCGATATCATGGCAATTATTTTCATGGAGTCATGAATTATTGTGTTCCTGAAGAAAAGCTGTAATGAAATCCTTATAACATAATATTATTACACCAGTATTGCAATACAGTGATCATGAAAAACTGTATTATGTTATGCTGTAAATGTGTTTTTAATGAGAGATTACAATAGGTATGGAAAGCTTGAGTTTATTACATCGTTACTTTATTACAGATTGTATTATAAACCAATAACGCTATTAAATAAAATAAATTAATGATAATTTGTGTCATGTTGAAGCGTGCGATTTTCTTTTTTTGTGCAGCCTGTGACGTACCATTAAGAAAGATATTCTGGAAACTTCAGAGTGGTTGGGGAGTGAAGTTCTCATATTTATTAGAAATTTTTTTTGATCTTGCCGGCAATACAACGGAGCGTTCGGCGATTTTGATGCGCTGCATTGAAGAGTCAGTGCATTGTGATTTCTTCCGACATCTTGCTTTCTCCCTCGTTTCGAGCGGTAAACTCTGCCCGGGTCACTCAGATACTTGAATACAATTAATACTCATACTTGCTGTTCCCGGCGGGAAGCGGGCATACGTTCATGCTTGTTCAAGTTACGGACAATGGCGGGTGTCTGCTTCCTCATTTTGTCACAACGTTCGGTTTCGTGCTGTCCCGGTATCGTTCGGAATATTTTTTGTGCAATATCATTTCGAAGATCAGAACCATCAAGTGTCGCAGGTAAAGGCAGGATAGGGGTCATGAATACCCGAATATTATTTATAACAAAGCATCATTGTCAGGCAGTAGCGCAAGAGTTGTGGTCTATGGCATTTGTCGTTAACTGGTGGGGATATATCAACACTCTTTTCCGGGAACGCAGCACCCCAGTTCGGCATATTGATTCGTTACTCGTTTTGTACTTATTGTAATATTGTAAGTACTATATTTTTACATAATAGTGTCAATACGTATTGTTTTACTGTTTTCGGATCGCCCTGTTACAGTATTTTTTTGTATAAAGCCCTATAGTTGATTTATGGTTAAGTAGTTATATAATATGATATTAATTGGCATTCTCGTTGTATGCTTTGTGTGTGTGCTGAAGGAATGATTGGTGTCTTTTTTTTGATTATTTTATTCAATCCATCTTGTAGTTTATCTATATTGTGGTTTTTTATACAAAAATGATTGAATAAAAGATTTCTGCAAGGGTAGTTTTATAGTACAGACGAAGCATACAACCCGTTATATTTTAAGACTGGTTGGCTCTCATTTTCACGAATATGGAGAACAAAGACGGTGTGTCGTCTTAGGGGTATTTGAAAGCCACAATATTGACTGAACTAAATAAAAAGTCAATCAATAGATGTATAGCCTTGGCGTGGGCAGTCCACTTTATACAGGATGCAGTGATCTTCACTCTGCTGTTTTCGGTGGCTGCCACCAGACTCAATCAGGAAATTGCCAAAAGGAGGCTATCTCTATAAGTGCAGAATTCCTATGCCCAATAGCACCAGGCTTCGTGCCACGTATATTTTTCCAGCCTCTGGCTGGTCGTCAGTCCAGCGTTATTGGCCAAGGTCTGAATGGCAGTCGGAGTTTCGGGGAAATCGCAGTTTCTTATGTGTTCCTGCACCTGATCCCGTTCGTGAGTGGTCAGGGCCTCCCAACGCGTCGCCACCATCCCGTTGTAACTATCGAGATATGCCGGCCGGGTCTGCTGCTCTTCGAGCATGACATCCACCAGAATGACGCAACCATTCTCGCGAAGGGTACGCTGGCATTGGGTGAAAAAAGTCTGTTTTTCCTCGATGGTCAGGTGGTGCAAGGCGTAGCCGGAATAGACCACGTCAAAATGGTTCTCGGGAGCCTCCTTCAGCACGGCGACCATGTCCCTGCAGAGCAGATTCACACGGATTCCCAGCGGCTCCAGATTCTTTCGGGCAACATCGAGAGCGTAGGGGGAAAGATCGCATCCGCAGTACTCCGCCACTTGACCGGGGTTCAGTATTTTGCCGATATGGGTGGCATCTCCACATCCCAGGTCGAGAACATTGAGCGGTCCTGGGCGGCTCTCGAGCAGCTTTCTTACAGCAGTAAGGGTTTCGCGGTGAAACATCAGGTTGTTGTTGATGACCTTCTGGTAGGTGGCCCAGGTTTTGCGGAAGATGTAGATAGGGTCTGTTTTCATATCGAAGATGTACTACCGTTTGATATTAATCCTTTAATGCCGGGGTGCACGACCGTGCCATGCGCAAACCAGAGAGAGCTGCGTTCAGCCCGGTTCGACGGGACGGTGCAATCGGGGAAGCAACCGGGGCAACCATTCGCAGTATTTGTTACCTCAATAACGGCAATTGCTGGTAAATGGCATGAGCAATTTTCAATAAATCGGATATTTGCAGCCAGAAATTTGTCCAGAGGGAAGGAAGCAGGAAGTTCACCGGCTCTTACCGATGCTTCACGCGGCAGAGGAGGGTACGCAAAGTGTTTGATGAGCTGCAATTGTTTGTTATACTTCGATAATTACACACTGAAAATCTGGCTGAATTTTGGCTTGGCCCCATTCGCTTACAGAGTCTCGGTGATTTTGATCGTCAGGCTTACTCAAGATATGGCATACGAATTCGACGGAAATAAATATAAAGAGGCATCGGCCCACCAAAAAGAGTGGGGGGCGAAGCTGATCCATGAATTGCCTGTTTCTGGAACCGAGCGCATTCTTGATCTCGGATGCGGTGATGGTGCGCTGACCGCACAACTGGCGGTGCTTGCGCCACAAGGTGCCGTTGTTGGGATTGATGCTTCTCACGGCATGATTGAAATTGCCAAGTCATATCAGACAGAGAACTTGTCTTTTGAAGTCCGCGATATTAACGACCTGAATTTTGAGAACGAGTTCGATATTATTTTCTCTAATGCTGCGTTGCACTGGATTAAGAATCATGATGCTTTGCTCGGTAAGGTGTTTTGCGCCCTCAAACGTGGCGGAGTTCTGAGATTCAATTTTGCCGGGGACGGCAACTGTGCGAATTTTTTCAATGTTGTGAAAGAGGCTATAAAAAAACCGCAGTTCGCCTCTTATTTCTCCGATTTTGTATGGCCATGGTATATGCCAACTATTGAGGAATATGAACTGCTCGTGCGCAGCATTCCATTTACGGAATCACGAGTGTGGAGTGAAAACGCCGACCGCTTCTTTGCAGATTCAGAAACAATGACAAAATGGATCGATCTGCCAAGTCTGGTGCCATTTATGAAACTCATGCCTGAGGAACACAAAGAGGATTTCCGTCAGTTTGTGATTGGGCGCATGATTCAGAAAACATGCCAGGCTGACGGAAGGTGTTTTGAAACATTCCGACGCATCAACGTGCTCGCAAAAAAATGACTTTCAAGCCTGAATCGGCGTTCAGCCTTACTCCTTTCTGCATGGTTAAATTTAACTGTTATGCATAAAGCGATTATTATCGGGGCATCATCCGGAATCGGACGGGAGCTTGCAAAAATGCTCGCAAAAAACGGGTATTCTCTTGGACTCGTTGGCAGGCGTATTGAACTTTTATCGAGCCTCCAGCAAGAAGTCGCGCTCTCTTCCTTCACAAAGCAAATCGATGTTTCTCAACCATCTCAGGCGATGCATCTTCTCCAGGAACTTATTCATCAGATGAACGGGGTTGATCTTGTTGTCATAAGTTCAGGTGTTGGATTCATCAATACCGACCTTGAATGGGAAAAAGAGAGATCCATAATCAGCGTCAATGTCACTGGTTTTGCTGCTATGGCAAATGTGGCAATGGAACACTTCATGACGCAAGGGTCAGGCCATTTGGTTGGTATTTCCTCTCTTGCTGCCCTGAGGGGTGGTGAGAGTAGCCCAGCTTATGCTGCATCGAAGGCTTTTGTCTCGAATTATCTGGAAGGGCTGAGAAAGAAGGTGGTCAAGTTGAAATTACCAATCACCGTGACAGAGATTATGCCAGGGTTTGTTGATACCGCAATGGCACAAGGTGGCGGCCTGTTTTGGGTGGCGCCAGTAGAGAAAGCTGCGCTGCAAATTTTCAGGGTTATCAGAAGCAGAAAGAACCATGCCTGTGTGACAAAGCGTTGGTGCGTAGTAGCATGGCTCCTGAAGGTGTTACCTGACTTTATTTACCTGAGGATATAAAAAATTATCCCTTCCCGAACGCGATGGTTCAGGAACTCTGCTCAAGTGGTACGATGAAAAATGTTATGCAAGAGAGCTGAAGAGGATTATTTTCTCTCTTTGCATCGCTTTTCTGTTTACCCATGAAATGGATGCCATGATTCACCAGTCATAACTCCTGGAAAAGGTGGAATAGGCTGATCCCTGCCAAACATATGAATAGTCACGCATTTGCAGGCAGATGTGCTGCTTGGAAGGGATGGCAAGCCTCTTGCTGTGGTCGAAGCCAAAAAACAAGTCGTGATGCAGCCATTTGTCGGTTTAGAAAGATCAGTATAAACTGAAGTGATAAATGGTGGGTTTATTCACTATTTTTTTATAAAAAAAAGAGTTTAACAGGATTTCTTGAATACTTTTGAAGTTTTCATCGAATTAGGCAGATCAGTCTAAACTGATGTTCGCCCCATACAAAATAGAAGGGGAACAAACGAGATGACGTGTGATGAACCCGAATGACCATGCGCCGACACGATCGGCGGCCCTGAAGATTGCTACGGTCTATGCCTTCATAGGTGCACTGTGGATACTCTGCTCTGGCTGGCTGTTGCACCATTTCGTGCATGACGAGGTCCTGGCTGCGGCGCTGGAAAATGTCAAGGGCTGGTTCTACGTGCTGGTCACGGCAATGTTGCTGGGCTGGTGGCTGAATCGGTATTTTCGCCAAATCCGAAGAGCGACGGAACTGCTCCAGAAGAGCGAAACGCGCTTCGCAACGATCTTCAAGGAGAGCCCGATCGCGATTTCCATCAGCCGGCTGCGCGACAGCATGTTTGTGGACATTAACGAAGCCTTTGCTCAGCTTTATGGCTACCCGAAGGAGGATGTCATCGGAAGCACCGCGGAGCAACTGGGGCTGTGGCACTCCGGCAATCGTGCGCAGGTGATCACAGAACTGCGCGAAAAAGAGCATGTGGTCGTCACGATGCAGGGGCGCTGCAAGAATGGCGATGTCCGCGACTTGTCGGTCTACCTGCAACTGACAGAACTGGACGGCGAGCAGTGCATTCTGGGAACAATGGTGGATGTCACCGAGCGCAAGAAGGCCGAAGTGGCGTTGCGTGAGAGTGAGGAGCGGCTGCGGCTGTTCATCGAGCATGCACCTGCAGCCCTGGCCATGTTCGACCGTGACATGAGCTACCTGGCGGTCAGCCATCGCTGGCTCGCAGACTTCGGCCTTGAGGGTCGGGAGATTCTCGGACGCTCGCACTATGAGATATTTCCCGAGATCGGTGAGGAGTTGAAGCAGATCCATCGCCGCGGGCTGGAGGGCGAGATGGCACGAGGCGACGACGATCTTTTTGAACGGGCCGACGGTTCCGTCCATTATCTGCGCTGGGAGATGCATCCTTGGCGCGACAGCGGCGGCGGGGTCGGCGGGATCGTCATCTTCACGGAGAACATCAGCGAGCGCAAGCGGGCGGAGACAGCCCTGCGTGAGAGTGAAGAGCGGTTCCGCTCGTTGATCGAGGGGGCGCCCGAGGCCGTCTTTGTCCAATGCGCGGGCACCTTCCAATATGTCAACCAGGCCATGGTGAACCTGGTCGGTGCGGTGCAAACCGAAGATATCCTGGGCCAGCCATTTATCGGGCGCATCTTGCCGGAGTACCATGACGTCATCCAGGAACGCATCCAAGCCCAATGCGAAACAGGAATCGCGGCCCTGCCGATGGAACAGGACTATCTGCGCCTCGATGGTACCCGAGTCCCCGTCGAGACGACTGCAGTCGCTATCCGGTTCCAGGGGCAGGACGGACACCTGGTCTTCGTTCGCAACATCACGGGGCGGCGGGAGGCGGAGAGGGAGCGGACGAATCTCGAGGCGCAACTGCGGCAGGCACAGAAGATGGAGTCTGTCGGGCGGCTGGCGGGCGGCGTGGCGCATGACTTCAACAATCTGCTGATGAGCATTATGGGCAATACAGAGTTGTGTCGAGATGCGCTGGGAAGCGAGAACCCGGCCTGCACCCATCTGGATGAAATTATGGACGCGGCTGAGCGCTCCGCAGGCATTACGCGCCAGTTGCTCGCCTTTGCCAGCAAGCAGACCATAGTACCGGTGCTCTTTGAACTGAACGAACATGTGGAAGCAACGCTCAAGTTGCTACATCGGTTGGTCGGCGAGGACGTCGAGTTGGTCTGGAGACCGCAAGCGCGGGATTCACGAGTAAAGATGGATCCCTCTCAAGTTGACCAGATACTGGCCAATCTTGCGGTCAACGCCCGTGACGCCATTGCTGGCGTAGGGAAACTCATAGTCGAGACCGGAAACACCTTTTTCGACGCAGCCTATTGCGCCGAGCACGAGGGAACTACTCCCGGTGCCTACGTCATGTTGGCTGTCAGCGATTCCGGTTGCGGCATGGATTGCGAGACGATGGCTCACATCTTCGAGCCCTTCTTCACCACAAAACCTGCAGGCAAGGGTACCGGGTTAGGGCTGGCAACGATCTACGGGATCGTCAAGCAGAATGAAGGTTGCGTTAATGTTTGCAGTGAGCCGGGTAAAGGCACGACCTTTCGGATCTACTTCCCGCATCATGCCAAGGGGTCGGGAGAGGCGAAGGACGTTGGAGGTCCGCGGGAGCTGCCGGGCGGGACCGAAACAATCATGCTCGTCGAGGATGAGAAGAGCGTCCGCTCGACTACAGGCCTCCTTCTGCAAGCTCTCGGGTACAACGTACTGACTGCGAAAGCCCCGGACGATGCCTTGCGTCAGTCCGCGGGGTATCGCGGCGTGATTCACCTGTTGATCACCGATGTGGTTATGCCCGGCATGAACGGGATAGACCTCGCCACGAAACTGTCCGAGATGCAACCGGGTTTGGCATGCCTGTACGTCTCCGGCTACACGGCAGACGTCATTGCTCATCACGGCATTCTTGATAAGGGTAGACACTTTTTGGCCAAACCCTTTACCCGCGATGCTTTGGCCAACAAGGTACGAGAAGTGCTGAGAGGCCAGCGGAGTATGGACACGCATTGATTGACGACTGGCCAACAAGAACATCCAGAGCTACAAAATGGGCCGCGTTCACGCGTTCCATCTTGAGCCTGATGCTCGGTGGTGGGGCCGTTTATCAATTAAGGATTTTCTCTGTGAGCGACGCGTTCATCTCGGAAGCGCATCGATTAGCCCCCTGATCGGCTTCACTGTAGCCCTTAAAAGGAGAAAGCTGAAATGAAAAAAATCAATACGCTTGTATGTCCGGTTGCCTTGTCAGGCTCTCTCGATAATAGCATTCGAAGATGGCTGCAGAATCCTCAGAAAATTCTGAGTCCATATATTGCTGAAGGGATGACGGTTCTGGATGTCGGATGCGGCCCGGGCTTTTTCTCTCTTGAGATGGTCCGGATGGTCGGTAAATTCGGACGGATTATCGCTGCCGATTTACAGGAAGGGATGCTTCAGATTATAACCTGAAAGTCGGATAAAGCGCACACCTTAACTGAAAAACATCGCCACATGAGCACGATTTCCAGAAAAATCGTGCTTTTTTCTTGCTTTTTAACGTGTACGTATGTATTATAAGGAATG
>CAJAIK010000114.1 GCA_903939765.1 uncultured Chlorobiaceae bacterium | reverse complement strand
GCTTTTGCAACCCTGTTTCCCTATATCAAATCGCATCGAAAGCGCTTTGCTCTTGTCTGTTCTCTGGTGGTGGCCGTGGTGCTGGTTGATCTGGTGCAACCGTGGCTGGTAAAGGAGGCTATTGATCGTTATGTGACCGTCTCCCGCCCTGATTCGGGCGCGATTGTGCTCATGGCGCTGAGCTACCTTGGGCTGGTGTTGCTCGCTTTTGGTCTGACCTATTATCAGGACATCGTGTTGCAACAAATTGGTCTGTCGATTGTGCGATCGATTCGAATTGATCTGTTCAAACATATTCAGCGCCTTGCCCTGCGTTACTTCGACCAAAACAGTCCTGGTCGAATCATCACCAATGTGGTCAGTGATACCGAAGCGCTTAATAACTTTTTTACCCAGTTTCTTGCAAATACGCTTCGAGGGACTTTTTCTCTTGTGCTGATTATGTTTTTCATGTTGCATTTAAACGTGAAGATAGCGCTCTATTGTTTTCTTCTTGTTCCGCCGGTTGTTTTTTTAGCCATCTTTTTTCAAAGTAAAATCCGGGCAATCAACACCGAAGTCCGTCACCGGCTCGGGGTACTCATAGGATTTTTGGCTGAGAATCTGAGCGGCATGGCTATTGTGCAGATTTTTCATCAGGAGGAAAAACAGCGCCGTCGTCTGGATGAGCGCAATAAAGCCCTGCTTGAATGGACCATTCGGGAAAATCGCTGGTTCCTGCTCTTTTTTAATATTACCGAGCTGTTGGGCGACCTTTCGATTGCAGCGCTCATCTGGTTTGGTGGAAATGGGGTGATGGAGGGCAGCATCTCGTTTGGTGTTTTATATGCCTTTGTGGGGTATATCCGGCGCTTTTTTCAGCCGATTAACACCATTTCCCAGCAGATGAACACGCTCCAGTCTTCGATTGTCGCTTCGGATCGCATAAGTCGCACGCTTCAGGAGGTTCCTGATATTCAGGAGGTTGCCGATGCGACAGCGCCGGAGGTGAAAGGCTTGATTATCCTTGATGGTGTTTCTCTGGCTTATCGCTTTGGCCATCCTGTTTTACACGATATTCACCTGACGATTCAGCCCGGAGAGCGTATTGGTTTTGTCGGGGCCACCGGAGCGGGTAAAACTTCTATCATGAATCTGGTTACCAGGTTTTATGATGTCACCGCCGGCGCATTGATTATTGATGGCAAGGATATTCGTGATTGGCCGCTGGATGTGCTCCGACGTTCAGTCGGTATTGTTCAGCAGGATGTGACTCTCTTTTCTGGTACCATTATTGACAACATCCGTTTTTTCCAGACCGATATTCCGGTGGAACAGGTAAAAGAAGCTTGCCGGCTGGTTGGTGCTGAGCCGTTTATTCTGCGTCAATCGCAGGGGTACGAAACGGTTTTGTCGGAGAGAGCCAGTACTCTTTCGGCTGGCGAGCGGCAACTGCTCTCTTTTGCCCGTGTCCTGATATTTGATCCGAGGATACTGATTCTTGATGAAGCAACAGCAAGCCTCGATTCCAGGACGGAAGAGGTGCTTCAGGAGGCCATCCATCGGGTGTCGGCTGGTCGGACCCTTCTGGTTATTGCCCATCGGTTGTCGACCGTGCAGCAGATGGATACCATTTGCGTGCTGGATCAGGGAAAGATTGTAGAAAGTGGCTCCCACAGTGAGTTGCTGGGTCAGCATGGGCACTATTGGCGCCTGCACCAGGCGGGAATACTGTTGGAAGAGGTGGCTTGACGGTGCAGGATTTTCGAGTTAACCGGTTTGCGGTAGATGATATGCCGTTTAAACGGGATTTACCGGATTCAATTTATTGCTTACGTTAAGGAGTAATCATTATAGCAAATGGTTTTCGATGAACGGTGAATGTTGAAATCAATAGAATATTTATGAAGTCGACTATTATTTCAAAAAGTTGTTGTGAATGCTTTTCAGCGCATTCTGACCTTGAAATTATTTTCTCTATGTAAAACTTGATGATACAAACAAGTTTATAAAAGAGCCGATTCTTGCTGTCAGAGAATCGGCTTTTTTATTGCAATAAAACATCAGAGAGTTGAAAGGGGTGAGCAACTTAAAGAAATATGATACAGCAAACTGGAATTGAATGCATGTGCAATGCTCTGCCGATGAGATAAGTTTTATGCAGGGAGATGTCCTATTTGGCAGTGTTGGTTGAAGCTGAACGGGTGTGAAGTGAATAGTCAAGAATTTATAATAAGGGTCATTTAGATGAGTAAAAAAATAGGCAAACATATTGCCATCTACGGTAAAGGGGGCATCGGGAAGTCGACAACAACGTCCAATATCAGTGCGGCCCTTGCTGAGTCGGGCTACCGGGTGATCCAGATTGGCTGCGATCCAAAAAGTGACTCAACAACTATTCTTCGAGGGGGTAATGATCTGCCGACGGTGCTTGATACACTGCGTGAACAGAGTAAGGTTCGCATTGAGGATATTTCGGCGGTAGGTTTTGGCGGTGTTCTCTGCATTGAGGCAGGCGGACCGGTGCCGGGTGTTGGTTGCGCAGGCAGGGGAATCAATGCCGCAGTAGAACTGCTTCAGGAACTGAAAATTTTTGAAGAGTTTAAGCCTGACTTTGTGCTTTACGATGTTCTTGGTGATGTTGTCTGCGGCGGGTTTGCGGTACCTATTCGCGATGGCCTTGCTGACCGTGCCTTTGTGGTAACATCTTCAGATTTTATGGCGATTTTTGCGGCCAACAATCTTTTCAAGGCGGTCAATAAATATGCGCTGTCCGGTGGAGCGCGTCTCGGCGGAGTTATTGCCAACAGTATTCTTGCTGCTTATGCGCCGGCGCTCATTGACGATTTTGCTGCAAAAACCGGGACCCAGGTTATCGGTTATGTGCCACGTTCACTGGTTGTTGCACAGAGTGAATTGTATGGTAAAACGGTCATCGAGTCAGTGCCTCAATCCGAACAGGCACAGGTGTACCGGAAGCTGGCTAAATATATCGACGAAAATGAAGATTCGGTTATTCCCAAACCACTTAATTCGCCTGAACTGAAAAAGTGGGCAAGAGAGTGGGGTGACAGGATATTTGAGGTCGAAACGGGTGTGGTGCATGAAATGGCCTCTATATAATCAATGATGTAACAGATTGGAAGGTATAAAGTTATTATGAGTCTATTACGCGCAAAAGCGCCGCGCAGCCGCGAAAAACGTCTTGACACCCTTGGGGCATGGCTTGGTCCGGTTTCGGCCGCATCAACTGAGTTTGCCGGAGATGAAATTGCTCAACGCATCAGAACCTTTGCCCAGAGCAGCAATGATGATCTGCTTTATGCGTTGCGTATTCTGGCAGGGATACGCGACAGCGTCACGATTATTCATGGTCCGCGAGGTTGTGCTGCCGCCGGTTTGTACCATATTGCGGCCGGATGCAATACCCGCTGGTTTGTTACCAATCTTGATGAACGCGATACGATTATGGGTGCTGATCGCAAGTTGCGCAAGAGCGTTGTTGCCTTGTATCGTCGTTATCATCCCGCTGTTGTCTTCATTGTCGGCAATCCGGTGATTGCGATCAATAACGATGATATTCAGTCTGTTGTAGAAGAACTGCATGAGGAGCTTGAACTCCCGATCGTACCCGTCTATGTGACTGGATTTTCTTCCCAAAACGCGGTTTCCGGTTATGATACGGCCCTCCACTCCTTGTTGAAATATCTTTCAGGCAATAGCGCCACGGCGCTCAAAAATGAGCGCATTAATCTTCTTTCGGTGGCGGAACATCCGCAGGATAGAAAAGATGCACAGAATCTGTTAAAACAACTTGGTATCGGATTGAACGTCATCCCCGATGATTCGACAATTGACCAGTTCAGATTGGCAGTTTCCGCTCGCGCTTCCATTCCGCTCAGCCCTGATGCACCCGAGTATCTTGGTGCAATACTGGATAAAAAATATGGAGTACCGCTCATTAATGTGTTGCGACCTGTTGGTGTTGAGGGAACCGGTCGCTGGTTGAAGTCGATAGCGACTTTTTTAGGAAATGAGGAAGCTGCTGAAGAACTTCATGAAATCAAATCTGCAGAAATAGCCCTGCAACTGGGTGATTTTTCTCTGAAAGGAATCAAGACCTATATATCGTTATCATCGGCCAACGCTTTCAGTGTGCTTGATCTGCTCGAAGAGCTGGGTGGTGAAGTTGCAGGTCTTACCATTACGCACCTCGACAGATTGCATGTCGGGCATCTCAATGAGCTGGCTTTACGGAATCCGTCACTCCAGATTCATGTCTCGGATGGCCAGGCTTTTGAAGAGATTTCAATTCTCCGCAAACTCGCTCCCGATCTCTATCTGGGTGATGCTACCCATCTCGGTCAGGTTGCCCGCCTCGGCATTCCAGTGGTCTCATTAGAGTCTCTTGCCATTGTCGGTTACAGCGGTGTTGTCCGTCTGGCAAGACGTATCAAAACCGCGCTGGCAAACAGTTCTTATGGGCTCTCTTTGGCCAAGGTCAATTCACCCTATCAAGATGCCTGGTTTCGCCGCAGCCACAACTGGCATATCAAGCAGGAGGTCAAATAGTATGTCGCATCATCTTGAAGGATCACGTAACTCATGTGCGCTGCATGGAGCATTGCAGCTTTTTGAGGCAATCGAGGGAGTCATTCCGGTAATTCACAGCACTTCCGGCTGTGGTGTACAGCATTATTTGGGAGTAACGCGCCTGAGCGGCGGTAATGATCCTTTCAGCAGTCCTCCGGTTTCATCCAGCAATATCGCTGAAAAACATGTGGTCTTTGGCGGAGGTTCCCGTTTGCGCGAGCAGCTCAAAAATACGGTCAAGGTCGTTCAGGGTGACCTGTATGCCATTGTTACCGGTTGCTCGACCGAAATGGTCGGTGACGACATTCCGGCAATGGCCAGAGAGGGTCGTGAACAGGATTGGCCGGTCGTTTACGCCAATACTCCCGGATTCAGTGGCGATGTCCATCATGGGTATCATCTTGCTGTCAAAGCACTGATTGAGCAGCTTCCCGGGATATGGAAGAGGACGGGTGAGTTCCAAACCCGAATGGTGAATGTCTGGGGGATTATTCCGAATCAGGATCCGTTCTGGCGGGGCAACCTTCAGGAGCTGGGGCGGTTACTGGAAGGTATTGGTCTGGTTCCGAATCTGTTGCTTGGCAGTGAACAGGGTATTGCCGCATGGAAACAGATTCCTGAAGCAGCACTCAATCTTGTTCTGTCACACTGGGGAAAACTCCCCGCCGGATTGCTTGAGCAACTTTATGGTACCCCTTCAATTATACTGGAAGGAGTGCCTGTTGGCAGTGCTGCCGTGCCCCTGCTTCGTCGCCTGACGGAGCAACTGAAGCTTGATCAGATTCGTTCCGAAGAATTTATTACTCGTGAGGAATCACTTCTGAACCATCAATTTGCCCGATTGGCAGACAGTTATTACCGGGCCGGTTTTCAGAGAGAGTTTGTGCTGGTCGGTGAGAGTGCCCAGGTTGCTGGTATCGGGGAGTTTCTTGGCAAAAGCTTCGGCTTGCTGCCACGTATGCTCATCATTACTGATAATCCTCCTGACAATGTGCAGGAGGCACTGGCCGACCGTCTTTCATCAATTGTTTCTGGCTATGATACAGAGGTCATTTTCAGTGAAGATCGAGCTGAAATAACCGACATCATGAGAACTTCTGATGTTCAACTCATTCTGGCCAGTAGCCTTGAGCGCGAAGTGGCCGTGGAGCTGGACGTTCCTTTCCTTGCACTCTCATTTCCGCTTGACGATCGAATTGTGCTTGACCGAGGCTACGCTGGTTATCGTGGCGCAACGGCATTGCTTGAGGATATCGGCAGCACTATTCTTGCTTTCAGCAGAGCATGGCATGTTTGTTGACGCTTGCAATTGAAAGAAAGAGCATCGGCAGAACAAGGCACAGTCGCGAGGTAACATTATAAAAAATGATGATAAAGGAATGGTTATGGACATAATAGTCGCAGAAAAGGTGCATAAAAAATTCAAGCTCAAGCAAGGCCAGCAGGTTAACAACAACGGAGTCATATCCAATGAAATTGAGGTACTGAGTGGTTTTGACCTGAAAATCAAAAAAGGTGAATTTCTGGTTTTAGTTGGGCCAAGTGGCAGCGGAAAATCGGTATTCCTCGATCTGGTTGGCGGCTTAAGCGCTCCGACAAGCGGAGTTGTTTATCTGGATGACAAACTTGTCGAGGCTCCAAGTGACAAGACCGGGTATGTGTTCCAGCAGTATGCGCTTTTCCCCTGGAGAAGTGCTCTTTCGAATATTGAGTTTGGGCTTGAATCACGAGGAGTTGCTAAAGAGGAGCGGGTCAAGATTGCCCGGGAGCTCCTTTCCCTGTTCGGGCTTTCCGATTTTGAAGACAGGTTCCCCTATCAGCTTTCCGGCGGTATGCAGCAAAGGGTTGCCATTGCACGCGCACTTGCTACCAAGCCGGAAGTGTTGCTGATGGACGAGCCATTTGCAGCGCTTGATGCCCAGACGAGGGAGATTCTCCAGAACGAACTTATCCGGATCTGGGAGGGTACCGATACAACAGTGATCTTTGTAACGCACAGCATTGACGAGGCGGTATTCCTTGCAGATCGGGTTGCGGTTGTCACTGCCCGTCCCGGAAGAATCAAAGATATCATCAAGATTGATCTGCCACGACCGAGAAAAGGGGATATCAGATCCAGTAACGAGTTTGCCGCTAACCGCCATAAAGTTTGGGGTGCGCTCAAGGCTGAGGTAAACAAAGCTCAACAGGACTGGAAACTTGCACCGGTCTTCAGCGAGTAACCGTGATCATTCAATCCAGAAATAAAGGAGAAATACTATGACAGAAGAGGTGATTGTAGCTTCCAGGGCCGGATTGAAAGCCCGATCAATCGATTTCAGCAGTTATGTAAAACAGGGTGAGTATCTGCTGAAAGGCTTGAACAAATGGTCGCAGGGAATTCCGTTAGTGCTTGTTTTTTTTGCCATATGGGAGGCTTTGCCGCGCCTTGGATTTATTGATCCATTGTTTCTGCCTACGTTTTCAACAACCATCAAAACGTTGTTTGACTTGATCGTATCCGGGAAACTGTTAGAGCATGTATTGGTCAGCCTGCAAAGAGCTTCCGCAGGTTTTGGCCTTGCGATTCTTGTTGCTGTACCTCTTGGCTTTTTAATGGGATGGTACAACAAATTTGAACGATATACTGATCTGCTGGTGCAGAGCTTGAGGAACATCTCCACCTTTGCTCTTTTGCCGATATTTCTTCTGGTCTTGGGGCTTGGTGAATCGTCGAAAATCGCGATCATTTTTTACGGCGCCAGTTGGCAGTTGCTGATGAACACAATAAGTGGCGTCAAGAGTATTGATCCGATTTACATCAAGGCAGCCAAATCCATGTGTGTCTCAGATTGGGATCTCTTCCGGAAAGTTATTCTCCCTGCCAGCATCCCCTCCATCATTATAGGAGCCAGGCTGGGCGCAAAGATTTCTTTGATGGTGGTTATTGCTGCTGAGATGATCGGAGCCAAGTCAGGACTCGGATTTTTCATTCAGAATGCGCAGTTCAATTTTATGGTGCCCGAAATGTATGCCGGGATTCTGACACTTGCCTTACTGGGCCTGCTGGTTAATTACCTGCTGGTCTGGCTGGAAAAGAAGACGACAGGCTGGAAAGGTGAAATAGGTAGTTCAATTCTTGGATAAGGATGTATATGATTCATCGTAATAAAATTGTATTGATCGCGCTCATTGCTCTGGCTATCGCAGGAGTTGGGTGGTTTGCTTTCAACAAGACTCAATCAAAGTCTGAAACCGTTGTTATTCGACTGCTTGAATCTACCGGTCCGACGCAGTGGGAGCTTGTAAAAAAACTGAGCGGCCGGGATATTCTTCTCGAAGAAGGCGTGACCCTAGATCCGATTCAGAGTGTTCAGAGTGGAGGAGGCACCGTGTCGCTTCAGGCGCTTCTTGCCAATAACGTTGATACCGCAGGTTCGGCATGGCCAGCCTGGATTAACATTATTGCTCGCGGCGGAAAAATCAAGGCGCTTCTCGGTACAATCGTATCGACAAAAGAGAACAAGAGCGGTACGAGTGGACTGTTGGTTCTGGAGGAGAGCAGCATTCGAACAATCAAGGATCTTGTCGGCAAACGAATTGCGGTTAATGTGTTGGGTGCTGAGGCAGATTATGTGATTCGCCAGTATCTCAAAAACAATGGAATTTCAATTTCTCAGGTTGAGTTGGTGGTCGTGCCATCTGAAAATCAGGAACAGATGCTTCGCAGCAGGCAGGTTGATGCTGTGGCATGGACAACCAGTGGTGGACCATATTTTGATATGACTGTTGAAAAAGGCGGCGTTCGTGAAATTCCAGGAACAAGAAACTTCGATACAAAAGGTGAGACGGTACTCTATGGCATCGGTTTCCGTAATGATTTCATCGAAAAGCACCCTGATGTGGTCAAAAAATATATCCGGGCTTACGATACCTCCCGGCGGATTTTGTATGCCGAGTTTCATAAAAATCCTGATCGGGTAAGGAAAGCTTACGAGGAGATAGCGACAAAGAAGGGGAGTAATCCCCGCATGGCCAGATATTATGAAGCCTCAAGCTGGACGCCAAAGTTTCCTTTCATTGCCGACAAAGATCTCCAGTGGTGGATTGATCGATTTACCGAAGATGGATTGCTGAAACCCGGTCAAATCAAGGCTTCTGATATTTATACCAATGAATTCAACCCGTTGTATAAAAAATAAGTGTGTCTGGTGACTCTTTAAACAGCCGATGAGAGCCTCATGAAAAACAAAAAAATTGTAGTCATAGCAGCCATTTGCCTGGTTTTTGCCGGTTCCTGGTGGCTTTATTCTCAGTCGTCGCGACATACTGAACGCGCTTTTTCAATCAGGGTAAGCGATTCTTCAGTGCCCAATAACTATGAATTGGCTGAGAAGCTGACAGGAAGAGATGTTCTTAAAGAGGAGAAAGTGCAGCTCACGCCGATCACGATTCAGGGTGGAGGTGGTGGAACGGTAACGATGCAGGCGTTGCTGGCAAACAACATCGACGTAGCCGGAGGCTCAATTTCCATCTGGGTCAATGCTGTCAGCAAAGGAGCGAAAGTAAAGCTGTTGCTGCCTGGTTCTGTGACCGAGGTGCCCGAACATTCAGGCCTGCTGGTTCTTGAAGAGAGCAATATTCACACCATCAAAGATCTGGTCGGCAAAAGAATTGCAGTTAATGTGCTTGGAGCGGAAGCCGATTTTATTGTCAGGACCTTTCTGAAGCAGAATGGTCTGACCGTCAATCAGGTTGAACTGGTCGTTGTGCCTGCTGAAAATCAGGAGCAGGTTCTCCGGAGCCGGCAGGTTGACGCCATTGCATGGACAACCAGTGGCGGCACTCAATTCGATCGCACGGTTGACCATGGAGGAGTCAGAAGGATTCCTGGTACAAGCAGTTTCGAGACTCGTGGCAATCTGAGTTTACTGACCACCAGCGAAGGCTTTTTGGAAAAGTTCATCAAGGAACATCCCGATGCTGTCAGGCGGTATTTGAGAGCTGTCGATAAAGCAAGGCGCATCGTATGGGAAGAGTATCAGAAAAATCCTGATCGTGTGCGTCAAGTTTATGCTGAAATTACGAAAGCAAAAGGGGGGAATCCTGAATTAGCCAAGTATTACCGTGGCGTTCGCTGGTCGCCGAAGAATCAGTTGATTACAGACAATGATATACAGTTCTGGATCGAAAAGTTTACCGAAGATGGAATTTTGAAGCCGGGTCAGGTTAAGCCTTCTGATATTTATACCAATGAATTTAATCCGCAGTACAAAAAATAAAAAGAAATGAACAAGTCTGCTGCCAGCAGTATTCATGCTGGATTTTTTCTTGAATCAAAGATGTTTTCATGCAAGCCTTACTGAAATTATTCAAATTCTTGAGGCCGCATTGGCGTTTTACCGTCATGGCACCGGTTTTGATGTTGTGCGAAGTTGTGCTCGACCTGATGCAGCCTCGCATGATACAACGCATTATCGATTATGGTGTTGCCCGATCTGATACTCAGATGGTTCTTGGAACCGCTTTTTTGATGCTCTGCTTTATGGCGGTTTCCGGGCTTTGCGGTTTAGGCTGTGGATATTTTGCTGTTCGGGCGGCTTATGGGCTTGGTGGAGATTTGCGTGCAGCCCTGTTTCGCAAGGTGCAAACGCTCTCTTTTGGAAATCTGGATAATCTTGAAACCGGAGCATTGATTACCCGTTTGACCAGCGATGTAAACAAGGTTCAGGAGATGGTTATGATGATGATGCGCGGAATGGTGCGCATGCCACTTCTTATGGTCGGAAGTCTGGTGATGGCGACGGTAATCAGCCCAAGGCTCGGGTTGATTTTTATCGTGATATTACCAGCGTTGACTATCGCGCTAAGCATGATCATCCGTAAGACATTTCCTCTTTATCGCCAGGTGCAGGAAGGTTTGGATGGCATAAACACGGTGCTGCAGGAAAATCTTGCCGGGGTTCGGGTGGTCAAGGCGTTTGCGCGTTCCGAGCACGAATCTCTGCGTTTCGCCACGGCGAACAATACGTTGATTCAACGGATGACAGATGCTGTGCGAATGAGTTCCCGCACTACTCCCGTGATGATGTTGACCTTGAACATTGGAGTTATTGCTGCTTTATGGATAGGGGCTGGGCAGGTTCAAACAGGGGGAATGCGTGTTGGTGAGCTTGTAGCATTTATCAATTATCTCGGACAGGCCGTCATAACCCTAATGATGTTCAGCACGTTGACCATACAGATTTCGACGGCCCAGGCTTCGGCGCGACGGGTTCTTGAACTTCTTGATAGTGAGCCAATGCTGATGACCCCGACTCAAAAGCTACAGTTCACCTCCCGTCCATCGGGAAAGGTGGTGTTCGATAATGTGAGCTTTAACTATTCCTCTGCCAGTCAGGATATGGTCTTGAAAAATATCAGCTTTGAGGCTGAGCCCGGTCAGACAGTTGCTATCCTTGGCGCGACGGGTTCCGGCAAGTCAACTTTGGTGCAACTGATTCCCCGTTTTTACGATGTTTCCGAGGGAAGTGTGACACTGGATGGCGTGGATGTGCGCGAAATTCCGGAGGAAGAGTTGCGCCGCCATGTAGGAATTGCCCTGCAGGAGTCGATCCTTTTCAGTGCTTCGATTAAAAACAATATTCGTTTGGGAGAACCTGATGCCTCAATGGAAAAACTGTCAACTGCCGCGAGAAATGCCCAGGCCGATGAATTCATTCGCAATATTCCTGATGGCTATGAAGCGCTCGTTGGACAACGCGGGGTGAATCTTTCAGGAGGTCAAAAGCAGCGTCTTGCCATTGCCCGGGCATTGCTTTTGCAACCATCAGTGCTGATTCTTGATGACAGCACAAGCGCTGTTGATGTACGAACAGAGTCCCTCATCCAGGAAGCACTTGAACGGAACAGTTACCGTCAAACCAGGTTCATCGTGGCTCAACGCATCAGTTCCGTGTTGAAAGCGGACAAGATTCTTGTGCTTGATAATGGTGAAATTATTGCACAGGGAACCCATTATGAGCTGCTTGATGCGTGTGACGTATACCGGGAAATTTATGAATCACAGACCGAAAATGGAGTGTTAATTTACAGTGGCAACTAACGTTCAAGAGAAATCGCAGGCAGCAGCGGCTCCAGCACTTATGGGCCGGTTCGGAAGCGCTCAATCCTACAGTGAAGTGCAGCGACCACAAAAAACGGTGGGAACGCTTCTTCGTATCTGGTTTTATCTGCGTCGGCAAAAACGCTCATTGATTGTGACCGCCCTGATGGTTGTTTGTACTGTTTGTCTGGATCTTGCCGGGCCTGTTCTGCTCGGGCAGGTAATTGATGGGCATGTTGTTCCGCGCAACCTGACTGGTCTTCCCGGAATTCTCTTGCTGATGCTCCTTGTTTATGCTGGCAGCGGTTCTCTCAATATGCTGCAAAGTTATGTCATGGCAGGCGCAGCACAGCGTACTATGCGGGATTTGCGAGCTGATCTTTTCAGCAAGCTGCTGCATCTTCCGCTCAATTTTTTTGACCGCCGTATTCATGGAGAGCTGATGAGTCGCCTGACCTCTGATGTTGAAAACATCAACCAAGTCCTGAGCAACTGCGTAACGCAGATTGTCTCTGGTTCATTGAGTACCATAGGTGTGGCAATTGCAATGTTTATCATCAATCCCCGACTTGCTGCGGTCAGTGTTGTGACCATATCACTGTTGACCATCCTCGGCAATCGGTGGCTTGCAGCAAAAACGCGTGTCAGGTTTCGTGTCCAGCAGGCGGCTCTGGGTCGCCTCTACGGATTTATGGAAGAGACTATCGGCGTTCAGAAAGTGATCAAGGCTTATGGTCAGGAAAAAGTCTTCACAGAACAGTTTGACACGGTGAATGAAGAGTTCCGCCTTTCCGGCATTCGGGCACAGAGCTTCAGTGGTTTGACCGGTCCGATGATGAATACCATTCATAACACCGCTTATGCGATTGTGGCTGGAGTTGGAGGTCTCATGGCAATTTCCGGTATGACAACTGTTGGTGTCATTGCGATGTTCATCAGCTACACCCGTCAGTTCGGAAGGCCTATGAACGAAATTGCCATCCTTTATAACCTTCTCCAGTCTGCTATGGCGGGCGCTGAGCGTGTCCTGGAAATTATCGATGAAAACCCGGAAGTGGATGCTCATCATGTTGAGCCGCTTCAAAAAATCCGGGGGGATGTTCTTTTTGACCGGGTATCGTTTTCCTATCGTCCTGATGTGCCTGTTCTCAAAGAGGTAAGTCTTCATGCCCGGCCCGGCCAGACGATAGCATTGATCGGGCCTACCGGCGCAGGAAAAACCACCATCGTCAATCTGCTGACCCGCTTTTACGAGACCGATAGCGGACGTATTCTTGTTGATGGTCGTGATCTTCGCAAAATTCCCAAGGTTGAACTGCGTCGTCAGCTTGGCATCGTGCTTCAGGATACCTTTCTTTTTTCCGGTACGGTCAGGGAAAATATCAGATATGGCCGTCTGGATGCTACGGATGAGGAAATTGTTGAAGCAGCCCGTCTATCCAATGCCGACACCTTCATTCATTTGCTGCCGCTGGGGTATGAAACCGTTCTTACAGAGCGGGGAAGCAATTTCAGTCATGGTCAGCGGCAGATGCTGGCTATAGCGAGGGCGATTCTGGCTGATCCGGCAATCCTGATTCTGGATGAAGCAACCAGCAGTGTGGATACCCGGACGGAGCAGCATATTCAGGAGGCGATGCATCGCCTGATGGAGGGACGTACCAGCTTTGTCATCGCACACCGGCTCAGCACGATTCGCGGTGCTGACAAGATTCTTGTGATCAATCATGGTGAAGTCACTGAGCGCGGCACCCACAGCGAGCTTCTGGCGCAAAAAGGTTTTTACTGGCGTCTCTCTTCAAGCCAATGGAAAGACGCTCAACAGGATGAAATGGTCATGGTTGAGGAAGATTGTCTTGTTTAAGTATTTTTTTTTGAAGTAATTACTAATGGAGTCGGGGATATGGCATGTACTTGCAAATTTAAGGAATTTCTTGAGGTCGAATGGTCAGTACCGTCTCTTGTATCGAGGGATTGTGCTGAGATAGTGGGTATGGCGCTTGAAGAGATCGCAGACGTTCGCGGGGTCAGGGTTAACTTGCGGTTAAAAACCGTGACGGTATGCTTTGATGATGAGCGCATTGGTTTAACGCAACTCAAGGATGCCATGAGTAAAGCAGGGTTCCCTGCTGTTTTGGCTTAGCAATGTTGATAACAAGCTTACTTGATCAAGCAAGGATACTATGATGTATGATAATAAAAATCTGAAAGGGCGAAAGAAAAAAGCGGCAACCATAGCCTATAAAATCGGTGACTCCCTTTACCTCAACATCACCAACCGATGCTCAAATACCTGCATATTCTGTCCGAAATTCAGCCAGTACAAGTTGTATGGCCATGATTTACTGCTTGACAGAGAACCCTCCTTCGAAGAGGTTCTGACCGCGATTGCGGCTATAGAGCCAACGGGAATTGATGAGATTGTTTTTTGCGGTTTTGGTGAATCGCTGCTCAGACTTGAACTGGTTCTCCGCATTGCAGAGGAACTCAAACGTCGTTACCCTTACCCCATTCGTATCAATACCGATGGTCAGGCCAATCTTGTTCACGGTCGAAACATTGTTCCGGAACTGGTTGGTTTGGTCGACACCATTTCTGTGAGCCTGAATGCTTCAGATGCAGAAACGTATATGCAGTTGTGCGATACTCCTTTTGGTGATGATGGATTCAGCGGTGTTTGCGATTTTATTCTATTGGCAAAACAACAGATACCCAACGTGATTGCATCGGTTGTGGATTATCCGGGAGTTGATCTGGATGCTTGCCGGGCACTTGCCCTGTCGTTGGGAGTATCGTTCAGGGTCAGATGATCTACCCAAGCAGCGGCAGACTGAAAGATACAATGTGCAATACTCCCTTTCCTGTACCCTCAGCTCACTGATGACGCTTCCCGTATCGCCTGTGCAATGGGGATTGTTTCAGCAATCATCCGGATGGATGCCCCGCTATTCCACAAAACCTCAGCTATCGGTTAACTTGTTTATGGTATGTATTTTACCGTTTAAACGGGATTTGCATATTGTGCCATGTGACTATATTTAGCTGTTACCATAAAAGCGTACAGAATATTTCAGCCTGAACGGCTGGTTTGGATATTTCGGTGCTTTTTGTTTCCGCAAGAGATTCAGAAATAACCCTGATTTAAAATGAAGCACCGTGGATAAAATTACCATTAAAAATGTTGACAGGGGGTACCGCGTTAAAAGGGGAGGGAAGAGAGCGAAAGAATTTGTCGCAATCAAGGGCGTCAACCTTACAGTCAAAAAAGGTGAATTTCTTGCCATTGTCGGGCCGAGCGGTTGCGGCAAGTCAACACTGCTTGATATGCTTGCCGGGCTTGCACCGATCAGGTCTGGTGAGATATTCATTGACGGGAAACTCATGAGCGGCCCGGATCTTGACCGGGGCATTATTCTTCAGGGATATGCGCTTTTTCCCTGGCGGAGTGTCCGACAAAATGTTGAGTTGGGTCTGGAGATCAAGGGAGTTCCCAAAAAAGAGCGTGCTGCCATCAGTCAAAAATATATCAATCTTTTGGGGTTGCAAGGATTTGGTGACCGCTTTCCCTACGAACTCTCGGGTGGTATGAAGCAGCGGGTAGCTATCGCAAGAGCCTTGGCTTATGATCCTGAAGTGCTTCTGATGGATGAACCCTTTGCTGCGGTAGATGCTCAGACCAGGGAGACGTTGCAGGATGAACTGCTTCTTATTTGGGAAAAAACAAGAAAGACCATTGTTTTTGTTACCCACAGTATCGACGAGGCGGTTTTTTTGTCCGACAGGGTGGCCGTCATGACCGTCAACCCCGGCAGTATCAAGGCGGTGGTGGACATTCCGTTACCTCGACCACGCAATGGAATCAGAACTTCCGCCGAGTTTAACAGGACTCGTCAGCAAGTGTGGGAATTACTTCAGAATGACCCGGCCGCACTAAGGGTTGAAAAGAGCTATGCAGGCGGTCAGGATGTTGCAGAACTCATTTATGCTGCAGCCGCCCTATAAATCATTTTTTGAAAATAAAATAGATGAATGGATACCGATGATTATGCATAGCAATCCTTTACGGGTAATCATACAAAGAGTCTCCGCCGGTTTGTTACTCTTGACAGCAATTACTCTTGGTGGTTGCACCCAGAAGGCTGCGTCTCAGTCCTCTAATGGTGAGGACGTAGCGGGTAATAAAAAGCAGGTTACGATTCGACTTCCCGATACCCTTTCAGATCTGGCTTTTGTTGCTGAGGCAAAGGGTTTTTTTGAAAAAGAGGGAATCAAGATTCAGTGGACAGGAAAACAGGCACACGGTCCTGCCAATATCGTTTCGATTGCGGCTGGTCAGAATGATGCGGGAGCTTCAATCAGTACCGCGATGATTCAGGCCAGAAAAGCTGGCAATAAAGTCAGGATTGTTATTCCTTCATCGATCTCTTCTGAACAAAAACCACTTGTCCGTTATCTGGTTCTTGATCGTGGACCTTATCAAAAACCGGAGGATCTGATCGGTCAGAAGGTGGTCGCTAGCCCGCAGACCATATCCTGGTATCCGCTGGTTGAATACCTGAAAAAAAAGGGTTTAGACCCTGGCAAAGTTGAATTTATAACTCTCCGAGACGCGGGCCAGCAGGAGCAGGCCTTGAGGCAGGGTGATGTGGCTGCCATAGCCATAACCGAGCCGATCGCTTCACTGATGAAAAAGAGAGGAGGTATCAAGTCGATACTTACGGATTTCGATGCTTTGGGAATAAACCAGATAGGCGGATGGGCTTTCAGCGATGATTTTATCAACAATAATCCTGAAGCAGTAAGAAGTTTTGTCAGGGCGATTCTGGCAGCAGTAGAATTCATCAAAACGGATGAGGCTAACGCAAAAGAGGCGGAAAAGATTATTGAGAAGCGAACCGGAATTGCCGCACGGACACCTGAACTGTTGCCAGCACATCAGTTCATTGTCAGTGAGCAGGATATAGCCAAGTGGATTGACATTGTTGAACGCAATGGCTCAATAAAACCGGGAGAAATTAAACCATCCGATGTGTTCACCAATGAGTTCAATCCTTATGCTAATAAATGACCACTTCAAGCTTGCTTAACGTCCAAGAACTCCTGGCGGCCAGGTACTGTATTCAGATTAAAAGGTAACATACTAATGAAGCATATCGTAAAATGGGAATCCATTGTTTCCATAACTTTTTTTTTGTTGCTCTGGGAAATTATTCCCCGGGTTGGTCTCATCAAATCGACCTTTCTCCCGCCGTTATCGGAGGTTTTGGTAACGTTCATGCAACTCATACTCTCAGGAGAGTTATTAACACATACCCAGGTAAGCCTCAAACGTGCATTACTTGGTTTTTTGCTCGCCTTTTTTGCAGGAACCAGCCTTGGACTGGGTATAGGCTGGTATCCTGGGTTTGCCAGGTTTGTTGATCCTGTCTTGCAGCTTTTTCGGCAGACCTCTGCTTTCGCCCTGTTTCCGATCTTTATTTTTGTTTTTGGGATTGGCGAATTTTCGAAGGTGGCCGTTATCAGTTATGCCTGCGTCTGGCCCATTCTTCTGAACACGGTTAACGGAGTACGCAATGTTGATCCCTATTTGATCAAATGTACCCGTTCAATGGCTGCAAGCGATTGGGTGATTTTCCGGAAAGTGGTCATCCCGTCGCTGATACCTTCCCTGGCGACGGGAGTACGCCTCGCCGGGGCCAGCGCGATTTTATTGCTTGTAGCGGCAGAGATGATCGGAGCTTCGGCAGGTCTGGGCTTCATGATTATTGATTCACAGAACACGTTTCAACCGGCAAGGTTGTATTCGGCGATAATCACCATGGCAATTATCGGGTTGTGCACAAATTATTTTTTTGTCTATCTGGAGAAAAAAGCAACGGTCTGGCAAGAGGAACGCCATATCGCTTAGGGTACAGTTTCAAATAAAACGACTTTCCAAACCATCAAGGAGAATGTATGAGCAAACAGCTTTTCAGATACTCAGAGGCAAACAAGGAGCGCTTTTTGGCAAGTGATGATATTGCGTTCAATGACGGTAGTCTGGTGTCTCCAGAAGCCGTCTGGCATTATCTGACTGAAGAAGGACCAAAAAAATATCCACATGCTTTCGAAATCAATCTGCATCAGGGCAGCAGGGGAAGCAAGGATGAGACGTTGCCGACCGTACTTAAAACCCAGTATTTGAGCCTTACCTTGAGTGAACGGATGGAGAAAGCCAGAGATAACGGCAAAAGCATAGCCTTTATCCAGGGAGGTCAGACTATCGACCCTTATACTGCAGCCGATACGATTGCCCTGCGACCAGCAAATGTCGGCAACTGGAACAATGGTAGGCATCATGGTAAAAATATCTACGAAAATGCCCGGATCAGAAAGGAAAAGAAAGAAAAATCGCACCATGACATGACCTTTGAGGCCTGCCAGACGGCCGGATATGAGCATATACAGGAGGGCGACTTGCGCATCGATATTGTAGCTCCATACACAACCCTGCGCTGCTCGGATGTTTCTTACGGCGTTGAGGCACACCGGCATGGTCCCAATCAAAATGTCAAGTTGTTCAATGTTGATTTTCCCTTGCGAAATCAGGCCAGCAAGCCGTGGGCGGTTGAATATTTTTCCAAAAACCTGCGCAAATTAGTCCGGCTTCTTGATGATTCAACAGGAAGAGCCACGACTGATGAGGATTTACTGAACGCGATAAAATTGCATAACACCGGGCGTCGGCTCTCTATCGAATTGGCTGATATCTGGTGGTCTGCAGATATTCCGCCCACCAACAGTGACGACCGGCAGACTCTTTCATCGCTTGGGCATCTTGAATATGGTGATACAAAAGCTTCCCTGAGTGTGCTCAAAGAGGCAAAAAAGTACCTTGTTGAACGAGTCGAAAACGGCGTAAAGGGGCATGGTGTTCCTGACAATCCGAAGAGATTGTTTATTCTCGGATCCTGTGTCGGGGTGAATAATGCGAGAAGCGAAGTCGATGGCGCCATAGTTGTCGGCAAGGACGATGGATGGAGTACAATCAACGCCATTGTCGATGAAGAGGGCGACCCTTTTTATAATCTTGCCAAAGCTACTCTTAATTATCCCTATGAACAGGGCATTGAGGAAAGAGCCCTGTGGACAATCGAACAGATCAAGAGATCCAGAGCAGATGGCGTTATTTTTATCCATAGATGGGGCTGCAATACACAGGCATCAATTTCGAGAGCAGTTGTTGATGTTATCAAGCGCGAGACGGGCATCCCGACCTACATTCATGAGAGCGAATTTGGGTTACAGCATGAACAGGAACACAATCGTATCAGTGCCTTCATCGAAATGCTCTAAAGAGTATGAGTTCGAAATGGATAAACTTGCGACATGATGAAAGCAAAGATTCGTGAACACAAACTGCTTGTGCAGTTCATCCTTTTCTCTGTATGCAGCGGTATGGGGATGGGTGTTGCGCAGATGGTCATAACATTGTACGCAGTTAATCTGGGAGCAACTGCTTCTCAAATCGGGCTGATCGGAGGTGTACAGGGAATAGGTTTGCTTCTTACGGTTTTGCCGATCGGATTTCTGGTTGATTCCGTTGGCCCGAGGAAAGTATTTATACTTGGCACGGTGATAAGCGCAATTCTCTACCTTCTTTTTCCCTTTGCACGATCGTCAAATGCTCTTTTAGGCGTTGTTGCTCTTCTCAGCTTTTTTGCTGCGTTCAGATTTATTCCCATGACCAGCGTTTTTCTTGAGTTTGTGAGGACGGTCGGCAGTGGCAAAGCGGGGTGGCAAAGAGGGTCACATTCATTCGGGCTGGTTTTTCTCGGACCTTTGTGCGGAGCATCTCTCAGTAAGTACTGGGGGTTCGAGATTACCTTTTATTTTGTGAGTGTTACTGCTCTTCTGCTTATTCTGGGTGTTACAGCTATTTTTCCTGATACTGCAAGTTCAGAAACCATCACTCTTGGTGAACGATATTCCCATCTCAAAGAGTTTTTCAGGGATCGAAATCTACTTGAAGCCTCCAGTGCAGAAGCACTGGCATTGGCTACGTTTTCCTGTTTTAATGCTTTCATCGTTGTTATTGCTAAGCGCTTCATAGGAAATAATTCCGTAGTATAAGGGACGGACAGAAAACAGATACACATGCCCCTGTAAATCATGAAGTTAAGTCACTTGGAATTATCTG
>CAJAIK010000113.1 GCA_903939765.1 uncultured Chlorobiaceae bacterium | reverse complement strand
TCGGTTCAGCATTGCTGTTCGCCTCGAAAATGCCGTGCTTGAATTTACCGAGCTTGTTGCTGTTGCCAACATGCGCAACCACAAGCGCCCGGCGCTGGCAGAGGCTGATGAGGTTTTGACGCGCCTGCGCCTCCTGTTGCGCATGAGTTTTGAGATGCAATTCATCAATCTCGCCTCATACGAATTCGGGAGCCGGCAAATAACAATATCAAGTGGTATATGGAAGAGTTGAGCGTAAGCCGGTTGAAGAGGTTGTGTGGTTTATTTCGTTTGATTATACTTGCTTTATTGTAGATCGAAAAAAGGATTGAATTCGGATCTGAAAACCATACTTTTTCATGAAAAACATTCAAATATCAAGCGATATTATTCCGCTGGGTGAGTTTAAGGCCGGGATCTCTGCCTGCCTGAAAAAAGCACAGGTTACTGGTCATCCATTGATTATTACCCAGAATGGCCGGCCGGCCGGAGTTCTGCTTTCACCTGTTGAATATGACGCATTGGTGTACCGCAAACAATTTTCCGAATCTGTTGAGCGTGGCTTGGCAGCGGCAGAATCCGGGGAACACTATGATACGGATGAGGTACGGCAGATGCTTGCTGAAAAAAGAGCTTCCAGAAAAGAATGAAGGTGGTCTGGACAAGCGAAGCGGTCAGAAAACTTGCTGAAATTGAAGGGTTTATCGCTCAGGATAATTCGGACAGGGCTTCTGATTTTATTGATCACCTTCTTGAAAAAGGCGATTTGACCGGTATATATCCTGATGCGGGAAGAGTGGTTCCTGAGCTCTCTTATTCTGAAATCAGGGAGATACTTGTCGGGAATTACCGAATAGTGTATAGGCGCACTTCACTGCATGTTGAAATTCTCACCGTTTTTGAAGGGCACCGTTTACTGCGTTTGGATGAGCTTGATCTATAAAGCTGGATAAATACCGGTCACTTTTGCAGAACCACATAACGGCTCCTGAATTTTCAATTGAAATGCCCAATGCCTGACAACCTGGCTCGAATCGTAAAAGTTCTCGTCGCTTCACCCTCCGACGTTGCCGCAGAGCGGAAAATAGCCGATGAAGTAATTTGCACCTGGCATATCCGTCATCCACAGTCCGGCCTCATGCTTGAGCCAGTGTTGTGGGAATCGCACGGGGCACCTGAAAGTGGTGAGAGGGTGCAGGGAATTCTTAATAAGCAGATTGTTGATGCGTGCGATTGCGCCATCGGGATGTTTTGGACACGGATTGGTACTGATACAGGTGTAGCTCCGGGAGGAGCTGTTGAAGAGGTACAAAGGTTAATGAGTTATCGCAAGCCGGTCATGCTCTATTTTTCCAAAGCCAACTACCCGTTGAATCTCTCCGATTCCGGCAAGGTAATGGAGTTCGCCGACCAGTTGACGAGACTTGCTGAATTTAAAGCATCGATGCAAGGGTATTCGCTGTTGTGGGAATATGATAGTCCTGATATATTTCGTCAAAACCTTCTGACTCATCTCGACATCCAGATACCCCGGTGGTTTGGGCCGGACGCCGCAGTTCAAGACCGGATTGTCGTTTTGCCTGAGCTTGATGCGGCTTCGGCCCTCAAGCTCTACCAGTCAACCCTGAAACGCCAATTGGGTAACATCACCCTGACAGGTTCTCCCGCCATTACAAATTTTTCAGTAAAGCTCTCCGATACCTTTGTGTCGTTAACTCTTTCCGGCTCGTCGCGCTGCGAAACACGTCCCTACAGCGCAGATGATCAGTGTGTGCCTCACCAAAAGGATTGTACCAGCACTCCTGAAGAGGTGATGCGTTTTGTTTTTCAGCATCATCCATTGCTGCTCATTATTGGCGATCCCGGTTCAGGAAAAACAACCTTGCTCAAATACTATGCGCTCTCCTGTCTCGACAACGGTCGGCACAAGGAGTTCGGGTTCAGCGAACCGGTCAATGTTTTTTACCTTCCGTTGCGTGAACTCAGAAGGGGTGATACCGGCTACGCTTCATTGCCCGCAACGCTCTCTGCATGGTGTGAAAAAAATTTCCTTGTTCTCCCCGATACGCTCTTTTCCGGCTGGCTTGAGGAGCCCTCAACGCTTGTGCTTCTTGATGGTTTGGATGAAATCAGTGATGTCCATGACCGGATTGCGGTTTGTGGCTGGATTGACAAGATGGTTGGCAGGTTTACCTCTGTCCGGTTTGTGGTGACCTCAAGGAGCACAGGCTATAGGAAAGGCGATGGCATTGAGCTTGAAGCAAGCCATCTGCGTGCCGACATTATGGACTTTTCCAAAGAGCAGCAGGCGCAGTTTTTACAGCGTTGGTTCAAGGCCGCTTTCCTCGGCGAAATTCCACCCGCCACCGGAGACAAGGCGGAGTGGCGCATCCATCAGGAACAGCAAGCAGCCAAAAAAGCCGATGCAATTCTTGACTTTCTCGCTCAGGAGAAAAACCGGAGTTTACAATCATTGGCAGGGGTTCCGCTGTTGTTGCAGATTATGGCGATGCTCTGGAAAGATCGCCAGTATCTGCCGGGCAGTCGTTTAAAGCTCTACGACGCTGCATTGAACTATATGCTCGATTATCGTGACCGCCGGAGAGGAATTGACCCGTTACTTGCCGCAGAAGATGCGAGGCGGGTGCTGAGCCCTGTCTCGCTCTGGATGCAGGAGGAGTTGAAAAAAGATGAGGCAGGTCGGGAGAAAATGCAGGAGAAAATGCAGGAGCTGCTCGATACGCTCTACAATTCACTGCCTGCCACAGATTTTTGCCGGAACCTTGTTGACCGGGCTGGTCTGCTGGTGGAGTACGGTGAAAAAGAGTATGTGTTTCGTCATAAATCCTTCCGTGAGTACCTGGCGGGAGTTCAGCTTGAAAAAACCATGCACAGGGGAGGTTCTCTTGACGAACTGGTCACCCATTTCGGTGACGACTGGTGGCAGGAGCCGCTCCGTTTTTTTATTGGTCATGTTGATGACGCCGGGATTTTTGATTCCTTCATGGAGAAGCTCTTTGATTCACCAGTCACAGACTCTTTGACGCCAAAGCAGCAGGATTTGCTGATTACCCTCGTCGAGGAGGCGCCACAACGCAAAATTGATGCCTTGCAGACGAAATTGCTTGATCCGGCAACAACGCCGAACCGGCAGCGATACATCATGGAGTGTTTGAAAACAATTGGCAAGCCGGAAGCGCTTGCCATGGTGATGAAGTTTCGTGAAGTTCATGCCACCACAGCAGTGTTGCGTGACAAGATTGGGGCAGAGTACATTCTCATCAAAGGCGGTTCTTTTATCTTTTCGCTGACAAAGAAGCAGGAGAGGGTGCAGGATCTCTCTATGGCCAAATACACCGTGACGAACCAGCTTTATCGCCGCTTTATCAACTATCTGGCGGCCCAGGATATCGAATTTGCAACCGTGCTTCCCGTTGAGCGTTACACAGTACGATTGCAGCGAGAGGCAAAGAAAATCAAGGGGTTCAGCGATTTTCTGCGGGGAGAAGAATCGCTCTCCAAATGTTTTACTTCATATAAGGATGATGACAAACGCTTCAACAAAGATGATCAGCCCGTCGTTGGGGTGAGCTGGTATGCCGCTCAAGCGTATTGCTTTTGGATCTCCCTGCTTGAGAGTAATGGAGAAAATACAGCGCTCTATCGGTTACCAACTGAAAAGGAGTGGGAATACGCGGCAGGGGGGAAAGAGAACAGAGTCTACCCATGGGGGAGTGCAGAGCCATCAACCAGACATGCGAATTATAACAACAATGAAGGTGCCACAACACCGGTAGGTCGTTATCCTGAAGGTGCTACACCTGAAGGGTTGCATGATATGGCGGGCAATGTGTGGGAGTGGACGGACGACTGGTATAATGAAGAGAATGGCTGGCGTGCAATACGGGGCAGCGCGTATTATAGTGATAAAGCTGATGCCCTGCGCTGCTCCTCCCGGAACTACTACTATCCGAGGATCAGCTTCTTCAGCGTGGGTTTTCGAGTGATTCGTTCCAGTCCTTTTTCTTCCTGATAATCTGACACTCTGTTCTCTGGAAATCTGAAAAAAAGCAAGCTCACTCGACAGTGAAAAACTGAGATGGAGAGGCTGGAAATTTTTTTTGTAAAACCTTGAAGTCGGCGCTTCTCCATTGTCAACTGTCAATTGTTCATTTGCTCATGCCAAATCACGAAATGCTGATCGTCAAAAAAGCCTTTGATTTTTCGAAATGGCTGCTGCACCATACCGGAAAGTTCCCGAAGAGCTATCGGTTCAGCATTGCTGTTCGCCCTCTAAAATGCCGTGCTTGAATTTACCGAACTTGTTGCCATTGCCAACATGCGCAACCACAAGCGCCCGGCGCTGGCAGAGGCTGATGAGGTTTTGACGCGCCTGCGCCTCCTGTTGCGCATGAGTTTTGAGATGCAATTCATCAATCTTGCCTCATACGAATTCGGGAGCCGGCAGATTGCCGAGTTGGGAAAAATGCTTGGCGGTTGAGAGGATGCAATGCACCTTGCTTGCCAAGCATGAAAACTTGCGGCAGAGCCTTTCAGGTTGGGTCGGCCACGCCCGGCAGGCCAATACCCGCAACCTTTTGCGCTCGTTGGGGTTGTGAGGGGGGCAGAAGCACTCAAAGACGATCATTCCAGTAGGATGGCCTTCTGTGGAGATTTGCTATGGCAATAACAAGAATGTCTTGTTCGCGTATCTGGTAAATTATTCCATAAGGAAAACGACGAAGCTGGCATCGCCTGGTGCGCAGTGAACACGGATGCCATGCATCAGGATGATTCACTATCCGATCAAGAGCATGAAGTACCTCAGTAAGAAAAATCTTGCCTAAACCCGACAACTCATGGTCGTAGTAGTCTATGGTTGCGTCAAGCTCAGATTGGGCAACTTCCAGAAATTGGATATTATCACGCATTAAAATACTTTCCAAGTACCTCGTTCAGAGGGATGGCTTTTATTTTCCCTTGATCAAAAGCATTAATCCGACTTTCTGCTTCATTCATCCATAACTCATCAATTATTCTGTCTGGCTGATCAAGCTGAGCAATCAACCTGTCAACAAGCTCCGCTTGCTCCCGCAGGTTCAGGGCTAAAGCACTCCTGTAAACATCATGTATTGAAATCATGAGCCTCAACATGTTTTTTGTTAGTAAATCGTTCTGCTGGCTGTAAAAGTAATAATAGCAAAAAATCATCAAAAATGAGGAGGGCTTAACGGTGAAGGGGTTTCATTTTACCAGTCACCCTCTCTCCATTTTCTCTTTACGACCGATTATCTCGACTACTATCTGCGGGACTACGTCATCAACTACGTCATGGGTTTTCGAGTGATTCGTTCCAGTCCTTTTTCTTCCTGAATTTCTGACACTCTGTTCTCTGAAACTCTGAAAAAGTAAGCTCACTCGACAGGGAAAAACTGACAAGGAAAGGCTGGAAAATTTTTTTTACATGGAAGGGATTTTTGCACAAGAAAATCTGCCAATACAGCAATGGCGCCACACCTCATGGCGCTATTGCTGTAAATGGGGGCAGCTTGCTCAGGGTTTCAGCACTACTTCGCAATTCGGGTGGAGTTCAATAAAGCGTTCGAGCTCTTCCTGGGGAATCCTGCCGGCCGAAAGTTCTATTTTTTCAAGATTCTGCAGGTGCATGACGGGGCCAATTGTGGTGATGGAGGTGTTCGACAAATCGAGCTCTTCGAGGTTGGCCAGTTCTTCGAGAGGGTCGATATCGATAAGCGGCGTGTTTGCAAGGCTCAGTTCCCGAAGTTCAAAAAGATTTCTCAGCGCTTCGATGTTTTTGATTCCGGTTTTGTTGCAGCGGAGATATTCGAGGTTTCTGAGCCCGGAGAGTGGCGTGATATCGGTAATGTTTGAATTGTCGATGCCCAGCTCAACAAGGTTTTCGAGGTTCAGGAGCGGTTCAAGTGAGGTGATGGCGGTTTTGTAGCAACTGAGCTTTTCGAGGTTGACGAGTGCTTTCAGCGGGGAAAGGTCGCTGATGATCGTTTCGGAACAGTAGAGTTCTTCAAGGGCAAGCAAGCTGCTGATTGGTTCAAGTGAACTGACTTTGGTGCTGGATACCCAGAGGAGTTTCAGCTCTTTCAGGTTGCGAAGGGGTTCAAGTGATGAAAAGTCGCAGTCGAAAGCGTAGAGGCGGCGCAGATGCTGAAGGTTCCTGAGCGGGTCGAGGCTTTCGACAGGCGATTCATCGCAACGGAGCTGCTGAAGGTTTTCGAGCACACTGACGGGCCAAAGGTTATGAATCCTGCGATTATCGCAACGCAGGTGTGTAATTTCAAGGAAGTCAAGCAACTCCGGATCGGAGGGATCCCGGACAATTTTCAGGGTTGTTTTGACGATCTCTTTCCAGTCAATGGAGAGGGCCGACCACCATTTTTTTCGTATGGAGCCCTCATTGATGAGCTCGGCTCTGGAGATGCGGCTGAGGGAATCAACTGCTTCGGGGCATTCGACGCTCTCTTTTGGTATTGCCTGTTGAACGCTCTTTGGGGCAGAAGCGGTGGAGTCATCGGTGCTGACATTGAGTTTTTCAGTAAGGCAACGGGTATACCACTCGGCCTTTTTCCCTTCAATGCTGTGATGGTGAAACTCCCTGGATTGCTGGTCAAGGGAGGATATATCTTCAAGGATATCGTTTCCGCATCGGGGACATACCGCACTCTGCGTGGTGAGGGGGTAGCCGCAGACCGGGCATTGGTTATAGGTATTTTGCTCCAAAACGGTAACAGGAAGTAATGTAATTGAGTAAAACAGGTCAGATAAGTTTCTAAAGTATAAGAAAAAAAGCGTTATCCCCATAAACGGGAGCTTGAAAATTCCGATAAAGTTTGATCGCGTTTGCTGGTGGCTGAAATTATTGTGCATGAGCAGTTAAGCGTGCGGGTAAACGTTTATGCTGACAAGTTTCTTCAAAAACCACAGATTAAATACGTATATTTCGCTCGCAATGGTTGTTGTGTGTCAATTTTTCCTGTATTTATGGCGTCAGAGGGGGGTGTATGATTGATGGTCTTTCAAGAGAGGGTTCAGAAGGGGGCTCGGAGGCTTGGTCATTGCTTGAGCTTTCGGGGGAGGAGTGGTTGTTGAGGAGAAAGTGGTTCCGCAACAAAGAAAACCACATACGGCTTAACGAGACCCTTTTGACGATCGGGAATGGTTATCTCAATATCAGGGGAAGTCTTGAGGAGTTGCCTCCCGGACATTCCGGTGGAATGTACCTCAGCGGGATTTATGATAAATCAGAGGCTGCTGTTGAGGAGCTGGTCAAATGCCCCATGTGGACTGGTCTGTCGGTATGGATCGGGGAGTACAAGTTATGTGTTTCCACCTGCACGGTACTTCATCACGAGCAGATTCTTGACATGAAAAAAGGGGCCCTGCATCGTATCACTACTTTCAGGGAGAAGTCAGGAAAGATTCTTACGCTTGAAACGGTGCGCCTTGTTTTCATGCACAATGTGCATCTGGGCATGATGGTGGTAAAGGTTACGCCCCAAAATTTTTCCGGTTCAATTTGCCTCCTCAGTGGCCTGGATGGAGAGGTGTACAATAAAGGCTTTTTCCCTCGTGAAAAGCTCAAGCATCTTCATCTTGAGCGGATTGAGCGTGGCCGCGATTTTATGTATCTCGAAATGACAACCAGGGAACAAAACCTGCGGATTTCGGAGGCGGCTTCGTGGAGGCTGATTTCACCCCTCTCCCGGTTGCAAAAATGGGAGCCAAGAATTTATGGCGAAAACTTTGCAAGTGAAATCACTCTTGATGTCCGTGAGGGTGAGAGCTCTCTTTTTGAAAAACTGGCCGTTGTTGTCACGAGCAGGGAGCTTCTGGCTGAGGATATGTTCAAGGGTTCGATCTGCATGTTAAAATCTTTTGTTCTCAGCGGTGTAACGACCGAAATTTCAGCCCATCTTGAAGCATGGGATAAAAAATGGAAGCAGGCAGATATTGTTATTATCGGTGATGAAAAGGCACAGCATGCATTGCGCTACAACATCTATCAGTTGCTTATCAATGGGCCATCAGTTGCTGCAAGTATTGGTGCAAAATTCCTCAGTTCCGAGGGTTATCTGGGCCATGTATTCTGGGATACGGAGATCTTTATCCTCCCTTTCTTTATCTACAATTTCCCTGATATTGCCCGTAACATGCTTCTGTACCGTTACAATACTCTCGCCGGGGCAAAGAAAAATGCCCTGAAGATGGGCTACAAAGGGGCTAAATATGCCTGGGAGTCTGCAAGAACCGGAGAGGATGTTACTCCGAGGTTTGCCTCAAAGCTCGAGCGAACCATACGGTTGATCTACACAGGGACTGAGGAGGATCATATTGTTTCTGATGTGATCTATGGTGTTGAAAAGTATTTTCGCGTTACTGGTGATAAGGACTTTCTTGTGGATTACGGTCTCGAAATGGTTTTTCTTACGGCGCGATTCTGGGCATCGAGGGTTGTTGAAGAAGGTGAACACTATTCCATTCGTTGTGTCATCGGTCCCGATGAGTTTCATGAGCATGTGAACAACAATGCTTATACGAATTATCTGGTGAAGTGGCATCTCAACCTTGCGGTTCTGCTTTTCAGGTATATGGGCCGGAAACATTCCGATATTCTTCGTGATCTTGCTGTCAAAATAACACTTGAAAAGGAGGAGGTCGATTCCTGGATGGTCATAAGCCGGAAAATCAAGCTCTCCTATAATCCCGAAACAAGGCTTTTTGAACAGTTTGACGGCTATTTCTCCCTGAAAGATTATTGTATCGAGGGGTTTGATCGCCAAGGTAATCCAGTTCTTCCCGAAGGTATTGATTACGGTAATATACAGTCGACGCGGCTTATCAAACAGGCTGATGTGCTCATCATGATGACGCTTTTTCCTCATTTGTTCAGTGATGAGGATAAAGCTGCCAATTTTGAATTTTACGAGAAACGAACAGCACACGCTTCGTCACTGAGTTGTTGTATTCATGCCATGATGGGTCTTGCTGTCGGCAAGCGGGCAAGGGCATATCACTATTTTATAAAGGCAGCACATTTTGACCTCAAGAACCTGCATCAAAACACGGCACTCGGGATTCATGCGGCGGCTGTTGGCGGCACCTGGCAGGCTGTGGTCTATGGGTTTGGTGGTTTTTCGATAAAGTCGGACCGCTTGGTGCTGAAGCCATGGCTTCCGAAAAAATGGAAATCCCTTGCTTTTTGTGTGCACTGGAGAGCAAGAACGGTTGAAATAACGCTCTTCCACGACAGTGTTTCAATTCTGATCCGCTCGGATGAGGAGATTTCGCTGCCAATGAGCCTCTACAAAAAGAGTTACAAGATAACGACGAATAAAAGATATGAGCTGCCTTATTGCACGTTAGAACACTCACAAAGGATACTGGATGAAAAAAAAATTAAGGATTGCACAGATCGCTCCCCTTATTGAGCGGGTTCCTCCTAAAAAGTATGGGGGCACGGAGAGAGTCGTTTATTACCTGACAGAGGGGCTGGTGGAGCGGGGCCACAGCGTAACCCTTTTTGCTTCTGGTGATTCCCTGACCACAGCAAGGCTTGTCTCGCCGGTTGGCGAGAGTATCCGTCTTGGAAGGAAGCCTCATTCACCGGCACTGATGACGATGCTGATGCTGGGTCAGCTCTATGAAAAAATGATCGATGAGTTTGATATCATTCACTCCCATCTGGAATACATGACGCTGCCCTACGCCAGCAGAGCTGACGTTCCAACTTTGCTGACCATGCATGGTCGGCTTGATATTGCTGATCATTGCAAAATTTTGCGCTGGTACAGTCATATTCCCTATGTGTCGATCAGTGACGCACAGAGGGCTCCCGTGAACGAGATCAACTGGGCAAAAACCATCTATCACGGCTATCCTGCATCCTGTTTCGATTATAATGAGACTCCCGGTGATTACTTTCTCTATCTGGGTCGGTTGTCTCAGGAAAAAAAGCCTGATGACGCCATCATGCTGGCAAAGGCATGTCGAGTTCCTCTGAAAATTGCCGCAAAGGTTGATCCGACAGACAAAGATTATTTTGAAAACAGGATAAAACCCATGCTCAACCACCCCCTGATTGACTTTGTTGGTGAGGTTGATGATCAACAAAAGATTGCGCTATTGAAAAATGCCAAAGCGTTGCTGAACACCATAGACTGGCCGGAACCGTTTGGATTGGTCATGATTGAGTCGCTTGCATGCGGCACCCCTGTCATTGTCAGAAAATGCGGATCGGCTCCTGAGCTCATTACCAATGGCAAAACAGGATTTATCTGTGAAAGCAAGCTGGATTTTATCAAGGCTATACGCAGCATTGACCGGCTTTCAAGAAAAGCGTGCAGGGAGGAGTTCGAGCGTCGTTTTTTGTCGGAAAGCATGGTCAATAATTACGAGTCGCTGTACTACAATATTCTTGCAGATCGCTCGCTTCATGGGAGACGGTTTTGTGCTTGAGGAGAACCGGGTGTTAAGATTCCATGAAGTTCAATTATGGAGGGTTGTTGCCCCCCGGAGAGTGCCAGTTGCCAGATAATCCTTGTGCAGGAGGTGCACATTTTTGGAAAAAAGAAAAGATTCATACGGTAACAGTTTACTCTCCCCATTCCCTTATTAATCCTTAAATTGCCGGAGCATTCCGTTCGATGAAAGAGCCGGGTTCGTGCACAGCATCATCATACGGCCATTAAAGAGTGAAGGGTTGTTATCAATATGGATTTTATACATTTACATGCTCATACGCATTATTCAATGCAGAGCAGTCCGATTTTTCCTGATGAGATATTTTCTGCTGCGGTAAAGTTTAACATGAAGAGCATTGCGGTTACGGATTATTGCGCAATGTTCAATATGCCGGAGTTGTTCAGCGAGGCAAAACATGCAGGTGTCAAGCTCATTATTGGCAGCGAGTTGTTGCTGCTCGAAACCGATGCACATCAGCACAGCCGCATCCCGGTCTCCTCTTCGCTGGTGCTTCTTGTCCAGAATGACGCAGGATACCGGAATCTCTGCATTCTGCTCTCACGAGCGGCCAAGGAGGGCTTTGTTAATGGTATGCCGCATATTGAGAGTCGTCTGCTTGAAAGCTGTAATGAGGGGCTTGTCTGCCTTTCGGCTTACTCTTCGGGCAGAATAGGCCGGGCGCTTCTTGCCGGGGCCATTGATGAGGCTGAAACTTTTACCGCCTACTATCAGGAGATTTTCGGGGAGAACTTTTATCTCGAGCTTCAGCGTCATGGCACCCCTTTTGATGAAAAGCTCAACAATGAGATTATTGCCCTGGCCAAAAAATTTTCTGTTGAACTGGTTGCTACCAACAATGTCCACTATCTCGAAAGAAAGGATGCCGACTGTTACAGGGCGATGGTTGCCAACCGCACCAAGGAGAAGCTCTCTAACCAGAATTTGCTGGCACTTGCAGGCAGCGACCATTATCTGAAGTCTTCCGCCGAGATGAACGCCCTCTTCAGTGATGAACATCGGGAGCTGAGCAATACGGTGCTGATTGCCGAAAAATGTTCCTACAGTTTCAGCAACAAAGAGCCTATTCTGCCCCATTTTCCTCTTCCTGACGGCTTCGACAATGAATTTTCCTATCTCCGTCATCTGACCTGGGAGGGGGCAAAAGAGAAGTATGCTGATGCTGAAGCCGATGGAATCAGTGCTGAGGATGTGCGTGCGCGTATAGAGCTGGAGCTTGGTGTGATCGAAAAGATGGGGTTCAGCTCCTATTTTCTCATTGTCAGCGATCTTATAGCGGCTTCACGGCGGCTTGGCTATTCGGTCGGGCCGGGCAGGGGGTCGGCGGCAGGGAGTATTGTGGCTTACCTGACTGGAATTACACGGATCGATCCGTTAAAATACAAGCTGCTTTTTGAGCGCTTTCTGAATCCTGAGCGCTCATCGATGCCGGATATTGATATTGACTTTACTCCTGTCGGCAAGCAGAAGGTGCTTGAATATACGGTTGAAAAATATGGTACCGACAGTGTTGCAAAGGTTATCGCCATTGGTACGTTCGCAGCCAAGGCGGCGATTCGTGACGCCGGAAGGGTGCTTGAGGTTCCGCTGCCTCTGGTCGATAAACTTGCAAAACTGGTTCCTGTAAAGCCGGGCATCACGCTTGAAAAGGCGTTGAGTGAGGCAAAAGAGATGCAGCAGTTTGCCGACAGTACGCCGCAGCTCAGGGAGTTGATTCGTTATGCCCGTGCCCTTGAGGGGAGGGCGCGGAATGTTTCGATGCATGCCGGAGCTGTTGTGATTACTGACGGACGGCTTGAGGAGCAGGTTCCGCTCTATGTTTCCAACAAGATTGAGACGGAGGAGCGCAAATTTGCCGATGAGATCGATCTTGATGGACCCGATCATGTGAGGGGTAAGGCTTCAGATGCTCATGATGAGAAGCAGGTTGTTACCCAGTTTGACAAGAACTGGATTGAAACCTCCGGATTACTCAAGATTGACTATCTCGGTCTTGAAACCCTTGCGGTTATTGATGAAACGCTCAAGATGATCAAGCGGCGGCACAATCTTGATATTGAGCTTGAAAAAGTGCCCATGAACGACCGCAAAACCTTCAGGATTTTTCAGGAGGGGAAGATGGCCGGTATTTTCCAGTTTGAGTCGTCGGGGATGCAGAGCTATATGACACGCCTTCAGCCCACACAGATTGGAGATATCATTGCCATGAGTGCGCTCTACCGTCCGGGAGCCCTCAATGCCCGTATTGATGAGAAGCGCAATGCCGTTGATCTCTTTGTTGACCGCAAGCATGGCCGCGAAGCGATTGATTACATGCACCCCATGCTTGAGACAATTCTGAAGGAAACTTACGGCGTTATTGTCTATCAGGAACAGGTGATGCAGATTTCGCAGGTGATGGGCGGATTCTCTCTTGCCAAGGCGGATAATTTGCGCAAGGCGATGGGAAAAAAGATGCCCGAGATCATGGAGAAGTACAAGGCTGATTTTGTTCAGGGAGGCATCAAGCAGGGAGTGCATGATACGCTTGCTACAAGGGTTTTTGAGCTGATGGCCGAGTTTGCCGGTTACGGTTTTAACAAGAGCCATTCGGCGGCTTACGGGGTTCTCGCATACTGGACGGGTTACCTGAAAGCCCATTACACCATTGAGTTTGTGACGGCTGTTTTGAACAGCGAAATTGGCGACATTGAACGGATGAAGCATTTGACCGATGAGGCCAAAAGTTTTGGAATTTCGACGCTGCCACCTTCCATCAACAAGAGTGACGCGCTTTTTTCCGTTGAGGATGATGTTGCAGGCCGCTCGTTCATCCGCGTGGGGCTCAGTGCCATCAAGCAGGTTGGTGCGGCAGCAAGAGCGGTTGTTACCTCAAGGCTTCGCCGAAAACGTGATTTTGTAAACCTTTTTGATCTGGCAGCATCGGTTGATTTGAGGGTTATGAACCGCAAGGCGCTTGAGTGCCTGATTCTTGCGGGGGCATTTGACGAGCTTGACCAGCATCGAGCCCGGCTTCTTGCCAATGTTGACAAGGCATTCAAGTTCGGCCAGATGCAGAACCGTTCGGTGACGTTGGGGCAGTGTGGCTTTTTTACGGCAGAAGAGGGAGCTTTGCTTGAGGAGGAGCACTATCCTGAAATGGAGAGTGCCGAGATGATGGCGGAAGCTGAAAAGCTTTTGCATGAAAAGAAGCTGGTCGGTTTTTATTTGAGCCATCACCCGCTTTCGCCCTACCGTCGCGACTGGCAGGCTTTTGCGACGCTTCAGCTTCATGCAAAAGAGGTTGTTGCGGCAAAACAGTACAAGGTGATTGGCCTTGTTGTATCGGTAAAACCCTATCAGGACCGAAAAGGCAAGCAGATGCTTTTTGGCTCTATTGAGGACTTTACCGGAAAGGCGGATTTTACCGTTTTTGCCAGTCTTTATGAACAGTACGGCCATCTTATAAAGCCTGAAGAGGTGTTGATGCTGGTTGCCGAAGGAGAGGTGAGCGGCGGTATGCTCAAATTGCTTGTCCGGGAGGTCATACCGATAAAAAAGGTTCGTCATGCTCTTGTTAAAAAAATCATTCTGAAAGTAGATGCCGATGATCAGTCGCAGATGGAAAAGCTCGGCACGCTCAAAAAAATATTCGATACCAACAAGGGTGGGACGCCTGTCGAGTTTGAGGTCAAAGCGCAGTCGGGAGAAAATATTGAGACAATAACGCTCTTTGCCCGAAGCACCCCGATTGATCCGGCGGAGAGCACGATAGAGAAGCTTGAGGAGCTCTTTGGTCCTGACAATGTGCGTATTTCCGGGTAGCCCGGTTTATTGATAAAATTTTGTTACTTTCTTCACTGATTGATTTTCAATTCTTGTTCAACCGTTGTGACTATCATTAATCTAAACTGGTACATAAAAAAATGAGTGGAAAATATCTTGTGGCAACAGACCTGAATTTCAAGGCCGAGATTCTTGATTCCGATAAAGTGGCGCTGGTTGATTTTTGGGCAGCCTGGTGTGGCCCATGCATGATGCTCGGCCCTGTTATTGAGGAGCTCGCCGGTGACTACGCAGGAAAGGCTGTTATTGCAAAACTTAATGTTGACGATAATCCCAACAGTGCTGCCGCGTACGGTATCAGAAGCATCCCCTCCCTTCTTATTTTCAAAAATGGCAAGGTTGTTGACCAGATGCTTGGAGCTATGCCGAAAAACATGATCGCAAAGAAAATCGACGAGCATATCGGTTGATAGACCGGGAACAATGATACCCGCCATCCCTCTGCCAACTGCCGGGATAGCGGGTTATCCTGTTTGTTATTCAATTCTCACAGCCCATCGTGGTGCAGAGTTACCTGTATGCAGGCCCGATACCATCGGGGGCTGTTGCGGCCTTTACGAAATCATCACAACGATCCCTCTCTGCGCGTGCATTTTTTGCGCTTTGTTTTCAACCGGGAATAGGGGATGGTTTTTTAGGGGTTTTTTAAGCTTGACTTCAGAGTCTTTAAAGGTTGGTGCCGATATATTTCTTTCAGTAAAGTTGTGAGTGCTGTTAAATCTAAACCGGTGAATAAAATAATGAGTGATAACTATCTTGTGGCAACAGAGCTGAATTTCAAGGCAGAGATTCTTGATTCTGATAAAGTTGGGCTGGTTGATTTCTGGGCTCCATGGTGTGGCCCATGTAAAATCCTTGGCCCTGTTATTGAGGAACTTGCCAGTGACTACGCCGGAAAGGCCGTTGTGGCGAAGCTCAATGTTGACGAGAATCCAAAGATTGCAGCCCAGTATGGTATCAGAAGCATCCCTTCCCTTCTTGTTTTTAAAAATGGCAAGGTTGTCGACCAGATGGTTGGAGCTCTGCCGAAAAATACGATTGCAACGAAACTCGACGAGCATATCGGCTCTCTTTAACCATACTCCGAAACAAACAGATCATGCAGAGTAACGTACGTGATATCGTCATCATGGGTACCGGTCCTGCCGGTTATTCAGCCGCGATTTATACAGGGCGGGCTAACATCAAACCTCTTGTCATTGATGGATTTCAGCCTGGTGGTCAGCTTATGATCACGACAGAGATCGAAAATTTTCCGGGTTTTCCTGAAGGTATCCGTGGTCCGGAGCTTATGGCAAAAATGCGTGATCAGGCAGCAAAGTTTGGTGCGGAGTTTGTGAACGGCAGTGTCACCGATGTTGATCTTTCAAGAAGCCCGTTTTGCCTGACGCTTGAGGATGGTCGTGAATTTTTGACCCATGCGCTTATTGTTGCAACCGGGGCAAACGCCAAATGGCTCGGAATCGATTCCGAGAATCGCTACAGGGGCAAGGGGGTATCGGCTTGCGCTACCTGTGACGGGTTTTTCTTTCGTGACTGCAAGGTTTTTGTTATTGGAGGAGGCGATACGGCAATGGAGGAGGCGCTCTATCTCACCAAATTTGCATCTCATGTCACTCTGGTGCATCGGCGTGAAGAGTTCCGGTCATCGAAAATCATGAGTTTGCGCACCCGAAAAAATCCAAAAATCAGCATGATGCTCAATGAGATCGTCGATGAAATTATCGGTGACGGTCAAAAAGTTACGGCAATCCGGCTTAAAAATGTCGTGACCGGTGAATTATCAGAGCATGAGTGTGATGGTGTTTTTCTCGCCATTGGCCATGCGCCAAACTCTACCTTGTTCAAGGATCAGCTTGATATGGATGATTACGGTTATATAAATACCAAAAAATCATCAACAGAAACCAATGTGCCAGGCGTTTTTGCCTGTGGCGATGTTCAGGATTTTACCTATCGCCAGGCGGTTACCGCTGTAGGAACCGGCTGCATGGCGGCGGTTGATGCGGAGCGCTTTCTTGAAACGATTCGGTAACCGCACATCATCTTGTTGCTGCAGTAAACGTCAAAAAGTACCTGACTGAAGTCGCAGGCAAGTTTTTTTGCCTGGCTTCAGCCGGGGAAAGTTTCCATAAGCGACAACTCCCGGCACCAGAAACTCATTTGCTTAACGAAAAACTTTTCAGCCAATAACACAGGGCACAGTCATTTTTTTACCCGGCAATATTTTCTTCAGTCCGCAAGGCTCCTAACGCATTTTATTTCAAGCCAATACCCCTCAGTAATAGTACTCCGGCGACAGCTTGCTGGTGAAGCGGTTCATGGCGAAGTTGGCGAGCCAGACCCAGTTGAGCGGTTTGCCTGCCATTCGCTGCATGATGGCGCGTCCCTTGTAGACCTCTTTCTGGAGCTTGACAAAGTTTTCGAGCAATCTTCCGCCGGTCATGTTGTTTGGCTCGAACATGTAGTGGTAGGTGTCGTATTTGTCCCAGTCGAAGTGGCGGATGCGGGGCTTCATTTCGTCAAAATAGGGTGTTCCGGGGAACGGGGTAACAAGCGAAAAAACCGGAAACTCGATCTTGTTTTTCATGATGAAGTCGTAGGTGAGCTGAAAGCTCTCCTCCGTATCATTGTCGAAACCAAACATGAAGTATCCCTGAATGGCAATGCCGTTTTTGTGCAGATTGCCTACAACCTGCTGGTAGTTGCTCAGGCGGTTTGAGCCTTTGTGCAGGGTTTTCAGGGTTTCTGGATTGAGCGACTCAAAACCGATGCTCAGGAGGTCACAGCCAGAGCGACCAGCCAGTTCGGCAACTTCGGGTTTGTCAAGAAAGTTCATGGAGATATTGGCATTCCAGTGCACACCGAGCTTGGCCATCTCTTCGAGCAGTGTCATGAAATACTTGGGACGGAAGCTGATGTTGTCGTCCATGAAGGAAAAATTGACATTTTTCTTTCCGATACGTTCCTGATGGTAGCGCATCTCGTCAAGCACAAAATCAAGCTCACGGAAACGGTAGTTTTTGCCGTAAATGGTTGGCGTTGTGCAGAAGTTGCATCCTACCGGGCACCCTTTGGTTGCAAGAATCGGTATACGGGAGCTGTATTTTTTTGCGTTTTTCGATGAAAGCGCATAACTGAAATCGGGGTGCTGCATGGTGCTCATCGGCTTGAGCTCCTTTGCGCGGTAAATGGACTGCATCGTGCCCCTAAGCACATCGGTGGCAAGTTCCGTCCAGATCGATTCAATTTCACCATAGACAACGCTGGTGCAGTGCTCTGAAGCCTCGCCGTGCAGCATGGTGGGATGAACGCCTCCAAGAATGACGGTTTTGCCCTGCTTCAGGGCGGCGTCACCGATCCGGTAGGCTTTGGATGCGTTGAGTGTTCGCGAGGTGATGGCAACAACATCAAATCCTGAAAAATCTTCCGGCACCGTCTCTCCGAGCCGTTCATCAATAAAGGTGACGTCAAAAAGCGTTCCGACCATGGTGGCAACCATAATCAGGTTGAGCGGCATACTGACCGTACCCGAATCCACCATCATGCTGGTGTTGCTTACCGGTTGAATAAGCAGCCATTTCTTGCGTGATCGCTGCTCTGCAGCAAGTTGGTGAAGAAGAGCCTCTGAGGGGTCGGAGGTGAGGTTAAGTGGCGAGACGAGAGTTTCTGATTGTATGATTTGCATACCCTGAAATCTGCAATAAATGTGAAAAACTTCTTCGACGGATGAATGAAGGTATTAAAAAAAAACAGCAAACAAGCGCCCGGCTTTATCGGGGAAGCGGAGACTTTTTCAGGACAGCAACGGTAAACCGGCTGACACAGGTCAGTTTTCCCTCTTCATTTCTTACTCTGATATCCCATACCTGAGAGCTTTTTCCAAGGTGCAGGGGAGTTGCCGTAGCATAGACAAAACCACTTCTGACCGGACGGATATGGTTGGCATTGATTTCCTGGCCGACAATGTAAAAGGAGTCGCGGTCAACGCAGTAAGACGCGGCAATACTTCCAACGGTTTCGGCCAGGGCGAGCGAAGCGCCTCCGTGAAGAATACCGATACGCTGGATGGTGCGATGGTCGACAGGCATTTTGGCGGTCATAAAATCGAGGCCGATTTCGGTCATTTCAATACCGAGATGACGGGCCATCTGGCCATCAATAATCTGTGTGGTGTTAATCTCTTCAATGGTGACCGTACCAAAAAAAACAGAGGAGTGAGTCATAAACGGCAACCTGAAAAAGAGATTAAGAGAGTATCCACTGAATCTGAGCGGGTGACGAGATTCGAACTCGCGACATTTTGCTTGGGAAGCAAACACTCTACCAACTGAGTTACACCCGCTTTACAGTGGTGGTGAGAGAGGGAGTTGAACCCTCGACCTCAGGGTTATGAATCCTGTGCTCTAACCAACTGAGCTACCTCACCATTTTACCGGCTGAAAATATACTACAGGCGTCATGAAAAAGCAAGCCGGATAGATGTTTTATTTGTTCTTTTTTTGCAGTGTTAACTCCGTGCGGAGATCTGGCGGAATATCGCTTCGGCCACAGGAATATCTTCCGGCGTCGTGATTTTTATGTTATGGTAACCGGTTTCGAAAATTTTCACAGGCTGCTGCGGAAAAAACCGCTCAACCAGCGCCGCGTCATCGGTTGCATACCACCCCTCAAGTCCAGCCTGCTCGTGCGCCTGAATCAGCAGCTCGCTACGAAAGCCCTGGGGGGTCTGTACCTGCAGAAGTTTGCTGCGATCAAGGGTTTTACCAAAAAAATCCGGATTGTCTCCGACCAGCTTGATGGTATCCTTTGGGCGGTTTGCCGGCACACAGGCGCCGTACAGCATCGCAAGGCGCGAAATTTCATCAATCTCTTCAGGGCTAATGAAGGGGCGCGCACCGTCATGGACCAGAATGGTTTCTACCAGACTTCCCGTCGTGCATCTCTCCTTTTCAAGCGCCCTGATGCAGTTATAGACGGAATCCTGGCGCTCATTTCCCCCCTCAATAATGGCTTTCAGCTTGCTGAAGCCTGATGCCTCTGCCATCTCCTCAAGTATTCTGCGGTTCTCCAGCCTTGTGGCAATATAGATTGCCTGCACGGAGGCGGCCATCTGAAATGCCTTCAGGGTATGATAGATAACCGGAAACCCTCCTACTTCAAGCAATTGCTTGCTCTCTCCCTCCTTGAGTTGCATCCTTTTTCCGATACCGCTTGCGGCTATAATGGCTATTGCATGCATAAACGAGTCAATTGCTCCGGCGGTTAATGGATGAACATGGCATCTCCGTATGCCAGAAACTGGTAATCCTCCTTGAGTGCGCTTTTATAGGCATCCATAAGCAGCCGGTGTTCGGCAAAAGCGCTGACGGTCATCAGCAGAGTCGTTTCAGGCTGCTGAAAATTGGTCAGAAGAGCATCGACCACTTTGAACTGATAGGGGGGATAGATGAATTTGTCGGTCCAGCCCCTTCCGAATTTTATCTTTCCATCAACCGTAGCATTGGCCTCAAGCACGCGGCAAGTCGTTGTTCCGACAGCAATAATTCGTCCTGATTTATTGAGTTTGGTTTCATTGATCTCCATGGCCGTCTGGTAGGGAATATTGAAATATTCCGAATCCATCTTATGTTTGGAGACATCTTCGACCTCAATGGCGTTGAACGTGCTCAGGCTCGGATGAAGGGTAATGGGGAGTATCTTTACACCGATTTTCTTGATTTTCTCCAGTATGGGCATGGTGAAATGCAATCCTGCCATAGGGGCAACGACCGCACCAGTTTCGGAGGCGTAGACCGTCTGATAATCCTCCCTGTCCGATTCACGTGGCTGGCGGGTGAAATAGGGGGGAAGGGGAATTCTGCCAATTCTGTCGACAAGACTGAAAACATCGATATCCGGATTGAGAAACCTGATGGTTCTGCCACGGGAGGTTGTGTTGTCGACGACTTCCGCAACCACATCCTCATCAAAGTAAATCTTGTTACCTACCCTTACCTTTCTTGCCGGATCAACCAGCACATCCCACAATCCAGCCTCTTTGTTGAGCACCCTGAGCAGGAAAACTTCGATTTTTGCATCGGTCTTCTCTTTCTGACCAAAAATTTTTGCAGGGAATACCTTGCTGTTATTCAAAATGAGCAGATCCCCTTTCTTGAAATAGGAGACGATATCTTCGAAGTTTTTATGTTCGATATCTTTTTTTCGCCGGTTCAGCACCATCATCTTGCACTTCTCTCTGGGCGATGAGGGTTCGTCAGCTATTTTTGTTTTGGGCAGGGTAAAACGAAAGTTTGAAAGGCGCATGGGATCTTCAATAGGTCAACAAAAGGTCAAAAAAACACTAAAACTCAACGTTACAATATAAAGCAGAAAGCTGGCTTGACGCCAGCCTCCATGCATTTTTTTATACTTTTTTTATACCGACGCAGAGTGGTAGGTAACTCCTTTCTCCAGGGTAATATGTTGCCCGACAACACAAGCAGGGGCATTATCATCCTCAGCCTCGATGAGGGTGACGGTGACATCGTTTTGCGCAATGGTCACGGCATAACGGTTTTTTCTGAAACAGACGCTCAGCGAAAGTTTTTTCCATTGTGCCGGCAGGTTTGGGTGCACATTGATTTTTTCATTGTAGAATGAGATTCCGGCAAAATAACGGATAACCGTATCAAGCGTTCCGGCCATTACGCCGCAGTGGATGCCCTCCTGGGTTGTGCCGCCCTGGGTATCCTGAATATCACTTTTCAATGCCTCGGAGAACCATTTCCACGCCATCTCATGGCCATCATGCAAATAGCTTGAGATGATGCTGTGAACTACTTTGCTCAAGGTTGAACCGTGACTTGTCCGTGGTTCATAATAGGCATAATTGTTTCTCACAAAAGTCAGCGCATCAGGCAGTGTATAGCCGACTTTTCCCAGCAACTCGGCCACCTCTCCGGGAGAGAGAGTATAGAATGTCATCAAAACATCAGGCTGTTTGGCAACCTTGTACAGGTCTGGGGAATCACCCTCAGCTTTCAGTATCCTGTCCATACGGTGGATATTTCCATATCGGGCACGATAGTGTGGCCAGTCAAGCTCTTTGAGGCTGTTGTAACCCTCAAACTGCTCCAGCACACCACGCTCGTCAATCAGAACATTCAAATGGCTGCTGATTTCCCGCCATAATTTCGGTTCATCAAGATCAAGATTGATTTTCGATACCAACTTTTCAAGAAGAGCGGGATCCATTCTTTCGCCTATTTCAGCGGCTTTATCGAAGAGCCAGATTGCCATGATGTTCGTGTAGGCATTATCTTTCAGGCCATCTTTGTCGCTTCCGGGCAGTGTTTCATGAAATTCGTCAGGTCCCATCACACCCTCGATATGGTACTTGCCGCTTTCGGGTGCATAAGTAGCAATTGATGCCCAGAAGCGCGCAATCTCAAACATCAGTTCCGCACCATATTCATTGAGGAACTGCGTGTCGTCGGTGTCATAGATGTAACGCCAGACGTTGTAGAAGACCGCAATCGAAACGTGTCGTTGCAGACGGCTGAGGTCAGGGCCCCAGGTTCCGCTCTTTGGATTGAAATGGATGACCTGCGTATCTTCGCGACCATCATCGGCGGTCTGCCACGGGTACATTGCCCCCTTGTAGCCATTTTCACGTGCATACTCCCTTGCCGCATCAAGGCGGTGGTAGCGGTACATGAGCAGTGCCTTCGAAATTTCAGGGAAGTGGCGGTTGAAAAAGGGGAGAATAAAGATTTCGTCCCAGAAAATATGGCCACGGTAAGCCTCACCGTTCAGGCCACGGGCCGGCATTCCGGCGTCAATGGATGGATTGTGCGGCGAAGCGGTACACATCATGTGAAAGGTGTGCAGCCTTAGCAGTTTCTGGCTGTAGCGGTCGCCCTCAATGACCAGATCGGCCTTTTTCCAGATTTTATCCCACGCATCATTATGCGCCTTGAAGAGCGAATCGAAAGAGTCTTCGCTTTGCAGTGAAAGTCGGGCAGCTTTCAGCGGGTCAATACTGTTTGCATCAAGAGAAGTGTGAATGGAAGCCAGTTTTTCAATGGTGCAGCCTTTGTTCGGATTAAGTGACAGCTTGAACATCTCACCGATGTAGCGGTTACTCTTCAGGGTTGATCGCTCAATAACCGCAGGCTTGCCGTGGCATAAAATTCTTGTTTTTGTGCCGGTTACAATGTCGTAATGCGATACATTGGTGCGGACATGAAGCAGCATCAGTTGTTCTTCCGAGAGACTTTCCACAGCTTCCAGATGATCGCTGGTAAGCTCGTTGTAACGGGCAACATTTTTGTTCCGCACCCTGCCGTCAATTCCTGATCGGAACTCGACTTCGGCGCTGTAATTGACCGGTTTCAGGGTAAACTTCAGCGCACAGCGATGCGGATCGGCCATACTTGCAAACCGGCGACTGCTGATGCTCGTTATTCTTCCAAGGTTGTCCTGGATGACGAGATCCCGCTCCATGAGGCCGTTGCGCAAGCATATATTCTGGCGATAACTCAGTATTTTCTGCCCAAGCGGTTCAATGAACTCGCCGCCACCGATCCTGAACTCGACGGGCAGCCAGTTCGGTGTATTGACAAAGTCATTGTTGAAAACGGTCTGGCCATGTACCTCCGAGGGCACGCGGTTGAAAATTCCTGCAATATAGGTACCGGGATAGTGATGGTTGGAACAGGAGGAACTTTCATAGGCACCTCTTACGCCAAGATAACCATTACCGCATGAGGTCAGGGTTTCGCGCAGCTTTTCATCTTTGGAAGAATAATCCGTATACGTGAGGTTCCATCCCTCAAACTCAAGCCCTTTGCTGAACCATCGTTCGATCTCTGCAACCGTGATTTCTCCAAGGTCACTGACAACAATATCGGCACCATTTTCTTTCAGTTTTGACCCTTCGATGTCACGGGCAATACCGAGTACCATGCCAAAATTACCTCGCGCTCCAGCCTGAACGCCGGAGATGGCATCCTCAACAACAACACATTCATGCGGTTCCAGGCCAAGGTTTTTGGCCGCCATGATGAAGATATCAGGATTCGGCTTTCCCTTCAGGCCAAGCTGGATGGAGACCTCTCCGTCCACACGGGTTTCAAAGAGATGTTCAAGTTTGGCAAGCTTCAAAATGAGCTGGCAGTTGCAGCTTGATGAGGCGATACCGATCCTGATCCCCTTTGAGATGAGGACGTTGATCAGATCAACCGATGAGGTATAAACCTCCGGCCCCTCCTTGATGAGAATTTCGGTAAAAAGGCTGTTTTTACGGTTTCCCAGGCCGCAGATCGTATTTCTTTCCGGATCATCGTCCATTTCGCCGAAAGGAAGGTCGATATTGCGAGAGGCAAGAAAGCTTTTGACGCCCTCCATTCGAGGCTTGCCATCCACATACTTGTGATAGTCGTGGGCCGGGTCAAAAGGAAAGTAGGTGTCGTCGTTTAACTCCGCATAATTCTTCAGGAAGTAGTTAAACATCGATTCCCATGCAAGGCTGTGCACTTTTGCCGTGCCAGTAATGACTCCGTCAAGATCGAAAATTGCGCCTTTGAAAATATTGCTCATACCAGTAGTTAAAAGATTATCATAAAGTCAATCATTTTTACAGGGAAAGCAGACCAAGAATGGTCAGAAGAATGTCTGGGTAGGGTACCGTATAGCTGTTCGGGCATATCTCTGCAATCTGTTTTTTCAGCTTTTCATCCTTTGTAACAAAAATCGCCCATACATCGTCAAACATTTCCATAGCTTTTTTCAACATTGGAATGTCTGAAGGGGTATCGCCACACACAAGGGCTGAACCCCGCGTGGCGCACAGACCCAGTTTGCTGCAGATAAAGGCGAGTCCGTCCCCTTTGTCAAAATCCTTGATTGGCGATTCACCGGAAGCTACATCGATAGTCAAAATGATCTCGATGTCGAGGCCAGTGTCTTCAATTCTGAAGTTGCGACCAGTCGGGTCTATTTCCCGGACAATCCCTTTTACCTTTTCAAGAAAAGCGGCAGATTCGTCATCCTTGATGGAGTGGCTGATATCCTGTCGGGCAACTGTGGTCTGGCCGAACTTGATCTGCAGGGCCGAGCCGATAAAGTTGAATTTTTCAAAATCCTGTTCCTGAAGCAGTACCACCATACGCTCGTTCAAAAGATGGATCAGTTGCTGCTTTTTTTCTTCTATGGGGAAGCTGTTGAACTCGCTGTCGAGATTAATGAACTCTCTTCCCTTCGAACCGGCGTAGATAAACGTGTTGCTCGGATTGATTGAAACATTCAGAATTCCAAAATCCTTCAGTGGTGCCGAGGTGATGATAATGGGTTTGTTGCAGCGGTTCTTGGCAAATCGGGTGAGAAATACCGAGTTGTAGATGGGCTGCACCGAAGAGCGGTAACGTCCGCAGTAGTTGTTGGTTGTTCCGTCACGATCGGTGATAAAGGCATCAAAGTGCTTTCCATTCAACAGCGAAACCCCATCGTTGACATAGGAGCGGAAATCAGGAATGAACTTTGCGAGATAGTCGATGAACTTGTCTTCACCATACTCAAGGTAGTAAATGTCCTTCTGGAGCTCCCTGATTTCATAAGTGAGATCCACATGAATCTGCTTCAGTCCGTCAAGACGCAGGAGCCGATACCCTGTTTCGTCATCGATATAGATGGTTTCGAGCGAGTAGAGCGCATTTTTCAGTGATTCCACACAGGCCTGCCCAACCACCCGTTGCTTGATGATGTTGTTGACTACCGGTGCACGCAACTCACGGGTTTCCGCCTTGAGCTGGTAGAGCTCTTTCAGGGTGCGAATATCCTGTAATGAGATTGACGTGGAAAAGGTGCTTAACTGACGTTCTTTAAGAATACTCTCGTGCATGGATTGCCGGTAAGGGTGTGCGATGGTGTAATATGTACTCCAATCTAATCAAAATCTTTCAAATTCGTGTACAAAAATTTCACTAATAAACAAAAGTCCGATAATATCGAGTTTCGAGCGAGACGCTTTTTTCGCGATGGAGGCAAGGGCTCTCTTTTTGCTCAAGCAGGCAGCCTTCAGCTTCCAAACAGCTCCTTCAGACGGGCCATAATGGTGTTGTGAATCACGGCAACGGAATCAAGGGCATTGAGCAAGACAAAACGCCCGCTGTTGATGCGTGCGATGTCGAGGTAGCCACGTCGGACATTGTGATAAAATTCAAGCCCGGAACGCTCCATACGGTCAAGCTCCTCTCCCTCGAATGCCAGCGGAATGGATGTTTTTGAAAATTTTCTCTTCATTGCCTCTTCCGGCTCAAGATCGAGATAAAAAGTTATATCAGGATTAATTCCGCAAGTTGAAATGGCAATGATTGAGCGGAGCATCTCCAGGTCGAGGCCCCGTCCATAACCCTGATAGGCGGTTGTTGAGTCGAAAAAACGGTCGAGAATGACCGTTTTGCCAATTGCAAGGGCAGGCGTGACAACTTGCTGAATCAGTTCGGCCCTGCTTGCCGAAAAAAGGAGCAGCTCACCGATCGGACTGATCTCATGGGAGCTTTCAAGAAGGATATGGCGGATTTTTTCAGCCACAGCCGTGCCTCCAGGTTCTCGAAGGGTTATTGCCTCTATACCCCTGACGGCAAGGGCATGGACAAGCTCTTGTATCTGGGTTGATTTGCCTGCGCCATCAATTCCTTCAAAGGTAATCAGCATTGCGTCGAGTTGTATTTCGGGAGAGCTTGCCAGAGGCGAAAATTAATGGGGCTGGCCTGTTGGCCGTATCAGGATTTCGTTGACATCGACATGCGCTGGCTGACTGACGGCAAACATCACTGCGCGAGCAATATCGTCCGACTGAAGTTCTGCCGTGCAGGGTTTCGGCAGATTCTCCCAGAACGGTGTATCGACTACTCCCGGCTCAACAAGGGTGACGCGCACTCCGGTTGCCGCCATCTCATTGCGGATAGCCTGCGCCATGCCGGTGACAGCCCACTTTGTGGCAGAATAGAGGTTACGGATGGAGGTTACGCGCCCGACTACAGAGCCCGTGATCAGAAAGTGTCCCCTGTTTTTCACCAGTTCAGGAAGGGTCAGACGAGCCGTAGCCGCCGCGCCATAAACATTGACCATCACCATCTCCCGCCACTCTTCTGCTTTATCCTCGCCGCCATAAAAAGTCGATCCCTTCGAAAAACCGGCATTGGCAAAGGCAACATCAATCCGGCCAAACCGGTTCAGGGTTTGTTCCACCAGATTCACTTGTGACTTCCAGTCAGCAACATCGCAGGTAACCGCAAGTGCCCTTTCCTGGCCAAACTCCGCCTGCAGACGCTCAAGCTTTTGGGTAGAACGGGCGGCAAGCACCACATTAAAGCCCGCTTCAACCGCGCGCCTTGCCGTTGCTTCACCGATACCGGTTGATGCACCGGTAATGAGAAATACCTTGCCCTTCATATCGTTTATGGTCATGGTTTGATCGTGTTCAATGCACTGTGTTTGCGTCCGTAAAAAAAGTAGATCACAAATCCCAGAAGCAGCCAGACAATCAGCCGGAGCCAGTTTTCAGCCGGAAGTGAGAACATGAGCAGGAGGCAGGTGAGAATACCCGCAATTGGAACAAACGGCACCAGGGGAGCCTTGAACGGACGATGGGCTTCCGGGTGTGTTTTTCTCATGATGAGCACGGCGCTGCAGACTACAACAAAGGCAAAAAGGGTGCCGATATTGACCAGTTCGGCCAGCAGGCGCAAGGGGAGAAGACCGCCCAGCAAGGCAACAAAAAAACCGGTCAGGATGGTTGACTTCCAGGGAGTCCTGAACTTTTCATGAATCGCCCCGAAAAACGATTTCGGCAGCAAGCCGTCACGCGCCATGGCCAGAAAAATCCTTGGCTGGCTCAGCATCATCACCAGCAGGACAGAGGTGATACCGGTGATTGCTCCAAGTGAAATGAGCAGTTGCGCCCAGCCGATACCAACCTGCATGAACGCATTGGAAACCGGAGCATCAATACTGATCTGGTTGTAGGGAACCATGCCTGTTACGACGGCCGCCACGGCAATATAGAGGAGCGAGCAGATGACCAGCGAGCTGATAATGGCGATCGGGATATCACGCTGGGGATTGCGTGCCTCCTCGGCATGGGTCGAAATGGCATCAAAGCCGATATAGGCAAAAAAAATCATGGCCGCTCCGGCAAGCACCCCGACAGGCGAACCACCAAGACCCGGTTCACCGAGAACGGTATGGCCGAAGAGACTCAACCCTGAATAGCCGAAGGGCGCAAAAGGCGTCCAGTTCTCCGGGTTGACATACATTGCACCAAGCACAATCACCAGCAGCACAATGGCAATTTTCACGATCACCATTCCTGCATTAAAGCGGGCGCTCTCCTTGATTCCTTTGACAAGAATGACCGTGACGGCAAGGGCAATGAGCACTGCCGGCAGATCAAACCAGGCACCGGTCAAGCTCAACAGGCCGGTTGCCGGGTCAAAATCGAGCGGAGCATTGGAAAAAAGGTGGGGAATGCCGATGCCGAAGATACCGAGAAAATCCTGAAAGTATTTCGACCATCCGTGCGCAACTGTTGCGGAAGCCACGCCATATTCAAGAATCAGATCCCACCCTATGATCCAGGCCATCAGCTCACCAAGGGTGGCATAAGCGTAGGTATAGGCCGAACCGGCAACCGGCACCATTGAGGCAAATTCCGCATAGCAGAGCGCAGCAAAAATACAGGCAAGAGCGGCAACAGCAAAAGAGAGCGTCACGGCCGGGCCAGCCTTGTCGTGAGCGGCTACGCCAATGAGCACAAAGATGCCGGTTCCAATAATGGCACCAACACCAAGGCTGGTAAGGGCAACCGGCCCGAGAATCCTGTTCAGCCGATGCTCGCCATCCATTTCACCAAGCAGCAATGAAAGCGGCTTTTTTCGGAAACTGTTCTTCATGCTATGAGTTCCTTCGGTTCATGATGGTGAGAAAATAGACCAACTGCATAATTGCCTGGGCCGCAGCGGCAACATAGGTGAGCGCCGCGGCATTGAGTACCGCATTGACTCCCTCCATCTCGGCACTCGACACAATTCCCTGTGAGACCAGCAGCTCTTTTGCCCGTCGGCTTGCGTCAAACTCCACAGGAAGCGTCACCAGTGCAAAAAGCGCCGTAGCTCCAAAGAGGATGATCCCCGCCCACGCAAGGGTTGTGCCGATGGTTCCGGCAAGGAACATGCCAGCCATAAAGATAATGGGGCCGAGATTGCTGCCGATTGAGACCGCAGGCACCATAATCGAGCGTAACTGCAGAGGCATATAGCCCGTTTTGTCCTGAAGGGCATGGCCGGCTTCATGAGCGGCAACACCAACTGAGGCAATGCTTGGAAGGCGGTAGACCTCCTCACTCAGGCGCAGCGCCTTCTGGCGAGGGTCGTAGTGGTCGGAAAGCATACCACTGGCCGTTTCAATGGTCACATTGCCGAGTCCGCCACGCTGAAGAATACGCCGGGCCGCCTCAGCGCCATTAATGCCGCTCTGGGTGCGCACCTGAGAATATTTGTTGAAAGCAGATTTTACCTTGAACTGCGCCCATAAGCCCAGCAGCATGGGGGGCAGGGCAAAAACAAAATACAAAGGATCAAAATACATGAGCGTCATTATCGTTTATCGTTCTCATAAAAAGAGCACTTGCTTGAACTGAGCGTAACCATATAAAAAAACAGAAAAGTTCCACAAAGGGAGCCCTGTTGTGCCAAGCTCCCCTGTGAAAAGAATTTAGAAAAAAAACGGAAAATAGTGCTTACCCGATTTCCAATTGACGTTTCGTTGCCTCGCACTCCAGTTGTGGAATCTGGCTGTATTTTCCTTTCTTTAAATCGGTACGAACTTTGGCAAGTAATTCTGCACGAGAGAGAGAGTTATTGCAGGCCGTCATCTCCTTGCAGAAAAAGTAGGTGAATGCACCATGCCAACCGCCGGAAATATTGGCATCCGCACTGGTCTGGTCGGCACGGCAGGCGGCCCAAAGAATGTTGTGAACCATACCTTTTTCAAGCAATCCGTGACGAAGTCCACGAGATCGCTTGTTGTCTACCTCTTCGAATGCCTCCAGCGAGGGTGGTGGCAAATAGCGTGGTGTGCGATCAAGCAACATGTCAATTGCCTTCAAACCAGTACCGCTGTGGCAGGTATCCAGAAAGACTTCCAAAAGCACGTTGGCCGGCACTTGAATAAAAAGATCACGCAGTTCGTCATCAAGGAGGACGTGATTGGTATCCCACTGGTTGCCAGACTGGGCAAGGTCATGAGGACAGAATGCTTCGTCGGCACGGTCTGGTTCATCGCCGCTCAGGTCAGGAACCTGTGTGCCATGGCTTGAGAGGCTGAACACCAGATTGGAATACCTCCCTGCCTTTGCACCATCAACCATAGCCGTAAGGTTGCTGATGATGTTGGCTTTCGTGGCTTGAGCATCAGTCAGCACGGTTATGTCGTTACACTGAAATCCGAGCAGATTTTGCAGCAATTTCGACATGTCGTTGGCATCATTCACACAACCCTGCAATGCAGCGCTCGGATAATTCTTGAAGTTGTTGATTCCAACACACAAAGCTTTTTTGTTTGTAGCCATTGATAGCACTCCTTTTTTAGTGGACTTCGTAAACTCCTCTTTTGTGTAATTTGCTGCGCTTGCTGATTATTGGAAATTCACGATAAAGTTACATAATTTATGGCATAAACAAGAAAAGAGAACCCGCCGGAAAACAGTTCACAAAAGATGAAGCTCCTGTGCATCAGGCTGTAGCCATGAGTTCATGGCTGGCTGCGTCAGTGCGCGAACAAAAGCTCGTAGCTGAATAAAATAAATGGTAAATTTTGCAGCAAAAAGCGTTGCCACAGCATCTCCGGCAGCCCTGCAAAATGAGGATTTCTCGCCCGGCATAACGGCGCAACCAAACACAGAACGCGTAACGGTAAACCATGAAATTTCTCCATACCTCCGACTGGCATCTGGGCCGAACCCTTTACGGCAGGAGCCGTTATGACGAGTTTTCAGCTTTTCTGGAGTGGCTTGCCGCGCTGATTGAGAGTGAGCGAGTCGATGCGCTTCTGGTTGCCGGAGATGTGTTCGACAGCGCCGTGCCCTCCAGTCGTGCACAGGAGCTTTACTACAGCTTTATCCACAAGGTTGCCCGTTCCACCATCTGCCACCATGTGGTGATTACCTCCGGAAACCACGATTCCCCCTCCTTTCTCAATGCTCCCAAAGCGCTTTTGCGGGCGCTTGATGTGCACGTGGTGGGCTCGGCGAGTGAGGAACCGACGGGTGAGGTGGTGGAACTTCGCGACAGCCGGGGAGTGCTTGAGGCCGTTGTTTGCGCGGTGCCGCACCTGCGTGATCGCGACATCCGCAGCGTTGAGGCCGGAGAGAGCCTGGAGGAGAAAAGCCGCAAACTGCTTGACGGCATTGAGCGTCATTACCGGGAGGTCTGCCAGGCGGGAGAGGTGCTTCGACAGGATGTGGGCGGCGCGGTGCCGATGGTTGCAATGGGCCATCTTTTCACCGCCGGGGGCACAACCGTTGATGGCGACGGGGTACGGGAACTCTATGTCGGTTCGCTGGCCCATGTGAGCCGTACGATCTTTCCTGCAGGGATAGACTATCTTGCCCTCGGCCACCTGCATGTTCCCCAGAGGGTAGGAGGCGAGGAGCACCTGCGCTACAGCGGCTCGCCCCTTCCGATGGGGTTTGGTGAGGCACGCCAGCAGAAAGAGGTGGTGCTGATCGACTTTCTGGAAGGGGAGCGAAGCATCACTCAGGTTGCAGTGCCCCTCTTTCAGCCGCTTGAACGCATCAGCGGAAGCGTTGAGGCCGTCACCTCACGTATCTATTGCCTCAAGGCCGAAGGAAGCTCCGCCTGGCTTGAAATTGAGTACACCGGTGCTGAACTGCCCGGCAACCTGAGGGAGCTGCTTGAAGAAGCGGTAAAGGGCTCCAGTCTTGAAATCCGGCGGATTAAAAACAACCGTCTGGCAACCCTTGTGCTGCACCAGCTTTCGGAGCATGAATCACTTGATGAACTTGGAGCATTTGATGTTTTTGAGCGCTGCCTCAATGCCGGAAAAGTGCCCGATGCCCAGCGACCGGATCTTCTGCAGGCCTATCAGGAGATCGTGCTTTCGCTTTACGAAGATGATGAACTGCCCTCCGCCACCACTCCTTTGCCGAAGCAACTCCTATGAAAATCCTCTCGTTACGCTTCAAAAACCTGAATTCTCTTTCGGGAGAGTGGATGATCGATTTTACCGCTCCGGAGTATGCGCTGGACGGCATCTTCGCCATTACCGGGCCGACCGGTTCAGGCAAAAGCACCATTCTTGATGCCGTTGCGCTTGCGCTCTATGGCCAGACACCCCGTCTCGAAAAGATAAATAAGAGCGGCAATGAAATCATGTCGCGCCTGAGCGGAGAGTGTTTTTCGGAAGTGCTCTTTGAGACGGTAAGCGGCCGGTACCGTTGCCACTGGTCACAGCACCGCTCGCGAAAGCAACCCGGTGGCGAGCTCCAGCCCCAGAAGCATGAGATTGCCGACGAAGCAACAGGCAAAATCATCGAATCAAAACTGCAGGATACTCTTGCCGCAGTGGTAAAACTGACCGGGATGGATTTTAAACAGTTCACCCGTTCAATGCTGCTTGCCCAGGGCGGATTTGCTGCCTTTCTCCAGGCCCCGGCCGACGAGCGGGCTCCGGTACTTGAACAGATCACCGGTACAGAGATCTACTCCCGAATCTCCATTCGTGTGCACGAGCGCAACCGCCTGGAGCAGCAGCAACTCACAGCACTCAGGGAGGAGTGCTCCTCTATTCAATTGCTTGATGCAGAGGCGCTTGCCGCAGCGGGCGCTGAGCTTCAGGTAAAAGAGAGGGAGGAGGCCACCATTATCAGCAGGCAGAGCGACGCTGAAGCTGCTCTGCGGTGGCTCAGCCAGATTACGGCCATGAAGGCAGAGCTTGAAGAGATGGAGGAAGATTTTCGGCAGCTTGCAAGCTACGAAGAGCGCTTCATCCCTGACCGTCAACGGATGGAACTGGCTCGACTGGCAGCCACCTTTGAGCCAGCATACACAACTCTTATTCATCTCCAGGAAACTCAGCAGAGGGAGATGCATGAAAAAAACGGCATCGAGGGCAAGCTGGATGATGCAAAAACGGCTTTTGCCGATTGTGCCAAAGAATTTCGGCAATCGGAAGAGCAACAGCAGCATCTGAAAGAGCAGGAGAAAACGCTCTCCGGTGTGTTGCGCGAGGTGCGGGCACTTGACGGGCAGTTGACGGCAAAGCAGGAGCAGTGCCGGGAGCACGAGGAAGCTGCAAAGCGCCTTTTTGACCAGATTTCAGCATCAGAAAAGTTGATTGGCGATTTCGAACTGGAGAGGGAGCAAAAGAGAAAAACCGCTGAAGAGTCGGAGGCTTATCTTGCCGGTCATGCAACCGACCAGCTCCTCCTCTCTTCCTTGAGCGGCATTGAAGCAGCGGTGCAGCACTACGAGGAGTCGCAAAAAGGGGAAGCAGAGGCGGTAATAGTGCTCGAAGAGAGGCAACGGGAGGCTGGAGCTGCTGAAGCGCTGCTCGTCAAGCTGCAACCGCAAACGGCACAAGCCAGGCTCTCTCTTGATGCCTCCCGTCTCTTCCGGCAGAATTTGTCGGAACGTTTTGCATCCCTGCTTGCCGGGTTGGATATCGGGCAACTGCGCCGAGAGGTTGAGGTGTTGCATGAGCGGACAAGATCACTGGAAGCCTTTTCTGCAAGAGTCGCTGCAACCAAAGAGATTGAAGAGCGTATCGAGGCGTCAGGCTCTGCTCTGGAGGCTTGCGCTACCCTCCAGTCACATCTTGCAGGAGAGATAGAGCGCTTAACCCTGCTTCAGCAGAAAGAGGTGCAGATTGTTGAAGGGCTTGAGCGTGAGGCGGAATTGCTTCGGAAAATCATTTCACTCGACCAGGAGCGCCGTCTGCTGCATGAAGGCGTGCCCTGCCCTCTCTGCGGAGCGCTGCATCACCCCTGGGCTGATGAGAGCCCCGACACCGCCGGTGGTGGTGATGCACTGCATCTTGCAAAAGCCGCCTTGCAAACGACTGCCGTCAGACTCAACGCCTTACAGGTTGATGCCGCCAAGGCTTTAAGTGACCGTGAGCACCATGAACGCCAGATCAGCGATCAGCAAAAAGCTTTCGCAGTGGAGCGTACCCTTCTGTTTACTCTTGCCTCACAGCTTGATATCACTGGTGAAATGAGCCATGAAGAGGTTGTTGCCATGCTTACTCTTGCCCGGAGTAAGGCTTCAGAGCGTGCAGAGGTGCTTGCCGGTGCGGAACAACTTGAACAACGGCAGAGACTTGCCGAAGCTGAAGAGCAGCAGCACTCCCAGCAGCTTGCGGAAGCTGTTCGGCAGGAGGAGAGTGCCCTTTATGCTCTTAAAACGGCTGAAGCGGAGGTCGAGAGAGGAGCGGAAGCCCTCAGAAAAAGCCTTGAGCGAAGAGGCGCACTCCAGGAAAGCCTCGAAAGGGAGCTTTCGGCATACGCACTCACATCCACCAAAGAGCTCTCTTGCCGTGATCTGATTCTTGTCCTTCGCTCTCGTTGCAAACAGTGGCAAGAAGCATTCGACACCAAATCCCTGGCGCTTCAGCAGATCACCATACTGGAAGGCAATCTGAAATCCCAGCAGGAGCTGCGTCTGGCAAAAACGCAGGAACATGGTGAAAAGGAGCAGGTATCTCTTGCCACTAACGCGGCATCGTCACTGCTTCAGCAGCAGCGGCAGCAACTCTTTGGAGAAAAAAATCCTGACGAAGAGGAGCGCAAGCTCATCGCCAAAAAAACTGCCGCCGAAGAGGCGCTTGAGTTAGCCCGAAGCCGTCGGGATGCAGCCTCCCTGCAAATCAGCGACCTTTCGGCCCGGCTTGGCATGATTGCCGCATCATCAGAGGAAAGGGCTCTGGAGATTGCACAGAAGCAGAATTGGCTTATTCAGGAACTCACAAGTACCCGGTTTGAGAGCCTTGAATGCTTTCTTGCAGCACGGCTGGAGCGTGATGCGCTGGAAAAGCTTGAAGAGCGCTCCAAAAGGCTTGCCGCACGCCGCATCGAACTTGAAACGCTGCAGGGCGAACGCAAAGGCAAGCTGATGGAGGAAGAGCAAAGAGCCCTCAGCCAACACTTGCCTGGAGAGTTGCAGGAAGAGCTCAACCAGTTCTCCGTCACCCTCGGCACGCTCCGCACGGAGAGTGCCGCACTGAAAATCCGTCTCTATGAGCACGAAAAAGCTGCCGCCCTTTTGCGTGAAAAAACAGCCGTTCTCGCTGCCCGGCAGGTGGAATGTGCACGGTGGACAACCCTGCACGACCTTATCGGATCATCCGACGGCAAAAAATATCGCAATTTCGCCCAGGGAATCACCTTCGACATCATGATCGGCCATGCCAACCGCCAACTGGTCAACATGAGCGACCGTTACCTCCTTGTTCGTTCAGCAAGCCAGCCTCTCGGTCTTGATGTGATCGACAACTATCAGGCTGGAGAGGTACGCTCCACCCGTAACCTCTCGGGAGGAGAGAGCTTCATCGTCAGCCTTGCCCTCGCGCTCGGGCTCTCGCAGATGTCGAGCCGCAACGTTCGGGTCGATTCGCTCTTTCTTGACGAAGGATTCGGCACGCTCGACGAGGATGCCCTCGATACCGCCCTGTACACCCTTGCCGCCCTGCAGCAAAAGGGCAAGATCATCGGTATCATCTCACACGTACCAGCCATCAAGGAGCGCATCAGTACACAAATCAGGGTGCATCCCGGCTCCGGAGGCCGCAGCCGACTCTCCGGCCCTGCGGTAAGTTTTGAAAAAGAAGTTGCCAAATGATGAGCAGACGGTGGCTTTCTTTTGTAATTTATGGCATGAAATACTTGCTTGATGTATTTATGCTATTTGCCGGCAACACTTATAAACGTATTTAATAAAATAGATAATCTTGATTTGAATATTTTTTTTGACGACCAGCTACCAATAGCTTTGCTTTTGCGGTATAAAAAAAACTGATATGGATGTTGTCGTAATATTAAATGGTTTGGGAAATCAAATGTCACAATTTGCATTTTATATGCAAAAAAAACAGCTCGACAATTCAACCAAAATCATTCATAACTGCAGGGCCCATAATGGATTTGAATTACTTGATATATTTGATATCAGTATTTGTAATACAATTTCTCAAAAAATATTGTTGATAATTTTTCACCTGCTTATCAGTACCGGGACTGGATTTGTTAATAAAATAATTAAAGCTTTTTTTAAAATATTTAATATCTCTGTGATTTTTGAATCTGATTATAAGTTTAATGAACGTTTTTTAAGTTCCATGGGTGGCATAAGATTTTATTATGGCGGCTGGCATTGCGAGAAATATTTTGTTCAAAACAGAAGCGAATTAATCAATCGTTTTGATTTTAAAAAAATAAACGATCAGACCAACAATAAGTATATTGAAAAAATTGATAAAACAAACAGCGTTTCTGTGCACGTGCGAAGAGGTGACTATTTGGTTGGTGTTAATGCAGATTTCTTTGGAAATGTGTGTACACTCAAGTATTATGAAAAAGCATTTGAGATTATTGAGTCAAAAGTCAGCTCCCCTCATTATTATATTTTTTCAGATGATATTGAGTGGGTAAGAAAAAATATAATAAGAAATAATGTGACATATATAGATTGTAATCGCGGGATTGACTCCTGGAAAGATATGTATTTAATGACTCGGTGTGCGCATCATATTGTTTCAAACAGCACATTTAGTTGGTGGGGTGCTTGGTTAAATACCAATTCCGGGAATATTACCATTTGTCCATTTAGGTTTACAAAAGACGATATCGAAACTCAAGTATACCCAGATAACTGGTACCGTGTTTATGAGTATTAATCTTGGGATAGCTCTCTCGAAACCGGCGATCAGCTACAGGTATTAACCAGCCGTAAGAGGCTTTTATCAAGGAAGTATGGCCCTCAAGAAATCCGAACTTTATTCCTCTCTCTGGCAAAGCTGCGACGAACTGCGCGGCGGCATGGATGCCAGCCAGTACAAAGACTACGTCCTCGTTCTGCTCTTTGTCAAATATGTCAGCGACAAATACGCAGGCGTACGATATTCACCCATCACCATTCCTGAAGGCGCAAGCTTCAGCGACATGGTTGCCCTCAAAGGCAAAACCGACATCGGCGACCAGATCAACAAGCGTATTCTCGGCCCGCTGGCGAGCGCCAACAAGCTCTCCGACATGCCGGACTTCAACGACGATACCAAGCTCGGCAGCGGCAAAGACAAGGTTGATACCCTGACCAACCTTATCGCCATTTTCGAGAACCCGGCCCTTGATTTTTCAAGAAACCGCGCAGAGGGCGACGATATCCTTGGCGATGCCTACGAGTATCTGATGCGCCACTTTGCCACCGAGAGCGGCAAAAGCAAAGGGCAGTTTTACACCCCGTCAGAGGTGAGCCGCATCATGGCCAAAATCATCGGTATTCATGACGCCCCGACAACCAGTAACACCACGGTGTGCGATCCCACCTGCGGGTCGGGGTCGCTTCTTTTGAAGGTTGGTGATGAAGCCAGCGCCAGGGTAACGCTCTACGGTCAGGAAAAGGATGCCGCCACCTCCGGCCTTGCCCGCATGAACATGATCCTGCACAACAACCCGACCGCTGAGATCAAGCAGGGCAATACGCTGGCAAATCCGCTCTTTTTTGATGCCGATCAGGGCGATCTCAAGACCTTTGACTATGTCGTCGCCAATCCCCCCTTCAGCGACAAGAGCTGGAGCAAGGGGATCGATCCCTTGAACGATCCCTATGGCCGATTCCGGCATTTCGGCGTTCCGCCAGCCAAACAGGGCGACTACGCCTACCTGCTCCACATTGTCCGTTCACTCAAAAGCACCGGCAAGGGAGCCTGTATTCTGCCGCACGGCGTCCTCTTCCGGGGCAATGCCGAGGGCGACATCCGCCGCAAACTCATCCGTATGGGATACATCAAGGGCATCATCGGCCTTCCGGCCAACCTCTTTTACGGCACCGGCATTCCCGCCTGCATTATCGTCATCGACAAACAAGATGCTCATGCCCGCAAAGGCATCTTCATGATCGACGCCAGCGCAGGCTACATGAAGGATGGCCCCAAGAACCGCCTGCGCGACATGGATCTCCACAAGATTGTCGATGTCTTCACCCGGCAGTTTGAACTCCCGAAATACTCCCGGATGGTCGGCATTGAGGAGATTGAGAAAAACGACTTCAACCTCAACCTTCCGCGCTACATCGACAATCAGGAGGCAGAGGATATTCAGGATATTGAAGGCCACCTTCGCGGCGGAATTCCGACAACCGATGTTGACGGGCTTCAGCCATACTGGGAGGTCTGCGGGGAACTTCGCCAGACGCTCTTTACCGCCAACCGTCCAGGCTATCTTGATCTCGCCATCCCGAAGGGTGCCATCAAGAGCACCATCTACACCCACCCGGAGTTCGTCACCTTTATCGAGAGCATGAACACCCTCTTTGCCGATTGGCAAAAGAGCGCCGCCCTCAGGCTCAAAAGCCTCAAGCCCGGTTTTCACCCCAAGGCGCTGATTCAGGAACTCTCCGAAGAGCTGCTCACGCACTACACCGGTAAACCGCTGATCGACAACTACCACGTCTACCAGCACCTGATGGACTACTGGACAGAGACCATGCAGGACGACTGCTACCTCATCGCCGCCGATGGATGGAGAGCTGAAACCGCCCGGGTTCTGGTGAAGAACAGTAAAGGGAAAGAGGTCGACAAGGGGTGGGCCTGTGACCTCATGCCCAAACCCCTCATTGTTGCCCGCTACTTTGCCAAATTTCAGGTAGCCATCACCGGGCTTGAGGCCGAACTGGAAAGCCTCACGGCACGCATAAGCGAGCTGGAGGAGGAACAGGGCGGCGAAGAGGGCGCTTTTGCGGGATTGGACAAGGTGAACAAGGCAACTGTCGCTGCCCGCCTGAAAGAGATCAAAGGCGACAAGGAGGCCAAAGAGGAGGCAGATATTCTCCGGGAGTGGCTGAAACTTTCAGGAGAGGAAGCCGACATGAAGAAAATGCTCAAGGAAGCTGAAGCCAACCTTGACGCGCTCGCCTATGCCAAATATCCAAAGCTGAGCGAGGAAGAGGTCAAAACGCTGGTTGTTGGCGACAAATGGCTTGCCGCAATCGCTGCTGCCATTCACGGTGAGATGGATCGCATCAGCCAGAACCTCACCCGCCGGGTGACGGAGCTTGCCGAACGCTATGAAATGCCGCTGCCTGAAGTCAATCGCAAGGTTGCTGAACTTGAGGCGAAGGTTAATGCGCATCTTAAGCGAATGGGGATGGAGCTATGAGCACATCAAAAAAATCCACAGTGGATGTTCAGGGAACAATGATCAGCATCGTTCGCACTGGAAACGATGACTATATCAGCCTTACGGACATGCTCAAAGCCAAGGATGGAGAGTTTTTCATATCGGATTGGCTCCGCAATCGTAATACCGTTGAGTTTCTTGGTATCTGGGAATCAGTGTTTAACCCTGCTTTTAATTATGGCGAATTTGCCATAATTAAAAGCAGGGCCGGTCTCAATAGCTACAAACTCAGCGTCAAGGAGTGGGTGGAGAAAACAAACGCCATAGGTCTCAAGGCTACGACAGGCCGTTATGGCGGTACTTATGCTCATCCTGATATTGCTTTTGAATTTGGCATGTGGATCAGTCCAGAGTTCAAAATATACCTGGTTAAGGAGTTTCGCCGTCTCAAGGATGACGAAAACCGGCGACTTTCCCTCTCATGGAACCTTAACCGTACTCTCTCAAAACTGAACTACCGTATTCATACTGATGCTATTCGTGACTACCTCATCCCACCGGAAATCACACCCATGCAGGCAGCCCTCACCTACGCAAATGAGGCGGACATTCTCAATGTTGCCCTTTTCGGCCTGACCGCGAAAGAGTGGCGCGATGCCAATCCCAAGCTTGACGGCAACATGCGCGACCATGCCACTGTAGAGCAGTTGCTCGTGCTTGCAAACATTGAGGGGATGAACGCCGAATTTATTCACATGAATCTTGTACAGAACGACCGACTGAAACGGCTCAACCAGATAGCTATCCGTCAGATGCAAACCCTTACAGCATCATCACTACGTTCACTCCCGCCAAGCCCCGGAAAGGAGGAGGCATGAGTGCAGAAGTGAAACCCGGTTACAAGCAGACTGAGGTCGGTGTGATTCCGGGGGATTGGGAAGTGAAAAGTTTTGCTGAAATCGGCAATATTAAAACGGGCCCTTTTGGTACGTCGCTTAAGGCTGCAGAATATTATGCTGTTGAAGGGGTTCCTTTGGTATCCGTTCGGGATATTGGAGAAGGGAAATTGACTTTCGATGAACATACTCCACTTGTTCCGAGCACGGTTGTTCGGCGTATGTCGGAATATGTTCTTAATGATGGGGATATTGTTTTTGGCAGAAAGGGTGGTGTAGATCGTTCTGCAATAGTTCAGAAACATCAAGCGGGCTGCTTTTTGGGGTCGGACGGAATTCGTATGAGGCCATTGAAAGTTAACCATGCACTATTCATTGCCTACCAGTTGCAACGAAATGAAATCCAAGCGTGGCTTCTGAAAAATGCCACTGGCACGACAATGCCGTCGATGAACCAAGCGATTTTACGACGAATATCATTACCAATTCCAACCAAAGCAGAACAAGAAGCCATTGCCGAAGCCTTGAGCGATGCTGATGCCCTCATTGAATCCCTTGAGCAACTCATCATCAAAAAACGCCAGATCAAACAAGGTGCAATGCAGGAACTGCTCACCGGTAAAAAGCGCCTGCCAGGTTTCAGCGGGGAGTGGGAGGTTAAGTGGTTGGGTGACCTTTTCAGTTTTAGCGGCGGCTATTCAGCTTCAAGAGACCAGCTATCTTCTGAAGGTCATTGCTATCTTCATTATGGGGACATTCACGGATCGTCAAAAATGATCATTGATGCAAAAGAGGACTACCAAAACATCCCAAAGCTCAATATTCCACTTAAGCGAATAGCTTTCAATTCGTTTCTTAAAGATGGTGATGTTGTATTCGTCGATGCCTCAGAGGATGACGAAGGCACATGCAAGTACATTGTGGTCGTGAACAAGGATGATATCCCATTTATAGCAGGGCTACACACCATTGTCGCCAAAAGCAAGACATCCGAACTGACCCATGAGTATCGACGTTACTGTTTTCAAACAGCAGATATCCACCAGCAATTCCTGTTTTTTGCAGTTGGAACAAAAGTTTCAGGTATCAGTAAAACGAACATCCCGAAGCTGACACTGCCAGTTCCCCCTTTCCCTGAACAAGCCGCTATCGCTGAGATACTGATGGATATGGACTCCGAGATTGAAGTGCTGGAAGTAAAGCTTGAGAAAGCTCGCCATCTTAAGCAGGGCATGATGCACAACTTGTTAACCGGAAAAATCCGATTGATATGACCACCAGCCCTGTGTTTTTATCAGAAAATTCAACGCTTTATTGCTCTTTTATTTTAATATGATATCATCTTTTACTTATTTTTTGCATAAGTTTGATTGACTTTAATTTAAACTGGTACTTTTGAAAAAAGTTTTACAATTCAATTTTTATTATCTCTTAAAAAGAAAGGGTTATTTAAAATGAAACTGATCAGTGCTCATATCACCAATTTCAGATCTATTGATGACAGTAATGAGTTTGAATTAGATGACCTGACTTGCTTAGTTGGTAAGAATGAAGCTGGTAAGACAGCTGTTCTTCAGGCTTTACATGGGATCAAGCCAATTGGGTCATTTAAATATGAAAAAACACGTGACTACCCACGTCGTTATTTGAATCGTTTTGATGATCGGCATACAGATGGTTCATCTAAGGTCGTTATTACACATTGGGCATTATCTTTGGAGGATTCGAAAATAATAAGTGATCTTTATGGGCTCGGTTCATTAAAAAGCGAAGAAATAAGTGTATGTAGCTTTATTGGTGACGATTTGTTGTCTTGGGATATTTCATGTGATGAAAGGGCCTGTCTCGATCATTTAATTTATAAACTTGATTTAGATGAAATAGAAAAAAATATATTGAAAAGCGCTAATAGTGCAAAGGAAGCTATTGATATGCTTAACGAATATCCTCAACGATCTGAAAAGCTTGACTTATTATTGATAGAATTAAATCAACTAGTAAATTGTAGCTTTCATGAACAGATCATAAGTATACTGTACAGTGAGATGCCAAATTTTTTTTACACATCTCATTTCGATCGCATGTCTGGAGAGATTTCAATTAATAAAATTCAGACTGATATTACACAAAAAACTGTAAGTGCTTCAGATCAAATATTCCTTGATTTCTTAGAGTACGCAGGGACTTCTATCGATGAATTAAGGGGTGCTGTAAGGTATGAAGAACTAAAGGCGAAGTGTGAAGGAGCTTCAAATGAGATAACGGATGAGATATTTCAGTTTTGGAGTCAAAATGAATCCCTTCGAGTACTAATTGATATTGGAGAAGGAAAAGCTGCAGATAAACCTCCATTTGACGTTGGTACTATTGTTAAAATACGTATTGAAAACACAAATCATCATGTAACTGTTCCACTTTCTGAACGTAGTGCTGGGTTCGTTTGGTTTTTTTCCTTCTTGTCACAGTTTAAACAACTTAAAAAGACCACAGGGAATTCTATTATATTGCTAGATGAGCCAGGGTTAACATTGCATGGAAAAGCTCAATCCGATCTTCTTCACTACATTGAAGAGCGACTTCTTCCTGAACATCAGGTAATTTATACAACACACTCTCCTTTTATGATTCCGGCTGAACGTATGGCGACTGTTCGTATCGTTGAAGATGTAATTAAACATGAAGGTCGAAAGTCTATTGTGATGGGTACCAAGGTTTCTTCAGACGTATTGGCAGTTGATAAAGAAACACTATTTCCGTTACAAGGAGCGTTAGGATATGAAATTACACAGTCACTTTTTATTGGAAAAAATACGCTTTTGGTAGAAGGCCCTTCAGATATCCTTTATCTTCAAGCTTTTTCGATAGCTTTAAAGAATCGCAAACGTGAAGGTTTAGATATGCGTTGGACAATGTGTCCTTCCGGTGGTATTGATAAAATATTGCCATTCGCCTCATTATTTGGTGCTAATAATTTGAATATTGCAGTGTTGTGTGATTTGGCGAATGGTGATAAGACGAAGCTTGAAAAACTAAGAAAGAGTCAGATTTTAAAAGCAGGCCAATTATATACAGCGGTTGATTTTACCGGAAAGTCAGAGAGCGATATTGAAGATTTTTTTCATCCGGAACTTTTTGTAAAGCTTCTTAACACTGCCTATAATCTTTCTAAGAAAAATAGTATTAGTGTTGTGAAGTTAAATGCAGCACTCCCAAATACTGAACGCATTGTTAAAAAAGTTGAAGCTGTTTTTAGAGTGATGCCGCAGGATGTACCTGAATTCGATCACTTTCACCCTTCAGATTGGTTGATACGTAATCCAACATTTTTACTTGATAGCCCAGAACTTGATGAAACACTTGGGCGATTTGAAGAAGCTTTTAAAATGCTCAATAAAGTGTTAAAATAAATAAGCTGATAAATAAGTTATACACGGTTTCAATTTGTCAATCTTTTAAAAAATTATTTCGTTTAAAGAGAAATACTGCTGCTTAATATGAGGTTTGTTGCATTGGGTTCTTTCTGTTAAAATGGGTTAGACTATCAATAAACAATGGCTATAGAGTTACTAGAATTGCATTACCATCTTATTGGTGATTCTCATGCGATGAACGCTGTCGTTCGCAATAAAAGCGAGGCTGAAGCGCTTGCTGTATGCATTTACATTGCTGCAGAACTCGGTATACCTCTCCAGCTTGAGTCGAGTGTGTTTACGAAGGGTGGGCTTAAAGAGATCTGGCAATTTATTGGAAAAAATAATGTACAGTTGTCGCTCTTGATTTCAGTTATTGTACTGGTGTTTTCCCGTGTTCCAGTTTCTGATTCAGCAATGGACGCTCTTAATAAGGAGGTTGCCAAGGTCACTATTGAAGAAAAAAAATTGAGCATTGAAAAACTGAAACGTGAGCTTAATAGTGGCTATCCAGAACAAGAAACAATTTCTTCTGTTGCTCATGAATTTGAACGTGATCTTAAAGTCGCAACTCGACGTTCCAATTTTTACCGCGGCCTCCTTGACTACGAAAAAGTCACTGCGGCCGGTTTTGCTTCTGCTCAAGATCCTCAAATGATCCCTGTGGTTGAAAATACTGTTCAACGGCATGACTTCTCAAAATTTCTTCTTACCAGTGATACACTACCTATTGAAGTTGTTGAAGAAGCTCGGATTGAAATAGTTTCACCAGTACTCAAGGAGGGTAACTATCAGTGGAAAGGTATATATGCTGATCAGGCAATTATATTCAAAATGCTTGATCAGGTATTTAAAACAGCAGTGTTACGCCGTGATATCAGTTTTCAAAATGGAAGCACAATTGAATGTGTTCTAAACATTTACAGAAAGTTCGATAAGATTGGAAACGTCAATATCACGGGCTGTTCGGTGGCAACTGTTCTTTCACTGTCTGATGGTGTTAAGTCCCAAGAAACTTTGCAGGGCAAACGGTATAGATCCAATAAACGACTTATCGCTGCGCAGGGCAACCTTTTTGATCAAATTCAATGAGGTTGTTCAACAGATTATTTACCTTTATCAATAGCTCCGTACATCGTTGATTGCAAAATTCAGGCTTAAACCCCAGTGAAACCCGATTCGCATTTTTATCAGCAGCGTTCAGAAAGAGTTTTCGGCTGAACGGGTGGCACTGCGTGATTATTGGCGTGGTGAAGCCCTGATGCGTCGGTTTTTTGAGCTGTTTTTCTTTGAGGATGTTTCTGCCGTTGACCGCAGGGCGGATGACTCTATCTTGCAGAAGTTGAGCAGTGCAGCGTAATCAATCTTGGCTTGTTCTTTTAGTTTAATCAGTAATATCTTCCAAATGACAGGATTTGATTTCAGAAATTGTGTGCAGTTTCATATCGTTAGTCACAAGGGTTAGTTTGTGACTCATTGCGGTTGCGCAAATGATGGCATCCGGGAGTTTCAGTAAATATTTTTGACGCAGTGTTATCGTCATATTCTTTATTTCCTGATCAATATTTATAATCTCAATCAGTTTTAAAAAATGTTTAACTGCCTGTTCTTCATTTGAACTCAATTTGCTGTACGACAAGAGTTCAAGTTCATTGACAAATGAAATAAAAACGGCAGAGCTATTGTTTTGTAATTGTTTTGGCTGATTTAAAAAATAAAGAACGGCGTTTGTATCAAAGAGATAGTTAGTTCCACTCATTACGTTGCTCCTCCTGAAATTTTAACGGATCAACGCTTAAAGATTTTATCGAACCTGCAAGTTTATTCAAGCCTTTGACATTGCTTGATTGACGGTCAACAGATATAATGTGCACTTTATCCTGTGGCAGTAATTTTAAAAAATTCATAAAATCTTTGCTGATTACATCATCAATTTGAAGCTGAATTTTCATGATATACGTTGTCTGAATGATTGATGACGGGTGGTTTTGTGAGGTGTCTGCAACGACGAGATCAAAAGCAATGGCAAACATCAGCGTTCCTTTGGATCATCCAGAATGTCAGCAAAGCGGTAGTCCAATTCTTCACCGGATTCAACGACACGAACACGAATTAAGATATCGCCATTCGGCAGTTTACCTCCAACGCCTATAATCTCATAAACGGGGCCGAACAAGCCAAAGCGACGCCACGTTCCTACCAAAGAAGCCGGTAGTGGAAGGCTTGTTGTGTCGATAGATGCAGGCATCATGCTCTGAAAAGTGGTCATCGTGTAAAAAAATTCAATACTTAAAACCGTGTACTGCAAATATGCGACACTTCGCACAGAGAAGCAATATTTTTTATTTTGGTTCTCTGGTATGAAACGCGGTTGCTATTCCCAGGGATCAAGAAGTGTTGCGCCAGAATCGATCATGTCGGCTGTGTTCCGGGTGACTACGATCAACCCGTTTGTTATGGCCGAGGATGCTCCTGCTGCTGATCGCAGGACGGATGGGCTCTATCTTGCTGAAGTTGAACAGTGCGGCATCTATACTGGATCGTTTGTTAACAAGTATGGATATGAGGATGCTGATGGCCTCTCCAACGGAACGTGAATTTGATGCGGCAACATGGCTTTTTTTTGTTGTGAATGTATATACAAATGCATATCATTAAGCTATGAAACATGCACAGGTATCAGGATTCCAATGGGATGAAGGCAATAAGGAAAAATGCCGAAAGCACGGGGTTTCGCTTGATGTCATAGAGGATATTTTTACTCGTCCTGTTATGACTTTTCCAGATGACCATTCAGATGCCGAGACGCGATTCAAGGCCATTGGTAAAGCAAAGGATAACCGCCATGTTTTTGTTGTGTTCACGTTGCGCAAGGACCATGATGCACTCTTGATAAGGCCAATCAGTGCCAGATATATGCACCATAAGGAGATAACAGCTTATGAAAAAGAAAATCCCGATATTCAGGAGTGATGAGGATGCCGAGGAATTTGTTGCTCATGAAGATTTGAGCAACTATGATCTATCCGGCGGTCAGTTGGTTCAATTTGAATTTAAACCGAAAGGTAAATCCATTAGTATTCGACTTTCTGAAGAACTGCTTGTTGCTGTACAAAAACAGTCAGCAAGGGAGGGGGTACCGTATCAGCGGTTTATCCGTCAGGCCATTGAACGTGCAGTTGCACAAAAGTAAAAAAGCACGGGAACGGGTGACATGATCATCTTGTTCCGCAATAACGGTTTGCGTGAACCGGATTTCAGCTTTGCTGACGTGTTTGTTGTCTCTCAGGATCTTTTGATCGGTTGAGTTCTATCCCTGAATTTCGGAGCGGTGAGTTATGAATAAAACTTGAGAGAGGCTCGTCCGGCTTGCGAACATTGATTGCCTTGTTGTATTCGTCAAAAGAGATAACCACTGCAGAAGGCTTGCCATGCAGGGTAATAGCCTGTGGCCCCTCATTGAGGGCGTTGCGGACCACTTCGCTCAAATGATTTTTTGCATGTTGCAGTTGCCATGTTTTCATTGTCTTCTCCCCATCAGTTTATGATCGTTCTGGCTATGATAGACAGAATACAGGAAAATCTGGCAGCTTCTTGACAATATTTCATGCACACCAGCTCCTTGCAACTCTGGACGCGAAATCCAGATGCGCGTTATATACTGTGATGGAGAGTGACAAAATCAATATATTCCGTAACAAAAGAAATACTTGGTTATTGCAGAGTTGCTTGAGCTGCGAAGTTGAGAGTCGTGGAAGAAAAAATGGGGAACAGAATCACAAAAGCATGGTGACAGAGAATATCGACAAAGAGATCCGCCAGGTGCTTGAACGGCACAATGCCATTCGACTCGCGCTGTTGTTTGGCTCCTTGGCCAAAGGGAGTGCTCATCATGACAGTGATCTCGATTTGGCGGTTGGCGCTGATCATCCGCTTGACGTTCATGAAACAATCGAACTGATTTCAGACTTGGCAAAAGTAATTGGACGCCCTGTTGACTTGATTGATTTGTCAACCGTTGGAGAACCTTTGCTGGGCCAGATTATCGCCGGAGGAAGGAGAATCGTTGGCAGCAATACGCTTTTTGCTGAGCTGGTGCTCAAACATCTTTATAACCAGGAGGATTTCGTGCCTTATCAGCGAAGAATTCTGAAGGAGAGGAGAGAAGCATGGATTGGTCGTTGATATATGATGTTATAATAGATGCGGTTGAGGATGTTGGCTTGGCAAATGCCATCGCCGAAGGGAGAAAGAATGATTTTGTATCAGAGGATGAAATTTTTTCCATTCTTGATGGCAAAGCACAGTGAACCGCTTGACCTCGATCGGCAACTCTGAACGCGAAACACAGAACCGTGTTATTGCCCTGTTCACCAGCGAGCTTGGCTATCGCTATCTCGGCGACTGGAGAGACCGTGAGGGGAACAGCAATATCGAAGAGGGTCTGCTTACGGCATATCTTTTACGGAGTGGCTACACCGGGGTGCAGATTGCCAAAGCCATCCATGAACTCCACATTGAGGCGAGTAATCCGAACCGCACTCTCTATGATAACAACCGGAAAGTCTACGGCCTGCTTCATTATGGTGTTCCGGTAAAAGCGGCAGCGGGGGAGAACACTGAGACCATCAAGCTCCTCAACCACGAGCATCCTGAACGGAACGATTTTGCCTTTGCCGAGGAGGTGACGGTTTGCTGCGTGCACGACAAACGGCCCGATATTGTGCTCTACGTCAACGGGATTGCGGTTGGCGTGCTGGAGTTGAAGAACAGCAGGGTATCGCTTGGTGACGGCATTCGGCAAAGTCTTGTCAATCAGCGTTCGGAGTTTATTGCCCCCTTCTTTTCAACGGTGCAGTTCATTTTTGCCGGTAACGATTCGGAAGGGCTGACGTATGGCACAGTCGGCACGGAGGAGAAGTATTTTCTGCAGTGGAAGGAGGATGAAGTGGATAACTCGCGCTTCAAGCTCGACAAGTATCTGCTCAAAATCTGCGAAAAGTCACGACTGATTGAGCTGCTGCATGATTTTGTTGTTTTTGATGGCGGCGTAAAGAAGCTTCCACGGGTGCACCAGTATTTTGGTGTGAAGGCGGCACAGCGCCAGGTTGATGCGTTCAGGGGCGGCATTATCTGGCATACGCAGGGGAGCGGCAAGAGCATGGTGATGGTGCTTCTGGCTCGCTGGATTCTGGAGAACAAGCCTGCCGCCCGTGTGGTGATTGTTACCGATCGCGATGAGCTCGACAAGCAGATTGCAGGAGTCTTTACCGATGCGGGAGAAACAATCAGGCGCACTACCAGCGGCCGTGATTTGATGAAGCAGCTCGACCAGCCTGCACCGCGTTTGCTCTGCTCGCTGGTGCACAAGTTCGGCCGAAAAGGGGTGGATAATTTTGAGGAGTTTATCAGGGAGCTTGAGTCGCAGCCGGGTCATACGGTGGGGGATGTTTTTGTCTTTGTTGATGAGTGCCACCGGACGCAGAGCGGCAAGCTGCACCGAACGATGAAGGCTTTGATGCCCAATGCGGTGTTTATCGGCTTTACCGGCACGCCCTTGCTGAAGAAAGATGCGGCAACCACCCTTGAGGTGTTCGGGAGCTACATCCACACCTACAAGTTCAACGAGGCTGTTGAGGACAGGGTGGTGCTCGATCTGCTCTATGAGGCGCGGGATATTGACCAGCAGCTTGGGTCGAAGGAGAAGATTGATGCCTGGTTCGATGCCAAGACGAGGGGGTTGAACGAGTGGCAGAAGGCCGCCCTTCGTGAGCAGTGGGGAACCATGCAGCATTTGCTCAGCTCCCGATCGCGAATGAACCGGGTGGTCAACGATATTGTGTTTGATTTCAGTGTCAAGCCCCGCCTCAGTAACCATCGCGGCAACGCCATTCTGGTGGCTTCGAGCATCTACGAGGCTTGCAAGTATTTCGAACTGTTTCAGAAATCGGTTTTCAAAGGCAGGTGCGCGGTCATTACCTCCTACAATCCGCAAATGCGAGACATCACGACGGAAGACACGGGCGCCAACACGGAAACCGACAAGGAGTTCATCTACAACACCTATACCGCACTGCTGCTGCATGTCGATGCGACCGCGGGCAAGTCGAAAACAGAGAGCTACGAGGATAATGCCAAGAAGCTTTTTCGGGAGCAGCCGGCAAGCATGAAGCTGCTGATTGTGGTCGATAAACTGCTGACGGGCTTTGATGCTCCGAGTTGCACCTACCTTTATATCGATAAAAGTATGCAGGATCATGGCCTTTTTCAGGCTATCTGCCGCACCAACCGTCTTGACGGTGACGACAAGGAGTTCGGCTATATCGTTGATTATAAAGATCTTTTCAACAAGGTCAACGATGCGCTGAAGGTTTATACCGTCTATACATCGGAGCTGGATAAGAGCGATACGAATGGAGGGGAGTCCGACATTCTGATGAAAGACCGTCTTGCCAAAGGACGGGAGCGGCTCGACAATGCCCTGGAAGCTCTTGCACTGATCTGCGAACCGGTTGAGCCTCCCAAGGGAGAATTGCAGCATATCCATTATTTTTGCGGGAACAGTGAAATTCCGGAAGAGCTTTTTGATCGGGAACCGTTGCGTGCTGCCCTCTACAAGGCAACGGCCATGCTGGTAAGGGCGTACGGCGGTATTTCGGGTGAGTTTGATGCCGCAGGCTATGCTGCTTCTGATATCCAGCGTATCAAAAGGGATATTGATCGCTCTCTGAAGCTGCGTGAAATCATCCGCCATGCCAGTGGTGAAAGCATTGACCTCAAGGCTTATGAGGCCGATATGCGCCATCTTATCGACACCTACATTGAAGCCGATGAGCCGAGGAAGATCTCTCCGTTCGATGCTATGCCGCTGCTGGAGTTGGTGGTGAAATCCGGTATTGCAGAAGCGATTAAAAAACTGCCCGAGGGAATCAAAAGCAGCAAGGATGCGATTGCCGAAACCATCGAGAATAATGTCCGCAGCAAAATCATCAAAGATCATCTGAATGATCCTGCCTTTTATGACCGGATGTCAACCCTGCTTGATGAGCTTATTGCATCGCGTCACCAGCACGCCATTGATTATGAAGCCTGGCTCAAGCGGATCGCCGAACTGGCCAACCGGGTGGAATCAGGCCGTGCTGAAGAGACTCCTGCCCAACTGAATACACCCGGTCGCCGGGCACTGTACAACAACCTGAAGCTTGACCGGGTTGGCAGTGTTGACCTTGATTTTTCTGAGGATTCACCCGGCTATAAAGGGCTTCAGGATAAAAAATTGCGTATGGCGATGACGATAGATGAGAGCATCAGGCGAGTAAGTCCGGACGGCTGGCGTGGAGTGAAACCGAAGGAGAATGTGATCAAGAAGGCCCTGTTCGACCTGTTGCAGGATGAAGATGCTGTGGAGCGACTCTTTCTTGTTATTGAACGGCAAAGAGAGTATTGAATGGTTACCAGCTTTGCTCTCGGGGATATCGGGGTTGATGTGGTGCTGAAGGAGATTAAAAACATCCATCTCAGCGTTTATCCCCCGTCAGGCCGTGTGCGTATTTCGGCCCCTTCCGGCATGAAGATTGACACTATCCGGCTCTATGCCATTTCACGGCTTGGCTGGATAAAAAAACAGCAGCGCAAGTTGCAGGGGCAGGAACGCGAAACTCCGAGGGAGTACCTTGACCGGGAGAGCCATTATCTTTGGGGAAAGCGATACCTCCTGAAAATCGTTGAACGGGATGCTCCGCCCGTTGTTGATTTGCAGCACAGCACCATAGTTCTGCATATCAGGCCTGACGCAAGTGAGGAGAGAAAACAGGTGATTCTGGATGAGTGGTACCGGAAACAGTTGAAGGTTGCCATCCCTGACTTCATTGCATTGTGGGAAAAAAGAGTCGGTGCTGGTGTTCAGGAGTTCGGTATCAAAAAAATGAAAACGAAATGGGGTACCTGCAACCCTGAAGCTCGCCGTATCTGGATAAATCTTGAGCTGGCCAAAAAACCGAAAGAGTGCCTCGAATATATTGTCGTGCATGAAATGGTTCACCTTCTGGAGCGCCATCACAATGAACGATTTGTTTCGCTCATGGATAACGTCATGCCCCAGTGGCGATCAATTCGTGATGATTTGAACCGGTTACCGGTCAAGCATGAGGAGTGGGTGTATTGACCGATTGGTGAAACACTGATAGGGGAGTGGAATGATGGGCTGAAAAGCCTCCGGTGAGGGTTCTGATCGGGTTGTTGGGTCCTGATTTTTATATAACGCCATCCTGCACTGCGATGGGCAAGATGGCATTATGATAATGGCCAGGTCGTTACTTTTTCGGGGTGACGGCTGCGGTGATGGCTGCTGTAACCGCATTTCCTACGCTTTCCAAAAACTTTGTGGCTGTGGTGACCGAACTGGTTGCTACTGTTCCAGCGAGATTGAGCGAACTTGTGGCGACAGAACCTACGAGATCGAGTGAATTGGTGGCGGTTGTTCCAGCGAGATTGATGCCTGACTGGACGATCGAGTTTGCTGCTGAGAGACCGCTGCCTACGGTTTCGGTCACGGTGTCAGCTACATTCTGGATTGGAGCACCGACCGCAATAAGGAGGTTGGTAAAAACGCCATTGTTTTCGTTTGCCATAGTCGTATGTGTTTATGTGATAATGGAAGTTGTGCTTGCAAAAATATGTCGGGATTTTTTGTCTGCCATGAATGAGTAAAATGGTGTCAAATTCTTCGTGCAGTTATCACGGTAAATATAATATAATTGTTCAAAGAAAAAGTGCTTCAGCCTTCAAATATTCCTGGGCACTGCTGAATCGGGGTGAAAGATGCACTATTGAAGAGTCTCTTTTTTTTGAAAGCCATTGTGTTTGCGGCAACGCTTCTGCTGGTTCGAAGGCATCGGTGATGATTTGCCTCTGTTGGTCACCCGCGAGTGGGGTAATGATGCAAAGGCTTTGGACAAGCAGAGTATCCGGCAATGACCGGCAGGTAATCTGCCGGTCATCGACAAGAGATGTTTTTGCCTATACTTTGCAGAATGATATGAAGTCATAGAGAGGTCCGGGAATGTAATCGCCGGTGGTCAGCAAAAGTGATGTACTCATCGTTACGGTATAGGCACAGGGCAATAACTCGCTGACGCTGTTGATCGGCAAAATAACAGGATGTATGGAGTTGCTGTATACTTCCGGCTGGGCTGTAGCAATGGCAGGGAACGAGAACGATTGTCCGGGCTTTGCAGGGCCTGTAAGGGTAAGATATGTTACTCCAAGGTTTTCATTCCTTGCATTGAAGTGAATGGTGAGAGAGTTGGTGATTTTTCCACAGCCTCCCATGCCGATGATAATTTCATCAATGTCAAGAGAGCAGACGCCCAACTCGCCATCAAATTTCCCGGGTATCCAGCTTCCGTGTTTTGGTACACGGTCGTATCGTGCGTTAAAAATAGCGATGGGACGTGAGGTTCCGGCTACAACTTCGGTCGCTGGATTCCCCCACTGGCGCTGTTTCATACGGAGTGCAAAATATCGGTTTGAAACCTCTGCTGCAACGGCGGGAACCGTGGCGCTGCCAATGGTCATTGTATCAACATTGATATTGACTATCGGCATCAATGCCTCGGTATTAAGCGTAAGGATATCCGTATCGATGTGCGGAGCAAAATGAGACTCCTGAGGCATTTTAATCCAGTTTCCGTTAAAGGTGACGGTTTTTTCAAGGACGGGATTGCCATTGATAAAATAGTCTTCGGTAGCAATGGGGTTCATAATGTCACCGGTCAGACTCCAGATATAGCCAATGACTGTTTTCGGGATCATGGCCGGGGTCACAGGATGCCATGCGCCTGGCAAGAGCGGATTTCCGGGTGCGGCAACTTCCTGATATTCAAACATATATTCCATCGGCTGATTGTTCAGCTTTTTGGACAAACTTCCCACAAGGATAATTGAAGAATAGAAGGCGTAATTGTCAAAGCCCGGGCGCAAGCTTTTCCCTGTTGCAGGATTGATTTCGCTTACGATGCCGAACCTGGCAGAACGACCGATACGGGTAAATGATGCTGGGATTGGTGGATCTGCAATGATCAAATCGCTGATACACAAGCGGACACACAGACAATAGCCTACGTTTTTGCGCCTGTTGGCAGAAGTTTCAAATGTAATTGGTGTGCCGCCGATTTCAAGCTTGAAATAGACATCGGGTCCAGAGCTGAAAAATGGAAAGGTCGTGTCAGTTTCTATATTAATAACAGGGGAGAAAAAGGTCTTTTTAAAATCAGCAGAGGTGTAGTCAATGCGGAAATGGCCTGTCGAATCGGTGACCGATGTTCCCAGATTGTCGTCAGTGAAGAAGTCGGCATCCATAGCTGTTACCGTGACATCAGGAAGCGGGCCACCTGTTTTACAGTCAACCAGCACGCCGCAAATGACCCAGGCATCGAAAAAATACCCTCTGATAAAACACCACCACTTGCTTGATATTGCATAATTCCAGTTGTAAAGCAGGTTTTCATTTTCACCACGTCTCCATTTGGGATAAAGAGTTGTAATGTGAAATTGATACTCTTTTCCTCCTTTTGGAGGTATTGGTCTGTGCGGTACAGAGCCACATACAAAATCGATATCGAAGGCCTGTTCCAGATTGTTTTCGGAAACTTCAAATACAAACTCACCAGCTTCATTGGTGACAGTCGTTGCAATCAAAAGTTCTTTACGGGCGTTTGCCTCTGCATCTTTAACGGCTCGGAATGTTTCCTTCGACTCTGCAACTGCTGCTGCAGTGACATTGGATCCGGCTCTTGTTTTATAAAGCAACACTTTCGTGTTAGCAAGCTCTTCAAAGCAAGTTTCGCAAAGAGAACCTTTAAGACTTCCTTTAATGTAGGCGGTCATGCTGGTGGGTATTTAAAGGTTAAAGGAGTTGTGATTGAGCGGAAGCTGCTATGGATTGTTGTAATCCCTTCCATTGTATCTTTCCTCGTGAGGATCGATATTCAAGATTGTTAATAAATAAAAAGTGTATTTCCTAAAATATCCTGTTTTTTTTACAATAAAAAAAGTCTTAATAGACTGCGATATTACTTTTTAACGGCATTGCATACTGCCGGGATTTGGCTGGAAGAGAGCGCTGTTCTTTCTGTTAAAGGATTTGAAAACCGAAAATAATGCAGTACTTTGTGCTATGCGCTTAAGCTGCATTGAGCATTGTAGCATTTTCCAATGCTGGAGGGACTGAGCTGGCATTGGCGATGTTTCCTGCATTTGAACCGTAACCATTTTTATACTGTGAATACTTCATTACACCCTTCCGTGAGTCGTCCAGAACGTGTTTTTGTTGTTGGAGCTACCGGCTATATCGGCAAATTTGTTGTTCGTGAACTGGTTGGCAGAGGATATGATGTGGTGAGTTTTGCCCGTGAGCGTTCAGGTGTTGGCTCAAAGACGAGGGCGGGGGAGACCTGCTCCCAGTTGAAGGGTTCCGAGGTACGTTTTGGTGATGTGAGCAGCATGGATTCGCTGATAAAGCGAGGCATTCGGGGAGAACATTTTGATGTGGTGGTTTCGTGCCTCACTTCCCGTAATGGTGGAGTAAAGGATTCCTGGAATATCGACTATCAGGCAAATCGCAATGCGCTTGATGCTGGCAAAGCTGCCGGGGCAAAGCATTTTGTGCTGCTTTCTGCAATATGCGTCCAGAAGCCGTTGCTTGAATTCCAGAGAGCAAAGCTGAAATTTGAGCAGGAGCTGAAGGAGTCAGGGCTTACTTGGTCGATTGTCCGCCCGACGGCCTTTTTCAAGTCTATTGCAGGTCAGGTTGAATCGCTTAAAAAGGGGAAGCCCTATGTCATGTTCGGTAATGGCGAACTGACCGCCTGCAAGCCGATCAGCGAACCGGATCTGGCCCGTTTTATTGCTGATTGCCTCGAAGATCCGGCAAAGAAAAATAAAATACTCCCTGTCGGAGGACCGGGAAAGGCGGTTACTCCGAAAGAGCAGGGTGCTATGCTTTTTGAGCTTCTTGGCACTCCCCCCAAGTTCAAAAAGATGCCGATTCAGATGTTTGATGTGATCACTCCTCTGTTGAGTCTGCTCGCAAAGATTTTTCCAAAGTTTCAGGACAAGGCTGAGTTTGCCCGTATTGGAAAGTATTATTGCTCGGAGTCGATGCTGGTGCTTGATCCGCAGACCGGAAAATATGATGCCGATATGACGCCTTCATACGGCAGCGATACCTTGCGTGATTTCTACAGGCGTGTGCTCAAAGAGGGGATTGCGGGACAAGAGCTTGGTGAGCATTCCATGTTTTGATCTTGGCAAATGCATTTCGTCGCGAGGTGGCTGTGACGTTTTTGTTTTTGGGCGGAATGGTTCTGATGTGATTTTTGTTGTACTATACTGATGCTTGGCGCTATGGTTTCGGGGTAACTTCAAGAAAGGGAGCTGATGTTATGTTTGAATTTAATGTCATGACTATTCTTCTGCTGATTGCTGCTTTTTTTATTTCGTCGGTAAAAATACTCAGGGAGTATGAGCGGGCGGTTGTTTTTCGTCTTGGCCGGATTATTGGAGCAAAAGGGCCCGGGCTTATTATTTTGATTCCGGGGATCGATAAAATGGTGCGGGTCGACCTTCGTACAGTCACTCTTGATGTTCCTCCGCAGGATATTATTACTCGCGATAACGTTTCGGTGAAGGTGAGTGCTGTTGTCTATTTTCGTGTGCTTGATGCCATCAAGGCGATTGTTGATGTAGCTGATTTTCATTTTGCAACTTCCCAGCTTGCGCAGACGACGCTTCGCAGTGTCTGCGGTCAGGGTGAGCTTGATAATCTGCTTGCGGAGCGCGATGAAATCAATGACCGGATTCAGGCCATTCTCGACAAGGATACTGAACCCTGGGGGGTCAAGGTCAGCAAAGTGGAGGTTAAGGAGATTGACCTTCCCGAAGGAATGCGCCGTGCAATGGCCAAGCAGGCTGAGGCTGAGCGTGAACGCCGTTCGGCGATCATTAATGCAGAAGGGGAGTTCCAGGCGGCACAGCGGCTTGCTGATGCGGCGACGATTATTTCAGGCTCTCCTGCGGCCTTGCAGCTTCGTTATCTGCAGACGCTGAAGGATATCGCTGCAGAGAACAACTCTACAACGGTTTTTCCAATACCAATGGATCTGTTCAAACCCTTTTTTGAAAACAGGCCACCCTCATCTCCTCAGGCAACCTAAACTATTTCGATCATGTTCAAGATTAATACGATTCTTTGTCCCGTCGATTTTTCTGATGCTTCCCGCAAGGCGGTGCAGTATGCGCGGGAGTTTGCAGCAGGCAAGGGTGCTTCGGTCCATCTCTTGAATGTTGTGGAGCCGAGGCCGATGGCGGTTGACATTACGCTCAATTATGTGCCGCTGGAAGAGGATCTGGAAAAAGCTGCCGCAGAGGATCTCAAGGTGATTTTGCAGGAACTTACCCAGGCAGGGCTCAGGGCTGAGTGCTCAATTGAGTTTGGTAATCCTTCTGACGTTATTCTTGAGAAAGCCGATGAGCTTGATGTCAATCTGGTCATTATGGGTTCTCATGGTAAAAAGGGGCTGAGCCGCCTTATTATGGGCAGTGTTGCCGAGACGGTGGTGCGCAAGGCCAATTGCCCGGTGCTGATTGTCAAGAGTGAAGAGAAGGAGTTTATCGGCGACGAGTGAAGAGGGGGGAAAGAGAGTTCGAGCAATAATGTCCTTACAGTTTTTGAGACTATTCCATGAAACAAGGTCAGAGAAATGCTTTAAAAGATCAAACACAAGCGAAGTTTCAACAAGCCCTTCAATTTCATCAATCAGGTCAGTTGGCCCAGGCGCAACTGCTTTATGATGAAATATTACAATTGCAGCCACTTCATTTTGAGTCGTTACATCTTTCGGGCGTCGTTGCATCCCAGACAAAAAATTTTCACAAGGCTGTTGAGCTTATTGGTAAAGCCATTGAAATTTGCTCGGGAAATGCTTTTTTTTACAGTAATTATGGCAATGCACTCAAGGAACTCAGGAAGTACGAAGCTGCACTATCGAGTTATGACCGTGCAATTGCGCTGAAACCAGACTTTGCAGAAGCCTGGAACAACCGGGGCGTTGCGCTCTATGAACTCCAGCAATATGAAGCTGCAGTAGCGAGTTATGACCGTGCGATTGTGCTGAAGCCAGACTATGCAGAAGCGTGGAACAACCGGGGCAATGCGCTCAATGAACTCAAGCACTATGAGGCTGCAGTAGCGAGTTATGACCGTGCGATTGCGCTGAACCCAGATTATGCAGAAGCTTGCAGCAACCGTGGTGTTGCGTTTAAAGAACTCAGGCAATACGAAGCTGCAGTGTCGAGTTATGACCGTGCGATTGCGCTGAAGCCAGACTATGCAGAAGCGTGGA
>CAJAIK010000112.1 GCA_903939765.1 uncultured Chlorobiaceae bacterium | reverse complement strand
TTATCTGCTACGACATCAAAAAAGAGCTCTGGGCTTCAAGTGCGGGCTGGAGAAAGCAGTTTTCGCGGTGCTGGCGGTTTGAGCCGACGTCGCCGGACTCGGTGCGCTTCAATCCGCTTTTGGAGATACGGAAAGGGGAGTATGAGGTTCGTGATGTGCAAAACGTAGCAGATATCCTTGTTGATCCTGACGGCTCCAAAGAGCGACATGACCATTGGGAAAAGACCGGGCACGCCCTGCTTGTTGGCGTTATTCTCCATGTCCTCTATGCCGAAGAGGACAAGAGCCTTTCGGGTGTTGCAAACTTTTTATCCAACCCCAGCCACGGCATTGATGCGACCCTGAACTACATGCTCACCTATCCCCATCTTGGTGAGGCCCCCCATCCGGTTGTGGCGGCTTGTGCCCGGGAGATGATGAACAAATCCGAAAATGAGCTTTCCGGAGTGGTTTCCACCGCCATGAGTTTTCTTGGGCTCTATCGTGACCCTATTGTTGCAAATAACACAGCTTTTTCTGATTTTCGTATTCATGACCTGATGAACAGCGAACATCCTATTTCTTTGTATCTTGTTGTCCCCCCGAGTGATATTGACCGGACCAAACCGCTGATGCGGCTTATTCTGAACCAGCTTGGACGGCGGCTAACTGAAAAGCTTGAGTTTGGGGGAACACCGTACCGGCATCGTCTGTTGATGATGCTTGATGAATTTCCAAGTCTTGGCAGGCTTGGCTTTTTTGAGACCGAACTGGCCTTCATGGCCGGGTACGGCATCAAGTGTTTTCTGATTGCCCAGTCACTCAACCAGATCGAAAAAGCCTATGGGCAGAACAACTCGATTCTTGACAATACGCATATCAGGGTGACGTACGGTGCGCTTGATGAACGGACGGCAAAGCGAATCTCTGACCTGCTCGGGCAGGCGACAGAGCGCCGGGTGCAGAAAAACTTTGCGGGAGGAAGGCTTGCCCCATGGCTTGGCCACATCATGGAGTCTGAGCAGGAGAGTCCCCGTCCGCTGTTGACGCCAGGGGAGATTTTACAGTTACCGGGTTCTGAGGCACTGGTCATGGTCGGCAATCTGCCGCCCTACCGGGCAAAGAAAATCATGTATTACCAGGATCGCCGATTCAGCAGGAGAGCCTGGCTTCCGGCTCCGGAGAGTGCGGTGGAACAGAAAAAAGAGCTGCTGCTGCAGCCCCGGAACGAGTGGTACCTGCTTCCGAAACCGGTGGCGGTGGCGTGTTCTGATGCGAGCTGCCCGAAGGAGGTTATCTCGCCTGAAAAGGGGGGTAGTGCGGGGTGTGGTGGTACGCAGCTTTCGGCGCAGGAACAAGCGAAGGAGTTGCAGCGTGACGTCAGATGGCAAAACGAGTTGGATATGTACAACGAAAAAAAGAGGAGAGCCGACGATATGGAAGGGGAGAGAACGGAAGAAGAGGAGCGGAAGAGCGACCGGCAGAACGGGGTTCTCCAAAAAAAGAGTGTTGACAGGGGTCTTTCAAGAGCATTTGGGATGAACCATTCAGGCGGAGAGGAGCTGCCATTATGACGACAAAACGCAAGAATATTCATCCCTATCTCTCAGCGGAGCTGCACAGCAGGTTCACGCAGTACTGCAACCAGCGGGGTGTTACGGCGACGAGTGTTGTCGAAGAGGCGTTAAGCCAGTATCTCGAAGAGAAAGATGATACCGCTTCGGTTCTCAAACAGCTTCAGCGGCAGAACCGGAGCATTATGCGTGTTGATAACCAGGTTGGTGTCCTGTCGGAAGCATTTTCTCTTTTTCTGCAGTACTGGTTTGCCCATACGCCTGAGCTTCAGCCGGAGGAGAAGTCGTCAGCTTCGCTGGATTCAAAACGGAGGTATAATGACTTCGTGGAGTTTCTGGTAAAAAGGATCGGTACCGGCAGCCGTTTCAGTGATGAAATCATCAAGGAGTCTCTTCATGATGGTTTTGAGTTACGGGATGCCGCGAAGGAGTGATGCCCGTTGTGGCCGGTATGGATGCTCGCTTTTGGGGCGGCATCCATTTTCCGCTTTTTCTGTGTTGTGTGAGCGTTTTTCGGTTT
>CAJAIK010000111.1 GCA_903939765.1 uncultured Chlorobiaceae bacterium | reverse complement strand
CGTGCCTATGCACATGAAAGAGTGGATAGGCAAGCTTCATGGTTTCCTCACTCTCAATGACCGCGACATCCTCAACAACGCAGGCAGGATTTCGCATCAGATGGCGAAAGAACTCGCTGAAGCGGAATATGAAAAATTCAACCTGAACCGAATTCGGCAAACCGATGAGGCAGGAGGGGAATTCGAGAAAGCTGTCAGGCAATTACCGCCAAAGCCAACGCGCAAGAAAGGAAGAACGCTATGAACAACGAAACATTGATCCTGAAAGCCAAAGACTTCGCCACTGAACTCACCATTTTCAATGCACGCGAACATGGTATGAAAAGTGAAGGGCAAATTGCCACTGAACACATTACCAACAACAAGGCGGTGTTGAAAATCCTGCTTGAACGAGGCATTCCGCCGGAATCCCTGCCCTCCGCCGAAGACGTGAAGAAGGTCGAACGCCGTCTAGCCTCCGAAGAGAAAAAGTCGTTGAAACATCCTGACGGCTTGAGTGAGCTAACTGAGGAGTGATGGACATGGATGTTGAAAACTTTCATTGCGCAGATGCGCCACCAGAAACAATCCTTTGCAAGCAGCGTGGTGGAGATTCTGGAGGCATGACGATGTCACATGAATGGCGAACAGTAAAACTCGTTGATATTTCAGCCAAGAGGCGGTGGGCGTTAAACGGTGGGCCATTTGGTTCAAAGCTCTCAAGGAAGCATTACAGCGAATCAGGTGTACCGGTGATTCGTGGCACAAATTTATCGGCCGATTCCAAATTTTCTTTCGATGACTTCGTTTATGTCTCGGAAGAGAAAGCAGACGAATTGAGGGCAAACAACGCTCATCCGGGGGATCTAATTTTTACGCAACGAGGAACAATAGGTCAGGTTGGCCTTATTCCTTTTGATTCACCGATTTCTCGATTTGTGATCTCGCAAAGCCAGATGAAGCTCACTGTTGACCCCGAGCAGGCTGATGCTCTGTTTCTTTACTACTTTTTTTCCGCAGTTGACACAGTTCAGAAAATTCAGAATCTCGCTTTTGCGGCAGGTGTCCCTCACATTAATTTAGATATTCTGCGGAAGTTCGAGACTCCAGTTCCCCCTCTACCGGTGCAACGGCGGATTGCGGGTATCCTGTCGGCCTACGACGAACTGATAGAGAACAGCCTGCGGCGCATCAGGATTCTGGAGAAGATGGCCCGCGCCCTCTACCGTGAGTGGTTCGTCTGCTTCCGCTTTCCCGGCCATGAAAGCCATCCGCTCGTAGCCTCTTCCCTGGGAGACATTCCGCAGGGGTGGGAGGTGAAGAAGCTTGGTGATGTGGCGATACTGAACTACGGCAAGGCACTCAAGAAAGAAAATCGGTGCGATGGCGTGTATCCTGTTTATGGATCGAGTGGTATAGTCGGCATGCACGACACGAACTTGGTCAAAGGACCTGGTATCATTGTTGGACGGAAGGGCAATGTCGGCAGCATATTCTGGTGCGACGATGATTTCTTTGTGATAGATACTGCCTATTTTGTCACCTCGTATTTGCCGTTACGCTATTTGTTCTATGTTTTGCCGACAATGAACTTTATAAACAGCGATGCCGCTGTTCCTGGCCTGAGTCGCAATCAAGCCTACACGTTGGAAATTCTTGTTCCACCTGCTGCTCTATTGAAAAAGTTCTGCGAATTGGCAGGTACTTTTGAGAGTCAAGCATCAACGCTTCAACGCCAAATTCAAAACCTCCGCCTGACACGTGACCATCTGCTGCCGAAGCTGCTGGCTGGAGATGTGAAACTCAAAGAAAACTAAGCCATGCATGATCAATTGATAATCAAAGTTGAGTCATTGAAAAATATGCTGATTGCCAGAGCAACAGGAGGAGGGAGTAACGATATTGAATACAATGAACTTCGCCGCGAGTTGACAGCACATTCTCGCATTTCAAAAATGCTACCTCGGTTTGTTTTATCCTGCCGAGAGCTTTCTGAGTTTTGGGGCTTCATCCAACCAAAGTTCGGCACTTATGTCGAACGGAGAGAATACTTAAGAAAAGAGCTCGACCCACTTTTGACAATGCTGGAAACAGAATCTCGCACACCCAGCGATGCAGCAATTACAGCAACAGTTCAGACTATCAGTTCGAGCTACATTCAAGATGCTTGGCAAAAAGCGTTAGATCGTAGAGCGACTGATGCGGAAGGCGCTATTACTGCGGCTCGCACACTTCTTGAATCAGTGTGCAAGCACATCCTCAACGCAGCGGGAACAACGTATGACGACACTGCCGACTTGCCCAAACTCTATACACTGACGGCAACACAACTCTATCTTTCGCCAAGTCAACATACTGAACAGTTGTTTAAACAAATCCTCGGCGGTTGTCAGTCCGTTGTTCAAGGTTTGGGAGCGATGCGTAATCGGCACAGCGATGCACATGGTAAAGGTTTATCGGGAACAACGCCAGCTTCGCGTCACGCAGAACTTGCAGTCAACCTGTCGGGGACAATGGCTACATTTCTTTTACAGACTTGGCAGGTGAATAGGAAATGATCATGCCCCCTACACAGCAAACCAGCTTGTCGAGCAACCTGAAATCGGGTTGTTCGCTGAACTTGGTAGGGCGACAGGTATCTTTCTTCGCTTGCTGACAGGTAAGATTGCTGTTACAACACAAATCAGAGCAAACTAACGAATCGGACAAACGTTACTATGTATATTGACCATATCGAAATCGAGAATTTCCGGACTTTTCGGAAGAGCAAAATCACCTTTTGCCATGCGGATCAGGATTTCGTTGCCGCTGGAATGCCAAAACCACAATTGCCAAACATGAACTTGTTGCTTGCCAACAATGGTTATGGCAAGACTTCGCTGCTCAAGGCAATAGCGTTGGCAGCTCTTGGCCCTGCAGTCGGAAAATCAGGAATTTATCCTTACTACCTGATTCGCCGTGAGAGTGGCCAAAGGGAGCTGCAACGTGCTGTGCTGAAAGCGGGTTTCAGGGTTCACGAGCAAGACGGTGCTCCTGTCAGTCACATCGAATCTTGCGTTGAAGTCTCTTCCGAGGGCGATTTGGAAATTCTCGAATGGACGCATGGCGATCAAACACCCTGGCATCTTGTTTATAGTTCTGGCTCCGATGCCTTTTTTATGGTTGGTTACGGTGCAACGCGGCGGGTTTCAAAGTCGAACAGGATGGAGCAGAGCGGAAAGTCGTCACCTCGTGCGGCAAGAATCATGGGGTTATTCGAAGATGATTATTCACTCCGTCCACTCAACACCTGGTTGCCCCGATACAAAGAGAGCAATCAATTAAGGGACCGTTATGTGCAGGTGGTGCATTTACTCAACCTTTTGGTGGGCAAGGATAATTGGGCGTTCACCGGAAAGCAGGACAAGGAGGGTGAGTACCTCTATGGGAAAAAAGGGGTAGAAGTTCCATTTCCTGCCTTGTCAGACGGTTATCGCGCATTTCTTGGCTGGCTGGGTGATTTGTTGTTCCATGTTTGCGAAACCTGTCCATCGGGAAAGAAGCTCAAGGAGAACAAGGGTATCGTGATGGTCGATGAGATTGACCTGCATCTGCATCCCAAATGGCAGATGACGGTGTTGCAGACGCTGGCGAAGGAGCTGCCGAACATTCAATTCATTGTCACCTCCCACAGCCCTCTGGTTGTCGGCTCTCTGGAGTGGATGAATATCATCGTGATGAAGCCGGGTACGAAGCAGTCGAGCACCGCGAAGCGGATTGAATGGGCAGTGCATGGACTGGATGCTGATCAGGTGTTGTTAACCGACTTTTTTGGAATGGACTCTACCCGCGCGCCAGGGAAGAAACGAACCCTCAAAGAGCTGACCTTGAAGGCACGCAAGGGAGACAATGAAGCTGCAAAAGAGCTTCTTGAGCAGATGAGCCGGGGAGTGGAGGCTGTAAAGTGATTGGGTATCGGGTCACGAAGGCGCAATTGGAGTCGCTCATTGAAGCTGAGTCTCCGGGTTGGCTGCAAAAGGCCGCATTGCGGACAGCCGGATTTCGCCAGAAGAATTGCTACGAGGAGAGCAGCACGATCTGGAGCGATGTCAAGGCCGTGTTCATGTGCTTGCAGGGTGACTGCAAGTGTGCGTATTGTGAGCGGAAGCTGGAATCAATCGATTTTGGCAAGATCGAGCAGGATGTTGAACATTTCAGACCAAAGGGGCGTATCCGTGCGTGGAGGTTGCCCAAGGCTCTCAAGGAGTTGGGCATCAAGGCGACCGCAGTGCCCGATGAAGATCGTGGATATTTTCTGCTGCCTTATCACCCATTCAACTACTCCGCAGCTTGCAAACCCTGCAACACGCTGCTCAAGAAGGACTATTTTCCCATCGCAGGCGAATACGATCTTACGGGTGACGATCCGGCGCAACTTCATGTCAAGGAGAGGCCGCTTCTTGTCTGTCCGGTTGGTGATTTCGATGATGCACCGGAAGATTTGATTCGGTTTTATGGAGTCTCACCACAAGCCGTTGCGCAGGGTGGGTACGACCGTGAAAGGGCGCTGGTCACGATTGAGTTTTTTAAACTTGATGACGAGGCGAAGAGAAAAAATCTCTTGCGGGAGCGAGCCATTGTCATTATCGCTTTGTATCCGCAATTGGAAAAGCTGGCTGATGGTGCAACGGGTGGTGCCAAAGTTGAAGCGCAACAATTGGTGGATGGCTTTACCTCTCCGAAATCGGCGCATACGAATTGTGCCCGGAGTTTCAGCGATCTTTTTCGGAAGAATCGGGCTGAGGCCAAGGCGGTATGTGACCGGGCTTTTCAACTCATCATTTCAATCTCGTAAGCCAATGCCCCATCCCTACACTGAAGATCAGCTTGTCGAACAGCCTGCAATTGGGTTGTTCGCGGAGCTTGGCTGGACTGCGGTGTCTGCGTTAGAGGAGAGCTTTGGTACAACTGGTACGTTGCAGCGGGAGACGAAGGGGGAGGTGGTGCTGGCGATGCGATTGCGTGCGGCGCTGGAGCGGTTGAACCCTGCGCTGCCGCCCGAGGCCATAACCTCAGCAATAGATGAATTGACTCGCGGCCGTTCGGCTATGTTGCTGGAGGCGGCGAATCGTGAGGTTTATTTGCTGCTCAAGGAGGGGATTAAAGTCTCGATGCCTGACCCTGAACGTGGCGGGCAGAAGACGGAGCGGGCGCGTGTGGTGGATTGGGAGCATCCGGAGAACAATGATTTTCTGCTGGTCAGTCAGTTCAGCGTTACGGGTGCGCTTTATACCTGCCGGCCCGATCTGGTTGGTTTTGTCAACGGTCTGCCGCTGGTTGTTATTGAGCTGAAGAAGCTCGGAGTTTCAGCACGTGCAGCCTTTGATGAAAATCTGACGCACTACAAAGAGCAGATACCGTCGCTCTTCTGGTACAACGCCCTGCTCATTGCTTCGAACGGTACGGAGAGCCGTGTTGGTTCACTCACGGCTGATTGGGGGCGCTTCTTTGAGTGGAAACGCATTGATCGTGAGGATGAGCCCCGCCGGGTGTCGCTGGAGGTGATGCTTCGCGGAACATGCGACCGCTCGCGCCTGCTCGACTTTTCTGGAGAATTTCACCCTTTTTTCGGAGCACAAGGCGGGGCTTGTGAAGATTATCGGGCAGAATCACCAGTATCTCGGTGTGAACAATGCAATTGCCTCGATGCTCGAAGCGCGTAAGCTGGGGCATGGGCGCGGTGGCGTTTTTTGGCAGACGCAGGGGAGCGGCAAGAGTTTTTCGATGGTCTTTTTTGCGCAGAAGGTGCTGCGCAAGGTGGCGGGTAACTGGACTTTCGTGGTGGTGACCGACCGGGTGGAGCTTGATAACCAGATTGCCAAGACCTTCAAGGCAGCCGGTGCGGTGAGTGATGCCGAGGGCGACCAGTGCCATGCTTCAAGCGGTGCTCAGTTGCGGGAGTTGCTGCGCGGGAATCACCGCTATGTTTTTACCCTGATCCATAAATTTCAGACGCCGGAGCTGCTCTGTGACCGCTCCGACGTTATTGTGCTCACCGATGAGGCG
>CAJAIK010000110.1 GCA_903939765.1 uncultured Chlorobiaceae bacterium | reverse complement strand
CGCAATTTGATGAACTCAATGCGAATACCGGAACAAACAAGTCTGATGCCATCAAAGCTATCGCGACTGTAGTTGCCGGATTGCAGGCATCGGCGGGAATTCCGGTTCTTGAATCACTCAGAATCAGCGATTCCTGGGAGAGGTCAAAGTCAATTAAAGAAAATATTGTTTTCCAGGTTTTTTTTCCATCCTATGAACCGCGCGCAACATTACTTGCATTGGAATGGGTTCTGAAATTGCTCAATAATACTGATTCCAGGCAAAAGCACCTCACCCCTTCTTTACGCATTGAACTTGATCAACTGCTTCTGCAACTCCGATCGGTCGCTCCTCAGGGTTCCAACAACATCCGTTTTATTTATGCTGCCCATGCTCTTGGAATACCGGTTCAGCCATTACCCGGAGGCGTGTTTCAGTACGGCTGGGGATCCAAAGGGCGATGGTTTAGCAGCAGTATAAGCGATGAAACATCAGCAATCGGTGTGAGACAAGCAAAAAACAAGCTGGTAACCAATGCCACCCTGAAACTAGGAGGTCTACCGGTGCCTCATGGTCTGCTCGTAAGAAACGCCACGGAAGCAGTGTCAATAGCAAAACAGATTGGCTATCCAGTCGTTGTAAAACCGGCAGATCTGGACCAAGGGAGAGGAGTATATGCAGATTTGCGAACCCCTCATGAAGTTCACGATGCTTTTGAGCATGCAAGGAAACTCTCGTTCAATATCATGCTCGAGAAGTATCTTCAGGGTATAGCATTCCGCATCACTCTGGTTCGAGGGGAGCTTGTTTCCGTCGTAAAACGCATGCCTGCAGGTGTAACCGGCGATGGGGTTTTAACAATAAATTTCCTTATTGAAAAAACAAACAACGATCCAAGACGTTCCACCAGCCAATTTTCGATCATGAAGCCGATTGTCATTGACAATGAAGCCCGGATTCTGCTTCAACGAGAAGGGCTGAGCCTTGACTCAATTCCGAAGACAGGACAATTCATCGCTTTAAGACGCTCGGCCAATGTATCCACGGGCGGAGATGCGGCGTTACTGAATACAGATGAAATTGACAGTTCATACATAGACCTGGCCAAACGGGCCGTAGAGCTTCTTCGCCTCGATATTGCCGCTGTCGATTTCATTGCCAGTGATATCAGAAACCCCTGGCAGGGAACCAACACCGGAATCCTCGAAGTGAATGCCCAACCGCAGATGGGAACCATTCTTACCCATCTCCATGGTCAAATACTCAAATTATATGTTCAAGGGGATGGGACAGTCCCTTCACTGCTTGTCTTCGGAACCGAACCGGGTGATTTAATCAGCGATGTTCGAAAACGATTGTTCAATAATACCCCTGGATTGGGCACGGTTTCTTCAGAGGGCGTTTTTATTGGCAAAAACCAAATCAGCCCCACCAGGCAGAGCATGCTTGCAGCTACACGTTCACTCCTTATCAATCCCAGAGTAACTTCGCTGCTCCTGGCAATCGATCCTGACTCGCTCATGGGGGAGGGAATGCCTCTGCCGTTCTGTCATCACCTTGTCATCAGCTCCTGGCCTGAAAAGCGAACGGTTTCAGCACAGGTACTCTCCCTGTTTGGGAAGCATCTGCTCGGCAAGGTTTGGATCGAAAAAAGTCATCCGCTGCAAAATCAGATTCAACAGGTGCTGGGCCATGATAAAATGCGCGTGTTCGAATCACGAGCCTTAATGCTAACCGCCATTGAAAGAACACTGAGTCAGAACGGGCATGAGTAACAAAATATGCTGATTGCCAACTCTCCAGTATGGCAAAATCTGCTGCGCGTCCCGTATGTGGCACCCTGCCGCCAATCCATTTGCAAAGCATGAATCATGACCTCTACCTATAATAAAACACCCGTATCAGGAACACCTCTGGTGTCGATCATTACCCCTGTCTACAACCGTTCCGACTATCTGGGCGAGACGATCGAGAGCGTTCTTGCCCAAACGTTTACCGACTGGGAACTGCTGATTATCGACGACGGCTCCGAGACTGATGAAAACCAAAAGATTGCAGAGGCGTATTGTAACCGCGATTCTCGCATTCATTACACCTACAGACCGCATGCCGGCACGAGCGCGACACGCAATCACGGCATTGCCCTGGCAAGAGGCAGATACCTTGGATTCCTGGACTCAGATGACCGATACCTGCCCCATGGGCTTGAATCCCT
>CAJAIK010000109.1 GCA_903939765.1 uncultured Chlorobiaceae bacterium | reverse complement strand
CCATCGTGTCATTACCGGCTCCGCCATCAAGCGTATTGTTGCCCGTGTTACCGATAAGGATGTTATCAAGCGTATTGCCGGTGCCATTAATTGCGGCCGTCCCTGTCAGTGTCAGGTTTTCGATATTGGCTCCCAGCGTGTAGCTGACACTCGACTGCACCGTATCGGTTCCCGCAGATGCGTCTTCTGTAACAACATCGCTAACGCTGTCCACTATGTAGGTATCGTTGCCAAGGCCACCTTGCATCGTGTCATTGCCAGCTCCGCCATCAAGCGTATTGTTCCCGTCATTGCCAATGAGAATATTCGCAAGGGTGTTGCCAGTGCCATTGATGTCGGCTGCGCCTCCGGCTCCAGCACCAAGCATATTGTTGCCGCTGTTGCCATTGAGGATCCCAGCGCCATTAATCGCGGCCGTCCCTGTCAGTGTCAGGTTCTCGACATAGGCTCCCAGCGTGTAGCTTATGCTCGACTGCACCGTATCAGTACCCGCTGAAGCAGCTTCTATAACAACATCGCCAACGCTGTCCACGACGTAGGTGTCGTTGCCAGCTCCGCCCTGCATCGTGTCATCGCCAGCTCCGCCATCAAGCGTATTGTTGGCGATATTACCGATGAGGATATTGGCAAGGTCGTTGCCGGTGCCATTGAGGTTGGCCGTCCCTGTCAGTGTCAGGTTCTCGATATTGGCGCCCAGCATGTAGCTGACACTCGACTGCACCGTATCCGTACCCGCAGAGGCGGCTTCTGTGATAACATCGCTGACACTGTCTACGACGTAGGTATCGTTGCCAAGGCCGCCCTCCATCGTGTCATTCCCGGCTCGGCCATCAAGGGTATCATTACCGGCCAAGCCCGTAATGCTGTCGTTTCCGCCATAGCCATGCAAAGAGTCATTACTCCCTGTTCCCAAAACGTGCAAGACATATGGTGCCAAGTATGAACCACCACCAGTTATTGTAGCAGGCACTAAACTATAAGTACCTTGAGTCACCCCTTCATTGTATATTTTAAGCGTATTTGTGCCACCCTCAATGATATTCACCGCCAAATTGCCAGGGACAACACCGGCAAAGTTATCAAGGACAATGTCTGTTGATGTGGCACCTGCTGGACGCGTTATGATATTGTCACCCGCCACATGCGTCGCTGCAGCATAGACTCCATAGTTGCCTGTGCTGAGATCTTTACTGATGAAAATACCCGCACCCAAAGCTAAAGCGGCTGGAGTCGTATAACTGATATCGTTGCCGGCGATATCAACATTACCCTCAATACCGCCATAAAGACCGATACCTTCAAGAACCTTGCCAGCAGTATTGAAATAGGTCGTTGGCGGAACGATTATTCCATGGTAATTAATACCCTCGGATGCCACCCAGTTGAGGTTGTTATCCTGCACCACAAGACCTGCAACATGACCAGTCACCTGTATCTGGCCTGAAACATCATATGCCGAATAAACCTGATCAGCGCCTATCGTGACCGTGTTATTCTGAATAAGGATGTCTGAAGCCGTAGATCCGGAGTTAATCGAAACGTCGATGGCACCCATAAGGCCCGACCGGTGGCGAGACAAGAGATTGGTGAGAATGCCGTTGGGATCGGCATTGACGAAATCCTTGAAGGTATTGCCCGAGATGACGATATGATCGAAGCTTGAGCCAGCAGTTTCACCATAAAGCTGTATGCCGCCTGAATTGTAGCTCCCTTCGTTATTCGTGATGGAGACACCAGTATTAACACCCTTCAGCTCAAGCCAGTAGTTACGACCGAAATAGACCGTGGAACCAGCGTTACCATATCCATATCCAGAGCCAGTGCCATATCCAGAGTCATATCCAGAGCTATAGAATTGCTCAGCGTATCCGTCAAAATTAGCACTGGAAGCATGAAGTCCGTGATAAAAGTTGTTGCCATCAACGCTTACATTGGTGAGAGAACTCAGATAAAGGTGCGCCGCAGCAGACCGCCAGAAGACGTTGTCGGATATTGCAGAATCAGCAAGGCCGCTGATGTACAATGACCCCGACCCGTTATGAGTCTCATCGGTGATAACACCGCCAATGAAGTTATGCGAAATATCCCAACCGGTAGCATTCTGCACTGATTCACCCTGCGTTCCAAGGCTCGGAGCATTACCTGCATAAAAGCCTGTAATAAAGTTGTTGACCAGAGTGAGGTGGTCGAGGGTCGTCACTGGATTACCGTCCGTCAGAACAGTGTTGTCAAACTTCAACGGCCCATCAATGTTGTGCAAGCGAAACCCGTTGATTTCAACATCGTGCGTAGCAACCGTCACCGTGCCGTCAATCCATGTTTCCGTATGAGCACGAACATTGTCTGCAACATCCGGGATGGGGTTACCATTTACATCGTTCACAACAGCCGTACTGCCGTTATTGGCACCGAGAAGGTGAACGGATTTATCAATCGTTATATCTTCAGTGAAATGGCCGCTGCCAACCACAATGGTCTCGCCGTCCACTGCTGCGGCAAGAGCATCGCCAATAGTGCTATAATATACACCGCTATGTTCCAGAATCATAACCTGTTGATCTGGCGGAACTTCTACAGGGAGTGTGCGCCGATAGGCCTCAGCACCCGCAAAAGGAACACTGACCGACTGCAGGCCTCCTGCAAACACATCAGGAGTCCAGCCACCACCAAGGGCTTTCGACCCTACCAACCCGCTGAATGCCGACACCACACCACCGGTCACGCGTGAAAGGCCCTGCACAAAAGCCCGTCCTTCAGCGCCAGCACCTGTCAAGCAAGACCAAAAATGGAGAGAAAGATGCTCAACCCTATCGGCAGCACCATGCAGCGCACCGATAAAATCCCCCAACCGAGCCATCTTGCCACCAAACTGAACCGCACCCGGTTCTCCGTGGGCGAGGATATGTACCCTGCTAAACCCGGCGCTAAAAACATCACGCAAAACCGCAAACGGACTTTCCCCGGAAGCGACAAGCCGAACCGTGCAGCAACCAACCAAAGATCCGGTTAAAACCTCAATATCCACCAGCCCTTCATCAGCAACAACAACGTCACTAAAGGAGAGCAATTCTCTATTCTGGAATAGATGCATAGAAGAATCACGATAAGTCATAACGAAAGAGCTCCTTGCTATTTATGAACGTAAATTTTTGAGGACAGGCATCACTGTTATTCAATTGTTACTTGAATACAACAACACGCGAAACAATGTTTTTGCAGGTTTTTCCTATGCATTACTCGCAATATACTCTTATTATTTAAAAAGAATACCGGAAACACTTCTCGCAGGCAAAGGGCAAATTCAATCCTGAGAGTTGAAAGGCAAGAGTAAAATCAACATACTTTGTACACGCCAAACTGAACAGCATGGCACTGTTCAGAAACGGCACGACATCCACAACTCACCTCATCCATCACTTACTCAGATCATTGCGAAAACCAATAAAAATAGCCTTGTCAGACTTTGGAACATAAGGATTTTCAAGGATCTTGTCGATATACGCAAGCACCTTGTGCCTGCGCACAACGTCAAGGCTCTTGGCAGCCGTCAAAAGATCTGAAGGGTTTATTGTAGCTTCAGCATCCTCCAACATCATTTTTGAAACCAAAGGCGAAAATCGTCCAGACGCCACAGAAGATGTTGAAACAGCTCCCCTCACCGCCGGTATTTCCACCCCGGACGTTTCAACACCGGGCGGAGAAATACCAACAACTATCGGTTCAACAACAACTATCGGCTCAACAACAGGCGGTCCAACAAGGGGCGGTTCAACAACGGGCGGAGGAATAATAACCATCGTATTCTCATCCACCACTCCGAGCTGCCCCCCAAAAGCCGTAACCGAGAAAAAAAAACAGCAGGCAAAAAGCGCAACTTTTTGCACTTTAAAAATAGAATGGCATTGCAACAACAAACACCCCCCTTCGATTTTTGTCATTATTGAAAACATCATCCACACCCAACTGCACAACAAACCTGTTCAGAATAGGGCTATTGCTAAGCTGTGAAAACTTCAAATTAAGCCCCATAATCCAACGCGAAGCATTATAACCAACACTCGCATCGACTATGTCTGTAATCCCCAATCCAAGCCCCGCAAAGACCCCAAAGTCCCGGCTGTGCTTCTGACGGGAACCTGCACCAAACGACATCGAAACAGGTACAACAGTATCGCCAAGTTCAAAAGCGCTCCCTATTGAAACGACACCGTACACATTTTCACTCATTCTCTTTGCAGCTCCCCATGTAACGAGGCTGTTGACCCCTGCTGCCAACGATATATTATCATAATCATCCGTCAAAAAAGTATGACCCGCCTTGAAACTCAGATTCCCGTCCTCACCAACGCCAAACCCTCCGTTAGCGCCTTTCGGGTTAACGCTTATAATACCAAGATACGTATCGAACCCAATGTTCTCCCTCGGATTACCAAGCCCTAATCCCACTGCAGCACTCCCATCAAATAAAGGCTCATTGCCACGGGCAGACCTTGGTGATGTCGCACCAGCACCAGCAATAAACCCATTGCAAGCGCCCATGGTTCGTGCACTGGAAATACCAAAAATAGCTGGTGATACAAGCTTTTTGCTGTTGACAGCCACATTTCTGAAGAATACAAGCGATTCAGCCATCTCATCGGCACGCACCCCGGCAGGTACTACAAAGGCGATCACCATTGCCCACAAAGCAAACTTTTTGATGTTTTTCTTCATAACAATCACTTAATTGCCGCAATATTAAGGGAAAATATAATCAAACAACGGTTGCATAAAAACAGTGTTCTACACACTTCTCTTCAGAAATATATAAAAAAAACGAAACCTAACTGTAGATATAAAAATTAAACTGATCGCAAAAAGAGAATCGCGCATTTTCCCCGCTTGCCCAGCTCCATTCAGCCTTTTTTGATCCCCGTTACCTCATCACTTTACATCCCGAAAAACCGGATTTACCCGATTTCAGGCGATGATGTGAATATCGCCAAAAACCAACGCAGGGTGTGATGTTGTGCCGATTATGGCAACTTGCACCGCAGCATAAGCCTCACCCGAGCCGTCAGCATCATAGTAGAGCGCCCCTGTAGTCGTGTTGTAAATAATCCGGTCATCGATATCATGGGCCGCAGTCACTCCGGCACCTGAATAAAACTCTGCTGCACTCAACTCGCCCACTGCACCAAGAGCGGTAAAAATGGCTTTGCTGAACTGAAGT